>JAPOHG010000020.1 GCA_029979565.1 bacterium
GTTTGATGTACTGGGACCGTAAAGCAATTTCAAGCCTTCGATTTGCGGGCCATCGATGCGACGGGATAAATTTTTGAGGGTAAAGGTCAGCTGTACTTGTTCACCCATGCGTACCGGATTCCGGTTTACACTGACTTCAAAAGCTTCTTGTCCCCATGCTGTGCTCACACACAACAGGCACAGAGACAGCCATTTGACGCAGGATTTGAACGTGAACGATTCCATTACCAGTCCTTTTCGATTTTCTTCTTCTTCCCTTGGCTTTTGGCCTTCATCAATTTGGCCTGAACTTCTTCTTCTCCGCGCTCTAGGCTCTCCAAGATACGCTCCATGTCCTCTTTGGAAATCTGTCCTTCCACCTGTTGAGGTTGTTGCTGGTCTTGTTGGTCCTGCTGGTCCTGCTGGTCTTGTTGGTCCTGTTGGTCCTGTTGGTCCTGCTGGTCCTGTTGGTCCTGCTGCTGGCGCAGCGCGTACGACAGGTTGTATCGTGCTGCTTCGTTTTGAGGATTCGCGCGCAAGGCCGATTTGTACGCTTCGATGGCGTTCTCTAAGTCTTGCTCCATCAAAAGGGAATTTCCAATGTTGTGCCATGCATCCGATGTCAATTGTTGATTGCTTTCAGATTTGATGGCTCGCTGGAATGCTTGTCTTGCTTGTTGCCCGGATTCGGGGTTTTCGAGGAGTGAACGACCGGCGTTGTACGCTGATAAGGCCGCCAGGTTGGAGTGGCGTTCACCCAGCACGAATAGGCTATCGGCTCCATTCTCACCCGCTTCAAAGGCTTGAATGCCTTCAATGATGCTCGCCTTGGCGGCGTAGTCTTCCGACTGTCCCAAAACAATAGCCGATGCCTGCCAAAGCATGAACCCACCGAGGACGAGTAAAATTCGAGTTGCAGCGTGCCTGATCATGCCATTCGAGGTTTGAAGGTCAGATTCAGCGCCCCTTCCGCGAGGATGAAAAACAAAGCCAAGAGGAAGAACCAATGGAAGTGGTGCGTAAAATCAGTGTACGCGACCGTGGATGTTTCGGTTTGGTTGAGTGCATTCATCGCGCCAATGATCGGGGAGATGTTTACAAAGCCATTGCCAGCTTGGACGTACGTTCCGTTGCCGGCCTCGGCCACTTGAATCAACGTAGCTTCGTCCAATGCGGTCACGATGGGGTTGCCGTCGGCATCGGTTTTAAACCCGCGGCTGTTGCCGAACCGATCGTAGAGCGGAATAGGCGCACCGGATGTGCTTCCCATGCCAACCGTGTGCACTTCAACGCCGCGTTCGAGGGCGTCTTCTGCCACGGAGACGGCGTCGTCCTCGTGGTTCTCTCCGTCGGTGAAAACCACGACCATTTTCGAAGCCGGAGATTCCTCGTCAAATCCTTGAGTGCAGACCTCAATGGCACGCCCGACGGCTGTCCCTTGCACCGGAACAAGATCTGTCGTCACGCCGTCCAAGAACAGCTTCAGGGCTCCATAGTCGGTCGTGATCGGGCATTGCACAAAGGCGTCACCTGCGAAAATCACGAGGCCGACCCGGTCGCCGTCGAGGGCATTCACGAGGCGCTGGATGCTCCGCTTGGCCAGGTCAATACGACTCGACCCGGTGTCCTCGGCCTCCATGCTATTCGAGACGTCGAGCGCCACCATCAAGTCCACGCCTTCGCTTTGGACTTCCTTCAGGCGGGCGCCTACTTTCAAGTCGAGGACGCCGATGAGCATTGCGGCCAACGCCATCCGCCAGCAGAAAAACCGCCACCCGTGCAACTGCGGTCGCCAATCGGGCAGCAAATTCGGCCAGAGGTCTTCATCAGCCAGGGTTTTCGCCCATTGTTGCTTTTGGCGCAGGCCCCATATGAAGATGACCAATGAAAGCGGAAGAACAAGCAATGCGAACCACCATGCTTCGTTTTCCAATTGAACATTGGGGGCAATGCGCTTAATGCTGTAATACCCAACAAACAAGGCAATCCAGAAGATGACCTCAGCCAACGCCAGGGCTACGCCGTTCGCAAATACTTTGAATTGTCGTTGACGTGGAGCGTTCATATCAGCGTGCGTATTGCAAATTGGCGGAGCAGAAACTCAACGAAGAAAACCAAAACAGCGGCAATGCCGAACGGCAGGAATTCTTCCGTTTTTTGGTTGTACCGTAACACGTTGAAACGGGTTTTCTCCAGTTCGTCGATTTCAGTGTAAATGCTGGCCAGTTTGTCCCCATTCGTAGCGCGGAAATACCGCCCGCCCGTCAGCTTCGCGATATCGCGCAGCACCGTTTCGTCGATTTCAACTTCCACCCAATCGTATTGGAATTGGTTTCCCACTTTCGCCACCGGGCTGCGTGCTTTGCCAATGGTTCCGACACCGATGGTGTAGACGCGAATGCCATTCAGCTTGGCCAGTTGCGCTGCATCGAGGGGTTCAATTTTGCCTGAATTGTTCACGCCATCCGTCAGCAGAATCACCACCTTGCTTTCGGCTTCCGAGTCTTTGAGTCGATTCACCGCTGTGGCGAGCCCCATGCCGATGGCTGTGCCGCCTTCAAGCAATCCGGTTTGCAACTGATCAATGCCGTTCATGACGACGCGCTGGTCGGTCGTCAACGGAATTTGAGTGAACGCCTCGCCTTCGTACGCGACCACGCCGATTCGGTCATTGGGTCGGTCGTTTACAAACGCCACGGCCACTTCTTTTGACGCTTCAAGGCGATTCGGGTCGAAGTCTTTGCTCAACATGGAGGCCGATAAGTCCATGCTCAACACAATGTCGATGCCCTCCCGGGTCAAGTCTTCAACCGAAGAGGAAGACTGGGGCCGTGCGGAAGCGATGGTGAGCAATCCAATGGTCAAGGTGCGCAGAGCGAAGGGTATTTCGGGAATGCACTGAAAGCCCATCGTTTTCCAGGTAAGCTGGCTTTCAGGGGATTCCCAGCTCCACACCAATCCGGCAAACCCGTGTTTGGATTGAACGTGAATCCGGAGTCCAATGTGCAGCACAGCCAGGAAGCCAAGCCACAGCAGTGCGGAAGATTCGAACTCGAAATGCTGAGCGGCGTAGGAGAGTGCCGTGGCGTACACTGCGACAGCCAGAAGGTGGGGTATGAGGGTGGCCAGACTCCGCATCATCCTGCTGTGTTTTCCGGGGCTGTGGTGGTGACTTCTACGAAGCGAATGCCTTGTTCGATCACGCGCTGGTGATCAGCTGCCTGCGGGGTCCATTTGGCAAACTTGACCATATCGGTCAGGCTGAGCAATTCCAGGATGAGCTCCTTCTCATTGGATCGAATGGGCAGGTTCACCAATCCGCTGCGAAGCTCATCTGTAGACCGTTCCATGGCCGGGTAGTTGTAGCGCCGCTCGAAATAGGTTCGAAGGACTTCACTCACAGCGGCATGGTGGGCTTTGACGTGCCCTCGTTTCCAGACGGCCTCCTTTGCAATGCGGTCCAAGTCGCGGAGGGCGACGATGTGGGCGGGCTCAAGCGGGACCGGAGGTACGACTTCCTCCACTGTTGCGACGGGTCGATTGCGCCACTGTTTCACGATATAGACTGTCAATCCGATGGCGGCCATGACGGCCAAAATCCAAGGGAGCCAACGCTGCAGGCGCTCCTTCAACGTCCATTGCACACGGCGAATGTCTGCATGCCCCGCGATTTGGCCGGGTTCACCCGGTGGGGAGAGCAACACATTGAGCAAAAGGGGATTGGAGGCCAGGGTGTCGTTGCCCCAGACCAACTTGGCAGGCGGGATGGCCAGGTAGCCGCTGTCCCAAGCGGTAATTTCAAAAGCCCGCTCTACACGGATGATCGGGTTGCCACCTTCGCCCTCCAAGGCCGTCGTATCGTCACCGACCGCACGCAGGATTTCCAACCCCCCGGGGATGGTGTCTTGCCAAGCAGGCCAACCAAATGTGCCGCTGCCGTCGGTTACATCGCGATCTGCTTGGATCCGCAGGATGGTAGGTTCACCAATGGCTATGACCGTCGTGTCGAGCGTCATTTGCACCTGTTGCCCCAAGCCCGTCAGGGCATGGGTGCAAAGCAACGTGCCCATGAGGAAGGCCTGTGTATGAATCCACTTACCCACGGCGATCAAACAGTTGCATCAGGGGTTGGACATAGGGGCGGTCCGTACAAAGGACGGCCTGGTCGACGCCCGAACGGGCAAACATGGCTTTCAGTTCAGCTTCGCGAATCTTTTCGCGTTTGGCGTGGGTGCTGCGTGTTGACTTTCGGCCGGTGAAGACCCACTTGGTTTGGCCGGATTCAGGATCCTGCACGGGGATCCAACCGATGGACGGGAGCTTCCGGTCGAGCGGATCGGTAACGCGGAGGGCTACGAGGTCGTGCCTGCGACCCGCTTGACGAAGTGTCTGGTCAAAACCTTCATCCCGGAAGTCGGAGATGAGGAAGGCGATGGTCCGCTTTTTCATGGCGGAAAGAAAGTGCTCCAGTGCCGAATTGATATTGGTGCCCTTGCCCTCGGGTTCCACTTCGATGATTTCCCGGATGATGCGCAGGATGTGGGAACGGCCTTTTTTGGGCGGGATGAACCGCTCAATCCGATCGCTGAAGAGGACAGCACCCACTTTGTCGTTGTTGCCCATGGCGCTGAAAGCCAAGACAGCGCTGAGCTCGGTGATGAGGTCGCGTTTGGTTTGCTTGCGTGTCCCCGTGGCGTTTGAGCCACTCACGTCAAGCAGCAAAAAAACGGTGAGCTCGCGCTCTTCCTCGAACACCTTGACGTAGGGATGGCCCATGCGTGCGGTAACGTTCCAGTCAATGGTTCGAATTTCATCGCCGTGTTGGTATTCGCGGTTTTCGGAAAATGCCATGCCGCGGCCTTTGAACGCGCTGTGGTATTCACCCGAAAAAATTCGGTCGCTCAATCCGCGGGTTTTCAGTTCAACCCGCCGTACCCGTTGAATCAATTCGGTCGTGTCCATGCATCAAGGCACCTGCACGTTGTCCATGATCTCGGTGACGATCTGTTCGGTGCTGATGTTTTCAGCCTCAGCCTCAAACGTCAGGCCGATGCGGTGGCGCAGCACGTCCAGAGCGACGGCTCGCACATCTTCTGGCGTCACATAACCGCGGTGGTTGAGGAATGCGTGTGCTTTGGAGGCAACGCCCAAACCGATGCTCGCACGAGGGGACGCGCCAAAATTGATGAGCTGTGTAAGATGGCCCATTCCGTATTGCCCCGGTTCGCGGGTAGCGAAAACGAGATCCACAATGTAGCGTTCAATTTTCTCGTCGAGGTAAATCTCTTTGACAAGCTTGCGCGCTTCGATGATGTCCTTGGGTTTTACAACTTGCTTGGGCTTGGGCAATCCGCCAGGCGTCAAGTTGGCTCGCACAATTTGTTGCTCTTCTGATTTGCTGGGGTATCCGATGACCACTTTCAGCAAGAAACGGTCCACTTGTGCTTCGGGAAGGGGGTAGGTTCCCTCTTGCTCCACCGGATTCTGGGTGGCCAAAACCAAGAAGGGTTCCGGCAGGGGATAGGAATCAGGGCCGATGGTCACTTGGCGCTCTTGCATGGCCTCAAGCAATGCGCTTTGCACTTTTGCAGGAGCCCGGTTGATCTCGTCGGCCAGTACAAAATTGGCGAATACCGGACCTTTCTTGACCGTGAAGGCTTCTGATTTTTGGTTGTAAATCATGGTGCCCACGAGGTCGGCGGGCAAGAGATCAGGGGTAAACTGAATGCGGCTGAAATCCGCCGCAATGGATTCCGAGAGGCTTTTGATGGCCAGGGTCTTGGCCAATCCCGGCACCCCTTCCAACAGCACGTGGCCGTTGCCGAGGAGGCCGATGAGCAATCGGTCTACCATGCCGCTTTGGCCGACGATGACTTTGCCCAATTCCATGCGCAGCAGGTCGACAAATTGGCTCGCTTGGCCGATTCGTTCGTTGAGGGCGCGGATGTCGGGAGCAGCGGATGCATCTGCCGCTGATGGGGTTGATTCCACCGGAGCGATGTCCGGGATGATTTCAGGTGTGGATTCTTGGTCCATAAGATTCTGTCCGTATGGTTGACGACGACGTCTTGCGAATATACCTTTCGGTCAAGCCTCCGGTTGAGTGGACTTCATAAAATCATGTTAAAGAACCAATGAACACGAAAAAACACACCTTTGCTACCATCATCGATTGCGTGCGGGAATTCCACGATGGTTTTGGAATTGGCTACAACGCTTCACCGCAAGGAGAATTGGATGAAAACACGGTACGCCTGCGCCACCGCCTGATGGCCGAAGAAACAGAGGAGTACCTCGAAGCTGCTCTGGCTGGAGATGCCGTTGAGGTTGCGGACGCCCTAGGCGACCAGTTGTACATTCTCTGTGGGACCATTCTGAGCCACGGCATGCAGCACGTCATTGAGGAGGTATTCATGGAAATTCAGTCTTCCAATATGAGCAAGTTGGGTGCCGATGGCCAACCGATTTACCGCGAAGATGGCAAGGTCATGAAGGGGCCGAATTACTTCCGACCCAACATTGCGGCCATCCTCGAAACGGTGGAGGCTTGATGTTGGATCGCCTTTTTTACAGCTCACTCGAAGCAGCCAAACAGGGCCGGGTGTTCTGGCTCAATGCCGTTTTCAAGCGGATATTGCCTTTCAATGCCCCGCACGGCATTCGCGTGTTATCCCTCAGCGATGAACAAGTCCGGGTGGCTTTGCCGGATCGCAGGGTCAACCGCAACCATTTGAAAGGAACGCATGCCTGCGCCATCGCGACGGCGTGTGAGTTTTGTTCGGGACTGGCCGTGCTCGCTCAATTTGACATGAAAAATTACCGGCTGATCATGAATCGACTGGAAGTGGATTACATGCGGCGGCCGGTGAAGGGAGCATGCGTGGCCAAAGCCGACATTTCACCGAATCTTCGGGAAGAAGTACAGCAATTGATTTCCGAATCCGCAGACAGCGCGGCGCGCTTTGTGATGCCATCAGTTCTCCTCGACGCTTCCGGCAATGAGGTCGCCCGTGCTTCGGTCCATTGGCACGTAAAGGCGTGGAATGATGTGAAATACAAGCCCACGGCTTGAGGTTGGAAACTCCCGAGGTGCCGGACTTTCTGAGCCTTTCCGGTCGTATCTTTACCGACGAAATTTACAGGAGGCAGACATGATCAACATCACCCTACCGGACGGAACGGTAAAGCAAGTGGAAAACGGCACGACCGCTTTGGACGTGGCCATGGGCATCAGCGAAGGCCTCGCGCGAAACGTGTTGGCCGCTGAGGTCAACGGCGAAGTGTGGGACCCGCAGCGAAGCATCCACGAAGACGCTACGCTCAATCTGTTGACCTGGCGTGACGATGAAGGGAAGCGAACGATGTGGCACAGCTCCGCGCACTTGATGGCCGAAGCCCTCGAGGCTTTGTACCCTGGGGTGAAATTCTGGGTGGGGCCGCCCATCGAAAACGGTTTTTACTACGACGTGGATTTTGGTGAACACACCATCACGGATAAGGACTTTCCGGCCATTGAATCCAAAATGATGGAGTTGGCCAAGCAAAAGAATCCGTACGTCCGCCGCGAAATGAGCAAGGCCGATGCCATGGCTTACTTCCAAGGAAAAGGAGACGAGTACAAATTGGATTTGCTGGAAGGCCTCGAGGACGGGACCATTACGTTTTACGACCAAGGCAACTTCACCGACTTGTGCCGTGGACCGCACATGCCACACACCGGTTTTGTGAAGGCGTGTAAGGTGATGTCCATCGCGGGCGCCTACTGGAAAGGCGACGAATCCCAGAAGCAATTGACCCGCGTTTACGGCATCACGTTCCCAAAGAAGCAAGAGCTGAAAGACTACCTCGAATTGGTGGAACAAGCCAAGGCCCGCGATCACCGAAAGCTGGGCAAGGAAATGGACCTCTTCCATTTCTCCGAAAAGGTCGGCCAAGGCCTGCCGTTGTGGTTGCCCAAAGGAGCCGATCTGCGAATGCGACTGGAAGCATTCTTGAAAGAGGCCCAGCGCAAAGCCGGGTACGAGGGGGTCATTACACCGCACATCGGCAACAAGGAATTGTACATCACCAGCGGCCACTATGCCAAATACGGGGAAGACAGTTTCCAACCCATCAATACCCCAGCGGAAGGCGAGGAGTACTTGCTCAAGCCGATGAATTGCCCGCACCACTGCGAAATTTTCAAGTCCCGTCCACGCAGCTACCGCGATCTTCCGGTGCGTTTTGCGGAATTTGGAACCGTCTACCGTTATGAGCAATCGGGCGAGCTGCACGGATTGACCCGTGTACGTGGCTTCACCCAAGACGATGCCCATATATTCTGCACCGTCGACCAAGTCAAGGAGGAAGTGGGCCAGGTGATTGATCTGGTTCTGTACATTTTCAGAACGCTCAAATTCGAAGATTTCATTGCGCAGGTCAGCTTGCGCGACCCCGAAAATCCGAGCAAGTACATTGGAGACGATGCCAATTGGGACAAGGCCGAAAAAGCCATCCAAGAGGTGGCCGATGAAAAGGGGTTGAAGACGGTGGTCGAACTTGGAGAAGCTGCGTTCTACGGGCCGAAACTCGACTTCATGGTGCGCGATGCCATCGGTCGAAAGTGGCAGCTCGGCACGGTGCAAATTGACTACAATTTGCCAGAGCGTTTTGAACTCGAATACGTCGGAGCCGACAACGCCAAACACCGCCCCGTGATGATCCACCGAGCTCCGTTCGGATCGATGGAACGATTCGTGGCGATCCTCATCGAACACTGTGCTGGAAAGTTCCCATTGTGGTTAACCCCGGAACAAGTAAAGATTCTGCCGATTTCCGACCGATTTAACGAATATGCCGAAAGGGTTTCAAAAGTCCTTGAAAATCACGATATTCGCGCCCTCGTTGACGACCGGTCAGAGAAGGTGGGAAAGAAGATTCGGGATGCCGAGTTGGAGAAGATTCCCTACATGCTCATTCTGGGAGAAAACGAGGCCAATGAAGGAACCGTATCCGTGCGCAGGCAGGGAGAAGGGGACTTGGGAGGCATGAGCGTCGAAGCGTTCGCCGAGCACATCCGCTCGGAGATTGCGGAGATGTTGAAATGACAGAAGTATCACTAAAACTGAAGCGTTATAGCGATTAGAAGAAAAAGGACCCCTTACCGGGGCCGCGTTCGAAGAGAGGATCTTCACCGCATAAATGAGAAGATTGAAGTGGCACAGGTGCGTGTGGTGGGCGACAACGTCGAGCCTGCCGTGATGAACACGCGCGATGCCATTCAACTGGCGCGGGAGATGGAATTGGACTTGGTGGAAATTTCCCCCAAGGCTGACCCGCCCGTTTGCCGCATCATTGAATACAAGAAGTTCCTGTACGATCAGAAAAAGAAGCAGAAAGAAATCAAGGCGAAGCAGCAGAAGGTGGTCGTCAAGGAAATCCGGTTCGGACCGAACACGGACGACCACGACTTCCAGTTCAAGCTGAAGCACGCCAAGAAGTTTTTGCAAGAGGGCTCCAAGCTCAAGGCGTACGTTTTCTTCCGCGGTCGGACGATCGTGTTCAAGGAACGAGGGGAAATTTTGCTGCTGAAGTTTGCGCAGGAACTCGAGGAATTTGGCACCGTTGAACAACTGCCCAAGCTCGAAGGAAAGCGCATGACGGTCATGTTCAATCCGAAGAAAAACTAATAACCATAAAATCTAAGGCCATGCCGAAGATGAAAACAAAAGGAAGCGCCAAAAAGCGCTTTAAGTTCACGGGGACTGGGAAGATCAAGCGGAAACACGCCTTCAAGAGTCATATCTTGACGAAGAAGGGTACGAAGCAGAAGCGCAACTTGACGCACTCTACCACGGTTGACAAGACCAATGTAGCGAGCGTGAAGCGCCAACTTTGTGCATAAGCACTCCATTCGATTTAACCACCCCTGGTACGTTTAACCCGGTAACCGGCATACAAGACTGGATTTTGCCAGCGCCGTCTACCAAAAAAACACTTTAAAATGCCAAGAGCAACCAATTCAGTCGCCTCGAGGGCGCGACGTAAAAAAATCCTCAAGATGGCCAAAGGGTACTACGGTGCCCGCAAGAATGTTTGGACCGTCGCCAAGAACGCCGTAGAAAAAGGCTTGCTGTACGCTTACTCAGGACGCAAGCAGCGCAAGCGTCAATTCCGTTCGCTGTGGATTCAGCGCATTAATGCCGGAGCACGCCAGCACGGAATGTCCTACAGCGAATTCATGGGCAAGTGCTCAAAGAAAGGAATCGAACTGAACCGAAAGGTTTTGGCGGACCTCGCCATGAACCACCCGGACGCCTTCAAGGCCGTCGTGGATCAGGTCAAATAAAGCTGGAACCCCAGCACGAGAAAAGCCGGCGCAAGCCGGCTTTTTTATTGCCATTGTATTTCGGATTTGGATGGCATGAAAATACGTTGTAATCTGCGTCACAAATCCTTACGAATGAAATACATTGTTATCATCAGCGCTGCGTGCGCTGTCCTATGGGGATGCGCCGGGGGTGTTGCACCATTGACCCAAGACGAAGTGACTGCCTTCGTTACCAACCACATCGAGAGCCAAGTCGGATACGACGCAGCTGTTGAACCCTACATCGCGGGTTTATCCGAGGAGATGAAGTACTTCCGGGCCGGCCAAGCTGAGCCGATGAACGCCGATTTGTCAAGTGTCGACGGCGAATGGTTTTTCGAAGATTCCGTTACGGTGGAGGTCATGGACGTTCAATTGTATGGAGCCGCCGCCAGCGTTATGGGTGTCGTGCACTTCTACAACTTCGGCGAAGCGGGCCACCGCTCGTTCCACGGCACCGTCGTGCGCGATGGCGATCGTGTCCGTTGGGACCGTTGGTTCCACCAAGATCATGGCCAGCTTGCGCGCAGCTACATTCCGATTGAATCGGAGGTGGACGGGGCGGAAGCGCTTTGCAATTCGATGCTTTGGATGAGCCTCCAAGGCGACGGCAATGCAGCAGGCGCTTTATCCGATTCGCTGTTGGAGGTTGATCCCACCATGGCGATGGCCCACGTGGGTCAATTGTGGCGCGCGTGGTTTCAAAACGACGATGACGCGTGGAATTCAAACGTGGCCGCGGCGGTGGCCAAAGCGACGGACCCTGCGACCAAGCATTACCTGATGTCGCACTCCGAAGATTATGGAGACCAAGTAGAAAATGCACGGATCGCGCACAACCTCGCTCCTGATTCGCCGCTCAACCAGGTGAACCTCGCTTGGCAATTGATGGGCGATGACGATGAAGCGGCGCGCCAGTTGTTGGAGCGTGCTACGGAGCGCTGGAGTTCACTGGGTGGGCCGCACAATTTGCTCGGCTACATGAACATGCGCCAAGGCGACATGGAAGCTGCCGAGAAGTGCTTCAAGATGTACGTGCGCCTTGCACCAGAAGTGTCCAATGCTCACGACAGCATGGGGGATTTCTACGTGAAGCAGGGCGACAACGAGAATGCCCGTGCGTGTTTCGAGAAAGCCTTGGAGTTGGATCCTTCCTTCTCGGGCTCTCAAAAGAAACTCGACGAGCTTGAATCGTAATCAGCGATTTTATCGAATTGAAAAACCCCGGAGCCATCCGGGGTTTTTTTGTGCGGTTGATAGCGGGCCGAGCAGAGGTCAGTTCGCTTTCAAGGCACGGTCTTTGGCCAACGCTGCAACCGTATAATCGGGCTTGATGCGCAGCGCGTCCGAATAATCGGCAATGGCGCCGGTGCGGTCGCCCATGCTTTCGCGAGCCAAGCCACGGTTGAAAAACGCCTGGTGATAGTAGGGCAGCCGCTTGATGGCCTCCGTAAACCAAAACGCGGCGCTGTCATATTGGGCGTAATACTCCAAGTGGATGTAGCCTTGGTTGAACGAGGCCGTGGCGTTGGTGGAGTCGAGAGCGAGAATTTCACGGTAGGCGCTCAGCGCTTCATCCAGCCGCTTTTCCTCCTGCAGGAACATCGCCAAATTGTACTTGGCTTCCACAGACTGGGGACGGAGTTCGATGGCCGACCGATACAATTCCTCCGCGACGGGATCGCCGAGTTCGGCAAGGAAAATGCCCAAGGAAATGAAACCGTCGAAGAAGGACGGATTCACTTCAATGGCCGTCTGGAAGGAGCTGATTGCTTTCTCTGTGTCGCCATTGACGGCATAGATTTTCCCTTTCATCCAGTAAGCCTCGTGGAGTTGGTCGTTGATCCGAAGTGCTTGGTTCAAGTCGTCAAAAGCCCTTTCGAATTGATTGAGGTGGATGTTGAATTCGGCCCTTCGCATCAGGCAAGGCGTGCTCTCGGGTGCGAACCGGATGCAGCCATTGAGCTCTTCTAGACACGCTTCCATGTTTTGCATGCGATACAGCATATCGACGCGGTTTTCCCAAGCAGAAGCGAAGGCGGAGTCAGCCTTCAAGGCCAATCCCCAATCTTCAAAAGCGCCTCGTGGGTTGCCTTGACTGGCGCGGTATTGAGCGCGAGCATGGTACGGTTCAGGTGAGTTGGGGGCTGCCAAGATGGCTGCTTCAAGGGAATCGACACGAGAAGATACCGATACGGTCGATTGCTCCGGACCGCGTTCGCCGCACGAGGTGAAAGCTAGGCAAAGCAAAACCAGGGCCCCGATTCCGAGAGCCCTGGTTGTCGCGAAGTTTCGAAAAGATCGATCCATGCTCACCGGTTTAAACCGCTTCAACGGCTTCAACAGGTACTTCGGCTTTAGGAGCCGGCGCCATGGCTTCTTTGATTTTGACTTCGAGCTCTTCCATCAATTCGGGGTTGTCCTCAAGGAGTGCCCGAACCGCATCGCGGCCTTGACCCAATTTCGTGTCGCCGTAGCTGAACCACGAGCCGGACTTGTTGATGATGTTCATTTCCACGCCGAGGTCAATGATCTCGCCGGATTTGGAGATGCCCTGGCCGTACAAGATATCGAACTCAGCACGTCGGAACGGTGGCGCCACTTTGTTCTTCACGATTTTCACCTTGGTGCGGTTGCCCATGACCTTGTCGCCATCCTTGATTTGGGTCGAGCGGCGAATGTCGAGGCGAACAGACGAGTAGAATTTCAGTGCGTTTCCACCGGTTGTGGTTTCGGGGTTGCCGAACATGATGCCGATTTTCTCGCGCAACTGGTTGATGAAGATGCAGCAGCAGCCTGTTTTGCTAATGGAGCCGGTAAGCTTACGCAGGGCCTTTGACATCAGACGTGCTTGGAGGCCGACGGAAGAGTCGGACATTTCACCTTCAATTTCCGCTCGAGGTGTGAGGGCGGCGACCGAGTCAATTACGATCAAATCGATGGCGCCGGAGCGGATCAAGTTGTCGGCGATTTCCAAGCCTTGCTCACCGTTGTCCGGTTGAGAGATCAGCAGATTCTCGGTGTCGACACCGAGGTTTTCCGCGTAATACTTATCGAATGCGTGCTCCGCGTCGATGATGGCGCAGATTCCGCCTTGTTTTTGTGCTTGTGCGATGGCGTGGATGGCGAGGGTCGTCTTACCCGAGCTTTCTGGGCCGTAGATTTCGACCACGCGGCCCTTCGGGTAGCCTTGAATGCCCAATGCCAAATCCAGCGTCAATGAGCCCGATGGGATGGCTTCGATTTTTTCAACGGCTTCGTCGCCGAGCTTCATGACGGTCCCTTTGCCGTAGGTCTTGTCCATGCGGTCCAAGGTCAATTGGAGTGCTTTGAGTTTTTGTGCTTCTGCAGACATTTTTTCGTGTTTTGAGCGAAGGTATCCTACCTACATCGTAATGAACTTACGGAGTGGGGTGTTTTTTGTCAACGACGTACCCACTTTTGCCGTTGGGCCAGGTTTACAGGCCGAATCCGGTGAGGACTTCAGCGGCGTGGTCCTTGGTCTTGGGTTTCAATATGACCGAGGCGATGGCGCCGTTTTCATCGATGAGAAAAGTCGTGCGGTGTGTCCCTTCGTATTCCTTTCCCATGAACTTTTTGAGTCCCCATACCCCGAAAGCTTTGTGGAGGCTCAGGTCTTCATCGCACGCCAAGTCAAAAGCGATGCTGTACTTGTCGATGAACTTCAGGTGCTTCGTAGCGGGATCGGGGCTCACGCCGAGCACTTCGATACCCGCCTCGTTGAGGCCGTCGTAGTGTTCGGTCAAATTGCATGCTTGCGCCGTGCAACCAGGCGTCATGTCCCGAGGGTAGAAATAGAGCGCGAGTTTCTTTCCGGCATAATCGGCAAGGGAGCGCGTGCTTCCGTCCTGGAGGGTTGTTTCAAATGCGGGGGCAGGGGTTCCTGCGGTCAGGGGGTTGGCAGTCATTGGCATACCCAAATAACAGTTCTTTTTCCTTCAAGTTCGTTAGTTCCTCTGCATAATTCTTCCCAATTTGCCAACCCATGATGCCGTTGCCTCCCTATGCCGATGTGTTGGTGCCGCTTCCGTTGCCCAACCTCCTCACGTATGCCACAGAAGGGGTGGAAGAGGCGCTGGAAATTGGCATGCGCGTGGTGGTGCAAGTGGGGGCACGCAAACGGCACACAGGGGTGGTGTGCCGCCTGCACCAAGAGGCCCCCAAGGGCTATGCAGCCCGTCCCATGGACGCCGTAGTCGATGACCGTCCGGTGGTGACGCCGGGTCAACTCCGCATGTGGGAATGGATGGCCGCTTATTACATGTGTACGCGCGGCGAAGTCATGGCGGCGGCACTTCCCAGCGGCCTGAAATTGTCCAGTCAAACCCGACTCGTTGTGCACCCAGAAGCCAACCTCGATGATTTGCGCGGCCTAGCGTCCCAGGCGCAGCTCCTCTTTGACGCCATCGAATTGCGCAAGGGCATTCAACTTTCCGAAGCGGCTGACGTGTTGGACGTGAAGCACCCTCAGCGCTGGGTCAATCAACTGGTGCAAGCGCAATTGATCGTCTCCGAAGAAGAATGGAAAGAGCGCTACAAGCCCAAGACGGAGCGCACCCTTCAATTGCCTGAACCGCTGCGCGACGAAGCGGCATTGGGTGCGGCCTTGGACGAATTGGACCGACGAGCACCAAAGCAAGTACGCATTTTGACCGCATTCCTGCAGTTGGTGGAGGAGCAAGGCGGCGAGCGCGATGCCATCGTGTCCGAGAAGGAAGTATTGGTGCGAGCGGATGCCGATGCTGCGGCGGTGAAACGCATGGAAGCCAAAGGGCTTTGGGAACGGGACGAACGCGTGGTGGATGCCAGCGAACAGATGGATTCCAACGCATCGATTCCACTGCCGGCATTGAGTGCCCATCAATCGAAGGCGTACAAGGCATTGCGCGCTAGCCAGCAGGCCGGACGCATGGCGTTGCTGCACGGTGTCACCGGATCTGGGAAGACCGAAGTGTACATCCACCTCATTGCCGATGCCCTCGAACGCGGCGAAACGGTGCTCTTCCTCGTTCCGGAAATTGCTTTGACCACCCAGCTGATCCAAAGGCTTTCCCATCATTTCGCCGCCTTTTTGCACGTCTACCACAGCCGATTCACGCGCCGAGAGCAAACCGAGACCTGGCTGGAGGTGCTCGGCAAGGGGCGGCCCACCCCCAAACTGATCGTGGGACCTCGTTCCGCCTTGTTTTTGCCCATGCAACAGCTCGGATTGATCATCGTGGACGAGGAGCACGAACCCAGCTTCAAGCAATACGATCCGGCGCCCCGGTATCAGGCCCGGGATGTGGCGATGTGGATGGCGGCCCGCGACCGAGCTTTTTGCGTCTTGGGTTCGGCGACCCCATCTGTCGAAACACACTGGCTGACGACCGAAGGACGAATCGATCGCGTGGAAATGAACGAGCGTTACGGCGGCGTGATGCTTCCGGAAATTTGGTGCGCCGATCTGCGCAAGGCCCACCGGCAACGGGCCATGCACGGGCATTTTTCGCGCCTGTTGAAATTGGAAATGGAGGCGGTACTCGAGTCCGGGCGACAGGTCATTTTGTTTCAAAACCGGCGGGGCTACAGCCCCATGTGGCAATGCGAAACGTGCGCATGGATTCCGGAATGCGAGCGCTGCGATGTCCCCTTGACCGTCCACAAATGGAAGAACGAACTCAACTGCCACCACTGCGGGTACGTCGTGGATCCGCCACCGCCGGTGTGCGTATCCTGTGGCAAATCGACGATGAAGCCCAAAGGCCTCGGCACCGAGCGTATCGAGGAGGAGTTGGCGGAACATTTCCCTGATGCCCGTGTGGCCCGGATGGACGCTGACACCACCCGCAGCCGTCACGGACACCAGCGGCTTGTCCGTGCGTTTGCAAACCGCGCGTTTGACATTTTGGTCGGAACGCAAATGGTTACCAAGGGCTTGGATTTTGCCCACGTCGGGTTGGTGGGGGTCCTCAGCGCGGATCGGATGTTGAATTTCCCCGATTTCCGGAGTTTTGAGCGGGCCTTCCAAATGTTGACGCAGGTGGCGGGACGGGCAGGCCGTTCGGGTGAGCGGGGCAAGGTGATCCTGCAGACCTACAACCCGGACCATTGGGTCATGACCAAGGTGATGGCCAATGACTACAGTGGATTGGTCAATCAAGAATTAATCGAGCGAAAAAACTACCGGTATCCTCCCTATGTCCGACTTGTTCGGCTGACCTTGAAGCACACCGATGTGCAGCGGTTGGAGGCTGCGGCTGAGGTGCTAGCGGCGCGGCTAACCCAGCGGTTCATGGCTCGGGTCATCGGTCCAGAAACGCCGATGATCAGCCGCATAAACGACCTGCATCACCGCGTACTCTTGCTGAAGTTTGAACGCGCATTGCGTCCGGATGCTTACAAGAAACTTCTCCAAGAGGACCTCGACGCCTTCCAAGCCGATGAACGCTTCAAGCGCATCCGGCTCATTGTTGACGTTGATCCGGCCTGACGCTCGTGATTCGGCCAGAGGGCGAAGTGACCTGCCAGATTTGCTGCAACGAGGCGTCCCAATTGAGGCGTTCACGGGGAACGAGGGTCGGGACATTGGGAAGTTCGATGTTCTGGGTATCGAGCAGCTGTCCCGCGTAATTGAACGCCTGGATGTGCCATGTACCCGCCGTGCGGGAGGAAAGGGACAACCCTTCGGTCGTCCAACGGGCGAATTCTTCTGTTTCGATTTGTTCAATGGCATTGGCGGTTCCCATATAGTGAAAGGACGGTGTGCCGTTGCCGCTGTTCGCGACTCCCAACGTGTCCGTCTCAATGGCGTAGCTGATGTCAGCTGGGTTGGCAAGGCCCGAGCCGGCGCCTTGCACGACGGTTTCTGAAGAGGAGAAGTCATTGGCGTATCGGGTGATGCGGGCAGGCGACCACGAGCTCACGTAAAATTGTCCCGCATCGTCCATATCCACGCCGTCCAAATTGCCCAGTCCCGTATTCAGAGCAATGCTGAACTCACCTGTTGCGAGGTCCACATCCAAGATGGGGGCATTGCCACCCCAGTTGACGACAATGGCGCGATTGTTTGCGTCGTCGATCACCACGCCGTTGGGTGTTGTACCCGTGGCGTTCACCAGGACCTCGGTGGTCATGTTGGCGGGATCGGTGATGTCGATGCGGTGCAATTTGCCGTTGGAAAAATCGCTGATGATCAGCTCGCCACTGCGGCTGCCCATCCCGTTGAGAAACCCGGCACCGGGAATGGAGAGGGATCCGATGAGGTCTCCGGTTGCCAGGTCATAAGCACGCACGACGTTGTTGCCGATGGCAAACAGGTGCCCGTCGACCACTTCCATGCCGTGGGTTGCCAACCCCGACCCAAAATACGCGTAGCTCGCACCGCCGTCACTCGTTTCGAGGATGCTCGAGCCGTTGGAAATGAACCACCGATTCGCGGCAGGGTCGTATTCAGCGGCTTCAATTAAACTGGGCGTTTGGGCTTGGAGTGAGGGAGCAGCCAGCAAACAAATGGAAAGGAAAGGTGTGCGGATCATGGCTTCGGAGAATCGGAGGTTTGGGATTGGACGTACAATTTTGACACCCCCGCCCAGAAAATGGTGAAGAGCACGGTGGCAGCGATGGCGTAAAGTACAAAGGATGGCGGCTCGGCCACATCGGGGACCGACGGTGCATCCCACACGCTGCCTGCGTTGCCTTGCATGATGTCCCGGATGCGACGCCACGAATTGCGCATGAGGTAATAGCTGCTGAGCCCTATGATGGGCGCGAGGATGAGCCACGCCCGAAACCACGGTTCGTACAAACGGTTCATCGGCTTCCAAAAATTGCGCTGCCGACCCTGACGAGGGTGGAGCCTTCATCGACGGCGATGCGCCAATCTCCGCTCATCCCCATGGAACACGTGTTCCAATGGCCAGGGTTGTAGCGGTCATACAGCATGCGCAATGATTTGAATTCGCTTCCAACCTGCGCTGCATCGTCTGTGAACGTCGCCATGCCCATGAGGCCGCAAATTTCTGTGTGCTTGAGAGGAGCGCTTGCGATGGCGTTCAGGGTGGCATCCAACTCAGCCTCCGTCATGCCGTGCTTTTGCTCTTCTTGGGCGATGTGCAGCTGGAGTAAAACCCGGGATTGGATGCCTGCGTTCACGCTGCGCTTGTCGATTTCAGCGAGCAACCGGTCGCTGTCCACGGCATGGATGAGGTGGGCATGACGGATGGCCTGCTTGACTTTGTTCGTTTGCAGGTGGCCGATGTGGTGCCAACGCACGGGCTGCCCGTCGAAGTGCTCAGCCTTGGTATTCATCTCCTGTACCCGGTTTTCTCCGAGGTCCACCTGGCCCGCATTCAGCGCTTCTTGGAGAAGCTCAACGGGCTTGGTTTTGCTTACGGCGACAAGTTGAACGTGGGCCGGCAATGCAGCCTTCAACGCGTGCAGTCGGTCGGAAATGGAGGAGGCGTTCGTCATCGGATCTCATGGATAAACAACCCACTCCGCAATTTTGGTTCAATCCATGTGCTTTTGGGCGGCAAGAACCCGCCACGATCAGCCGTATGCATGAGCTGTTCCGGCGTGACGGCAGCTAATTCGAACAAGGCCTGTTCGGGTTGAGTGCCGTGCTTGGCTTTCAACGTCGCCGAGTCCAGGGTGCCGGGGGCGTAGGAAAGTCGGGGGTCGTTTCGGGCGTCCTCAATTCCGAAAAGCGGCTTGAACACATGCGCTTGCAGCACTTCAGCGTCCACGGCTCCGGTGGTCCGAAGGCTTTCGTGCCATGCCAGTGCCCACGATTGTTCGGGCGTGTGGACGTGGACGCATCCAACAGCCGATGGCGCGGGCGCATCCTCTGCAATCCGCTCCCAGCTCAGGTGGTCGCTTAAGGAGTCAAAAGCGTGCTCCCACTGAGTGATGCCCCAGCCGGGGTGCCGCAAAACGCGGTGGTACGAGCGAATGGCCAGCTGGGACGCAGGAACAGCATACGCCAGTACGTCCTGCTTGGAGGGTTCATCGGGGTATTTGTCAGCGAGCCGCAGGCTTGAAGCGATGCGGTGGTGGCCGTCCGCCAAGTACAGCGCCGGGATGGCGTTGAGCAACGGCCCTAAGTCCTTGGCTTCATTCGCGTGAACCAACCACACCGAATGGCGGATGCGATCGGTCGTGCTGAAGTCCATGTCCGGGCGATGCGCCGCGGTCCAGGTTTCCAACCAAGCAGATGTGTCCGTTCCCTTTGCATCCTGGTCCGGGTACATACAGAGCACTGGCTCGGCATGGCACCCCACGGTGTCAAGGTATTTGGCGAACAGTTTCTCCCGCTTTTCGAGGGTTTGCTCGTGCAGTTTCAGGCGGCCCTGTTGGATGCCGCCCACGCTCATAATTCCCACAACCCCCGTGCACGTGTGATCTTGGGAGGCTTGACGGTAAATCGCGAAAGACGGTTCGTCATCGGCTGTGAGCCATCCTCTATTGAGGAAGGAATCGAAACGTTCACGGACCAGGCCGTAGAAGGCTTCCGATCCGCGCTTGAAAGGTGCTTTGCCTGTTCCGGCGGGGTTGATGACGTGCAGGTAAGAATACGGGTTGCGGTCGAGCTTATCCTGCAATTCAGCCTTCCCGTAGCTCACATACGAGCGGGAGGCCACCAAATGGGGTTTGTCCCTTTCGGGGACAATGATGCGGAACGGGTTGAACCAGGTCAAGCGGGTTGTTTTGCGCTAATTTCCTGCACAATCTGGGCAATTTCCAAACCGATGCGTTCTTGTGCTGCACCAGTAGCTGCGCCCACGTGTGGGGTCAGGGAAACGCGCGGGTGGCGAATGACATCCAAGCGAGGCTTGGGCTCGCCAACGAATACGTCAACGCCTGCTCCGCCCAGTTGACCGGAGTCCAGCGCTTCGAGCATGGCGTCCTCGTCCACCACACCGCCACGTGCGGCATTGAGAAGGAGCGCTCCGGGCTTCATTTTGGCGATGGCTTCGGCGTCGATGACGGCTTGGCCATCGGCTTGGGCAGGGATGTGCAAGCTCAAAGCATCCGCTGCCGCGAGGGCTTCATCGAGGGTGACCAATGGGATGTCAACGCTGATGTGCTGGCCTGCGATGTCGACAGACAACGCGTGCGTTCCGGTGGTTTGGTCCACACCGATGACCTTCATTCCACACCCCAGCGCATATTGGGCGAGCGACTGGCCGATGCGGCCAAATCCTACCACGGCCAGGGTCATGCCGCGCAATTCACGGCCCTTGCCATATGCTTTTTTCAAGGCCTTGAATTGTTCACCGCCTTCCACCGGCATGCGGCGGTTGCTGTCGTGCAAAAAGCGACTCAAGCTGAAGAGGTGGCCCATGACCAATTCGGCTACACTTTGCGAGCTGGCTGCCGGCGTATTGTTGACCTGCACACCTTTTGACCGCGCGTAGGCCACATCGATGTTGTCCATGCCCACACCGCCGCGGATGATGAATTTCAGGTCGGGACACGCGTCAATGAGCGGCTCACGGACCTTGGTAGCGCTGCGGACAAGCAGGCCGTCTACGTTTTCTGAATTGATGAATTCTGCGAGTTCTTCAGCAGGAATGAAGTCCGTCCAAACACGGTGCCCGGCAGCTTCAAGTGCGGCGAGCCCGGCTGGGCTGATGCCGTCATTGGCCAAAATATTCATGGAGTGTGGTTCTAGTGGTGGGGTTTAGCCTTCTGATTCGAGTGCTTGCATGACGTCGACAAGCGTTTGCACCGATTCGAGGGGAAGGGCGTTGTACATCGAGGCGCGGTAGCCGCCGACGCTGCGGTGCCCTTTCAAACCGCTGATGCCCGCAGACTGCCACAATGCGTCAAAGCGTTCGGCTTTGCTTTCATCCGTCAAACGGAAGGTCGCGTTCATGTGGGAGCGGCTGTCAACTTGGGCGTGGCCTTCGAACAGGGGATTGCGATCTATTTCCGTGTAAATCAAGGCGGACTTGGCTTCGTTGCGTTGTTGCATCGCTGCAACCCCGCCGTTGGCCTTCATCCACCGAAGGGTGAGCAGCGTGACATAAACGGGGAAGACCGGAGGCGTATTGAACATGCTGTCTTTGCCCGCATGCACGGTCAAGTCCAGGTAGGACGGGATGGTGCGACCGGTGTGCCCCATGGCTTCGCGGTCAAAGGCGTACATCACCGTGCCGGCCGGTCCCATGTTCTTCTGGGCCCCGGCGTAGATGAGGTGAAAGGGATTTGCGTCGAAGGTGCGCGAGAAAATGTCCGAGCTCATGTCCGCCACTAATGGCACGCCGGCCTCGGGTGTGCCGGAAAATTGGGTGCCGAAAATGGTGTTGTTCGAAGTGTAATGCAAGTAGCTGGTTCCCGCTTCGGGTGCGTTGAATGCAGGGATGCCATCGTAATTCGTTGCCTTTGATGATCCCACCACGTCGATGTTGCCGAGCAGTTTCGCTTCTTTGATGGCCTTCGCCGACCACGTGCCTGAGTCGACGTATGCCGCTTTGCCTCCTTCCGGTAACAAGTTCATCGCAGCCGTGTAAAATCCGAGGCTGGCCCCACCTTGCAGGAACAGCACGTCGAACCGCTCCGGCAGATTCAAGAGCTCCTTCACCGCCGATCGCGCTTCTTCCATGACCGCGACGAAGTCTTTGCTGCGGTGGGAAATTTCAATCAGTGAAAGGCCCAGTCCGTTGAAGTCGTTGACTGCAGCCGCAGCCTCATTGAGTACCTCAGGGGGCAAAATGCACGGCCCCGCGGAGAAATTGTGAATCTTCATGAGGCAAAGTTCCGGCGCACGGTTGTGAAAACCGTCAATTCCACGTCGATTTTTCAACGCTTTGTGAACCTTTTCAACGCTCGCTCCAAGATGAAGTTCAACTGGAACATTTCCTTCAGTTCAACTTCTGTCCACTCCGTACCCGATGGGGTGATTCGCTCCAAGGTTTCGAGCCTTCGGTCTTCACTCGGAATGTGGCTCAGGGCTTTCCGCATCTGGTCGCGGGTTAAGCACAGGTTTTCGCTCGCTTTGATCAAGGTCGAGCACTTTTCCGTTTCAAAGACAGCCCGTTCCATCGCCGAGAGCAGCTCTTCGAAATCCGCTCGTACCGCAGGTGGGAAGCAACTGGTTGAAAGGGGTTTTCGCGGCAAGGCCTCGATATCACACGTGCCGATCAATAGCTCAGCGGTCCATGCCTGCGACTCGGAAATGCCCGATGCGGTTGTAAGCCGAGCGTTGAGGCCAGAGGGTTCTGTCACCTTCTGAGAACATGGGATTTCAATCGCACAAAAGGTGCTGTCGGGGAACTCAAATCGAAACGAGCGAAAGGGCCCGTCGCAGGCTCCGTTCCACACCCACAGGGAATCTGACCAAATGGAGTCGATCTGACTGACTTGGGCGAAACTCCGTACCCGTAAGGTGGGGTGGGAAGCGACGCTGTCCACAAGCAATGAATCGGATTGGGCGAGCATCCAACTTGGCAAACTGAGCATGAGGGCCACCAACCCGTTCAACCGGGCCATGGTTACGTGACGTGTTTTCCAATCCATTTGGGAAGATAAGCGGTCCACTTTGCGCGAAGTTCAAGGTCTCCACCATCGACGACGCTAGGGCTACGCAGCGCCACAATGATCCAGGCACATGCAGTCCACGTTGCGATGACGAGTACTTTCAGGATGAGGCTCATCTGGTCCACCCCGTCGCCAGCCCATTCAGGCATCAGCCAGTCGATGGCGAGGTATCCGGGCGCTGCGATCAGAGCCGCCAACCAACCCGCAGCGGTCGCTCGAAAAGCGGTTGCACGTTTCCACTGCAATGCGCTACCGAGCCAGGCGTAGAACACCAGAAATTGAAGGACGGTGCAAGTGGTGACCGCCCACGCGACGCCTTCCAACCCACTGCCGGATCGAAGGGCGCTGTAAATGGTCAGAATCAGCCCCGAGAGGTAAGCGACTTTGATGGCGATTGCCGGGATGAGTTGGTCGGTGGCACGTACCACTGCATCGGCGAGTTTGATGAGGGAACGAAACGCAACTCCGACGAACAGAATGCGCACGATGGGGCCGGCATCGGCATAATCAGCCCCCAACAGCAGCACGGCTACTTCGGTGGCAAACCAAGCCAAGGCGAGGCTGCCGGGAATCACCAGCCAGGCGATGAGGGCGATGCCCCTGGAGACGACACGCTGCAACGCTTGTAAATCAGTTTGCAAAGCGGACATGCCGCTGAAAAGGACACTGTCTCCGAGCTTTCCTAATATGGTGATGGGCAGGGACATCAAATGCGCCGAACGATCGTAGAGTCCGGTTGCGGTCCATCCGCCTCCCGAAGCGGGATTGGCCTGGGCAAATTCACCCACGAGAACGGTGTCCGCCTTGGTAGCGGCGTAGTTGAACCAGTTGAAGACCGTCGAACGGCCTCCATAGGCCAACATCTCACGGAGATCATCCCATCGCCATCCACCCAACAAACCTTCAGTTCCCTGTGGCTTCATCCACCAGAAGCACAGACCGAGGATGGCATTTTGGCTGAGCAGGGCGGCGACGTATGCCCAGACGCCATACCCCGCGTAGGCAAGACCCAATCCGATGCCGAGGTTGCCAATGACCATGGCGATCATGGCTGCGGCAAACAGCCGCTTGAAATCCATGCGGCGGACAAGCAAGCTGCGGGGGACGAGCGCAACGCTCGATAGGACAAAACTCAGCGCGACCCAACGCAATACCTCTATGAGGGCATCGCTGTTGAACCAGTGTCCGATCTTCGGTGCAATGCCGTACATCAGCGCGAAAAACGCCACACCCAAACCGATGGAGAAATGCAGGGCTGCCCGAACGTGCCGAGGCTGAAGTTCCTTGCGCTGAACAAGCGAAGGACCGATTCCAATTTGTGCGAAAATTTCAACAAACCCGACCACAACCAAGGCAATTGACATGACACCAAAGTCGGCCTTGGAAATGAGCCGAGCCAGCGCCATGATGAAGAGCAACTGAAGCAACACCTGGCTCACCACATTGGCCGATTGCCATCGGATGGATGATGCAAAGGCTGGTGTACTTCGCTCCATGGGTGTTTATCGGGCGATGCTCACGGAACGCTTTTCCCGAATGACCGTGACTTTTACTTGACCGGGGTAGGTCATTTCGTTCATGATGCGCTGCGAGAGGTCCAGTGATAGCTGGTCGGCCTGATCGTCCGATACTTGGTCACTTTCGACCATGACACGCAACTCACGGCCTGCCTGAATGGCAAACGATTTGGTCACCCCGGGGAATTCAAGCGCTAGGTTCTCGAGGTCGCGCAGACGCTGGATATAGGCTTCGACCATTTCACGCCGTGCGCCTGGCCGTGCACCGGAGATGGCATCGCAGACCTGCACGATGGGCGACAGCAACGTGGTCATTTCGATTTCGTCGTGGTGTGCGCCAATCGCATTGAGAACGTCGGGCTTTTCCCCACAGCGCTCGGCGATCTTCATGCCGAGCAGCGCGTGCGGCAACTCGCTTTCTTCGTCGCTGACCTTTCCGATGTCGTGGAGGAGGCCAGCGCGTTTCGCCGCTTTGGTGTCGAGTCCCAACTCTGCAGCCATGGTGGCACAGAGGTTGGCCACCTCACGGGAGTGTTGCAACAGGTTCTGGCCGTATGAAGAGCGGTATTTCATGCGGCCGACCATGCGGGTGAGTTCACCTTTCATGTTGTGGATGCCGAGATCGATGCACGTGCGCTTGCCGATTTCGAGGATTTCTTCCTCGATCTTCTTGGTCACCTTGGCCACCACTTCCTCAATGCGGGCCGGGTGGATGCGGCCGTCAGTCACCAGCTGGTGCAGGGACAGTCGGGCAATCTCTCTGCGCACCGGGTCAAAGCAACTGAGAATGATGGCCTCGGGCGTGTCATCCACAATGAATTCAACGCCGGTCGATGCTTCGAGGGCACGGATGTTTCGGCCTTCACGACCGATGATGCGTCCTTTGACGTCGTCGTTGGAGATGTTGAAGACCGAGACGGAATTCTCGACGCTGTGCTCTGTGGCCACGCGCTGAATGGTCTGAATAACGATTTTCTTCGCTTCGTGGTTGGCTTTTTGTTTCGCATCGTCCAAGATGTCTTGCACCTGCGTCGCAGCAATGGCTTTCGCATCGGTAAGCAACTGCTCCTTCAGCGCTTCTTGTGCTTCACTGGCGGACATGTTGCTGATCTTTTCCAGCAGTTCAACGGCACGCTGGCGTTCCTTGTCCAAGTCTTTGCCTTTGTTTTCGAGGGCGTCCAGGCGCTGCTGGATCTTCTCTTGTTCCTTGTCGATGTAGCGTTCCTTCGACTTGACGCGGTCCTGTTCTTTCTTGAGTTGATTGAACTCATTGCGCACTTTATCCTCTTTGGATTGAAGGCTGGAGTTGCGTTCCTTGATTTCAGCGTTGTGCTTCTCCTTCATTTGGATGAAGCGCTCTTTGGCTTGGAGGATTTTCTTCTCCTTGATGTTTTCGCCTTGCTGCTCTGCTTTTGCAAGGATTTCATCCTTTTGACTGGAAAGAAGGCGATTGAAGAGTACGTAGCCTATGCCGCCTCCTGCGACCAAGCCACCCAGTGCTCCAATGAGTATTGATATGGTATCCATTTGATGCTGGTATGCATCAGACTTCCAGCAGGCGTTCTAGGTGTGTAGAGATTTCGGCCATGCGTTCGCGGGTCGCCTCGGAAAGGGGGGGCGTGGCATCGCCTCGTTCCTGGACCTTGGGCTGGCCTTCTGTGGCTAGGTGCAAGGCGGTCATGGCGAGCAAGTCCACGGGATCTTCCACATTGAACTGGGCCTTGAATGCATCGAACTGGGCGTTGATGGTTGCCGCGGCGCGCCGAAGGTTTTCCACCTCGGCAGCAGGCGCTCGCAATGGGTATTCCCTTCCAGCTATGTTCAGTCTTACGGTTTCCATCAGGATTCCAAAATTGCGATGCATTCCTCTATATCACTCAAAAGCGCTTGGACCGCAGCGCGGTCAATGCTTGGGGAGTCTGATTGATGTGATTGGGGTAAAAAAGTGGGGGTTGAATCCTCCACAACGTTCAACTGCAACTGCCCGACTTTCGTATGGGTTTGTGCCTCGATTTGGGAATTCAGCTGATCATTTTCGAGCTGAACGGCCGCCAATTCTTCCTTCAGGCGTTGCAACGATGCATTCTGGGTTTCGTACGCCGCCGCCAGTTGCTGCACGCGTTGCATGAACTGCTCAAGCTGGGCTTGTGCGGTTTGCGGTGCAAGGGGTGTGGTGGGCGTATCGATCATTGTACAGGGTTCATGACAAACTTACGGATTGCGGACGCTAAATCATAGGCGTAAACGTTGGGTTCCTATGTTAGTTTTGCAGCCCGCATGTTGATGAACGTTCAAAAGTGCTGTTTTCGTTTGTTCGTGATCCTCTCTTGGACCTTGGGTGTCGGGGGAATGGTAAAAATCGCTCATGCCCAAGAGGATTCAACAGTGTGGCACGGGCAACGAGATGGGCTCATTGCGCCTTTGCACATTCCCTTGGTACTCGCTGGTAATTTCGGTGAGTTGCGGGAAAACCACTTTCACACAGGGCTGGATTTCAAGACAGAAGGGCGCGAAGGATTGCCGGTTGTCGCCGCTCATGATGGAGTGATTGCCCGTGTCAAGGTGTCCCCATTTGGTTACGGCCGAGCCCTGTATTTGTCCGGACCTTCCGGTATAACCACGGTCTATGCGCATCTGCAACGATTTGATCCTGCCGTGGAGCAATGGGCGCGTGACCGGCAATACCAGCACCAACAATTTGCCATCGACGAAGCACCGAAGCGTGCCTTTGCTTTTCAGCAGGGCGATACCATTGGCTGGTCTGGAAATTCCGGAGGCAGCGCCGGGCCGCACCTGCATTTTGAAGTGCGTGAAACGGCGACGCAGCGCCCCGTGAATCCGCTGTTTTGGGGCTTCGATGTTCCCGATTCGGTGGTGCCGGAATTGCGGGGATTGTGGGCGCTGCCTGTACGGGGCGGCCGTGTAAACGGCAGCACCCGCCCACAGCTCATATCGCCAGCGACGCAGACGATAAGGATTGAGGGAGAAGCGCGGTTCGGAATAGAAGCACTCGATCGATTGGATGGAGCACGGAACCGCTGTGGTATTTACCGAGCGGAGTTGTGGATCGATGATGAACCCATGCACGCTTGGGAACTCGATACGTTGGATTTTGGCGTGAACCGCGATATGAATGCCTTGGCTTATTACGAAGCATGGGATCGGACAGGGGATCAGGCGTACCGGATGCACCGCCTTCCTGGCAGCCGATTGCCGATTCACGAAGCCGGGCGGTCGACGGAGAGGCTCATTCGCCAAGACACGGTCTCTCTTCGGATTCAGGTTTGGGACGTGCACGGGAACTCCGCTTCAGAGCAGTGGACCATCGCTTGGAGTTCAACGATAGAGGACGGCAACGACCCAGCGCTTGCCTATGATCGCGACCACACCATAGCAGCCAGCGGAGCACGGGTCGAAATCGCGCGCAACACTTTTTACGAGGATTTTGACTTTCCATTGGAGGCGGAGGATGGGGGGCTCCGTTGGACCATTGGGTCACAGGGCCTTCCCGCGTCAAAATCCATGGTGGTCACCCTTGCATCGGCCATTCCAGATTCGCTCCGAAAGTCAGCCTTGGTAACCCAGATTGATCGAGATGGGGAGGTGGAGGGGACAAGGACCGGTGCTTGGAATGCTTCAGGATCTTTCGAATTCAAGACCAACGTGTGTGGACGATTTGAGTTGGCGGTGGACACAGTTTCCCCGATGATTCGCCCTCACCGTCGCCACCGCACGGCGTCGGAAGAAGCGCTCGTAGTCCGAGATTTTGGCGAGTTGCGCTTCAGCGTGGCCGACAATCTCGCCGGTGTTCAAAAGTGGGAAGCGCGATTGGATGGTGAATGGGTCCTGTTTCGTTGGGATCCGAAGCGCGAGCGCATTTGGTACGAACTGGCCGATGGAAAGCACGCCATGAACCGGTCGCAGCAGCTTGAAATTAGAGCGCAAGATGAGGTCGGAAATGAAGCGGTTTGGAGCGGAACCGTTCGGTTTGAATGAACGGAAGTTTTACTTTTCGAAACCCCGCAACCCCTGTTTCAAACGACTGTAATCAATAAACGATATCAGTCTGATTGACAAGCTGTTAAAGAACCCAGACTCCAGCATCTGGTTGAAGTTGTCTCCGTAAGAATCAGGCAGGGCGAATACCCCTAAATCCCCGAGGCGTGTTTCTTGGAACAGTTGGTTTTTCCAAACGATGTTCAGCTCTGAACCCGGAGCAAAATTCCACCGGTACACCAAGTCAATACTCCAGGCATTGAAGTTCAGATCTTCTCGGTTCGCGTTCCCACTCGCGAGGTACGGAGTCTCCGAAATGACTCCGCTTTCCTCCAGGCGGTAAAGTGCGTCGTATTGAACCTTGCTCCAGGCATGGCGTACGCGGGTCGTGAGGCTCATGCGGTTGGTGAAGATGTAGTTGACATTGAGCACCTGGGTGTATTCGCGGTTGCGGCGTTTGCCGAAGATGCTGACTTCCGTCCCGTCGTCGAGGGTATCGAGGAACGCCCATCCCCGCTCGTTGCGTCGGTCAATGATCTTCCAAACGTACCGAACGTTCAAGCGGTCGTTGAATCGAAGGCGCGGAGCCACTCGGTAGGTGTTCTCCTTCCAGTCCCGGTACAATCCACCGCCGGCGTGCCAATATCCCAAGTCCAAGGCGATGCGCTTGCGGTAGTCGCTGCTGAACCATCCGTTGACGCTGTACCACGCGGGCTCCCTCCAAACCAGTCCGTCGATTCGTGAGGCAAAGATGTTGTTGCCATCGGTGGGTTGGGTGTTCAATTCGAGGTTCCATGTGTTGAAGGCGAGGGTCGTCGCTCGGCAACTCGCGGAGAGGAAGATGTTGTTGAACATTCGGGGCGTTTCCACCTGGTTCAAAAACGCATTGAACGAAGTGGAAATGCGGTTCCACCGGCCTCGGGGCTCGAAGATGCGATAATCCACATTCAGGAAAGAACCTATCTCGTTGG
Source organism: bacterium (assembly GCA_029979565.1). Lineage (GTDB taxonomy): Bacteria > Bacteroidota > Bacteroidia > Flavobacteriales_D > Sanyastnellaceae > UA16. Next base: position 29,355 of record JAPOHG010000020.1, read on the forward strand.
GAGCTTGAAGAAATCCCAAGTCGTTCGGATCGTACGTGGCTGACTCGAGGAAGTGTCCGAGGCTGAAGGTCAAATTGCCCGCCATTTTGCTCAAGGACACATTGTATGTATACCCTTCATCGTCGTTTTCCTCGTCCGCACCGAATTTCCGGTTGACGCTTCCAGAAGCCTGGACGCTCCAAGTGTTTTCTGGGTTGCGCAATTCGAAGCTGCCGGATTGCACCAGCGCATCATAGCCCGCGCCCTCCCGTGCGACCATGGTCGTCGTTGACGTCACGTACCCGTTGTTTGGCAGGTTTTGGTCGGCGACGGCCACGGTGTAGGAGGTCAGCGTCGAGTCTTCGTTGGCCGTGGCAAATGCCTGTAGCAAGCCGAGTCCTAGGCCATTTGCGAGCCGTCCAGACACCTTCGACGCATTGATTAAACGAGCGTCTTCCCCGATGCGACGTGAGTAAAAAATGCCGTTTTTGTTGAAGAGCTCAGTGCCCTCTTTGAAGAACTGTCGGTTTTCATTGAATCGAATTTCAAAGGGGGAAAGGTTGAGGACCAAGTTGTCGGTGACCACCTGTCCAAAATCTGGAATCAAGGTCATGTCGAGCGTAAAAGCGTTGCCCAGCCCGATTTTCATGTCCATGCCGCCATTGTACGCATTGGACCGGTCAGCCCCGTCCCAGTTCTGGTAGGCGCTGAGGTAGGGGAACAAGCTGATGCGCGGGGGAGGTGTGATGCCTTCAATGCCGACCAATACGCCCCCTTGGTTCAAAAGCCGCTGGGTAGGATCCATGGGGTTCCATACGTCGTCCTCCCGCAGCCGGCGGATGCCCCGGTACATGTTCATGCCCCATCGCTGTTCGGCCTTGTCTGGAAAGCGAAACGCCATCCATGGAATGCGAAACTCGGCCACCCAACCGGCCGAATCAATGCTGCATACCACATCCCAAACGGCGTCCCACGACGCGTCTTCTCCATTGGGACTGATCTGTTCGTCGACTTGAATGCCATCCGGTGTCGTGCGGAAGCGTACGGCATTCAATCCGTCGTTGAACGGGCTGAACCAAATGCCAAACTCGTCTGCATTCTCTGTGCGGTCGCGTTCGCTGAGCTGGTGTAAAATGGAATCGGGTGCGGTATCCCACATGCGCGCGCCGATGTACAACGCATTATCATCGTAGCCGAACTGGACTTCTGTGCGTTGACTGGGTTGCCCACCCGGGTCAGGCGAATACTGCTCGAAGTCGCTTTGGACCGGAATGCTCTGCCATGCGGCATCGTCAAGGTGACCGTTGAGGTCAATTGGTGCACTCAAGCGCTGTCCAATCGCCACCCGGGGTTCCGCCGTTTGGCTCCACATCGCTGCGTTTATGCACAAACAGGCTCCAGCCATTATGTTCCGCTTCCATCCTCTGTGCATGGGACTACCGGTAAATGCGTTCGCGGTTCAACATGTTCTGGTACGCTCGGGCATTCCTCAGATGTTGGTTGTACGTGCGTGCGAAGGCGTGGGTTCCCGAACCGTCCGGTTTGGCGCACATGTAGAGATAGTTGTGTTGGTCGGCATTCAAAACCGCCTCGATGTAGGTCAATTCAGGAATGCGGATGGGGCCAGGTGGAAGGCCCGGATTTCGGTAGGTATTGTATGGAGAGTCCACGTTCTTATCCTCGTCAAGCACCCGTTGAATCGACCAGTCCCCAAGGGCGTATTTCAGGGTGGGATCCGCCTGCAACAGCATGTTTTTTTTCAAGCGGTTCAAATAAAGACCGGCCACGGTTGGGGCTTCGGAGGCATTGGCTGTTTCCTCTTGCACGATGGAGGCCAAGGTGACAACTTCACGACGCGATAGCCCCATTGCCCAAGCCTTCTTCAACCGCTCAGCATTCCACCATTTGTTGCTCTCAGAGCGCAAGCGATCAGCCAATTGGTCGGCCGTTGTTTCCCAATAGACCCGGTAGGTATTGGGTGTGATTTGCCATTGCATGCTGTCGGTCCCGAGGGCTGCGGCCAAGGCTGCACTGTCTGCCCAGATGCGGGGTGCGAGGACCTCAGCGATTTCTGCGATGCTTCGCTTGGAGGGGACGGGCAGGACGACTTCTTCCCGCTGCCCGGTCGCAATTCGGCGTGCGATGGCATTGGCTGGCTGCTTCCCCATTTCGCAGTACTTGCCCGGGTAGATGCTCCACCGGCGCCAATCAATGACTGCGGCGATTTCGGGATGTTTTTCATCCAAATATTCGAGTGTATTGCCCTCCGGTGGTATTTCTACGCACCAATTGGAATCCGAGCCAACGGGGGTTGTCCACGTGGTGTACTTACCGGCTGCATACCCTGCAGCCCCGCCGATCACGACAACCAATGCCAATCCAATTTTCGCGGAACGCTTCATCTCAACTAACCAAGGCTTGAACCAACACGGCATCTTCCCATTGCGGTGCCCGCCAAATCCAATCCTTCAAGTGCCCAGATTGTTCAAAACCCTGAGCGGTGAAAAGTTCCACGGTTTTGGAATTCGAGGCTGGAATTTCCGCCCACAGTTGATGCAGCCCCAGATGTTGAAAGGCATATTCCTTCATCAACGCCAAGCCCGCTTGAGCATGTCCTTGGCGCCTGTAGGGTTCAAGGATGGCAATGCCGACTCCTGCTCGACGGTTTCGAGGTTCGAATTGATACAAGTCAACGGTTCCTACCGTTTGACCTTCTGCCGTTTCAATCATCAATCTCAGCTGCAGGTCCCGGTAGAGGTCGTGCTCACCGCTTGCGTATCGCTCGAGCGTTGCCCGCCCAAGCGGAGCCATGGTCGCCCCAAGCCACCATTCGTCGGAGGCGTTTTCCAATTGGAAAAGCAGCTCGCTATCATGAGGCTCCAGCGCGCGCAGCACGTGGGTGTCGGTTTTCAGCATGGCTGCAAAGATACCGTTCTTCATGCGAGGACTGGTACAGATGGTGTTTCATTGGTATTTTCGGCCTTCAATCACAACGTCACACCATGCACCTGACACAAGCACTTGGTCGCGATTCGCTTTTTCTGCTCTTCATTGCAATCTTCATGAGCGGTTGCACCATCAACCGCGACATCATGTTTCGAACCGGTGATGACTTTGATTTTGCCCCCCTTGAGGAGATGGAATCGACCGGATACCGCATCGCTCCGAACGATATGCTTCGATTTCAGTTGTTCTCGAACAAAGGGCAGCGGTTGAATCAAATGACCGCAGGGGGCGTAGGTTCTTCAGCCAACGGCGGGAACAACCAGCAAATGAACAACATGATGAATCAGCAAGGGGGGATTACGTACTTGGTCAAACCGGATGGGCTGGTGGAGTTGCCTGAACTGGGGGACATCCGGCTCGAGGGGTTAACCATCGAGGAAGCTGAGGGCCTGTTGGAGGAGGCCTATGCCAGTTTCTACAACGATCCGTTTGTCATTCTGAGGGTCCAGAACAACCGGGTGTACATCTTTCCCGGCGAATCCGGACGAGCGTCAGTGGTCACGCTGCAAAACATGAACACCACGTTGCTGGAGGTCCTGGCCATGACGGGTGGGATTGGAAGCCGCGCGAATGCGTCAAAGGTCAAGCTCATTCGAAAGACAGATGCCGGCAATGAAATCTACAAAATGGATTTGTCGACGATTGAAGGGTTGGATGCGGCGAATGTGGTCGTGCAGGCGTACGATATCATATATGTGGAGCCGCTGCCCCAGCTCGTTCGGGAAACCACCGAAAGCTTGACTCCCATCACTTCGTTGATTTCGACCTTGACGTTTTTGTATGCCTTCATTCTGAATCAGAACTGATATGGAAATTGAAGCGCTTCCACTCAATGGGTTGGTGAAGTTGACGCCCCGACAGTTTCGGGACGATCGCGGGGTCTTCTGGGAAACGTGGCGCCAAGGCGTGCTGGATGCCCACGCGGATACGCCGCTCGATTTCGTGCAAGAAAACCTCTCCATTTCCAAAGCCGGAACCTTGCGCGGGTTGCATTTTCAGCGAACCCCGCACGCCCAAGGCAAGCTCGTCAGATGCGCCTCCGGTCGTGTGTTCGATGTGGCCGTGGATGTCCGGGCATCGTCCCCTATGCGCGGACAATGGTACGGCTGCGAACTCTCTTCCGAAAACGGTTGTCAATTATGGATTCCGGCGGGATTTGCTCACGGATTTCTGGCGCTGACCGATGATTCGGTAGTCGAGTACCGTTGCACGGCCTACTACCACCCAGAATCCGAAGGGTCGATTCGTTGGGACGACCCCGACATCAACATCGACTGGAACGCCTCTGACTTCGATATGCCGGAAGGCGGACCGCTGCTCTCGCCTAAAGATGCCGATGCGCCGACCTTGGAGGCAGTGGGCTGGCCCTTTGCATAAGGGTGTGGAAAAATCCCTAAAAGCAACGGGTGTGCCCGCATGTTGGCCAATTAGGTGTGGGGTAAATTCGTTGCTTTCATAGCCCAAAATGAACGCCGCGCCATGAACACCGACCGCACCAAGCCAGGAATCATTTGGAAATTCACCCTGCTGATTGCCGGTGGGTTGCTGCTCTCTTCTTCGGTTTCAAATCCTGAGAATCCCAATGTGGCCGTCGGTGAACCCGTTGTGTGGGTCCAAAACAAAGCCCCCAAGGTTCCCAGTCAGGATGACCTTGCGGGCGAGCCGGTTCCCTTTGAGTCGTTTGGTGTCCGCGAGCAGTTGGACCGAGAAATGGTCGTCAATACCTACCACCACAGCTCGACCATGCTGTACTTCAAGCGGGCATCGCGCTGGTTCCCGGTGATCGAGCCCATCCTCGCTGAGAAGGGCTTACCAGACGATTTTAAGTACCTCGCCATCATTGAGAGCGGATTATCGCAGGTGGTATCCCCGGCTGGAGCGGCGGGCTTTTGGCAATTCATGAAGGGCACCGCGCCTCAGTACGGCTTGCGGGTGACGAAAGAAATAGACGAACGCTACCACGTTGTCAAAGCCACTTACGCCGCGTGTGATTACTTATTGGAGGCCAAAGAAGAATTTGGTTCTTGGGCCTTGGCAGCGGCGTCCTACAACATGGGAAAGGCCGGCGTGCGGCGCGATTTGGAGGAGCAAGGGGTTGATACGTACTGGGAGCTGCACCTGAATTCGGAAACGGCTCGTTACGTCTACCGTTTGCTCGCCATCAAGGCCATCTTCGAAGACCCCGAGTCGTTCGGTTTTTCGATTGAGGCCGATGCTTTGTACCAGCCGTATGCCACCCGCACCGTTTGGGTGAAGGCGCCCATTGAGGACTTGTCCGCCTTCGCTTTAGAACAAGGGGCCAACCTCAAGGCCTTGAAAACCCTCAATCCTTGGCTTCGCTCCAGCCGATTGACGGTTGCGGTTGGTGATTCCATTGCCATTGAAATGCCGGTCTAGGCCATGCAAAATCTCTTGAACCTCGCCGTCGAAGCCGCTTTGGATGCGGGCCGGCAAATCATGGAAATCTACGCCTCGGGCGATTTCAATGTGGAGTTGAAGGGCGATGACAGCCCGCTCACGCGAGCCGATGTGGCGTCGCACCACGCCATCATGGCGCACCTCGAATCCACGGGCATCCCCGTGCTCTCGGAGGAGGGGCGATCGATTCCGCATGCCGAACGTGCTGCGTGGTCACGGTTGTGGATTGTCGATCCCATTGACGGAACCAAAGAGTTCATCAAGCGCAACGGGGAATTCACGGTGAACATCGCCTTGGTCGAGGAAGGCATCCCCACGATGGGGGTGGTGTACGTGCCGGCCAAGCAAGAGCTGTTTGTGGGGGTGTCTGAAGGCGAAAATGCC
>JAPOHG010000021.1 GCA_029979565.1 bacterium
ATGCAGGGCACTTCCCGGTCGTCACGTTCCGGATCCACAAGGGTCCAATCGGTCTGCGAAACTTGGCCCCATACGCTTTGGACGCATGTTGCAGCGGCCAGCAAAAGCAAGGTCTTCTTCATGGTGTTTAAAGGTAGCGGTCGGTCGGATTGTTCATACCTTCAAATTATGGGACAACCCAATCCTGAAGTTACCCCCTACTTTGAACGGGGATGCGGTCGGTGCAACCTGCATGGAACTCCCGATTGCCGCGTTCACTTGTGGCCTGGCGCATTGGCCGAGCTTCGGTTAATTGCCTTGGAGTCTGGGTTGAAGGAAGAGCGCAAGTGGGGGGTTCCTTGCTACGTCAACGAGAAGGGGAAAAACGTTGCGCTACTTGGCGCTTTCAAGGCGCACTGCTTGATCAGTTTTTTTCAAGGCGCCTTGCTCGACGATCCCGACGGTGTATTGGAGTCGCCCGGTAGCAACAGCCAATCAACACGGCAAATGCGGTTCACCACCGCAGAGCAAGTCCAAGCCGCAAAGCCTGTTTTGGTGCGGTTCCTTGAGCAGGCCATTGCCAATGAAGCCGCGGGTAAAAAAGCGGAGCTAAAAACACCAGCTACATATGATATCCCCGAAGAGTTTCAACAAGCGCTGGATCAAGATGGCGCATTGGCCGAGGCGTTTGAGCAGCTCACGCCCGGACGTCGCCGTGCCTATTTGATGCACTTCACCCAGCCCAAGCAGGCCAAAACCCGCTGGAGTCGTATCGAAAAATCAAAAAACGACATCCTCAACGGAGTGGGGTTAAACGATCGGTACCAAATGAAACGAAGTAAAAAATAGGCCGGTTGATTGGTGTACTGTAACTTGTGGGCACAACGCGTCGACAACCCACCTGAAATGCCTGGTGAGCCGCAAACCCCTCTCACCGTGCGATATTTTTGGATTTTCTTACTACTGGCGTCCACCACTTCTTTTGGACAAATCGACCTGCCTTTTGACTTTGAGGCCCCTGAATCGACCCCTGAATTTGTCGATTTCGAAATGGCCGAGACCACCGTGGTGGAAAACCCCAACATCAACGACAACAACCCCTCGGGTTATGTTGCGAAAATGGTGCGCAACTCCGGCGGAGAAATTTGGGCGGGTTCCATTGTCACACTGCCTGAATACCTTGATCTGTCCGAGATTGGAGCGTTCCGGTTGAAGATTCATTCTCCCATGATGGGTACCGTTGTCAAGCTCAAGCTGGAAGGGATGGCTGTCACGGAGCTTGATGCCATCACAACGGTGGCGAACGACTGGGAAACTTTGGAATGGGACTTTACCGGTGTGCCCAGCGGCACCTTCAACCAAATCGCCTTCATGCTGGACTTTGGATTGTACGGCGATGGAAGCGGATTGTCCACCTTCTACTTCGATGATGTAGAGCTGTTCGATGGTGCAGGCGACCTCCTCCAAGTCAGCCTGCCGATCAACCATGAAGACGCGGCTGTTCACTATCAAACCACCTCTTTCGCAGGTAATTTCTCGGAAACCACCGTCGACCCCGTTGACGAAACCAATAAGGTGACCAAGGTGACCAAGCACTGGCTCGCATTGGACTACTCCGGGACGACCGTCAGCACTCCTTTGGGGTTGGCAGAACCCATCGAATTTGAGCCCGGTTACACCACGATCAGTGTGGATGTTTATTCCCCCGCCTCAGGCATCGCTGTTCGATTGAAGGCGGAGGAATACTTGAACCTGGCGAACAGTGTGGAAACCCAGGTGAACACCACGACCGCCTACGAGTGGGAAACACTGACGTTTGATTTGTCCCAACCCGTACCAGGAACGCCCGCGTTGAACTACAATTTGGATTACACCATCCTTTCCATCTTCTTTGATTTTGGTAATCCGGGGTACCTATCAGGAACGACCGCCTATTACTACGACAACGTGGTCTTCAATGGCAATCCCACACACGTAGACCGAGTGGACGCGGCTAGCACTTTCTTCTATCCCTCCATCCTCACCGCTGAACAACCTTTGGTGTTCAAGGGGGAGAACGAATCCTTGGTCGACTTGCAGGTTTATGACATGCATGGACGGTTGGTCCAATGGGAGCGGATTCAATCCGGGCAGCCCCTGCTCCTCCATTCCTGCACGCCGGGGTTTTACGTGTTACGTTGGGGTGATCGCACGCAAAAAATCACGGTTACAACCCACAACTAATCACGGCACCTTGTGCCCCCAGCTGGCTTCCGTCAGCGCAAACCAATCCTCGTCCGAGAGGGAGATTTCCTTGGCTGAAATCAGCGTTGTATATCGTTCCGAACGGGTGGTGCCTACAACCGGCACAATTCCCGCCGGATGGCGCATCAACCAGGCCAACAGGATCACCTCCACAGGAGCGTTGTATTGCTCGACCAACCGATGCATGGTTTTTTGAATACGATCGGCTTGAGGTGTGTCACTTGTGAAAAGTGTCCCCATCGGGGACCAAGCCATCGTGCCTATTTCATGAACTTGGTGATGGTCCAAGGTGCCATCCGTCATGGGCTCCGTACGGGTCAGTGAACATTCGATTTGATTCCATGCCGGCTGGCCACAGGTTGAAACCAAGGCCAATTGCGACGGTGTGAAGTTGGAGACGCCCCACGACCGGATCTTTCCCTCGCTCTGCAGGCGCTCAAGCTCATCCACGGCCTCACGAGGGTCCAATAAAGGGCTTGGACGGTGAAGCAAAAAGAGGTCGAGGTAAGGGGTTTGTAAATTCCGCAGGCTGTTTTCCGCAGAACGCCGAATGTGGAGCGCGGAATAATCGTACCGTTTGACAGCGTTTAGTGTGCCCTCTGGGGGGTAACAAATGCCGCATTTGGAAATGAATTCAACCTCCTCTCTGCGCACATCCGCCAGGGCGAAAGCCTCACCAAAGGCCGCCTCGGTGGTGTACCCTCCATAGATGTCGGCGTGATCAAACGTATGGACCCCTGCCGCAATAGCGACCTCGATGTGGCCGGCCATTTCAGCGGCCGTCATCTTGGCTCCCCACACCCCCCACTTCATGGTGCCGGCGATGATTGGTGATGATTTCATGGTTGAAATTGAATGAGTGATTGCAGCAGTGATTCAAAGCGTTGCTCGCCCCACTGTTTGATTGGAAAACCTTCCACCCCTTTTTTACTTGAAACAACCTGACGCGACCAGAAAAATTGGTCTGCGATATGGGGGATGATCGCTTGGGGGGTGCCGCTCTGTGCGGCAATATGGGTGGTGCCTGACCCCCCGTGGTGAACAATGGCCTTCATCCGCGGAAAAAGGGTGTGAAACGGAGCGTGGTCAACTGCAATCGCATGACTTGGGAGTGAATCAGGCGGTTCGAGCCCTCCCCACGAACGATTCAACACCACCGCCAAACCCATTCTCCCGCATACGCGCACGATATCTTCCGCTACCAATTTTGGGTGTGCGTTCACCATGCTACCAAAGCCCACGTACACCACGGCATCGTGTTCGTCCAAGAACGATTGCAGAGCCGCGTCAATCTCGGTTTCAGTGTTGGGATTTCTTTGTCGAAACCGCGATACGACGGCTTGATTCGGCCAGTCCGTTGGGCGCGGAAACAGTGTTTCATTGTAAGCGTACTCAACCGGTAGTTCATTTCGGTAGAACCGGGTGAGGTCTTTCGGGGTCATTTCGATGCCGCGTTCCCGCATGAAGCGTTTTCCATAACCTAAAATGCTTTGGCGCACCAACGCGTACTCGGCTATACGGTAAGTTATTCGGTTCCATGCCGCGCCCCGGGGCTTTCCAAAGGCTACGTGCGGGTGTCGGCTCGTCGGGTGAACAAGGCAGGGCATTGGGCTCAACAAGCGCACGTTTCCTCGGTGTTTCAGCGCCCACAAAACCGGGTAGATGCATTTGATGTGAAACACCACCTCATCCGGCTCGAAGTGTTGCACCGCTTTTTCTTGATCAGTGATCAGCTTTTCCTGTATCGCTTTGGTTTTGGAAAGCAGGCCCAGTACCGTTCGAATTCGCGAAAAACCGCTGCCCACCTGGCCCATGATGTTTCGAATTTCTGGGCTTTCAATCAACTCCAAGAACGATCGGTCTTGGGGATAAAAGCGTGGGGACACCTCCTTCGCTAAGGTTTCATATTGCGCAGGAAGGCAAAATGCAACGTCATGCCCGCTTGATTTCATCTCTTGCCCCAACGCAAGGAACGGCTCCATGTCACCCCGGCTCCCTATGGACATGAACAATACTCGCATACACCGTCAAAAATGCACCGCTTTGGTTCAATCACAAATTCCACCAACAAAAAAGGGGCTCTGGAGCCCCTTTTTCGAATCAATCTGTCGCATCAAGCACGATCCAGGTCCATCACTTTTGCCCATGCTTTCACAAAGTCTTCAATGAATTGCTTTTCTCCGTCGGAACAACCGTAAACCTCCGCGATGGCGCGCAGCTCTGAATTGGAGCCAAAGATCAGGTCCGTTCGAGACGCGGTCCACTTGGTAGCACCGGTGACGCGGTCGCTTCCTGCAAACCCTTCTGACACTGGGTCCACTGCCTTCCATGTCGTATTCAAATCCAGCAGATTGACAAAAAAGTCGTTCGTCAATTCGCCCGCACGGTCTGTAAACACCCCGTGCATCGAACCATCATAATTGGTGCCGAGCACACGCAGTCCACCGACCAAAGCGGTCATTTCGGGTGCGGTTAACGTCAACAACTGGGCTTTGTCGATCAGCATTTCCTCTGTCGTACCGCCGACTCCAGGCTTTCGGTAGTTTCGGAAACCGTCTGCGCGAGGCTCCAAGACAGAGAAGGATTCAACATCGGTCTGTGCCTCTGTTGCGTCCCCTCTACCTGATGTGAAAGGAACTTCAACCGTGTGCCCCGCGTTCGCAGCAGCTTTTTCAATGCCCGCGCAACCCGCAAGTACAATCAAGTCTGCCATGGACACCTGAGCGCCTCCGGCTCCATTGAATGCCTTCTGAATCCCTTCGAGTGTGTCCAACACCCGGTTCAATTGCGTGGGGTTGTTGACCTCCCAGTAACGTTGAGGTGCCAATCGAATGCGGCCGCCGTTCGCGCCCCCGCGCTTGTCGCTGCCGCGGAACGTTGAAGCGGAAGCCCAGGCGGTTGAAACCACCTCGGACACCGTCAGTCCGGATGACATGATCTTGGACTTCAGCGCCGCAACATCGCTGGCGCTGATGGTGTCACCTGAGGGAATTGGGTCCTGCCAAATCAGCTCCTCCGCTGGAACTTCTGGGCCCAAGTAGCGGTGAATCGGCCCCATATCCCGGTGTGTCAATTTGAACCACGCTCGCGCAAACGCATCGGCAAACTCCTCCGGATTCTCATGGAAGTGCTTTGAAATGACCGCATACTTAGGGTCCATGCGCAACGCCAAGTCCGTTGTCAACATGATCGGCGTGTGGCTCTTGGAGGGGTCATGGGCATCAGGCACAGCACCTTCTCCTCCTCCATTCTTTGGCTTCCATTGCTGCGCTCCAGCTGGGCTTTTGGTCAGCTCCCACTCAAAGCCAAAGAGGTTATCAAAGTAGTTGTTGCTCCATTGGGTGGGGGTAGTTGTCCAAGCGCCTTCCAGGCCGCTGGTAATCGTGTCTCCTCCGGCTCCTGTGCCGAAGGTGTTTTTCCAACCCATGCTTTGTTCTTCTATGCTTGCCCCAGCAGGCTCTGCTCCTACGTACTTTTCGGGATCGGCCGCACCGTGTGTTTTTCCGAAGGTGTGTCCCCCGGCAATCAGCGCCACCGTCTCTTCGTCGTTCATGGCCATTCGCCCAAATGTCTCCCGAATGTCACGCGCAGCTGCGAGTGGGTCAGGGTTTCCGTTGGGTCCTTCTGGGTTCACGTAGATCAAACCCATTTGTACTGCTGCCAATGGGTTCTCCAAATCGCGGTCACCCGAATAACGCTGGTCCGCCAACCACTCGCCCTCTGAGCCCCAGTAGATGTCTTCCTCTGGCTCCCACACATCCGCTCGGCCACCGCCAAAACCAAATGTTTTGAACCCCATGGTCTCCAGTGCACAGTTGCCCGCGAGGATCATCAAATCAGCCCATGAAATTTTATTGCCGTACTTCTGCTTAACCGGCCACAGCAACAAACGCGCCTTGTCGAGGTTTGCGTTGTCCGGCCAGCTGTTCAGTGGTGCAAAACGCTGGGTTCCGGCTCCAGCCCCGCCGCGTCCGTCTTGAATGCGGTAGGTTCCTGCGCTGTGCCAAGCCATGCGAATGAAAAACGGACCGTAGTGACCATAATCCGCTGGCCACCAATCTTGGGAGTCCGTCATCAACTTGTTGATGTCTTCCTTCAACGCTGCGTAATCCAATGATTCAAACGCTTTCTTATAGTCGAAGTCTGTTCCCATGGGGTTCGAAAGCGCTGAGTGTTGGCGAAGAATACTGAGGTTCAATTGATTCGGCCACCAGTCGGTGTTTCGTGTTCCGCCGCCCGCACTTTTCTTCATGGAGCCCCCCAGAAAAGGACACTTGGATTCGCTGTTAACGTTGTACGTATTTCTTGATTGATCGTCGCTCATGATCCGGTGGCTTTGGTTTCTATTCTGAACCATCAAAATTAAGTTGATTCCTTTCAACCCCCTGCTTTATCCAGGCACAAAATCAAGCTGTTTCGACCATTGGGTTCGCTCGAAATGCGCACACACAAAAACGGCGCCACCATCGCGACGCCGTTCTGTTCGTTTCCTAGAGAGGTTGTTACAGCAAATTAATTCGCTGGGCCAACGCGTCCTTGTAGCTCCCACCAACGGGAATTTCCTTTTCCATGCCCCGGATGGTGATCATCGAATACTTGATGCTTTCAATTGCTTCGATGTTGACAATGTAGCTGCGGTGAACGCGCATGAAATCAGACCCACTGAGCTTGGTTTCAACATCCTTCATGGTGGAGTGAATGGTATAGCTTTCGCTGGTGGTGTGTACCACTACATAATCTTTGAGCGCCTCAACAAACAGCAGGTCTTCGTTTTTGACCCGAATCAAGCGGCTGCGGTTCTTCACAAAAATGATGTCCGAGTCCTCCTTGTGCTCCGCCAAGCTTCTCAAAAATTCTGTTTCCTGTCGCACCTCCTGCTCTTTGCCGTGCTTGTGCAGCGCCATTTCGATGGCGGTCTGGATGTCGACGTCCTTGAAGGGTTTTAAAATGTAGCCGTGCGGTTCCGCCATTTTGGCTTCATTGAGGGTGCTCTCGTCTGCGTAGGCAGTCAAGAAAACAACAGGAATGTCCATGTTGCGCTTAATCTCCTCCGCAGCAGCAATACCGTTCATGTCGCCCTTGATCATGATGTCCATCAACGCGAGGTCCGGCTGGTGCTTCATGGCCATGTTGATGGCGTCTTCGCCGTTATCGGCAGAGGCTACAACGTTGTAGCCCAAGTTGCCGAGGCAGCGCTCGATGTCTTTGCGAACGATGCTTTCGTCTTCAGTTACGAGGATATTGATAGGCATGTCAAGTGGTTCTTAGTCGGTCAATGGGGTAAAACTAACCAAAAATGAGGCCCCTGTTGTCCATTCTAACGCATTATCGCTGTGTTTGTTATCCACAGTAAGGCTTCCGTCGAGTTGGTCTGTCAGAGCCTGAACAAGGTAAACCCCCAAGCTCTCGTTGGTTTCGAAATCAAAATCATCAGGGAGCCCCACCCCGTTATCCGACACTTGAATTTCCAATTTTTCACCCGCACGCTGCACCCGCAAGAAGATTTTTCCGGATGTTCTGCCCTTGAACGCGTATTTCAAACAATTCGAAACCAACTCATTGACAATCAACCCACAAGGTATTGCTTGCTTGAGGTTGATGTGCACATCGTCAAGTGCTGAAATCAACTCAACACCCGTGGTCACGTGCGAGTAGCTGTGGATTAAATTCTGGGTCAACCACTCCAAATAATCAGAGAAACCGATCGAACTGAAGTCCGAATTCCTGTAGAGGCTTTCGTGAATGAAGCTCATGGTGGAAATGCGGTTTTGGCTTTCGTCCAATACCTCTAGCATTTTGTCATCATCCACAAACCGGCGCTGCAAGTTCAACATGCTCGAAATAACCTGCAGGTTGTTTTTGACGCGGTGGTGCACCTCTTGAAGCAAGATTTCCTTCTCCTTCAGTGCTTCACGGATTTGGTTGTCTATTTCCTTCCTTTCGGTAATGTCGTAGGCAATGCAGCTGAGCTCCTTGGTGCCTTCGTCGTATTGCACGGGATTGATGAACAGTTGGTACCACACCACTTCACCTTGTTGGTTGACCAGCGGCAATTCAAACTGCTGTTGAACACCTTGCGCAGCGCGAACAAAAAGCTGGAATTGGCCTTTGTAAAATTCTTCGGACACCACCTCTTTGAGCAATTCAAGGATGGGGGTTCCAACAATGGTGTCAAAGCCGAATTGCTCCTTCAACACCTCGACAACGTTGTGGTTGACCGATGTCACATTGAATTTTTGATCAATGGTGAACATGAGCAGGTATCGGGTCGAATTGAAAATGGACTCCAGCTTGGCCGACTGCACCAACGCAGAGCGCTGGTATGCGCGCACTTCGGATACATTCAAGTAAATGCACCGTAAGCCTATCAGTTGTCCTCTGTTGTTGGTTTGAGCCGACCCACCGCCGAGCATTTTGAACTCATCACCTGAGCGGCCTTTGAATGTCCGTTCGTTCCGGTCTCCAACCATCCAGTGTTTCCAGTTATCGGTGCTTTGACCTTCTGGCGGTGAGGCTATTTCTTGAATTCGAATGGTTTTCAGCGCTTTGGCGTCGTACCCCAAGGTGGAGAAAAATGCGGGGTTTGCATATGTCAACCGCCCCTCTTCATCAACCAAGAAGACCAGGTCACTTGCGTTGTCCAAAATGTCCCGGTAGCGCTCTTCGCTGCGACGCAATTCTTGTTCCGCCAAACGAATGTCTGTGATGTCCCTTCCCACCAATACAAATCCCGTGTCCTCCCCCTCGTCATTTTGCAACGCAGCGATGGAAATCAGCATTTGGAACACCTCTTCACTCGACCGACGACCCGCAACTTCGCCGGCGTAATACCTCTGTTTGCGCAAGTCGTCCATGATTGCTTCAAAATCCGCTGGGTTTTCAAGAAAATCATGTCCCTTCAACTGCATCGCATCTTCCGCCGTCATCCCAAACTCAACCGATGCAGCATGGTTGAATTGAATGATGCTGCCCTCAGCATCAAACGCCATGATCATGTCGATGGAACTTTCAATGATTGAGCGATTGAAACGTTCTGCACGCATCAACTGTTTCTGTGTCTTGCGATGCTGGTCGATTTCCTCTTTAAGCAGGATGTTGGCCTCCTCTACCGATGAGCGTCGCATCTGCTCACGCACCAACTGCATCCGTGTTGACAGGTCATTCACAGTGACCTGCACGGCGGGTTGGTTATCGAAGAAACTCAATACCATCTGAATCCCCACTTCCCGCACATCACCATGGGCTTGTAAAATGGAAACTTCAAGATAGGCCGTCTTTTCTCCCGCCAAAACGCGCTCCATATCCTCCGTGATTCGAACCTGATCACCGGCTTCAAAGAAATTAGAAAGGCGTTGGTTGTATACCTCCTCCTCATCTTGAATGGCGAGAATTTCCAGCCCCGCTTGATTGGCGTATCGAATGTCGCCTTGTACCACCAAAAACAAGCCGAATGGATTGCTTTCAACAAGCAACCGAAACCGCTCCTTTGTTTGAAGCAAATCCTTGGCAATTTTCCTTTTTTCCGTGATGTCCAACAGGGCCAATGCATAATTAGCACTGCCTGGTCCGACGCCAGTCATTCGACCCTCAACCACCAACTGCTGCCCCAAGGAATTGGTGAATTCGAATTCCATGACTTCACCTAACCGCACAGCTAATCGCTTCCAGTTGCGCACACCCAACATGTTTTCCAAATCCACCTGCGCCAATTCAGTCGCGTTGGTCACTCCGATGATTCTCCATAGTTGTGGGTTGGAATCCACAACCCTGCCTCGATTGACCAGTGCCAATCCTTCAATGGTTCCATTGGCCAACCCGCTGTACAAAAGCTTGTTGTGATTGAGTGCAGCCACCAATTCGCTCTGCCCACGGGAATCTTTAAAGACGGCAAAAAAACATCCTTCTACTTTTCCAGGATGAACCGTATAGGTAGAAGATCCGGAGGCATTCGTCCATGAAAACGGGTGCAATTCGGGGTGGGACTGGATGTGGTTCCATACACCAACCGCTTCCGTTTTTTCCGAATCTGAGAATACCCGCAGTGCAGCAGCGTTGGTGTGCATCAATTCACCATCACTACCAAATACCAACGTGGGATCGGTCCACACATCGGTCCACGCCACCATTTGTTCCCGGGTTTCCATCGTATCCCTCTAAGTTAACCCTCAGGAGCTTTAATTCGTTTTCCATCGATGCGAACCAATTCACCACGTTTGTATTCCAGGGATTGCTGAAGCATTTGATTTGGTCCGTAGAAGAGCCATTTGCCTTCGCGTTCGCCGAGGTTGTACCGTTCGACACGCTCTGTTGAACCGTTGTATGATTTGTACACGTGTTTACCTACGGGTAGACCCATCTCAAATTCGCCTTTGAATTGTTCCGTGCCATTGGGAAAGGTGTGAATCCAAATACCGTGGCGCTCACCGTCCACATAAACTCCCTCCTCGCGGTGATCATTGACGTCCATGACCCAAGGCCCTTGTTTCAGTCCGTAGTCGTATCGGCCTTCCACCAACGTTTTACCCGCCCGATCCAATTCCAAAAAGTTTCCGTCGGCCTTGCCTTTGCGGTACGATTCGTCCCGGTGCAAGGAACCATCGATGTAGTACCATCGCCAATTCCCGTGAAACTCACCGTCACGGTACGTTCCCTCCTGGATCAACTGGCCTGTCTCTGCGTAAAACTTCCATAGGCCTTCGCGCTTGCCTTCACTAAAAAACCCTTCGGATTTAAGTGCACCGTCCGGATAAAATTGTTTCCATTCCCCAATGCGCTTGCCCTCGGCATTGGTCACCCCTTCTCCAATCTTGATTCCCTGTTCATACAGCGCTCCAAAACTGATGTTTCCAGCTTCATCGTATTCGGTGTACACACCGACCCGCACCCCGTTCTCATACGTCGAACGCGTCGCAATGGTACCGTTACCATGGGTGGTGGTGCGAATGTCAATTTCTTGCGTTTCAGCAGCATCCGAAATCACCTCTCCATTCAGGTATTTAATCACATCTTCAAGTTGGCCCCACTGATCATAGAAACGAAACAATCCGTTGCGTTTACCTGCTTCCCAAGGACCCTGTTCCTGCAAAATTCCACTGCCATTCCAGTCCATCCAAACACCCGTTTTTTGGCCAAACGCGTCGTATCTGTTGACCTTTAATACGTTTCGCAAATAGCCTTTGTCGTATTCCAAAAGGGCAATGGTTCGGCCATCTGCCGCGTATTCCCTGCCTTTCCCATCTTCCACGTTGTTGCGAAAGGGAATGGCTTTTCGGCGTTGACCTTCCTGGTCATATTCATACGTCCAACCGGAACGCTGGTTGGCTTCGTAGTGCTTTTCAATCTTTACTTTTCCGTTGGGAAAATAACTGCGTTCCCATCCAGATTTCAGGTCCTCCACATATTCAACCGATCGGACCTTGATTCCTGTCGTGTCGAAAAACTCCCACGTGCCATCCAACAAAAACTCGCGGCGATTGCCCTTGCTTTTGACCGTTCCATTCTCGTGGTACGCCGTCCATACACCCTCGGGTTGACCATTGACTAAACATCCTTCACTTGCCTTTTTTCCGTTTGGAAAGGTATACACCGTCCAGTTGCATTCACCGGCAGAATCCTGTGCAACACAACAAGTTGTCATCCACAGACATAACAATAGAATATTCTTTTTCTTAGAAAATAAACCCATCGTAATAGGGCTGTTAATTGTGTTGGTAAGCAATCTGGCTATCGCTTGGATTTTCATCTTGTTCACGACAATCGCCTTGGTTCTGAACAGCGTATTGCAAAATGAATCGTTGATTTTCAAAGCTTAAAGATGGTTTTAAACATCCTGTGAATAGCGTAATTGTCGGATAATTTATGCCAACGCGAATCGTCAATAACCTTGAAAAGCACCCGGAAAAATGAAGGTGAAAATTTGAGGTCAAAAATTTTGAATTGTAAGCGGCTTACTGGCTTAGTCGAAAACAACGAAATCCAAAGTGAAGTTGTTGTGGAGTTCTTCACACGATAAACGCACTATTAACCGTGAAGTTGTGAATTAACTTGCTGCTCAAATTCGAAAAAATGCGCGTTTCAATCGGAGGTGATCATGCTGGACCCGCCTTGAAAAAGGTCCTGACCGCACACTTGGAATCCCAAGGTGTCGAAGTTATCAATCGGGGAACCGATTCACTGGAGAGCGTGGACTATCCGGACCATGCTCATGCGGTTTCAGCGGATGTTGCAAAAGCATCGGTAGATTTTGGTATTCTAATTTGCGGTTCAGCCAATGGGGTTGCTATGACCGCTAATAAGCATCAAGAAATTCGCGCGGGCTTAGCGTGGAACAGCGATGTTGCCCGACTTGTAAAACAACACAACAATGCGAATGTGTTGTGTATTCCAGCTCGGTTTGTATCGGACGATGAGGGTTTGGAAATTTTGAAGGCGTACATGGAAGAAGAATTTGAAGGCGGCCGTCACGAACGCCGGGTGAGCAAAATTGCCTGTGCGGTAGCGCTGTGCTTAATGGCTTTGGTTCCATCCATCCAGTTAATGGGTCAGGTCGGGGATCCCCAACCTTTCGCATCAACGATTTCTGCTGAAGACCTGGAGAATCACCTCATGGTATTGGCTAGTGATGCATTTGAAGGACGAGAGACAGGTGAACCAGGAGCTGAGAAAGCAGCTGCATACATTGCAAGTCACTTCAATAGCTTAGGCATAGAACCGTACGATGGCTCTACGTACTACCAACCAGTCAAGCTGATTCGTTCGCAAATCACCGGCGGTCAGGCTTCCGTCAATGCAAGTCCGCTTGTATTCATGGATGATTTCCTTTTTTATCCGGGGTTGAAGGTTTCCAAAATGGAATCAGTTCCCATGGTGGCTGTGAGCAACGTTGAGGCCATTGCGTCGGTCGATGTAAAGGGCAAAGCGATTGTGGTTTCGGGTTCGGAGGCGCTGAACGATGTGCGGGAGGCAGCGAATGCTAATGCAGCAGCGGCAGTTGTCGTTGTAAGCGAAGACATGAGCACACTTCGAAGTCGCATGAAGCCGTGGTTGATGCGCAAATCATTGCGCCTGGATCGCGACCAACCGAAAGAGCGCGAAGGAACCCGCATACCCACGTTCATGGTGGACGCTGCAGCCACGGATGCGTGGTGGAGTTCCGCTGATGTGAAGTCGTGGAGGAAATGGAGCAAGAAGATTTCCAAAGGCAAAGCAGAAGATGCTGTTGAACTGGCCGGAACGACATGGAATTTTTCGCTGGACCGTACCAAAGAATCGGTCATTGGGCACAATGTGCTGGGCTACATCCCCGGTTCCGATTCACTGCTTCGAGAAGAACTGATAGTCATCACCTCGCACTATGACCACGTCGGCATCATTGATGGTGAAATCCACAACGGTGCTGACGATGACGGTTCCGGTACAGTGACGGTGCTGGAGTTGGCACAAGCCTTCCAGGAAGCGGTAAAAGCAGGCAACGGCCCCAAGCGCAGCGTATTGTTGATGACGGTTGTCGGAGAAGAAAAAGGACTCCTCGGCAGCGAGTGGTATACCGACCACCCCATCTGGCCATTGGAACAAACGGTCGCAAACCTGAACATCGACATGATCGGCCGCGTGGATGAATCACATCCGGATGATGACCGATACGTGTACCTCATTGGATCGGACAAACTCTCATCAGAACTGCATGAGATTAGCGAAACAGCCAATGCGACTTACACCAACCTAGCATTGGATTACACCTTCAATGCACCCGAAGATCCCAACCGGTTTTACTACCGTTCAGATCATTACAATTTTGCGAAGAACAACATCCCAGTCATCTTTTACTTCAGCGGAGTTCATGAGGATTACCATCGCCCCGGTGACGACCCTGAAAAAATCCACTACGACAAGACAGCGGAAATTGGTCAACTGGTGTTTTGCACGGCTTGGCAATTGGCCAATCAAGCGAAACGAATCGAAGTCGACCGCGTCAACGATTTTCCAACGAAATAGCGGGTGCGGAATACCGCTTGAATGCGGCAACCTCTTCTTCGTACGCTGCACCCGTTGCTGGGCCATTGAATCCGGAATGAACGTGCACAGTGCCATCGTGTTGGATGAACAGCGTGGTCGGAAAGCTGATGATGCGGTCCAAAAACGGGAACGCGTCTGCTGCCACTTGCTTGCTTGCTTTTCCGCCGAGTACGATGTCCCAATCCACCCCCATCTCCGCGCGAAAAGCATCCAAACGCTCGTAGGCTACACCAACTGAATCGGGCCTTTCAAATGCCACGGAAAGTTGGTCGGCGTGTTCCATGGGAAGAGCAGACAACAACCGTACCTCGTCCATGCAGTTGGGGCACCAAGTGCCGAGAACATCCAGCACGGTTACACGCCCTTTCTCTGGCAACAATGAGCGTTCATAAGTCCCGCCTTTTGCATCGATGAGGCGGACAATCAAGGAATCCGCAGGAGGGTTCAACTTCGCCAATACGACGCTTGAATCCCAGGGTTGTGCAGGGGCCGCGGACCACGTCGTGTGGTAATGGTTACCGCTGTAGAAATGACCACCGTTCCACTCGCCGTCTCTTAAGGTGGCGCTGAAGTAAAAAAGGTGTGCGCCGTCAAACGTCTGAAGGATCAATTCATCGCCATCGAACTGCCCCGCGAGGTAGCGGTAGTCTCCGGTGGGTGTGCGCATGGTGCCCTCGATTTGATCATTGTTGGGCTGTAAGTCGAGTTGTGCATCGGCTGTTCCCGCTTGTTCAGCGCTGCTCGATCCGAACCAGACGTCCCAACAACCCGTAATGGGTTGGCCGACCATTGTTGTTGCGGCCTCGGTTAATGTGAACGGGACGCGGTAGGCGCCGTTTGCTGTTTCAGGACGCAGGGAATCCGTCCAATAACCGGTTGAAGCGGTCGCCAGCGTGAGGGTTCCATTGAATACAGGAACGTGGTACGTTTCGCTGGTGGTCTGATTGAGTCGGATGGCCTCTTCCCCATTCCGCACCACCCACACGGAATCGCTGACCGCGAGAGGAAAATACGCTTGAATGGAATCGTTCAACACAAATGCCAAACGTTCATGGGATGGTGCTTGCACAGGGGGTGTTCCACACGCAGCTAAAAAGGCACCAGAGAGAAGCAGAAAAATCCCGCGCATCAACCGAGGTTGAATTTGATGCCCTGGGCCAACGGTAAGGTGCGTCCGTAGTTGACGGTATTGGTTTGGCGGCGCATGTACGCCTTCCACGCATCAGAGCCGGACTCGCGGCCGCCCCCGGTTTCCTTTTCTCCACCGAAGGCGCCGCCGATTTCAGCGCCGGAGGTGCCGATGTTGACATTGGCAATGCCGCAATCGGATCCGCTTGCACACAGGAACGCTTCGGCTTCTCGGACGTTGTTGGTCATGATGGCAGAGGAAAGCCCCTGGGCGACGTTATTTTGCATGGCAATGGCCTCATCCAATTCGTCGTAAGGCATGATGTAAAGCAACGGAGCAAAGGTTTCGTGTTGGACAATGGCTAGGTCGTTGCTGGCTTCCGCAATCGAAGGGCTGACGTAGCAACCGCTTTCGTACCCCACTCCTTCGAGCTGGCCGCCTTTGACTACGAATTTACCCCCCTGGTCTTCTACAGCTTGAAGTGCATCCAGGTACATCTGAACCGCAGCCTGATCGGTGAGCGGTCCTACGTGGTTGCTTTGGTCGAGTGGGTTTCCGATGCTCAACTGTTTGTAGGCATTGGCCAAAACGTTTTTGACCTGCTCGTAGATGGAGCGGTGAATGATCAATCGACGCGTAGATGTGCAACGTTGACCACATGTCCCGACGGCTCCAAATACAGCTGCCGGTACCACCATATCAAGGTCCGCATCGGGCGTGATGATGATGGCGTTGTTTCCCCCCAACTCGAGCAGCGCGCGGCCCAAACGTGCACCGACCCTAGCTCCTACCGCCTTGCCCATGCGGGTGCTGCCGGTTGCGCTAACCAACGGAATGCGTCCGTCGTCGCTGATCTTCTCTCCGATGTTGGCGTAGCCATTAACCACGCACGACAAGGCCGCAGGGACATCGTTGGCCGCAGCCACATCATTCCAGATGTGTTGGCAAGCGATGGAGCAAAGGGCGCTCTTCTCTGAAGGTTTCCAAACACACGAGTCGCCACAAATCCAAGCAAGGGCCGTGTTCCATGCCCACACTGCTACAGGAAAGTTGAACGCGGAAATGATGCCAACCACACCGAGCGGGTGGTACTGTTCAAACATGCGGTGCTCAGGTCGCTCGGAGTGTGTAGTCATTCCGTAAAGCTGACGGCTCAGGCCAACAGCGAAGTCACAGATGTCAATCATTTCCTGCACTTCACCCAATCCCTCTTGCAAGGATTTACCCATCTCATAACTCACCAAAGCACCCAGCGCGTCCTTTTTTTCGCGGAGGGCGTCTCCGAACTGGCGGACCACCTCTCCCCTCTTGGGCGCAGGTACACTCCTCCATTCAACAAACGCTGCTTGTGCCGCATCGATGACTTGCTCGTATTCTTCCTCGGTCGCGCTGGTAAGCGAGGCGATGACTTTGCCGTCGACAGGAGAAATCGAATCAATGACGGGCCCTGAGCCAAAAGCCTGGGTACCGATCATGACACCGGGATTGGTGGATTGAATGTTGAGTTCGCGGAGGATGTTTTGGATGTCCATGGTGATGAATTATTCAGCCGCAAAGGTAGTTTGGTGGGTTTTGGCCGACAATCCAAACTAAAACACTGATAATCAAGGGAATAGAAAAATCCATCCTGAGCAAAGATTCGATGAGCAGTTCACAAAGGTGTTTTGGTGCCGTTACAAGCGAAAAAACAGGCTCTTCAGCATTGTTTCACGTGGAACACCTTATCGACCAAGCCGAACAAGGAGAACCGCAAGGTCCGAGGCACTCACCCCTGAAATTCTCGAAGCTGTTGCGAGGGTGTCAGGCTTTTCAGCAGAGAGCTTTTCGCGGGCTTCACTGCTGAGTGATTCGAGCGCATGGTAATCAAAACCCTTCGGGATGGTCACGTAGTCCAATCGCTGGAGTTTGTCGGCTACTGCTTGCTCCTTCTCAATGTAGCCCTGGTACTTGATCTCCACCTCCATGCTTTCGAGGTCAGAAGTTGTCAGTGCGTTTTGCTTCGAAAGCACAGCCACCGACTCCATGTGATCAATCATATCGTTAACACCAATGTTCGGCCGGGTCAGAATGGAGATCGCTTTTTGTTTCTGCTTCAATGGGGTAGACCCTTTAGCAGCCAATAGGTTTGCTGCGTCATCGGGAGATACACTGAGCTTTTCCAATCCTTTGCGCATGGCTTGGACACGTGTTCGTTTCTGTTCGAGATCGCGCAACCGGTCGTCCCCAGCCAATCCAATGCTATGAGACAAAGGGGTCAGGCGTTGGTCTGCATTGTCTTGGCGCAGGAGTATGCGGTACTCAGCGCGAGAGGTGAACATGCGGTAAGGTTCTTTGGTGCCTTTTGTGACGAGGTCATCGATCAAGACGCCAACATATGCTTGGTTGCGCTTCAACACAACGGGCTCTTTGTTCCACGTGGAACGTGCGGCATTGATGCCCGCCATGATGCCTTGTGCAGCCGCTTCCTCATACCCGGTGGTTCCGTTGATTTGTCCTGCAAAAAAGAGGTTGTTGATGGCCTTGGTCTCGAGACTATGCCGTAGTTGAGTTGGATGAAAAAAGTCGTATTCCACAGCGTACCCTGGTCGGAAAAACTTGACATTTTCGAATCCAGGAACCGCTCTGAGCGCACGGACTTGGACGTCTTCAGGCAAGCTGGTGCTGAACCCGTTTACATAGACTTCAATGGTGTCCCAACCCTCTGGCTCAACGAATAATTGATGTGCATCCTTGTCGCTGAACCGCTCGATTTTGTCTTCGATGCTGGGACAGTACCGCGGTCCCAAGCCTTGGATGCGACCGTTGAACATCGGAGAACGATCGAAACCTTCACGCAGCAATTCGTGAACACCGGTGTTGGTATAGGCGATATGGCAACTGCGCTGATGCTTGAGCAAAGGGGTGTCGGTATAGGAAAACCGCTGCGGATTGTCATCGCCCTTTTGCTCTTCCATGACGGCGTAATTGATGCTTCGGCCATCGACGCGTGGGGGCGTTCCGGTTTTCATGCGGTCAGCACTGAAGCCGTGCTCGACCAGTTGTTCTGTGATGCCGCGGACGGCTTTTTCCCCAGCGCGGCCGCCACCAAACTGTTTTTCACCGACGTGCATGAGGCCATTAAGAAACGTGCCCGCAGTAACCACGACGGATCGGGACCGGATCATTGCTCCGAGCTGGGTTTTTACGCCCACACACACTCCGTTTTCTATGAGCAATTCGATGACGGCGTCTTGCCAGAAATCGAGTTTTGGTGTTTGCTCGAGCATGAGCCGCCATTTTTCAGCGAAACGCATGCGGTCGTTTTGGGTACGCGGTGACCACATAGCTGGCCCTTTGGAACGATTCAACATTCGAAACTGAATGGCGCTGTGGTCGCTTACAATTCCTGAGTATCCTCCGAGCGCATCGATTTCCCGCACAATCTGGCCCTTGGCAATTCCACCCATGGCGGGATTGCAGGACATTTGTCCGATGACACCCATGTTCATGGTGATGAGCAGGGTAGAAGCTCCAAGGTTGGCCGCCGCTGCCGCGGCTTCGTTTCCAGCGTGACCTGCACCAACTACAATAACGTCATACGTATCATGGATCATGGCTTCGAATCATGGTAACGCGCAATCCATTCATCTTCCTTAGCGCGCATGGTGGTTTGATCGGCGGCTGTTTTGTCTTTGTACCCAACGAGGTGCAAATGTCCATGGATGATGACACGCAGCAACTCATTGAAAAACAATTGATTATGGGTTTTTGCGTTGTCCTTCACGCGGTCAATGGAAATCATTAAATCACCGGAAAGCGTGTCGTTTTCGCAGTAGTCAAAAGTGATGATATCGGTGTAATAATGGTGTTGAAGGTGGGTTTTGTTCAACTCAAGCAGGTAGTCATCGGAGCAGAAAACCACCCCCAAATCTCCAACGGTCTTCCCGTGTTCGGCGGCAAAGGTGTGAACCCAGGAACGAATTTTGCGCCGCTTTGGACAGCGGAACGAGTGGTCGGCATTGTGAAATTGGAATGCCAAGGAAGCTGGTTTAAGACGCCGCGAAGACGTTGTTGAAGGTCAGTTCAACGATTCGGCCGTCGTCGTCGAACGCGCATTCGTCGGCCAAGCTGCGCATCAGGAAAACACCGCGGCCATTTGGTTTTTCGATGTTTTCTGGAGAGGTTGGATCGGGAACGTTCTCGAAATCAAAACCAGCGCCTTGGTCGGTGATTTTGAAATAGAGGTTGCGCGCCTGCAGCTCGTATTCAACCACGACAGTCTTGTCGTCCTGCAGCTTGTTGCCGTGCACAATGGCATTGTTTACAGCTTCGGTCATTGCGATCAACACGTCGCCATAACACTCGTCATCGAACGCACTGTTGTCTCGAATTTCATCGATCAAACGCTCAATAATCGCAATGTTCTCCGGCTGGGAAGCAAATTCCAATTTATGCATGGTTTCAATCATAATGACTAGCGTTCGGGTTGAAGCTCGAGTTCGGGCTTTGTGTCGTCCAAATTATTGAAATAATCGTTGACTCGGTCCCGGTAATAACCCTGCAATTCAAGGGGGATTGTTCGTAACCATTCGGCTTCACGCGCCTTTTGGTCCAGGTATTCCAACAGCGGGGCAGGGGTGGTTGCGAGGTTTTGGTTGCCAGTTTTGGATTTGCGCTTATCATCCTCACCGCGGGTCATTTCGGCTTTTTCAGCTTCGAGCAATCGAACCAACAGCTCTTGTTGTCGCTCCAGGGTTTCGATGGTCACGTCCTTGTTGACAAGGTCACGTTCGATTTCCTCCATTTCTTTAGCGATGTCGCTCATCTGCGTGCCGTCTCCAGATCCGTCTGCGTTCAGATCTTGGGCTTTTTTCTCGGCCATTTGGCGGAGGGCAGCTTGTTGGGCTGCCATTTGCGCAAGCTCCTTGCTCAACTGACGCTGTTGGCGTCCATTTGGTCCGGCGTTGGCGCCTTCACCCATCATCTCCTTCATTTTCTCCAATCGCTCGCCCAGCGATTGCTGCATTTTCTTGATATCGCCGGCGCTTGGTGCGGGTTTGGGTTTTCCATTGCCGCCGGGGTTTTCGCAATTGCCGCTTCCAGGCTGCTTCTGCGCCATTTCTTGTTGCATCTGCTGCAGCGCGTCATCCAACATCAAGGCCAGGTTGTTGAAGCTGGTCATCACGTACTGCTGGTTGCTGGTGATGAGGTCGGTTTCACGGTCGCCGAAGCCACCCAAGGCTTGTTCCATGTGGTGGTTGATGAGGCCAATTTCGCGGTTGACAGCCGGTGCCAATTGCGGGATTCGCATGCTTAACTCAAATAGAGAATCTTCCACCATGCGCGCATCGTCTTTGAGCCGGCGTTGGGTTTGTCCATGCATCACGTAAGCGGGGTCGTTGTCGCTTGTGGTGCGCAGCGCCTCCATCAACCCCTCCTCATCAAACGACAGGTCGATGATGTTTTCGAGCAAGGCACGCAAGGCGTCCATGTCGATTTCCAGGGATTCTTCGCTTTGCTGCTGCATCATGCTTTCCATTTGCTCGGCCATTTGCTGCATTTCGTCTGCGGCTTGCTGCTGTTGCTGGGAGGCTTTTTTGTTTTTCTCTTGCTCAAGCTGATCGGAGCTTTCACTCATCTTTTGTTCAATGGATTCGCGTTCTTCTGCGCGGTCCATGGTGGCATTGGGATTTTCGAGTTCTTGGTTGTCTTTGTCCAGTTGGTCAAGGCGCTCCTGGATTTCTTCAAACGCCTTGTTTAAGGAGTCTTGTTCGGCCTTGAGGCTGTCGCTTGTGCCGTCCTCATTTCGCGTCAGTTCAGCCAACTCCTCCTGTTTTTCAGCCAACGCTTTGAGGTCCTCAATAGCCTCCTCCATTTTCACCTCATATTCGAGTTGCTTGAATTGCTCCAAGGCGCGGTCCAACTCTTTTTCCAGAGACTCTTGATCGACCTGCATGTTCTCGAGCTGCTCCTGAATTTGCTCCAACGCCTCGGGATCCATTTCATCCATCAGCCGCTGCATCTCCTCGTACATAGCCTTGAGTTCTTCACTCATCACCTGTTCCATGAGCTCTTGAAGCTGCTCTTGCTTTTCGAGGATGCGCTCTTCTTCGGGGCTGAATTCGTTCGAGCGCTCATCCTTTTCGCTGTTTTGTTGCTGGAGTTGTTCAAGGTTTTCGCGGAGTTCCTCTTGTTTCTTCATGAGCTCTTCAAGGGCCCGTTCATCCTTCCAGTCGATTTCATTGTCTTCCGCCAGCTGCCTGCGAAGCTCCTCCACTTCTTCGCGCAATTCGGCGGCGCTTTCCCGTGCTTGGCGCATCTGGTCTTCGATGTCTGCGTTGGCTTGGTCGCGTTCCTCCCGGATATCCAACTCCGAAGGGGGGGAGAAGGTGCGGGGTGTGGAGCGAGCCATTTTTGGGCCGTGGATGCGGTCGTTGTCCCACACCTCGAACCAATACTCGAGCACATCCCCTTGTACGATGCCCAATTCCGATAACGACCACTCAAAGAAAAAGCGGTCGGAACGCCCATTTGGCGATTCGAGCGGTATGCGGGTGACGCTATTGGGGTCCGGGGCGTCAGCGACGAATAATTCCTCAGGCCGGTCACCAACTTCCAACCAATGGTAGGCGAAGGTCAACCGACTGAAGCCGTAGTCATCGGAAACTTCCCCATTGAAGTAACGCACCGATTGTACGGTGGAGTCGACGCGCTCTGAGGCGCTGATGCGTGGAGCCTGGTCGGTGAGAACTTGGAGGTAGTAACGAAGCGAGTCCAAGGCGCCGACCGCCTGGTTGGTGGGCACCAACCAATACGGCCCACTTTCGGTGGCGCGCAGTGAGCTGGTGAACACACCGGCTGCCCCTTGAAGCACCTCCGACGGTTGGCCCGGAGCCACGATCCGCAGGGAATCGGTGTCTTTGCTTCGTACCGACCATTCAATGGTTGTCCCTTCGGGAATGCGGAGGTTGCCAATGTCAACGAGCGTTTCCCGAGGCAGCTCGGTGTAAGCGGGAGGGGTGGTTGTAATTTCCAATCCAACCAGTGTGGGGACGGGCAAGGCAATGAGCCGATAGGTGGACGAGGAAACCCCACCTCCCGTCAACCGAAAAGGAATGTCTTCTCGAACCAAAGGAAAGGTGTGCTGGAACGTATTCCCAACGCGCTCCATGCGGTATCGGCTGTCTCCGACTTCCACCATCACAACATCAGGTGTCGTTTCTCCTTCCGTCGTGGCCGTGAGTGTGAACGGCTGCATGGCCGGTACCCGAAGGTCATCACCTACGACAAACGAGAAGGGGGGAGGAGGGATGAAATCTTGGCGATGGGCGAGAATGCGTCCGGCGGGCTCCTTCACCAATGCAGGACTCCACACCCACATGCACGAAGCAATCAACAGCACCGGTAATGCATAACGCAGCAACCCCTTGCTTTTTTCCCAATCAATGGCGCGATTAAACGCAACGGGCTGGAGTGCGGATGTGCGCTCCTCAATGGACGCTTCCAGCAGGGATGTATCTGCGGGATGAGATTCAGCACCCAATTGCTGTTGCAGCTGGAGCACGTTTAACAGGCGGTCGCTGATTTCAGGAAAATGACGCCCGATCAAAGCACTGGCCTCTTCGTGCGACAACCCCTTGCCAATTTGCGCCCATTTCAACAAAGGAACCACCAACCAAACCACCAACAGGATAGAGCTGCCGGACAACAGGGTCCAAAACAATACGGTTCGACCGGCGATGCCAAACCGACCAACGGACTCGATCAAAGCAAACCCAATTCCCGCACAAATCAACACCGCCAGCGAGCGCAGCGCGCCATTGACGAGTTGATTCAGGTAGTAGGCTCGGATAAATTCATCGAGCTTTTGGATGAGGCTTCCGCGTTGGGCCATAGCCTTACGAAGTTACAATCCAACACGGGTTCAGCAGCGGGTTGTTGTGTGCATGTGAGCGTTCAATGGGAATGTGTGTACTTTTGGTTCCCCCAAAATGGTAGCAACGATTCACATGCCTACGATTATTACCGCCACAACCCCACGTATTCGAGCGGGGTTTTTCACCCTTCTTTTGATCGGCATTGCAACTTCGGCTGGCTGGTCCCAATTGGTCATCAACGAATTCGATCCCTCTGGACCCGGAACGGATACCGAGGAGTTTGTTGAGCTGTACGGAACCCCAAGCGAAGACCTTTCTGGCTATGCGCTGGTTATTTACAACGGCTCCAATGCCCAATCGAATTTAACGATTGACTTGACGGGGCTTTCGCTCGATGCCGATGGATTCTTGTTGATCGGTGGGCCCGGCTTGCCCGAAGCAGACGTGGTCATTGAATCAACCAACTGGTTGCAAGTGGGCCAAGAAGGCATCGCTCTGTATGATGCGGATGCTGCGAATTTCCCCAACGGCACTCCGGTTACGGATGAGGATTTATTGGATGCGGTGGTTTACGGCAACAACCAACCGCCAATGTTGAGTTTGTTGGACGTGCTGACACCGAACGGTGTGCAATTGAACGAAAGTGCTGAAGGCTTGGCGGATTACCAAAGTTTGTCCCGCGTCCCCGATGGCGGCTCCCCACAAACTCCAGGCGACTTCATTTTGCAAGCACCCACTCCAGGATACAGCAACGTATTGGTGTGTGATGGGGGACAAATCACCCTCCAAAATGCGGCAAACAGCGAGGTGTGTACGGATGCGAGCGAACTGGTATTGATTCAATTGTTGCACACCAACGACGTGCCTGAAGCGTCCTTTACAGCGGTGGTTGCCGATGCAGAGACCGGACTGATCATGGCAACGTTTGACGGGCCTGCGGTAAACGTCGCCGGCATGGGAGATGGTGTATTGGAGGTGTTTGGCGTTTCCCATAATGACCCTCTGATTGCGTCGACAACCGCGTCCGGTCAGCCCGTGGAGGGCATTGAGGGTGAGGGGTGTTATGCCTTTGCCTTCAACTCAATTGAAATCATTGGCGAGACCTGCGACCCTCCGGCGTGTGATGGAGGAAACGTCACAGACGCGTCGGGCACTCCGTCAGCACTCGGATGTCTGGGCATGGAAAACGCAGTAGTCACCTTTGGATACACGTCGGAAGCTGTGGATGCGGAGTACATTTTTGTCATCACAGACGAAGCCCAAGTCATCTTGGACACCGTGGGTTTCCCGCAGTACGATTTCACTGCATTGGGCGTGGGTACGTATCAAGTATGGGGCAGCAGTGGTTTGGAGGGGTTTGATGAAACCACGCTTGAGGCGGGAAGTCCATTGAGTGGAATTCTCGGTGTGGAGTGTGACAGCCTGAGCAATTCGTTTTTGGAAGTTGAAATTTTGGATTGTGAGAGTGCGAGTTTCTGCGAAGAGATTTTCATTTCCGAATACGTCGAAGGCAACAGCAACAACAAGGCGCTGGAGCTTTACAACCCTTCGCCGGTGGCCATTAATTTGGAGGGGTACCACATGGAGACATGGAACAACGGGGCCTCAGAACCTACCAACACCCAACTGCTTGAAGGGGTCATTGAACCAAACGACGTGTTCGTCATCATGAACGCATTGGCGGCACCCGAGCTGTACCAAGCGGCGGACATCGAAAGCCAGGTGACGTGGTTCAACGGCAACGACGTGATCGTGCTGTACCACGACGGGGTCATCATCGACCAAATGGGTGAGTTTGGCCCGGATCCGGGATCACCGTTCACGGTCGATGGGGGCGCGGGAGAGATGGCGGAGTACACCCTGGTGCGCAAATCCAATGTTTCCCAAGGAAGCACCAATTGGGAGGTGGGCCAATACCAATGGGACGTCTATCCCCAGGACACCTTTGACTTCATTGGATACCACTCGGCTACGTGCACAGGCACGCCGGATATGGCGTTGGGTTTTGCGGCGACTGATCTGTACGTGTTTGAGGGGGGAGGAGCAGAAGTTGTGATGCAAGTGGCGTACCCCTTGCAAGACGCAACGGTTGTCGTGGACGTTGTTGGTGGAACCGCGACACCGGGCGATGATTTCCCCGGGGTGTTCCCGCTTCCGGAATTTTCATTCCCCATCGGATTGCTGAACGACCAATCCTTCACCTTCGCGGCCATCGACGACGAAGAGCCGGAAGGGGAAGAGACGGTGGAATTGGCGATTGAAGTGACATCCGGGGAGGTCGTATTGCTCATCGACACCGTGACCATTCACATCCAACCTTCGGATCTGACCTATCCGGTGTACGACATTGCGACCGTTCGATCGGTTGATTTTGTCTCCGGTGTAACGGATAGCTTGGGGGTTTCATGTGAATTGCGCGGCATTGCGCACGGGTGGAACGACTACCCCTCTGGCCTTCAGTTCACCTTGATTGATTCAACCCACGGCATCAACGTCTTCAGTCCGCTTTCTGATTTTGGGTATGAAGAAGTAGTTCCAGGAGACAGCCTGCGGATTCGAGGGACCATTGCGCAGTTTGCAGGACTGACGCAAATCATTGCTGACACGGTGCTGTACGAGGGCTCAGGCTTCTTAACCGAACAGCCAGAGCTGGTGCAGGAACTCAACGAAGAAACGGAATCCCACGTCATTCGACTGAAGTGTGTGGAATTAGTGGATCCCGCGCAATGGACGAACAGCGCTCCGAGTTTTGAGGTGGACATCACAACAGGGGCACAGGTATACACCATGCGCATCGATGCCAACACGGACCTGTTTTTGACGGATCCACCGGTGGGGGTTTTCGGGGTGACAGGTATCGGTGACCAGCGGGATTTTGACGAGCCGCATTTTGAAGGCTACCGCATTTCACCGCGCTATCAATCTGACCTCTCCGAACCGGTAGATGCGGCTTTTACAGTGGTTTCACCGTGGAATTTGTTGGACGGAAATTTGGAAATTGAAAACCTGAGTACAGGTGCAGCGGGGTACTATTGGACATTTGGGGATGGCGGAACCAGCGATGAGGAAACCCCAGAATACGCTTACACCGAAGAAGGGGTGTACCAGGTGTATTTGACGGTTTTCAGCACAGACGGGTACTGCTCAGACCAAGCATTGGTTGAAGTGGATGTCATCGTGGTCTCGGTAGATGAGCTGGGTTTTGAAGCCAACCTGTGGCCCAATCCCGCAACAGGCTCGGTAATCTTTGAATCAAGCGCAACCATGAGTGAGGTCGAGCTGTACGGGATGGACGGCCGCCTTCTCGCATCGCATGCACCCCACCAAACGCGGTTTACATTGGATGTATCTCAATGGCCTGCGGGCGTGTATGTCGCGCGCATTACGACACCCCAAGGAATCAAGTCGGTTCAAGTCATTCGAGCCGCCCGCTGATCAGCAGGTCGCCCCGAACAATCCGAGCAACAACAGCAAGTCGGCCACCGATACGACGGAGTCATTGGAAAGGTCGCCTGGGCAGAGGTCCAGCGCGCTGCACACACACAATTCCAATCCATCGTTGACCCCGTCTTCATCGGTATCGGCGGCGAGGGGGTCGGTGCCGTACACGTTGATTTCAAGCGCATCACTCAATCCGTCTCCATCGGTATCGCTGCACGCATCTCCGATGCCGTCGCCGTTGAAATCACTTTGTCCAGGATTTTCCGCGTAGATACAGTTGTCCTCATAGTCGTTGACGCCATCCCCATCGCTATCCGGAGCAGACCCCAGCAAATCCCCCAACCCTAAATCCCCCACAACAAGGAAATGGTCGGAAGCGTCGAGGGCATCATCAGCGAGCAATCCGAATTCAGCGAGACGCTCCTCGCTCATGTCTGCGGTGCGCACCACAAACCCCGCCTTTAATTCTATCGAGGCGTCGGATGTGATGAGGTAATCGAGTTTTCCCGGCATCCATTCGGAGTTGATGTTGCTGCTCATCCAGGTAAAATCAAACGCGTGGTCGGTTTGCAAAAGGGGGTGCTCTGTGAGGGCTGTTCCATCCCAGTCTGGACTAAAATCCGGACCGTACGTGCTTTCGTCACTGATGTCTCCACTAACCAAGGTGTAAATCGGGTCGTCGAGCCCCACCATGTTGAGATCGCCGCCGTAAATGACAGGGCTATTGGGGGCGAGGACCAGGTCGCCCTCGCCGTTCATAGCATCCCGCAAAAACGCCATGTATTCGTCGGCTTCGGCTTGCCGCTGTGCTTCGTTGGAAGATCCTCCGCAGCATTTCAAGTGACTGCTTGTGATGAGCAACGGAACACCCCAACCCGGGTGGCCCTCGACCAATGCAGGAAACTGCCGCATAACCGAAGGAAACGAAGACAGGATAACCCCTTTGGACGCAACCATCAAATCCCAATCATCTTTGACCACATTCCACGACTCATCGCCCGCCAGTGGAAGCCAGTCATTGAGCAAGCCCTGCACGTAGGAGGCGCTGACATTGGAGACCTCTGAAAGTGCAAGAATGTCCGGATCGACAGCCTGTAAGATTCGTTTCATGGCTTGCTGGGCGAAAAGTTCATCCATTCGGTTGTTGACGTTCCAGAAAGCCACGCGGTTGAGCGTCCCGGGTGGGCGTGCAATGCTGACAGGAACAAAGGTGTCCGGCGCATCGAGCGGGATGTGTTCCAGGCCGCCTGCAGGAAAACCGATTTGCTCATCGTTGTCGTACCACATGATTCGCACCGTTGATTCGCCCACCTGGGTTAAATCACGGTCGAACGCCAACTCAAACTCCGTTCCACTGTAGGTCGGTGCTGCCCGCATGCCGATTTCGTTGAACGACTCAATCCCCGAACCATTGGTGTAGCGTATGGCTTGCCGGGAGGCCAAATTGATGAGCAGGTCAACTCCGAGCCCCATGCTGGCGTAATCCACCCCGGTGTTGGGATCGTCATCCAAATCGAGAAGGATGCGGTAATCATTGGGAAGCGCGTTTTCATCCAGCGCCACCTCTTCGCCAACTTCAATGTGCAAGTAGAGCCAGTCGGCGTTGCTGGTGACTGCCGCCGCCGCAAATGGACTTCCTTCGGCGCCTGTGCTGTGTGGGATTTCACTCCAATCCTCAAATTGGTTGTCCAGTTGAATTTGACCCCAGGCAGGAAAGGCTGCAAATGCCAAGAAAGTGAGAATGAAGTTTTTCATGCAGAGCCGAATTAAAGTGCAAGCAAGTTACGGGTAGATTTGCCGGCATGAATCGCCGCCAAAGCACTTGGATGCTTCACTTCATAGTCCTGATTTTCGGCTTCACGGGAATTTTGGGCAAACTCATTTCGCTGGATGCGGATCGCTTGGTGTTCTGGCGGGTGTTGTTGGGGGGTGGTTTGGTTTGGCTGTGGCTTGCTTTGCGCGGCCGTATTCAACGGTTTTCCATGCGCAGTATGTGGAAGGTGGCCTTGGTTGGGTGCACTGCGGCGGCACATTGGATTGCGTTCTTCGCCAGCATCAAGGTGAGCAACGTGTCGGTGGCACTGGCGACGTTGGCCACAACACCGGTGTTCGTTAGTGTGGTGGAGCCGCTGGTGTACAAGCGGCGGGTGGACGCACGGGAAGTGGTGTTGGGTGTG
Source organism: bacterium (assembly GCA_029979565.1). Taxonomy (GTDB): domain Bacteria; phylum Bacteroidota; class Bacteroidia; order Flavobacteriales_D; family Sanyastnellaceae; genus UA16. The sequence goes on from JAPOHG010000021.1 coordinate 28,842, forward strand.
GTGATTATTTGCGGGTTGCTCGTATTGCTTTGGGGACCGGCGCCGTCAGGGGCAATTAGTGATTTGAGCCAATACCATCTGGGTGTGGGATTGGCGCTGATTTCTGCGGCATTGGCCGCCGTATTTGCCACCTTCAATTCCGTCCTTGTGCGCTCCCACGATTCCGCGAATTTGACGCGGGTGGAATTGTTGAGCGCGGCCGTGGTGCTGGCGTTACTGTTCTTGGCACAAGGCAACGGTTGGGAGGCTGCGCACTGGAGTGTGCCGCGTGAAGATTGGGTGTGGTTGGGACTCCTCGCCACACTCGCTACGGCGTTTGCCTTTCTCATGAGCATCGAGGTAATGAAGGAACTTTCACCATTCACTACAGCGGTGGCCATCAACTTGGAACCGGTGTATGCTATTGTATTGGCGGCGCTGATTTTTGGCGATGAGGAACGGATGCACGGCGGGTTTTATGTTGGCGCCACCATCATTGTTGGTGCAGTTTTCGTGGACGCATGGTTCAAACGCCGGGCTCGGTTGAAAGGGGTTTAGGCCATGAAAAACTCCGCCGCAATGGCGTCGGCCATCACCCAATGCGGCTCGGCGATGCGGAATACACCGCCACCAATTTCAACAAGCACTCCTCGATCTAAGAAGCGGTTCCAAGCTTCCGGTTCTGCTTGGTCCGGCCGATGGCCAAATTGTTTTTTCAGGTCGCTCAATGCAATGCCGCGGGCGGTGCGCAACCCTGTCATCAGGGACTCGTTGTATCGGTCGAGGGGTGTAAGGGATTCGATGTCAGTGGGCAAATCCTGTGCTCCAGAGGCCAGCGACACAGCCTTGATGTACCTCGGGTTGTTGGCCACATTGGCATACCGGTGCGCTCCATCGAAACCGTGCGCCCCCGGACCAATCCCCCAATACGGCAGCCCTGACCAATAGTGTTGGTTGTGCACGGCGTGCCCCCCCGGCATGGCCCAATTGGACACCTCGTAATGTTCGAACCCGGCGTCAGCCATAGCTTGGCACAGCCGGCGGTATTCTGCTTCCACCGCCTCGTCTTCAGGTACGTTTTGCGCCCCCTGTTGTACGCGACGTCCCAACACTGTTCGGTCTTCCACTGTGAGAATGTACGCGGACAGGTGATCCACAGGCAAGGCGACGAATTGCCTCAACTCCTCCTCGAAGGGCAATATCCGGTTGGGCAGCCCGTAAATGAGGTCGGCGGAAATATGGTTGAATCCTGCCTCGGCAGCAAGGCGAACCGCTGCTGCCGCGTCCTTAGCGGTGTGCTGCCGGTTCATCCAATCGAGTTGGTCTTGATCAAACGATTGCAAGCCAATGGACAGGCGGTTGATGCCCATCTCCAACCACGTTTCGAGCCGCTCAGATGTGACGTCCTCCGGGTTGGCCTCCAGCGTTACCTCTCGGCAATTTGAGGCGTGAGGGAGCATCCGCTTCAATAAGGCTTCCAGCCCGGACAAGTGAAACAAGGACGGCGTACCCCCTCCGAAGTAGATGCTTTGAAGCTGTGTGAAGTCCGGGTTTTCAGCGGCGATGCGCAGGTCCAATTCCTTGACCAGAGCCGCTTCCATCGCCTCCATTGTTTGGGTGTTGGTGGAGAAATGGAAGTCGCAGTAATGGCATGCAGTTCTGCAGAATGGAATGTGAATGTAAATCCCAAACATGCCCCCAAGTTCGCTCCAAATTGCGCCTAACTTGCTCTCATGGAATGGGAAGTTCGTTGGCCTGATGGACGGGCGGAGCGTGTTTCACCCCAAGCGGGCGAGGCATGGGACTGGAAACCGGTTGGTCCAGGGGTGTACGATGTGCGCATGGGCACAAAAAATGTCCGGATTGAAACGCTCGAGGGTCCAGACGCTGAAGGTCACGTTCGCATTCGCGTGAACGGGGTGGAGCATCAGTTGCAGGTACTTGATGACCAGAAAATGCTCCTGGAATCCATGGGCATGGGAAAGGGCGCTGAATCAGTGGAATCGGCAGTCGAGGCGCCCATGCCCGGTAAGGTACTCGAGGTAAAGGTGGCAGCGGGCGATGAGGTAGTGGCTGGAGATGCGCTGCTCATCCTTGAGGCCATGAAGATGGAGAATGTCCTCCGTGCGCCTCGAGATGGAAAAATCGAACGAATCCAGGCCCAGGTGGGAGAGGCCGTAGAAAAAGGCACGGTATTGGTTACATATGAAACGAATTAATCATGCGTTGGAAAAACATGAAAAGCGCAGTGCATAAGGGGCTCATCAGCGCGGTCCTTGTTGTTGGTTGCAGCTTGGCACATGCCCAGAGTTGCGACAACCCCATTCCCATTTGCGGTGACATCCCGGAGCCGCTTTCACTCAGCTTTGTCCAGTCGTTGGATGTGGCCTGTGTGAATTCACCGTACGTTTCGGTATTGGAATTCATGACCAACGGAAACGTGGTCAACACCGGGGGCGCAACGGTTGAGGTGGGTGGTGTCGCGTGTGAAACGGACGGTGTGGAGGATGTGATTGAATTGGTGGTGGTGAAACCCGACCCTCAGGCTTTGTGCGACGTCGACGCCTATGAAGTGGTGGCTACCTGTGGTGAAACAGGGGGCTCCTTCACCGTGGTGACCAACGACTTGCTCCCCAACACGACGTACTTGATTTTGGTCGGCACGGCGCACGACCCTTCGTTGACGCCTTGCAATTTGACCTTGTTTTTGTCCGGCCCGGCGGTGTCCATCGATGCGTGTTGCACCACCAACATTGCCCCCGGTCAAAGCGTCACCCTCACCGTCACCGGCGGGGACGAAGACCTTGGGTACACCTGGTTTCCTGATTTGGGCTTGTCGTCGACCACGGATGCGGAAATCATCGCTTCGCCTTCGGTTACCACCACGTATTCGGTTTCAGGGTTCTTTGGCGGTTGCCAGTTCACCGATGCCGTGACCATCACGGTCGGCAACCCGGTGGGCATCCCCACCAGCTTCACGCCGAACAGCGATTTGATCAACGATTACTGGAGCATCGACGGCTTGTCCCAATACAATCAGGCCGATGTTCGCATATACGACCGTTGGGGCCAATTGGTTTTCCGCAGCGTGGGCTATGCCCAGCCTTGGGACGGCAAGAACGGCGGCAACGATGTGCCGGTCGGAACGTATTACTACGCCATAGACTTCAACGACCCGCAACTCGTGGGCATGGAAACGGTCACTGGCTTTATCAGCATCATCCGATGAGAAAATTCACCCTCCTCCTTGTTGTGGCGTCGGCGTTGTCATCGGCTCAAGCCCAGCAACTCCCCGTCCGTGCCACCGCGATGATGAACCCCTTCCAGGACCACGCCGCAGCTGCGGGTGTGCTGGGCTGCATGGATTTGCACATGGGATTCCGCAACCAGTGGTCGGGCATTGACGGCGCTCCCCAAACTTCGTTTGTCAACCTCCACGGCCAGATGGAAGGCCAAAACAACGACTTCCACGGGATCGGTATTCGCGTGGAGGATGATGCGGCGGGCGCCTGGGGTTACACCTCGGTAAACGCGGCATACGCGTACAATTTACGCTTGTCCAGTGGCGCTCGACTGGCGGCAGGGATCAGCGCCGGCTTCTTCCAACACCGGTTGGAATTCAGCATGCTGGATATGCCGGAGTTGCAAGTGGCCAACGACCCTGCTGTATTTGGTGACCAACAATTCATCGTGCCCATCCTCGACGCGAGCCTCTGGTATTATGACCGTGACAAGTACGCCGGTCTGACCATCCAAAATGTGACCCAGCCTTCGATGGAAAAGATCAGCCAGTTCGGTAAGCTGCGGAGGCAATTGGTGGTGCTCGCCGGTTCCGAAGTGGAGCTCGACGGTCGGTGGATGTTCCTGCCCTCAGCACAGGCCCGCCTTGGCTCCGGAGTGCCGCCCGCAGCGGAGGTGCTCGGGCTGTTTAAGTACGACCAAGTGGTTGGCGTCGGATTGGGCTACCGTTCACAAAGCGCGCTAATTGTTGCAGCCCAAGCCAAGGTTTTGGACTACCTCAGCATCGGCTACGCCTACGAATTGAATGTGTCGCCGCTGGCAGGAGCCGGAGGGGCCAACACCCACGAAATCGTCATCGGGATCAATGCCTGTTCCGGCCGTCCTGCGGGCCGAACCATTCCTTGTCCTGCCTACAACTAATCCATGAACGTCTACTCCAACAAACAACGTTGGAAGCGGGTGCTTCTCGTCGCGGCTGCGGTCATCGTGGTGGCGACGTTGTGGTACTCCAATGACATTGCCCAGCGCATCCGTGTTGAGGAGCAGACGAAGGTAAAGTTGTGGTCGGAAGCCATTGTCCAGCGCGCGGCGCTGGTGGGTTACACACAGCAACTTTTCGAGGAACTCGGTGGTGAAGAACGCCAAAAAGCCGACCGCCTTGCGGACGCCTATCGCCTGATCAACAACCCGCCCCGCGGGATGGACCTGACGTTCATTACCGACTACCTCTGGTCCAACAAGACCATCCCGGTGCTGATTTTTGACGAGAGCGATGAACTTCTATACCGGGTAAACGTCGACCTCGGCGTCGACCTCGATTCGTTGAAGTCGGCGATGCGCGCCGCCAACGAACCGATTGTGTTCAACGACGTGGGCCATACCATTTATTGGAGTGAAAGTTTACGGTTCAGCGAACTCAAGGATGTGATGCAGGACCTGATCGACTCGTTCATCAGCGAGACGGTCCTGAACAGCGCCTCCGTCCCCGTCGTTATGACCGACAGCACCCGTACGTCCGTCGTGCATTTTCAGCGTGTCGACTCGGCTGCCTTAGCCGACCCCGCCCGCCTTGAAGTGTTGCTTGCCGATATGGCGTCCTC
>JAPOHG010000022.1 GCA_029979565.1 bacterium
CTGCTCAATCCCTTCCGGGCGTGCGCAGCGAGCATGGTCTCATGGTCCATGATGGCCTCCGCACCGATGCCTTTCAACCAGTTCAGCGCGACACCCAAGGCTATCGCACCGCTGATGTGTGGGGTGCCCGCCTCAAACTTGTGGGGCAGGCCCGCGTAGGTCGTTCCGTTTTCGAGGCTAACCACGTCGATCATCTCCCCGCCACCGCGCCACGGGCGCATGGCCTCGAGCAATGCGCGTTTGCCGTACAACACACCAATCCCCGTCGGTCCGTAGGCCTTGTGACCTGAAAAAATGTAGAAGTCACAGTCCAGTGCCTGTACGTCCACGTTCATGTGCGGAACGGCCTGGCATCCGTCGATCAACACCGCGGCCCCTGCGTCCTTGGCTTGCGCCGTCAATGCTTGAGCGTCGTTGACGGTGCCAAGGGTGTTGGACACGTGTGTGAAGGCAAAAAGCTTGGGGCCGAGGGCTAACTTTTGCTGCAGCTGCTCGGTATCCAGCGTGCCGTCATCCCGAACTTCAACCACCTCAATGGAAGCGCCCACCTCATCCGCGAGCATTTGCCACGGTACGATGTTGGCGTGGTGTTCCATCCGCGTAAGCAAGATGGTATCGCCCTGGCCGATGTGATCCCGGCCCCACGTCTGCGCCACCAAGTTGATGGCATCCGTCGCCCCGGCCGACCAGATGACCTCGCAGGATTCCGCAGCACCGATGTGGTGTTGCACGACGGTTCGTGCATTTTCAAAAGCATCTGTGGCCTGTTGCGAAAGCGCATGCACACCACGGTGCACATTGGCATGGTAATGCATCAGGTATTCTCGCTGGGCCTCAATGACCGCGATGGGTTTCTGGGAAGATGCCGCGTGGTCGAGGTAGACCAAAGGCTTTCCGTTCACCTCTCGGGTTAGGATGGGAAATTGAAGCCGAAGCGCCGCTGCATCCAAAGCCTTGCTCATGCGTCGTCGTTGAGGTGATCGCTCCAGACGTCCCAGCCGTGCTTTTCCGCCAATCGGTGCTCCACCTCCAACCGCACTTCCGTCACCGCGAGCCCTTTCAGGACATCGCCAATGAACGCGTGTACCAACATGGCTTTGGCGGCCTCCAGTCCAACGCCGCGTGAGCGGGCATAAAACAACGCATCCGAATCAAACTGCCCCACGGTGCACCCGTGACTGCACTTGACGTCGTCCGCATAAATTTCCAGTTCGGGCTTTGCGTTCATGCTCGCCATATCGCTAGCAAGGATGTTGGCGTTTTGCTGGTAGGCATTGGTTTGTTGCGCATCTGGGCGCACGAAGACCTTTCCGTTGAACACTCCGGTGCTCTTGCCGTACAAAATGCCTTTGTAGTTCTCCGAGCTGGTGCAGTGGGGTACGCGGTGATCGACCGTGGTGTGGTTGTCCACGAATTCGCCTTCTCCTGGGAGGAACGCACCGTTCAGCTCCGCATGGGCCCCTTGGCCATTGATGCGGAAGGCCAAATCGTTTCGCACCCACGCACCGCGGACCGTGATGGTGTGCACTTCAACTTGTGACGCTTTGCCTTGGCGAATGTCTTCAAATGCGATGTGGCGAACCGTTCCTTCTTCATCCTGCACCTTGTCGATGTGCAAACGAGCCCCTTCACCGACATCTGCTCGGGTCAACACATTCACAGCTCCGTCAGCCTCTGCTGCGGCTGTGGACCACTGAACGATTTTCACGGAGGCGTTAAGCCCTAACGCAATGTCGTGCCGCAACACGTTGAAAACGCCTGCGCCACATGTATGGTGATGAATCAAAATGGGACGGTCCAGCTCAACACCTTGTGCCACACGTAGGTACAATCCCTCTTGGCTGTAACGGCCATTGAGGCCGGCGAACCAATCCGATTCTTCGGGCGAAAAGGCATCGGCGCTTTGTAGCGGAGCATCGCCTCGTTGGGACACCGGCATGCACATCACGCCCGTGTGCACGGGCAAGTCACTGGCTGCCGCGTCGAACGTTCCGTTGACGAAGACGAGGCGGTACGCATCCAAACCTGGAACCGGGTTGGCTTCACATCCCGCAGCGGCGACTGTCTGGACCTCAGACGCCAACACGTCTTTCCACCAAGCCGCAACGGGCGTGTACTTCCATCGCTCCACGCGGCGATGAGGCACCGGGACGGCATCCAAAGCCACGTCGGCCTGCACACCCAGCAACTCATCAAGCGCCGAGACGAGCGCTGCTCCAGAAGTTTCAGAGGCGGCGTGCTTCGCTTCGGCTTTTGGCCGGTCCATCAATTGCGGTTTCGCATTATCCATCAAGCGACAATATCTTCTTTGATCCAGTCGTATCCCTTCTCTTCCAATTCCAATGCCAACTCTTTGCCCCCTGAGCGCACGATGCGCCCGTCCACGAGCACGTGCACGAAATCCGGCACGATGTATTCCAGCAAGCGCTGGTAGTGCGTGATCACCAAAAAGCTACGTTCCGGCGAGCGCATAGCGTTGACACCATCAGATACGATGCGCAAGGCGTCGATATCCAAACCTGAATCGGTCTCGTCCAAGATGGCGAGCTCTGGTTCGAGCATGGCCATTTGGAAAATCTCGTTGCGTTTCTTCTCCCCACCGGAAAAACCTTCGTTCACCGAGCGATTGCGAAGGCGTCCGTCCAACTCCACGAGTTGGGCCTTTTTCTTGACCATGTCGAGGAATGCCTTGCCTTTGATGGGCTCCAGCCCCTCGTGTTCACGCTTACCATTAACCGCAGCGCGCATGAAGTTGATGTTGGAGACGCCGGGTATTTCAACGGGGTACTGAAACGCCAAGAATAGCCCCGCGCGAGCACGCTCTGTCGCATCCATGTCCAAGAGGTCGGCACCATTGAAATCAACAGACCCCCCTTCAACCTCATACTCTTCTCGGCCCGCCAAGACGGACGCCAAGGTCGATTTGCCAGATCCATTCGGACCCATGATGGCATGCACTTCACCGGGGTTGATGGTGAGGTTGAGGCCTTTCAAAATGGCTGCTTCTTCAACCGAAGCTTTGAGTTCATTGATCTTCAACATTATCCTACGCTTCCTTCAAGTGAGATGGACAACAATTTTTGCGCCTCAACGGCAAATTCCATGGGCAGCTGATTCAGCACTTCCTTCGCGTACCCGTTCACAATCAAACTGATGGCCTGCTCCGCGTCGATGCCGCGCTGCAAACAATAAAAAATCTGGTCTTCTCCGATTTTCGAGGTCGTGGCCTCGTGCTCCACCTGCGCCGTTGGGTTCTTGACCTCGACGTACGGGAACGTGTGAGCGCCGCTGGTGTCCGTCATGAGCAGCGAATCGCATTGGGAGAAATTCCGCGCGTTGGCTGCAGAGGGCATGATCTGGACCAAGCCCCGGTAGCTGTTGTGGCTGTTGCCCGCACTGATGCCCTTGGAGATGATCGTCGAATGCGTGTTTTTGCCCAAGTGAATCATCTTGGTGCCCGTGTCCGCTTGCTGCGCGTTGTTGGTCACCGCCACGCTGTAGAATTCGCCCACGCTGTGGTCGCCCTTGAGGATGCAGCTGGGGTATTTCCACGTCACCGCGCTTCCGGTCTCCACCTGGGTCCAGCTGATCTTGGAGCGGCGGTGGCAAATGCCGCGCTTCGTCACGAAGTTGTATACGCCGCCCTTTCCGTTCTCATCACCTGGGTACCAATTCTGGACCGTCGAGTATTTGATTTCCGCTTCGTCCAGCGCCACCAATTCGACCACGGCCGCATGCAGCTGGTTCTCGTCGCGCTGGGGCGCCGTGCACCCTTCTAAGTAGCTGACGTAGCTGGCTTCGTCCGCCACGACCAGCGTGCGCTCAAACTGGCCCGTGCCGGATTCGTTGATGCGGAAATACGTGCTCAACTCCATGGGGCATCGCACGCCCTTGGGGATGTAGCAGAACGAACCGTCCGTGAACACCGCCGAATTCAAGGCGGAAAAGAAGTTGTCGCGGGTGGGAACCACCGTGCCGAGGTGCTTGCGCACCAACTCGGGGTGTTCCTTGACCGCCTCGCTCATCGAACAAAAGATAATGCCCAACTCCGCCAGTTTATCCTTAAAGCTTGTCGCCACAGAAACCGAATCCATGACAAAGTCCACTGCCACGCCAGAGAGGCGCTTTTGCTCCTCGAGGCTGATGCCGAGCTTGTCCATGGTGCGGCGCAATTCGGGATCCACCTCGTCCATGCTGTTCAACTGCTTCTTCTGTTTCGGAGCCGCGTAGTAACTGATGGCTTGGTAATCCGGCTTCTCGTAATTGAGGTGGGGCCAATTGGGTTCCTCCATGGTCTGCCACACCGCGAACGCTTCCAGACGCCATTTCAACAGCCATTCCGGCTCTTCCTTCTTCGCAGAAATCAAGCGGATGATGTCCTCCGATAAACCCGCAGGTGCCTTGTCCGACTCGATTTCGGTTGTGAATCCGAATTCGTAGGATTTCCCTGTTACCTCTTCCAGGACCTTGTCTTTCCCGTCGTATGCCATGGCAGTCTACTTCTGAATTGGCGTTTGTTATAGAGAGAAACTCTCTCCGCAGCCGCATGTTCTATTGGCATTGGGATTGTAGAATTGGAAACCCTTCCCATTCAACCCTCCGCTGAACTGCAATTCGGTACCGACGAGGTAGAGGTAGCTTTTGCGGTCCACTACGATTTTGACACCCTTGTCTTCAAACGTCTGATCCCCATCGTGCATCTCGTGATCAAAGGTCATTTCGTACATCAAACCGGAACACCCTCCTCCTTTCACACCAACCCGAACAAAACTCCCTTCAGGATGGCCTTCCGCGTTCAGCAATTTGAGCACTTCATCACGGGCGCTTTCATTGACTGTAATCATCGCTATTCCATTGATTTTGCTGCAAATATACGTTATTTAAAAACGTTCTAAACTACGAACGCAGCGCCGTGAGCAACGAATAACAATCCTTTGCAAACCCTTGCTTAATTCGGTGCATCTTTGGACTTCACGAACCCCGATGTCCTCTTCATCCAACAAACCCTCCGGAGCGCAAGTCACCACCGCCGTGACCACCATTGTCGGCATGAGCCTGACCCTGCTACTCATCGGATTGTTGATGGCCATTGGATACATCGGGTATCAATGGGAACAAGAACTTCGGCAAGAGGCCCGCGTGCAGGTCTTTTTCCAGCGTGATGTTGACCCCTCCGTCTTGGCCACAGCTCGTGAGGTCTTGCGAACAGATCCCGGTGTGGAGTCCACGCAATTCCTCGACGCGGAAACGGCAAGCCGTGATTTGGAATCCGCACTCGGTGAATCGTTTGTTGATTTTCTCGGGTACATCCCGCTCGCGGACGTCATGGATTTGCGGATGACGCCCGAATCCAGCACGACCCAAGGGCTCGCTGAAGCTGCAACGCGTATGGAGAACATCCCCGGGGTGAGTGAAGTCATTTGGCAGGCCGAATTGCTCGGACAGATTGAATCCACCATCCAAAGGCTCGTCTGGCCGTTGGCAGGGCTCGCACTGATTTTCATGCTCGCCGCAGTCGCTTTGATGAACAACACCATTCGCTTGACCGTGTTCGCGCGTCGTATGGTCATCAAAACCATGCAGCTCGTCGGTGCACACCCCCAAGCCATTCGCGCGCCCTTCCTGAAACAGGGGCTGTACTTCGGGTTGCTCTCTGGGGGCATAGCTTTTGCTCTGGTCAACGGCATTCTCGCCCTTTTGCACGTTCAAAACGCTTCCATTCTTGTTCCTTTTACACCTGCGGTATTGGGAGCCTTGCTTGCCGCACTGCTCGCGCTGGGTGCTTTGTTCGGCATCGGGTCGACCGCCGTTGCCGTGAACCGGTTTTTGAAAAAACGCTTGGATACCTTGCATTAACTTTGTTCCATGAGTGCACCGCAAACGTCCCCAGATGGGTTCGCATTGACACGAACCAACTACCAATGGATGATCATTGGGATTCTGATTTTGATCGTGGGCTATTTGCTCATGTCAGGCGGTGCCGCAGAGGACCCCACGGCATTCAGTGAAGAAATATTCAGCACGCGACGCATCACCATTGCACCCATTGTTGTTTTGATGGGGTATAGCACCATTTTCTACGCCATACTGAAGCGCTGATGTCCCTGTGGGAGGCCATTGTTCTCGGGATTGTTCAGGGGCTCACAGAGTTCTTGCCCGTAAGCAGTTCGGGTCACCTCGAGTTAGGAAAGGCTCTGTTTGGTCTCAATGACGTTGACCTTACGTTCAGCATCTTGGTGCACGGTGCAACTGCGTGCAGCACATTGGTGGTCTTTCGAAAGGACATCTCCGCGTTGATCACAGGAGCATTCACGGCGGATGCGGCCATGCGCAAATCCTCGCACACCTACATCTTCTGGCTCGCGCTTTCGACCTTGCCAGCAGTGGCCGTTGCCTTTACCATGCGGGATTTTCTGGAAGAAGCTTTTCTGGATCACCCCCACCGCGTGGGCTGGTCGCTCTGCGCTACTGCGCTCATTTTATATGCGTCAGAACGCATCGCTCGCAACACATCGCTCGACCTCACGTGGGGCCGTGTGCTCGGGATTGGCCTCGCCCAAGCGCTGGCCATTGTGCCTGGAATCAGCCGTTCGGGATCGACCATCGGTGCAGCCGTAGCCTTGGGCATTTCACGGGAAGAAGCCGCACGATTCAGCTTCCTCATGGCGCTGCCCGTCATTTTCGGTGCCACAGCCCTGGAATTAAAAGATGCAATGGAAGTGGGTGTGGGAGAACAGGCTTTCAACGGCGTGGCTTATGCTGCCGGAACCTTGGCTGCCTTTCTCAGCGGATGGGCTGCCTGCCAGTGGATGATCCGATTGGTGAAACGCACGAACTTGAACGTCTTTGCCGTTTACTGCCTGGTAGCGGGCATCGCTGCCATTCTACTCATCTGAAATCCTCCTTGACCTTGACCACCCGCCACTTCATCATTTTCTTGTTGCTCAGCGTTCTGGTGTTGGGCGGCTGTTCGAACGTCACCTTTACCGAACCCATGCCGCTGAACCGACGCGACCTTCCCAAGTTTCCGCCCAAATGGCGAGGGACGTGGTCCGACGGCGACGATATGACCATCACCATCAACGAAACCTATTTCGAAAGTGAGGACTTGGAAAAGATGACACTCGGCGAGAGCGTTTTGCTGCGGCGGTTCCACGGTCACTTGGTGCTCAACCAGCCCGAAGAAAATGGGAAATGGTCCGTTCTGCTTGGACGGCGTTCCAAAGACGAGTTGAAACTGTGGACTTTCGACGGGACGGATGAAGCAACGGTAGCGGTTTGGGGCGCCATCCTGAACGACAGCTCCATAACCGCATTCGTGCGCGATGAAGAGCTCGGTGTAAAATCATACGTGCTCGCTCCCGAGAACAACGCAGCGTTTCGAAGCTTGATCACAGAAGGTGGTATGACCGAATCGTTCACCCTTCGTCGGGTCAACCCTTAACCAAAGCGCGCATTATCCCTTGGCGTTCAACGCCACTTCATCCCAATTGACGAGGCTCAAAAACCCTTGGATGTAGTCCTTCCGGCGGTTCTGGTAATTGAGGTAATACGCGTGCTCCCAAACGTCCATGCCGAGCAATGGCGTTCCCGGTCTTTCAACGATGTTGGCCATCAACGGGTTGTCCTGATTGGCCGTGCTGGTCACCTCCAAACGGCCTTCGGAATTCCTGATGAGCCAGGCCCATCCGCTGCCGAACTGTGACGCTCCGGCCGCTGCAAACTGCTCCGCAAACACCTCCACTGAGCCGAATGTGGATTCCAGTTCTTCCTTTAACGCGCCTTCTGGAGCCGGCGCCCCACCGGGGGTTAAAACACGCCAGTATAACGTGTGGTTGTAATGTCCGCCACCGTTGTTGCGAAGCGCCGTTTGATCCGGTCTCAACGCCGAAAGAAGCTCGGTCAGCCCCTGGCCATCGTATGCACCCTCCGCAGCGCGCAGTGCGTTGTTGAGCCTGCGCACGTATCCGGCATGGTGCTTGCCGTAATGAATTTCCATGGTGACCGCATCAATTTTTGGCGCCAGTGCCGCCACATCGTATCCCAATGGCTCCTGGTCGAACCCAAATGGCCGAGGCACCGCTGTTTTCGCACGGCTGTCAGTACCGTTGCCACACCCTACAAATGGAGCCACCAGCATGCCCGCGCCGACGGTTCCTGCCAATTTGATGAACGTTCGCTTCTTCATGCAACAAAGATGCGTGTTCCACTTCAAAGTGTGCAAATTCCGCACAATGCTTCTGCACGTGCCGTCGTTGAACAATGTAGTTTCGAGGGATTAAAGCCATGGTCAAACCGCGCGCACTCGTATTGGGAACCCTTGCTTGCATCCTGCTGTTGATGGCCGTGGGAGTTGCATGGCTTGCACGCAATGAAGATCGGCTGGCTCAGACACTCATCCAGCGTTTGGAGGCCCACCTCCTGACCGACGCCCACATCGACCACATCGACTTGGACATTTGGTCTCACTTCCCCCATGTCACCCTGGTCTTGCACGACACATGGCTGCTGGGATCGCATTCCGCGAACGACACCCTTCTCATTGCGGAGGAACTCTCTGTAGCCTGCAATGCCTTTCAATTAATCCGTGGCAACTACAACCTGACAGCGTTGGACCTGAGCAACGCATCCCTTTCCATCGCGTCGAATGCCAGCGGTTGGAACACGCAAGTCTGGAAGGGTAGCGATGATGAAGCAGAAAATGAAAATTTTGATATCGCCCAGTTGGCCCTCACGGACCTTCGGCTTGCGGTTAACGGCCAAGAAACCGGCGTGAATGAAGCCGCCCTCCAATTGAATTGGACCGAAACCGGACTGGTGGCAGGCGGAACAGGGCAATTTGCTTCCTTCGATCACGCAGGTTTTTCCACCCATCAGCCATTGACTTGGACAGGAGAAATCGACTGGAACACCTCTGCTGACACCGTGCACATTTCTGTCTCATCCTTGACCTGGGCCGGCATCGAAGCAACGGCTCAAGCAGCGTGGAACGGAGAATGGTCGGCGAATGGAGCATTGGAATCCGTAACCTTGGAAGCCCTTCGCGAACTCGTTGCATTGCCCGCCGAATTCGAGGCCCTCGACTCGGATGCCACAGCATTCGGTGAGTTCGCATGGGATGGCCGCACCTTCAAATCCAATTGGAACTTAACCCCTGGCCGATGGCAAGTGCCCGTCGACTCCCACCTGTTAAGCCTCCAAGGCGATGCGCGTGTCTGGGTGAAGTTCGAGGGAGGCACATGGCGAGCAGATGCCCCCCACGTCGCATGGCGCATGGACGGCGTGGAGTGGTCGGGCAAAGTGGACCGAATTCTCTTCGATGTGGGAAGTTTTGAAGCGACAGGGGCGGGAACCATTCGGTGGCCCGATGCCAAGTTGGACGCCCTGTATGCAAGCGCTTGGCCCACGGATGGGCTGCTCAGTTGGGAAGGCATGATCAAGCGAAAGCGCAACGGCGCCATGGATTGGAAAGGGCTGTGGTCGTTAATCGATGGAGGAGGGACGGTAGATGCAACACCGTGGGCTGCGCAAGGCCATGGGTCCCTTGACGGCGCGGAACTCGCTGTTCAGGCCTTCGAAGGGACGTGGGGAGGCGTCGCCGTCCAAGGCAATGCCCAAGGTCAGCTTCCATTGGAGGCGCCTCGACCGTCCAATTGGACCGCAAATTTGGCGCTCCCTGAATTGACCTTTAACTCGGCAGACTCGGGTTCAATAAGCCTCGTCGATTTGCAGCTTCCTGCCGGCATACTAGCAAACATTGACGTGACCATCGACACCGTCCGTTACGACAACTGGCAATTGAATGCGGTGGCCTTTGCTCTGGAAGGCGACAATAACGCATGGTCTGTGTCCACGTTTCGCGCGGAAACGCTGGGCGGCATCTTGAGTGGAGATGGAAACATGACCCTCAACCCGGCCATGAACAGCGCCAAAATATTGCTGCATCCCACGGCAGAATCGTGCGACCTCCCGGGCCTATTCGAAGCCTTTGGCAATTTCGAGCAAACAACCTTGCGGGCGGAACACTTGACCGGTTCATTTAATGCCTCGGGGTCTGTGCAATTCGAGATTGATGACGCATTCGATTGGCGCCACGAAAGCCTGGATGTACTTGGCACTGCATCCATTCATTCAGGAGAAATCAGCAACCTCGAGGCTTTCCAAGAAATCGCTGATTACCTGCGAAGCAACCGCCTGATGGCGCCGTTGGTTGACCCGGACGATTTGGCCCAGCGGCTCGAACATGTTCAATTCGAACACGTCGAATCTCCCGTCTATATCTCCAATGAAACGGTGCAACTGCCCCACACCGAAATCCGTTCATCGGCCATGGATATCACGTTGGAAGGGCAATACCAATTCGATTCGTCCATCGATTACACGCTCGGTTTTGCCCTGCGGGATCTGCGCGGGTCAAGCGAAAGTGAATTTGGAACCATCGCCGACGATGGATTGGGGCACCAATTTTTCATCTCCATGACAGGAACCGTCGAAGACCCCGAATACGGCTGGGACCGCGAAGCCCAGAAAAACCACCGTAAAGAGAATTTCCAGCGAGAAAAAGACCTGCTGAAAGAACTGTTTCGAAAATCAACACCATGAGCGACCCATCCACCACCTACCTCGAAACCGCCCGTGCGGCCTTGGATCAATGCCAGGAATTGCTCGCGGAAACATCTCCCGCTTGGGCAAAACTCCATGCGGCGCTGCACGTAGCCCAACGCGCCATTGCTGTCGCCGAACACTGCAGCAATGAAGCCATCCCTGTTGTGGCGCCAGTCCCAGAGCTTGAGGTGCCTGGGCCCACCTCTGACCCAGTATTGGAGCCAGAGCCATTGCCTGCCGCTGGAGCCTCTTTGGCGGAACGGCTCAGTGAACAGCGGCTCGAAAGCCTTAAAAACAGCCTCAGCATCAACAACCGGGTTCGCTTCGCCTCGCTGTTGACGGATGGCGACGTTCCCGCCTTGTTGAACTTGTGCGATGCGCTGGAAGCGAGCGAGAACTTTGAGGCCGCTCAGGTTTTACTTCTTGAAACTTCAGGTGATGTGGATTGGGAAGATGAAGAAAACGGCGGGTTCGAGTTCATCGCCTTGGTGCGGCGTTTATTTGCAACGGCATGAGCTCCACCAACCGCACCTTTGGCACCTTGTTCTTGGTTCCCACACCCATTGGCAACCTCTCGGATTTTACGCCAAGGGCTGTTGAAGTGCTTAGCGAAGTGACCTACATCTTGGCGGAAGACACCCGGACTACCGGTAAATTGACTCGGCATTTTGGGGTCGACACCCCTTTGAAAGCCTTCCACCAGCACAACGAACACAAGTCCACACCCGGATGGATTCAAGCGTTGCAAAACGGTCAGTCCCTGGCTGTGTGTTCCGATGCCGGCACGCCTGGCATTTCCGACCCGGCCTTTCTGCTCGTTCGCGCCTGCGTTGAAGCTGACATTCCCGTGGTTTGCCTGCCCGGTCCAACGGCGTTTGTCCCTGCCCTCGTCACCTCGGGCATTCCTTGTGATCGATTCGTCTTTGAAGGATTCCTGCCCCACAAGAAAGGCCGCCAGAAGCGCCTCAGCATGCTCGCCGACGAGGAACGAACCGTGGTATTCTACGAATCCCCGCACCGCATCATCAAGCTGCTTCAAGAACTGGAAACCCACTGCGGACCGGGACGGTGGGTGGCATGCTCAAGGGAAATCAGCAAGCTGCACGAACAAACCATTCGGGGCACGGTGGCGGACGTACTGGACCATTTCAACCTGCACGAGCCCAAGGGCGAGTTCGTCGTAGTGGTTGCCGGGAAGGGGTGAGCTCAGAATAAGCGGCCGTGCAGGTCACTGACTTGCCGAATGGCCACCAATTGCATGTCCGTGCCTTTCGGTACCTCGATGTTGCGCGCGTGGCCGCTGTAAAACATCCGCTTCATCCCCAACCGGCTCGCCTCCGCAATGCGCTGGTTCATTCGCGGCACGGGGCGAATCTCGCCCGTCAGCCCTACCTCTCCGGCAAACACAGTCCCCCACGGAAGCGGCACATCCAAGACGCTGCTCAAAATCGCTGCAACCACCGCCAAGTCAATGGCCGGATCTTGGATTTTCAAACCGCCTGCCAAGTTGAGAAAAACGTCCTTGGACCCCAGTTTGAACCCGCATCGTTTTTCCAAAACAGCGAGCAGCATGTTCAGCCGCCGTAAATCGAAACCGGTGCCCGATCGTTGCGGTGTACCGTAGACCGCCGTTGACACCAACGCTTGGACTTCTACAAGCATCGGACGCGCCCCTTCGAGGGCTGCCGACACCGCGGTTCCGCTCAGGGCATCCTCCTCCGATCGCTGGCCCAGCAAGGCATCGGACGGGTGGTCCACCGCCTTCAATCCCGACCCGCGCATTTCGTACAATCCAAGTTCCGCTGTGGTCCCAAAGCGGTTTTTGGCCGCTCGTAGCATGCGGTAGGCGTGGTGGCGTTCCCCTTCAAATTGAAGGACGACATCGACCATGTGCTCCAGGACTTTTGGCCCCGCCAAAGAGCCTTCCTTGGTGATGTGGCCAATGAAGAATACGGGGACGTGGTGCTGCTTGGCAAACCGCGTGAATGCAGCCGCCGTCTCGCGGATCTGTGCCACGGAACCCGGGGCCGAGTCCACCTCTGGCAAGAACATCGTTTGAATGGAGTCGATGATGACCGCATCGGGTTTGTTGGCCTCCAATTCGCGCAACACAGCTTGGGCGTCGGTCTCCGCAAAAACAAACAGCGACGGGGAAACGGTTCCCAAGCGCTCGGCTCGCATGCGCACTTGCTCCGGGCTTTCTTCGCCTGCGACGTATAGGATTCGCTGGGAATGTGTTGCCATGTGCAGCACCGACTGAAGCATGAGGGTGGATTTGCCTATGCCCGGCTCACCGCCAAGCAAGACCACAGCACCGGGGACAACTCCCTGTCCCAATACGCGGTCCAATTCGACATCTCCTGTCGGGGTTCGCCCCAATTCAAGGACCTCAACGTCGGCCAAAGGCTTCGCCTCCACCGGCTTTAATGCAACGCGCTGCCTCCGCTCAACCGGTGTGCTCGGACGAACCGTAAAAGCCTCTAACGTATTCCACGCTTTGCATGAAGGGCATTGGCCCACCCATTGGACCGATTCCTGGCCACAAGCTGTGCAGACGTAGTGGGTCTTCGCTTTGGCCAACGCTGAATCAGTTGTCGCGCAAGATGGTCACATGGCCGTTGTAGTCAAACCCATTGGGCAGACTCATGGTGTACCAGTACGTGCCGGTCTCTCCGTTATTCGGACGCCACGCGTTGTTGTTGCGGTAGTTGTCATCGGAATAGATCAGCTGGCCCCAGCGGTTGTAAATCCGCATGCGAACGTTGTCATAAACCTCCAATCCATCGATGTGGAAATCCTCGTTCATGGCATCGCCGTAGTCCGGGGTAAATACGTTCGGGATGGTCAACTCGCAGTAATCGACAATGACATCCCATTCCTCTCGAATGCCCCCCACGGCACACGGGTTGATGGCTGAGCCCACGAGCGCAATACCGTATTCCCAGCAATTCTGGTTGAGCATGGAGCTGATTACCGTCATGGCGTCTTGCGGATCGCCGAAGTAAATCGTCGTGTCCGGGCATTCAACCCACCATTCGTATTCACCTGCGCCGTCCACCCAGTCCGTTCCATTCCACGTTTGTGCATTCAACTCGAAATCGTATTCCACTTCGGGACACAGAGTCAGGTGCGGCCCGTCGTTGTTTCCAGCTTCTGTCGCCTCAATCAATCGGAATGGATTCGACCATTGCCAATAATCCACCCCGTTGTCATCAACCAATATGGGTTCGGGCTCGATCGTCGGCGGAAGTCCAATGTACAGGTAACTGCACACCGTATTGGTCTCGCACTCAAATGGGTCCGTGTAGTCCAAACAAATTTCTGTTCCGTCGTAAATGCTCGCATCCGCTACTTCCCAAGTAGGGCCCGTCGACCCATCGGGCCAAACGACCGTGTAACCTTCAGGGAGGTCTGGAACGACCGAAGCAAATCCATCGCCAAGGCAATCAATGGTCATGCTTTCAAGCGGTGGTGGAATGTCACCTACGATGGTGATGTTCGCGCAAGCCTCCGCTGATCCGCATTGGTTCGAGACTTCAACGCAATACTCTCCCGTGGACATCGCCGTGTACTCCTCGGCAATCTCGCCTGGAATCAGGTTGCCATCGAGGTACCACTCAAAGTTCAAGTCATCTGTGTCCGGGCTGGTCGGATCAAGGTAAACCTCACCGCCTTCGCAAAGACTCTGATCCTCCAAACTTGGCGTTGGCGTGTACTGTGAGTACAACGGTATCGAGGCTGAAGCCGATCCGCACCCGTTGGTCACGACAATCGAAGCGTTGTAGGTGGTCGTGCTGGAAAACGAATAGTCGTTTGTCGCCACTCCGTCCTGCCCTGGAGCGGACCAATTCAATTCAGCCGTTCCTCCAATGTCCTCCACTTCGGCAAATACTGTTTCGCTTTCACCGTTGCACAGCAAATCATCCAAAACAGTCAGGGATACCGATGGCTCCTCCGTGATCTCGATGTCGTAGCAGTAATCGGTTTCACACGTCTCCTCCGTGAAGCAAATTTCATACAAACCGTAGCTCGATGGTGAGAATTCCGTGTCGTATTCGTTGACGTTGGAGAACGACCACGGCACGGGGCCGGACAAGCATTGCCACGTCCCGGTTGCGGGAGAAGCTTCACATTGCGACTCGGAGGTGAAGATGGTCCCCGCGGACAAATCGCTGATTTGCGTAGCGTTCAAGAAACCACAGTTGTACACCGAAACAGAGAGTACATCGCTGTCGATGCTCGCGTCCTCATAGAAAACGATTTCAATTTCGTCGCCGGCTGCAATGTCAAAATCAAACTGCTCGAAAGAACTGCTGGACGTCAAGATGTAGCTGTCCTCTCCGTTGATGATGACTTCGAGGTAGCTTCCGCCCCAACCAGAATCTTCGTTGGAACTCATGTACACAAGCAAGGCTCCTTCCTGCGGGCTGGAATAGCCGCCTTCAAAAACCACGTTGTCTGGAATGCCGTCACAGAAGGGGTCGACCGTGACCTCCGGAATATAGGAGCCGATGGTCTCGATGATGAACACCCGTTGCCCTTGGCAGCCATCTTCATCCGTGACCAACAGGCGGTACGTTCCCGCTGTCAACTCCGCACCCGCGTCTCCAACATAGGACACCACTTCACCTCCCAAACCATTCCAATCGGGGTCCCATTGGTACGCTGCATATTCCAATTGCTCCAACGAGTCAACAACGACGATTGCGGTTTGACCAGGGCACACAGCGGGGGGGTCGATGACAACGTCTGGCAAGAAATACGGGCTCTGGTCCACGTAGAACTCTTCTACCACAGTGCATTGGTCCAGGTACCCCGTGACGAAAAAGGTCCCGCCGTAGGTGTAGGTATTGGTGTTGCTCACCGTACCGTCAGACCAAACGATTTCATCGAAATCACCCGTTGCCGTGACGGTCAATTCACCTCCGGCACAAATGGCTGAATTGCCTTCTACGGTGAGCGGTGGAAGTTCAATATCCAAGACCTCAATGACCAGTGTGGTTATGGTTTCACCAACCGGATCACCGTCGTCTGTCGCCGTGATGGTAATTTCCTGAATGCCCACATTGTCAGACTGGGCCGTAAACGTTCCGGTGATGTTGGTGAGGTTTTCCTCTTCCGTAATTGTGTAGTCCCATCCTGGCGCATCCGTGCACGTCACCGTTACCGTTTGGTTCGCCTCTGGGCCAAGGAAGCTAAGATTCATGTCGTAGGTATTGCCCAAGCACATGATGAGGGTATCGCATCCAACATTGGCCGTGGGGAAGGGTGCTAGATTCTCGCTGTCTTCCGCTGAATCCATGATGAAGCTGCGGTAATCCAACCAATTCACGCCGTCATCCGCGTCCGGGCCGGTTCCTTGCGGTCCGTTGTACGTGTCGTCAAGCGTGTTGAATCGTCCAAATTGCAGGAATGGACCGAAATCGGGCGCCGCATCAATGCCCACCGTGGCTGGGCTGTCGCCGCAGCAGCCGTTGCTTCCGCCTACATCACCGTGCGCCCAGTCCATGTTGAGGTAGCACATCTGCGTGTTGGCTCCGTCCGGCAAGTATTCCGATTCTTCACTCGTGATGACGATTTGGTACGAGTTGAAGAGGTCTGTGCCTTGGTTGTAGTAGCCAACATCCACGAAATTGATGAAGACCTCGTCTTGGGTAATCTTGTAGTAAATGTCCCCAGACAAGCGGTAATCCGAATCTGCCCAAAATCCTGCGATTTGAGCAACTTCGTCCGTGGTTTCTGGGAATTCTTCTGGTGTCCAATCGATGGTGTACCCATCAAATGAAACAGAGCCCTTGGAGTTCAAATAGAACGATTCGAACACAATGCCGTAGAGATTGAATTCAAAACCCA
Source organism: bacterium (assembly GCA_029979565.1). Classification (GTDB taxonomy): domain Bacteria; phylum Bacteroidota; class Bacteroidia; order Flavobacteriales_D; family Sanyastnellaceae; genus UA16. Next base: position 16,459 of record JAPOHG010000022.1, read on the forward strand.
TTTGGATGGGGGCCGTGGAGTAATCCACATTGATGCCAGCACCGGCGGTGTAGTATTGATCGTCCTCTGTGATGAGGGTGTACGATTCGTCCGGTTCCACCCAGCAATCGCAACCACTGGTGGTCACCATCATGCGTTCCGCTTTGCGGTCGGCAATTTCTTCAGCATGCTCTGCCTTCCAGTTGGCCTTTTGCTCTTTTCGAATGCGAATAACTTCCTCATGGTCGTAGCCCTCCCAAGCACGGAAGACCTCCCATTCCTCACGGGTCATGTTCATCACGGCACCTTTGAAGGAGCCATAACGGTCCATGATGCCATCGATGTGCTGTTCCGACGGCTGGATGTAAGGGGCTGAAGAATCATCGGTCGAATAATCAACCTGGGCAGCCATCAAACCGGTGGCAGCGCTCAACACCAAGGTCAAAATGAATCGAGTCATGTAAGCAGGTTTTCTTTTTTGTCAGGCGACTCCGGCGTTTCCAGCAGTTATCCACAGCAGAAACAACCAAAGAGTTTGTAAATATAAGGCATCGGGCGACCCAAAGAAATAACCGGCTCCTAATCTCAAGGATACTGCGCATTCCGCGCTAATTTTGTGCCCTAATCGCGAGCGATGAATAACATTCGAAATTTCTGCATCATTGCCCACATCGATCACGGCAAAAGCACCTTGGCCGATCGACTGCTCCAGACCACTGGAACCATTACAGAGCGGGAGATGCAGGACCAAGCGCTCGACGATATGGACCTCGAACGCGAACGCGGAATCACCATCAAAAGCCACGCCATCCAGATGGCGTACAAAGCGCAAAATGGCGAAGACTATGCGTTCAATTTGATCGATACCCCTGGCCACGTAGACTTCAGTTACGAAGTCTCCCGCTCCATAGCGGCCTGTGAAGGTGCATTGCTCATCGTAGACGCCACGCAAGGCATTGAGGCTCAGACGATTTCAAATTTATATCTGGCTCTTGAGCACGACTTAGAGATCATCCCAATCCTCAATAAAATGGATTTGGACTCCGCTGACCCGGAAGTGGTGGGGGATCAAATCGTGGACCTCATCGGCTGTTCCATGGACGACATCATACCCGCCAGCGGAAAGACCGGCTTGGGAGTAGACAACATCCTCGAAGCCATCGTGGATCGGGTACCGGCTCCAAAGGGCGATCTTGAAGCTCCGCTGCAGGCCATGATTTTTGACAGCGTATACAATCCTTTCCGAGGCATCATCGCCTATTACCGCATCCTCAATGGCCGCCTGAAAAAGGGCAATCAGGTTAAGTTTTTCGCCACAAACCGCGAATACGAGGCCGATGAAATTGGGGTGCTCGGCATGGACTTGCAGCCGCGCCAGGAGATGACAGCAGGCAATGTGGGCTACATCATTTCGGGCATCAAAAATGCCCGTGAGGTCAAGGTGGGTGACACCATTACCCTCAAAGAAAACCCGTGCCAGGACCGTGTGAAGGGGTTTGAAGATGTCAAGCCCATGGTCTTTGCGGGAATCTATCCCGTTGATACAGAAGACTATGAAGAATTGCGCGCATCCATGGAGAAGCTCCAACTCAATGACGCATCGCTGGTCTTTGAGCCAGAATCTTCGGCGGCACTCGGTTTCGGGTTCAGGTGCGGATTCTTGGGCATGCTTCACATGGAAATCATCCAAGAGCGGTTGGAGCGGGAATTTGACATGACGGTCATCACCACCGTCCCCAACGTAAGCTACCACGCCTTCACCAAGGATGGGGAAAAACACATTGTAAACAACCCTTCCGATCTGCCCGAACCGAATCACCTCGACCACGTCGAGGAGCCTTTTATCAAGGCCCAAGTCATCACGAAGAGCGAGTACATCGGCCAAGTGATGAACCTTTGCATTGAGAAGCGTGGCGTACTGAGCAACCAAGTCTACTTGACTTCCGACCGTGTCGAACTCAGCTTTAGCATGCCGCTCGGTGAAATCGTCTTTGACTTCTACGACAAACTCAAATCCGTCTCGCGTGGTTACGCGTCGTTCGATTACTTCCCGGATGAGTACAAGCCCTCGAACTTGGTGAAATTGGATATTATGCTCAATGGGGACGGGGTTGATGCCTTGAGCGCTCTGATTCACCGAGACAATGCGTTCAACTTGGGCAAGAAAATTTGCCTGAAGCTCAAGGAGCTCATCCCTCGCCAACAATTCATGATTGCACTCCAGGCGGCCATCGGCGCCAAAATCATCGCCCGCGAAACCATCAAGCCGGTGCGAAAGGACGTTACGGCCAAATGCTACGGCGGGGACATCACCCGAAAGCGAAAGCTCCTTGAAAAGCAGAAAAAAGGAAAGAAGCGGATGCGTCAAGTTGGCAACATCGAAGTGCCCCAATCTGCCTTCTTAGCCGTGCTCAAACTCGATTGAGTCCGGGCGCACCCTCAGGCTTCCTTCAGCTGCGGTATTGCCGCTGCATTTTTGTTCGCTAGCTGCCCACAAGCCGCGTCAATATCCTTGCCACGGGAACGCCGAACGTTAACGATGATGTTTCGGTTCTCCAACAGCGCCACAAATGCGTCCACCCGCTCGGGTGCTGCCTGCTGGAATTCCCCGCCGTCGATAGGGTTGTACTCAATCACATTGACTTTGCACGGAACGCAAGCACAAAAGTTGGCAAGCTCTTGCGCATCCTCCAGCTGGTCATTGAAATCGTGGAAGATGATGTATTCAAATGTCACCCGTGTGCCTGTCTTCTCATGGAAATACTGCAAGGCTTCGGCCAACGCTTCCAAGTTATTGGTTTCGTTGATGGCCATGATGCGGTTGCGCTTTTCGTCGTTTGCAGCATGCAACGACAAGGCCAGGTTGAAACGCACTTGATCGTCGCCCAATCGCTTGATGGCTTTGGCAATGCCCGCTGTGCTCACCGTGATACGCTTCGGCGACATGCCCAGCCCGGGGTCTCCGCAAATCCGCTCCACGGACTCCAAAACGGCTCGGTAATTCAAGAGCGGCTCGCCCATGCCCATGTAGACAATGTTGGTCAGGCCCTGGTCGTATTGCTCCTGCGCCATGCTTCGGATCATTTCAACTTGGTCATAAATCTCCCCGGCGCTCAGGTTTTTGAGCAATTTGAGGCGGCCCGTTGCACAAAACTTGCACGCCAAACTGCACCCTGCTTGAGATGAAATGCAGGCGGTCATCCGCTTGGACGTCGGAATCAAGACCCCCTCGACCACTTGACCGGCGCGCACATCAAATGCACATTTGACGGTGCCGTCGCTGCTGAACTGCTGGTCCGCTATTTCAATGCGGCTCAGTTCAAACGCTTCGTTCAAGCGCTCCCGAAATCCCTTGGACAGGTTGCTCATCTCATCGAACGAACCCGCACCTTTGGTCCAAAGCCATTCTTCGATTTGTTTCGCTCGAAACGCTTTTTCGCCCAATTCCACAACGGCCTCCTTGAGCTCAGCGGAATTCAGGGTTCGGATGTCTTTCTTGGCCATGGGACAGCAAAGATAGGCCAGGCCCAGGCAGAAGCCGGGGTGCTTAGTTCATGGCAGGTGGGTCTTCAGCGGCCATCGGCAATTCGGTGCCTTCGCGCACTTCAATCATCAATTCCACCAAACGCTGACGCACGGCCTCGCGCTTTCGCACCGCAATAGGCACCTGTTTGCCATTCTGGAGATGCAGCGTCCCATTGCGGTGGTCGTAGGATTGAACAGAGGCCAGGCGAACGAGGAACGAGTTGTGAACCCGCTGAAAAACAGGATCCTGAAGCATCTGTTCGATGCGCTTCAAGTTTTTGGAGACCGTGATGCGTTTACCCGATTCGAGGTAGAACGTCGAATAACTGCCTGAAGCCTCAACGTACAGAATGTCCGTGTGGCGAACAAAGTACCGCTGTCCCGAAGTGACCAATTCGATGCGCCGCCCACCCGGCACTTCCGTGGTCTGCTCGCCCCGTGCAATCAGCAGTCTTTCTGTAATCCGCCTCGCGCAGGCAATCAGATCGTCTTCGTCTACGGGCTTGAGCAAGTAATCAAAAGCGCGTTTGCGCAACGCCTCGACCGCGTATTCATGGTACGTCGTGCAGAAGACAACCGAGAACTTTCGATTTTCAAAACGATCGAGGAATTCCAGACCCGTTTCGTTGGGCATTTGAATGTCCAAAAACACCAAGTCCGGTGCACATTCTTTGATCACTTGGTACGCTTCTGGAGCGCTGGAAGCCGTTTGGATGACTTCAAAATTGGGGCAATTCTTCTCGATCTGGCGGCAAATCGATTGGCGCGCAGGCAATTCATCGTCCACAACCACGCATCGGATCTTCATTTCTGAATGGTTCATCTCTCTTTTGATTTCTGCCTCAAATCAAAAGATAACAAAAACAGTCGTTCGCAGGAGATTTGCACGCGAACGGAGGCGATTTACCGCCGTTCTATTCTTGGGCCAAAAGTCCGCGTCCCATGTCAATCATGCGGTAAACGCACGAAGGCAGCTCATCCGTTTTGCGCTTGTCCTTGTCAAAGCCCGTTCGCACCACCACCAAGTCCAGTGCAGGAATGGCAACAATGAACTGCCCCCTCAGGCCCTCCATGCAACTGAATGCCAAGCCGTCCTCCGTCTCGCCGAGCCAAATTTGATACCCGTAGTGGTCCGCATCGCACTCATTCGTGCGCTCAGCAATAGGCTGAACCATGGCGGCGACATAACCAGAGTCCAGCAATTGCGTCCCGTTCCAGTTGCCCGCGTGGTTAAGCAGTTTTCCAAATCGAGCGAAATCTCTAGCTGTTGCGTAATACATGGCGAAACAGCGTTCGATCCCGCCTTCCTCATCGGGAGCGTCCAACCCCCAAAATGCATCATCCTGCGCCCCCATGGGCTGCCACAACCCATGCTCCACCCAATCACTCAGGGTTCCGCGCCCCAGATTCGCCACCAACTCCCCCAATAACATCGTGTTGCCGCCCTGGTACATCCACTCACTTCCGTGTTCAGCAGGAACTGCATACGCTTCCAGCAAGTCCTGCATGTTGTCGCGGTAATACGCCTTGGCCATGAAGCCGAATGGGTTATCGTAGTCCTCACCAAAAGGGATGTGGGTGCGCATTTGCAACGCCTCTTCCACCGTCAATCCCTTTCCGGCATCGCCGGCCAGTCGCGGGATGTACGCGCCAATTTCTTCTTCGACATCCACCAGTCCTTCTTTGGCCGCCAAGCCCACGGCCATGGCTACGATGCTTTTGCAGGCCGAAAACGAATTGGACACCGTGTGCTCGTCAAACCCCCGCCAATACCGCTCAAACCGCAACGTGTCGGCTTGCACCACAAGAAAGGCGGCCGACTGGTATTCCTCGTGCCAGGCTGCGTCTTCGGGGGTGAAGTCCGCATTCCAAATTGGTTTGTAGATCCAAGGCGATGGGGCCTCTGCCGCGGCAATCGTCCGCAAATCTCGGAATTCGATGTCGTCGATGTTCGCGTTTTTCCATCCTCGGAAGTACGTTTCCGTCATCCCCGATAAAATGTATCCGTGGCCTGAAACGAGGAGGCCGATGACCAGCAGGGCCAATGTCCCAACAAAAACCTTGATCGCTTTCATGTGGTATTCTTTTCCGCGAAGTTCTGCAATTCACGGCCATTTCATTCGGCACCGACCAACTTCCATCCAAAGATGTCTGTCAGGTGCCGAAGCATGTGGGCCTGTACCTCCGATTCATCGATGGCCCGGCCGCATTCTCGGGCCAATGAGGTGACACCTCGGTCACCGATCCCACACGGCACAATCAGGTCAAAAAAGTCGAGGTCTGTGTTCACGTTGAAGGCGAAGCCGTGCATTGTGACCCACCGCGAGCATTTCACCCCGAGAGCGGCGATCTTCCGAGCGTCCAAGCCTTTGCCCGCGTCCACCCAAACCCCCGTCAATCCCTCAATCCGCTCGGCCTCAATTCCGTACTCCGCACACGTTCGAATGATGGCCTCTTCCAGGCAACGCATGTACTTCCCTATGTCCGTGAAAAACTGCTCCAAGTCGAGAATGGGATAACCCACCAATTGGCCCGGACCGTGGTACGTAATGTCGCCACCCCGGTTGATCGGAAAGTAGGATACCCCCAGTTCATTGAGCCGTGACGGAGATGCCACAACATGTTTCTCGTGGCCCGATTTCCCCAACGTGAGGACGTGCGGGTGCTCCACAAAAAACAGATGATTCTCCGGAAGGTCGAGGGCCGGATTGTCGCTTCGGTCGGCGCCTTCGAGTCCCGCCTTTCGCCGTGCGATTTTCAGGTCCACAGCAGCCTTCAAAAGCGCTTCCTGCTGCCGCCACACCGGCTCGTAAGCTTGGTGACCGAGGTTGTGAAAATGGACCTGCGGCTGCACGGTCAAGGGATTTGCGCCAGGGCGTTCTTCAAGTGGTCGATGTTCTTGATGTCCACCGGGTCGACACCTGCGCGTTCAGCCAGCACAAGGCTCAACCAATCACCCACATGGACCAGGTCAAAAAACCGCAGCACTGCATCTCCACCGTCGCCTTCAACCACCACTACATCTGCACCTTGTTGCTGGAAAATTTCCGCGCACACCTCCATGCGAATGCGGGTGCGTTTGTGGTCCTCAGGCGTTTGAATCATGAGCACCACGATGTTTTCGTCACCGGTCTCCCACCCCACCAATTCGTTGTGGTTCATCTCGGGGAACACATGGTGAGAGCACAGGAGCTTCGCATTCTCGTTCAGTTGCTGGCGCCACCGGATGGCCAACCCCTCTTGTGCGGTATCGCTGTACAGCATCGCTTGTTTTCCTTCCACCAAATCAGCGAGAGCTTCCGCGCGTTCAATGCAATTCGCCTGGTTCGCTTCCAAGTGGGCTCCTGCAGCGCCAAACGCTTCATAAATCGCGGATGGCACGAGACCAGCGGCATGCAACACATGCATGACCGACGTGAAGGCAAAACCAAATTGCGACCGAGGCGGTTCCCCTCCTGGAATGCGCACAGATGGCCACCCGTGCGCATCACACAGGGATCCCAGTTGCCCGCCCGACGTGATTGCGGCCACCCGCGCACCCGCTTTCACAGCCGCATCCAGCGCCGCTAGGGTCTCCTCGGTGTTGCCCGAATAGCTGCAGGCTACAACCAACGTCGCATCGCTCGTCCAAGCGGGAACTGTGTAGTCGTTGTTGGCAACGATGGGTACGGGGCTTGCGTCCGCCAGCATTTTGGAAGCGATGGACCCGCTGATGCCGCTTCCGCCCATGCCCAAAATCAGCACATTCGAGGGTGTCCAACCATTGAGATCAATGGGGGTGGCCTGAGCGATGCCCCAAGCCTGATTGAGTTGCTCGGGAAAGGCTGTGATGAGGCTGCGCATTTTTTCCATGAAGTCTTATTCTGTCCACTCAAAGGTAAGGCCAAAGCGCACCATGCGCCCGGGCTGAAGGACGCTGCCGCGGTCAGCGTATTGCACATCGAAAGCGTTGTCCAAACGCACGCTGCCGCGCCATGCGAGGCGAGCACCATCGTTGCCGTTGAAAGACACCTCGGCACCCCACAGTTGGAGCAATTTCGCGTCTTCCCATTGCATGGCTACCCCATTGCGTTCTTGCATGCTGCCCCGAACGGTCAAAGCCAGCGGGCTGCCGCCCTCTAGCCGGATCACTGCATCGTACTTCGTTCGGACAAAATCCAAGACGTAATTGGATGTGAAGCCTGCCGAAACGCGGTCTGCATCCATCCACGTCGCCGACACCCGCGCCATCGTAATGCGGGGTGCGTCGGCTTGGGCAGCCGTATACTGCACCGTGAGGTCGCCGCCTTGGAACTCAATTTCACTCAAGTTGGCTGCTTCAAACACCGCGCTGCCGTCATAGCGAATCCAATCGATCAGGTTGGTGCCTTGTCGGTAAAAACGCGTGGCCTCGACCATCAGACTCGACGCGTCGGAAGGCCGCATCACCATCCGGAATCCCGCTTCGGCGTGGTTGGCGTACTCGGACTGCAACGAGTCGCTGCCAATGGCCCCTCCGATGTTGTAGTACAAATCTGTGAAGGAAGGGTGGCGGACCGATCGTCCGGCAGAAGCAAAAAGCCGCGCGTGCGATCCCAACTTGCGCACTACCTGCGCTGCCGGGAGGAAGGAATTGCCAAACCGCGAGTTGGCATTGAGGCCGGCCGTCGCCGTCGCCAACCAATTGTCCGTAGACCACTTCGCGGAGGTGTACGCGTCGAGGTTTTGCCGCGCCTCACCCAACGTATAGGGGCTGTCCTCCGTTGCATCCGCCAGCGGTTGACCCAATCGATTGGAACGAATGGCTTCGGTGCGCGCATCTGCCGCAGCTGACAGCGTCCAGTTACCGGATTTCCATTGTGCGAGGACATTCGCAGCACCCACCAACGAACGGTGCTCGTTGGCTCCGGCGTACCAAGACAGCCCAGGCGCGTAGAGTCCCGCGGTATCCGGTGCGCTCATGATGGGCAACAATGCGACATAAAATCCGTCATCCGTCAACTCGTACCATCCTGCGCCTTCCCGGTACAGCTCAAACCGATCTTGGTGAAATCGCCCGTGCACCCCGCCGCTGAAACGCCAGTTGTTGCGGTCCGTGTTCCACGTGATTTGCGCCACTGCTGCGCCCGTCTCCTCGTACTGATTCGGGTAGACGGACGTGTAGAAATTCTGTGCGCCGAAGGCCTTGGTCTCACCGGCCAACAAGCCCTTGAAGCGATGAGCACCCGTCGACCAGGTCCATCCGTACATCAAGCGCTGAATGGTCGCATCGGCATTGGAAATGTGGCCCGATGTGCTGGCACGGCTGATGCTAAGAGCGTGGCTCATGTTGCCTGTGTTCCAATCCACATGTGCGCGGACGCGTTGCCAATCGAAGCTGCCCAATTCGGCCGTAAAGCTGGCGCGATTCTGGCGCGAACCGGTATTGGTTTCCATGTTGATAGTGCCTGAAAATGCCCCAACGCCTGCCCAAGGCCCTGCACCGGACTTCACGACTTCCACGTGGCCGAGGTCTTCAGGATCAATGGGAATATTCATCAGGTGGTGGCCGGTGTGCGGCGCGCTCCAGCGCATGCCGTCCACCCGCAACGCCACTTGCTCGAACGATCCCCCACGGATGCTGATGTCGGTTTGAACGCCCCAGGCACCTCGGGTTTGGACGTCCACCCCCGGGATGAACTCCAGCGCCTCGGTGATGGACGTCGAGGACTGCCATTCCGCCGGTTGAAGAACGGTCAGTGATTTGGGCGCGTCGGCTAAGCTCTCGGTTTCAAAATCCACCCCAATAACCGCCGCCTCATCCAAGGCCACCACTACCTGTGTAGTGTCCGACTCCACCCCTGCCCGGGCAGCCCACGCAACGGCGAGGGCTGGGACAAGCAGCGCCCATTTTGTGTTGTTCAATCTCATCGAAGTTGTCAATCGTTTATTCCGCGCAAAGCTACAGTGCCTACACGACATCGAATTACCTTTGCGCCATGCAACGAACGGAACAAGAACGCATCCGACGCGAATCCCTGGCCGCATTGCGCGCCCTTGGAATCGAACCGTACCCCGCCGCTGAATTCACCGTGACCCACCGCTCCAAACGGTTGGCCGCAGAATTCAAAGACGGCCTAGCGGTGACCCTCGCCGGCCGTATCATGAGCCGCCGCATCATGGGCAAGGCTTCGTTTGCCGAAATCCAAGACAGCGAAGGCACGTTCCAGTTGTACCTCAACCGAGACGAATTGTGCCCCGGCGAAGACAAGGCCTTGTACAACACCGTTTTCAAGAAGCTCCTCGACCGAGGCGACTTCATCGGTATCTCAGGCGAAACCTTCACCACACAAACCGGTGAACAAAGCGTGATGGTCAAGGAATTGACCGTGCTGTCGAAATCCCTAAAGCCGCTTCCCGCTGTGAAGGTGGACGAGGACGGAAAGGTGCACGACGCCTTTGCCGATCCGGAATTGCGCTACCGCATGCGCTACGTTGACCTCGTCGTCAACCCGGGCGTCAAGGAAACGTTTGAAGCGCGTTCGAAGGTCATGCAGACCATCCGCACCTCCTTTGACGGGGCCGGATGGTTGGAGGTGGATACGCCGGTTCTACAGGCCATTCCTGGAGGAGCGGCGGCTCGTCCGTTTGTGACCCACCACAACGCGCTCGACATCCCCTTGTACCTGCGCATTGCCAATGAATTGTACCTCAAGCGGCTCATCGTCGGCGGTTTCGAAGGGGTGTACGAGTTCTCTCGAAACTTCCGAAACGAGGGCATGGACCGGACGCACAATCCGGAATTCACCGTGATGGAATTGTACGTCGCGTACAAGGATTACCACTGGATGATGCAGACGACGGAGAACTTGCTCTCCGATATCTGCCAAGCGGTTCATGGCGACACCAAAGCCAACCTCAATGGTACCGAAATCGATTTTGCACCGCCTTACCGACGGGTCACCATGCGCGATGCCATCCTCGAACACACCGGCGTCGATATCGACGGCAAATCCGAAGCGGAACTCCGCGCGGCGTGCGAGCAGGTAGGCATCCAAACCGACGACAGCATGGGCAAAGGCAAGCTCATCGATGAATTGTTTGGCGAGAAGTGTGAACACCACTACGTCCAGCCGACCTTCATCATGGACTACCCGGTGGAAATGTCCCCGCTCACCAAAGTACACCGCGACAACCCCGCTTACACCGAACGGTTCGAACTCATGATCAACGGAACCGAAGTAGCAAACGCATACAGCGAGCTCAACGATCCCGACGACCAGCGCCAGCGCTTCGAAGACCAGCTCAAGCTCGGCGAGCGCGGCGACGATGAAGCCATGTTCATCGACCAAGACTTCCTGCGCGCCTTGGAATACGGCATGCCGCCTACCAGCGGCATCGGCATCGGCATCGACCGCCTGGTCATGATGTTGACCAACCAAACGTCCATCCAAGAAGTGTTGCTCTTCCCGCAAATGCGCCCCGAGGTCTTCGACCAAGGGCCGGATGAGAAAGGCCTCCAAGCGCTCGGCGTGTCCGAAGCGTGGACCCCGCATTTGGTTGGCGCCGGATTCGACCGGCCGGAGGCCCTCGAAGGGCTGTCCCCGGGCGGCCTTCGGGAGAAGATGAACGGCTACCGAAAGAAGAACAAATTGGACATCCCCGCGCTTACCTTGGAAGAGGTGGAAACGTGGCTCTCCGCCCGCAACTGAACCCTATGCCAGCGCCCTTTACCAAATCCACCGTAGTCTCTGTCCTCAAGACGGTCCACGACCCTGAAATCCCGGTTGACATCTATGAATTGGGATTGATCTACGAGGTCGTCATCAAAGACGATGGATTCGTTCACATCGAGATGACCTTGACTTCACCCAATTGCCCGGTGGCGGAAAGCCTTCCGGCCGAAGTGGAAGAGAAAGTCGCCGGCATTGAGGGCGCTTCGGGCGCAAAGGTCAACATCGTTTTTGATCCGCCTTGGACGCAGGACATGATGAGCGAAGAAGCGAAACTTGAACTTGGATTCCTGTGAGCGACGCGACCCCTACCCGCGGGGTTGCCATCTTGGGCAGCACCGGTTCGATTGGCACCCAGGCACTTGACGTCATCCGTGAACAGCGCGACCGTCTGCACGTTGAGGTGCTCTCGGCACACCGCAACGCCGAACTGCTCATTCAGCAGGCATTGGAGTTTGAGCCCAACACCGTTGTCATCGGTGACACCCAACGTTTGGGTGAAGTAAAAGACGCGTTGTGGGACCACGGCATCAAGGTGTATGGCGGTGCCGAGGCTCTTGAGCAAGTCGTCGAGATGGAGGGCATTTCGGTGGTCCTGACCGCCCTCGTTGGTGCCGCGGGGCTTCGGCCCACCTTGCGAGCGATCCGCGCCAAGAAAACCATCGCCTTGGCCAACAAAGAGACGCTCGTGGTCGCCGGCGCCTTGGTGATGAAAGAGGCCTTGACCGCTGGGGTCGATATCCATCCCGTGGATTCTGAACACAGCGCCATCTACCAATGCCTCGCCGGTGAGGTCCTCAACCCCATCGAGAAAGTCATTCTAACGGCCTCAGGAGGTCCTTTCCGCGGAAAGACAAGGGAAGAACTCCTGAGCGTCACGAAGGCGCAAGCGCTGAAGCACCCCAACTGGGACATGGGTGCCAAAATCACCATCGACAGCGCCTCCATGATGAACAAAGGCCTCGAAGTCATCGAAGCCAAGTGGTTGTTCGACGTGCGCATGGACCAAATCGAAGTCGTGGTCCATCCGCAGAGCATCGTACACAGCTGCGTGCAATTTGAAGACGGTTCCATCAAGGCTCAATTGGGTTTGCCCGACATGAAACTGCCCATCCAGTATGCGCTGGGTTATCCGCATCGCCTCCAAAACACCTTCGAGCGGTTCAGCTTCTTCGACTACCCGCAACTCACGTTCGAAAAGCCCGACCTCGACGCCTTCAGAAACCTGCAACTCGCGTTTGATGCCGGCAACAAGGGGGGCAACGCACCGTCGGTACTGAACGCTGCCAACGAAGTGGCTGTGGAGCGCTTCCTCAATGATGAATTAGGCTTTACGGGGATGACCGAGGCCATCGAGCATGCGCTCGGTCATGTGAGCTGGGAAGGGCAACCGGGGCTGGAAGCCCTCATCGCTGCCGATGCAGAAGCCCGGGCCAAAGCCCGAGAATTCAAGGCTTAAACAGTCATGATGTCCGACTCCTTCTTGGCGAGGATGTCGTCGATCCTTTTGACGTAACTGTCCGTCAGTTTTTGCACTTCGCCTTCTCCGTCTTTGGCGAGGTCTTCGCTCAGGCCGTCGGCCTTGGCCGCTTTGATGAAATCATTGGCGTCTTTTCGGGCGTTGCGCACCGATACACGGGCGTGCTCACCTTCCGCACGTGCTCGTTTCGTGAGGTCCTTACGTCGCTCCTCCGTAAGCGGGGGAATGTTAATCAGAATCGATTCCCCATTGTTCATCGGGTTCAGCCCAAGGTTGGCGTTGATGATTGCTGTTGCAATGGGGTCGAGCATGGCTTTTTCCCATGCTTGAACGGTAAGCGTACGTGCGTCTGACGTATTGATGTTGGACACTTGATTGAGCGGGGTCATGGAGCCGTAATACTCCACCATTACACTGTCCAGCATGGCCGGGTGTGCCTTGCCTGCGCGAATCTTGGTCAACTCCGTCTCCATGTGGCTGATGGCCTTGTTCATGGATTCGCGGGCTGACTCCAGCGCCATTTGAATTTCTTCCGTCATATCCGTGTTATACGTTGACCAAAGTACCCACATCTTCGCCTGAAATCAAGCGGTGCAGGTTGCCTTTTTTGTTCATGTCGAATACGACGATGGGCAAGTTGTTTTCGTTGCACAGCGTGATCGCCGTCATGTCCATAACCTTCAGTCCCTTTTCGTAAACCTCATCGAATGTAATGGTTTCAAACCGCTTTGCATGGGGGTCCTTTTCGGGGTCGGCGGTGTAGATGCCGTCCACCCGCGTGCCTTTCAAAATGACGTCCGCATCAATCTCAATGGCCCGCAGTGAAGCCGCTGAATCGGTGGTGAAAAATGGGTTGCCCGTACCGCCACCGAATATGACCACGCGGCCCTTTTCCAAGTGGCGCACCGCTCGGCGTCGAATGAACGGCTCGGCTATTTGTTTGAGTTCGATGGCCGACTGCAGTCGGGTATCCACGCCTGTGCTTTCCAGTGCGCTTTGCAATGCCATCGAATTGATAACCGTAGCGAGCATGCCCATGTAGTCGCCTTGGGTGCGCTCCATGCCGCCTTCTTCAGCTTGCACCCCGCGGAAGATGTTCCCGCCCCCGATCACAATGGCCACCTCGAGCCCTTCGTCCACCACAGCTTTGATTTCCTCCGCATACTGCTTGAGTCGATCGTTGTCAATGCCAAACTGTTTCTGGCCCATCAACGCTTCACCGCTGAGTTTGAGGAGGATTCTTTTGTACTTCATTGCACCGTAAATATCCGAATATTCACCAAAGGTCAGACATGAAAAAAGGGCCACCAAACCGGCAGCCCTTTTCAAACTTGTGAATCTGACGCTCAGTCCAACGCTTCGCGGCAGAAACCGGTAACCGTCGCGTCGCCGTTCAAGGACTGAACGTACTGGGCCACGTTTACTTTGCTGTCCTTGATGAAGGCTTGGTTGACCAACGTTGCTTCTTTGAACCACTTCTTCAAGCGGCCCTCCGCGATGCGGTCAGCCATTTCCTCCGGCTTCCCTTCTTGGATGGCCAATTCTTTGCCGATGGCCTTTTCCTTTTCAATCAAGTCAGCTGGAATGCTGTCTTCGTTCAGAGCAACAGGTGCCATGGCCGCAGCTTGCATCGCAACGTCTCGTCCGCCATCACCGACGTTGGCACTGAAACCAACCAAGGTCGCCAAACGGTTTCCAGGGTGGATGTATGCCGCAACCTGAGCAGCGTTCAACGTGTGGAATGAACCTACCTCGATTTTCTCGCCGATTTTACCGATCTGTTCGGTGATCTTCTCCTCGATGCTGATGCCTTCTCCGGGGTAACCGGCAGCCAACAATGCAGCCTTATCGGTAATGCCTCCTTCGAGTGCAACGTTCATGATGTTGGTCGCAACGCCTACGAATTCTTCGTTCTTCGCAACGAAGTCTGTTTCACAGTTTAACGACAACAACACACCGAAATCACCTGCTCCGTTCGAAGTGGCGAGAACAGCGCCTTCAGCCGTTTCGCGGTCGCCGCGCTTGGCTGCAACTTTCTGGCCCTTGAGGCGCAGGATTTCAATGGCCTTATCGAAATCACCCTCGGCTTCAGTGAGGGCCTTCTTGCAATCCATCATACCCGCTCCGGTTTGCTTGCGGAGCTTGTTTACTTCTGCTGCTGTAATGCTCATCTTTATCTGTGTTTGTCAGCTAGTCTTCCTGCTTATTTCGCCTCCTCAGCAGGAGCTTCTCCCTCTTCACTGGCTGCTGGGGCCTTCTCTTCGGCAGGGGCTTCCTCCGCTGCAGGGGCCTCTTCAGCAGGAGCTTCCTCCGCTGCAGGGGCTTCTTCAGCAGGAGCTTCCTCCGCTGCAGGGGCTTCCTCCTTGCTCTTTTTCGCGGCTGCTTGGGCTTCCGCTTGGTCCTTATCGGCCTTGCGCTCCTGCAATCCTTCTGCTACAGCCTGCGCCAAAACGTCCATCACGAGGGCGATGGAACGCCCAGCATCGTCATTGGATGGGATGGGGAAGTCCACTGGACGAGGATCGGAATTGGTATCCACCATAGCAAACACGGGGATGCCCAACTTCTTGGCTTCTGCCAATGCGATGTGCTCCTTCATCACGTCCACGATGAAAATGGCCGCTGGAATGCGGGTCAAGTCAGAAATCGAACCAAGGTTCTTCTCGAGTTTCGCGCGCTGGCGGCTGACCTGCAAACGCTCACGCTTCGACAGGGTGGTCAAAGTGCCGTCTTGCTCCATCTTATCGATCTGCGACATCTTGCGAACGGCCTTGCGGATGGTCGCGAAATTCGTCAACATCCCTCCAGACCAACGCTCTGTGACGTATGGCATGCCGATGGCAGCCACGCGCTCAGCGACGATGGACTTGGCTTGTTTCTTGGTCGCCACAAAGAGGATTTTCTTTCCGCTCTTGGCGATTTGCTTCATCGCTGACGCCGCTTCGTCCAGCTTGACGCCGGTCTTGTGCAAGTCAATGATGTGGATGCCTTTCTTCTCAGTGAAGATGTAGGGCGCCATGTGGGGATTCCACTTGCGCTTGAGGTGGCCGAAGTGAACTCCGGCTTGGAGCATTTGCTCGAAGGTTACTTTTTCCATGTGTTTACGTTCCTGGTTTAAGCAACGCGCTGGTAGCCATTCGGAGTGAACGAGTCCAGCGTGTTTGGATGCTAAACAGTATGTTGGTTAAATAAAT
The DNA here is from genome assembly GCA_029979565.1 of bacterium. Taxonomy (GTDB): domain Bacteria; phylum Bacteroidota; class Bacteroidia; order Flavobacteriales_D; family Sanyastnellaceae; genus UA16. Next base: position 32,328 of record JAPOHG010000022.1, read on the forward strand.
TCTGTTTGGGATACGGCCATTAACGCTTCGAGAACTGGGTCTTCTTACGCGCTTTCTTCTGGCCGTACTTCTTGCGCTCCACCATTCGGGGATCACGAGTGGTCAAACCGACCTGTTTCAACGTGGGCTTCCACTCGGGGTTCACCTCGATGAGCGCTTTGGAGATGGCCAATCGCACCGCCTCCGCTTGGCCTGTGATGCCTCCGCCATCAACGTTTACTTGAACGTCGTATTGGCCAGCGGTCTCGGTCAACATGAAGGGCTGGTTGATTTTGTATTGCAACACTGATGTGGTGAAATAGTCGTTTGCGTCCTTTTTGTTGACAGTGACGCTGCCCTTTCCAGGCTTCATGTAAAGACGCGCTACTGCGGTCTTACGTCGGCCAGATGTATTGATTACTTCCATGCGGTGTGATGATCAGGCTTAAATCAAGCGAATTTGATTTGCTCAGGCTGCTGAGCTTCGTGTTTGTGGTCAGGACCTACATAAACGTGCAGGTTGCGGAACATTTCACGTCCCAATGAATTCTTGGGGAGCATGCCGCGAACCGCATCTTCCACCAAGGCAAATGGCTTGCGCTTCAACTGCTCTTTTGCAGTGCGTGTGCGCTGACCGCCGGGGTAGCCCGTGTACCGGATGTACTCCTTCTGGTCCCACTTGTTTCCAGTCAAAACCACCTTTTCTGCATTGACAACGATTACGTAATCACCGCAGTCAGCGTGTGGAGTGAAATTTGGCTTGTGCTTGCCGCGCAGGCGCTTAGCAACTTCAGACGCCAAACGGCCCAAGGTTTGGCCCTCAGCGTCGACGAGCAACCACTTCTTATCAGCGTTCTCCTTGTTGATGGAGACGGTTTTGTAGCTCAAAGTATCCACAGCTCAGTGTTTTGAATGTTCAAATTCTCCCC
>JAPOHG010000023.1 GCA_029979565.1 bacterium
TGCTGCACGTTGAAGTACGGGAACACCCACCACCTGTTCCACAAACGTTCCAGATCCAGAGGCCAGAGGAACAAGTAAATCGGCAACTTGCTCAGCAGTTCGTTGCGGTCCACGGCCCGCAGGATGCGGTGGCAATTCCAATCGCGTTTGTGCCGGAACGTGAACGTGTGCAGGGCGATGAGCCGCTCGTGGGGCACATCGACAGCGCCTTCGAGCAAGCGGAGCTCGGCCTGTTCCCACGGCCGCACGCCGATGTATTCGTTGGGCCTGAGCGGATGGCGTGTGTGCTTCCACCGCACCCACGGGTACACGATGAAGGTGTGCTCGAGGGCGGGTGCCACCGGTTCAAAAGGCCGGTGGACGTGCAGGTGGGCGTTGAGGTGCGCGCACAGGTTGGCGTATCCGGCGTTGTTACGGGCGTAGCCGATGTAGAGGGGCGTGCCGGCGAGGTCGCGATTGGTGGAGGCGTTGCGGAAGTCAACGCCCAAGACGGGACGAACACCGTACTCGGGGGCATCGCGCACAAAGTCCCATTGGGCGGATGTCGCGTTGATGTCGGTCAGTGCCAACGCCGTGATCCCCGCGGTTTGGGCTTCGGCCAACAACTCGCGGGGCTGCATCAGCCCATAGCGCAGGCTGAACCAAGAGTGGCAATGCAGGTGCATGGAAAGACCGGCAGCCAGGAATTAAAAGAGGGAACCTTGTGCGCCTGGGGCGGAGGATTGGCGGTTGCGCGCCCGGGACTCGCCCATCCCGAACATCTCCAGTTCCTGATGAATTTCGAAGCCGTGTTCCGGGTAAACGCGGGCGCCGATGGGTTGGAGCAGGTCGGAACCGTTGGCGCGTGGATCGCGGATGTCCGGAGAGATGGGGTAGGCGTTCAGTTTCGCAGCGGGGCAGGGCCGCAACATTCCAGTGATGTCCGAAAGCGGTGTGGAGAGGTCGACCCACGCTTGCTCTTGTTCCTCGTCGAGTACGACGGGAGAGCGGTGGTGGCCGATGGCCTGCATGAGTTCGTTGGCTACGGTGGTCAGGATGGCAAACGAGCGGGTGATCTCGCCCGTGGCGGGGTTGGCCCATTCGTCCCAAATGCCTGCAAGGCCAAACGGTCGCTGGCCGTGCCGGGCGTAGACGAGGTAGGGCTTGGTGAGTTTTTCTTGGCGCGGCCCTTCGATGAAAGCATCGGCAACGACGATGCAGCGCCGGTCGCGGATGGATTGGCGGAACATGGGCTTTTGAAGGATGCCCATGGCGCCGGTGTACTCGGGCCGGTCCTCTTTGTTGTGGTCGCCCTCGGAGCGGGCGTTGATCATGTAGAACTGCTTTTTGGCCCACCGCGGGGTGAAACCAAACTGCTGCATCTGCAGGGTGCGCGGACTGTCGCTGGCGATGACCGGCGCGGCCTCGCCGTGGCTGACGTTGGCGTTGGGACGCCACTGCGCTGACACGTCGGGTGCGGCCTGCACCTGGAAGCGGCTTTCGATGGTTTGAACGGTAGAGACGGTAACGTAGCGGCCACACATGATGCGATGAATTTACTGATGACGGTTGGCAAGAAGCAAGGGTGCATCCCCGTTGAAGGGATTGGAACGTCCGATGGTGCGCGCCTCCATCCCGGCAGCATTGACGACGCTGCGGTCGCCGTACTGGGACCGAATGCGATCGAGGGCGCGGTAGAGTTCGAGGCGTTCGTCCACGTCGTCGAACAGGTCCATTTGGAACCCGCCTTCGACCAGGTGGCTGAAACGCACGCCGATGAGGCGGACCTGCACACGGCGGTTGTACAGTTGATCGAAGAGGGACTTGACCTTGGGAATGAGGACGTGATCGGATGAGGAATAGGGAATGCGCGCTTGGAGGGACCGGGTGTCGAAGTCGGCGTAGCGCACTTTGACGGCGACGCAGGCCGTGAGCTTGCGTCCGCGTCGGAGCTGGTAGGCGAGGTTCTCGGTCATGGCGATGAGGATGCCTTTCAGCTTTTCGACGTCGGTGGTGTCCTTGGAGAAGGTGCGTTCGGTGGAGATGGATTTGCGCTCGTTGAAGGCGATGACGGGGCTGGGGTCGATGCCATGGGCTTTGCGCCAAATGGCGGTGCCGTTCTGGCCGAGGACCTGCTCCATCAGTTCGATGGGCATTTCCTGGACGGTCTGGATGCGTTTGACCCCGAGGTTGCGCAGCGTTTGGTAGGTCTGGGTGCCGACCATGGGGATTTTGCGAACGGAGAGGGGTGCGAGGAAGGGACGCTCAGTGCCGTGGTCGATTTTGAGGGTACCGGAGGGTTTGGCTTGGCCGGTGGCCACCTTGCTGACGGTCTTGCTGGTGCTCATGCCGAATGAGATGGGCAAACCGGTTTCGCGGATGACCCGATTGCGCAGTTCCCGGGCGAATTGCCAACAGCCAAAGAACCGGTCCATGCCGCTGAGGTCGGCGTAGAATTCGTCGATGGAGGTCTTCTCACAAACGGGAACGGCCTCTTGGACAATCTCGGTCACTGCGCGCGAGTGCTTCATGTAATTCATGGAGTTGCCGCGGATGACCAACGCCTCGGGGCACATCAACCGCGCTTGCCGCATGGGCATGCCCGAGTGCACACCAAACGCCCGCGTTTCGTAGCTGCACGCTGCGACGACCCCGCGGTCACCGGTGCCGCCGATGAGGATGGGTTGGTGGGCAAGCCGCCGGTCCATGAGCCGTTCGACCGACACAAAAAAAGTATCGAGGTCCAAGTGCAAAATCGCACGGGCAGAAGGGGGCGGTGTTCCGTTCATTTGAGCCTGCTAAAATAATGAGCAAAGCCAAAAATAAACGCAACCGAATGCTAAAATATTTTACGGACAGCTGCCTCCAAAGGCCGAGAGCACCGCCAGCACGTCTTCTACATTGCTTGCGCCGTCTCCGTTGGCGTCTCCGCTGCACCCGGTCAAGCAACCGAAATCTGCCAAAATCAGGAGTAAATCCTGCACCTCGGTCAGGCCATTTCCGCTGAGGTCCGTCAGGCAATAACACGAAGCTGGAGCCGTGAATGCATCGGGAATGAACACGCTGCATTCCGGGTTGGCGGTGAAGCCGATGTCCAAATGCACGGATTGCCCATCCGAAGGCAGGTTCGACAACACCAGGGTTTGGGGGCTTTCGCCGAGGGAGAACAGGTTGCTGTTGACCTGGATGAGGCCGGTGGTGGGCGGTGCTTGGTAGGTCAACACCAGCGTTTGTGTATAGGTATCCGAATCCTCACTGCAGGCGCTTTGTTCGCCGATCTCCACTTCGAGGATTTGGCATCCGCCGATGACCCACCCCATGTCCACAAACATGCCCAGCAAGGCGGGACCTGGGTTGTGGTTGGATTCTGCGGTGTTGAGCCCTGGGGTCATCAAGCTGTTGGGGGTTCCCGGGGCGTAGGTGGCCTCGTTCAGATGGGAATAGCTCGAACCGACTTGGTAATCCTCGGGAGCGTACAACCGCGGACGGCCTCCTCCGACGCCCTCCATTCCGTTGGGTCCGTTCCAGTAAATGTGGTCTGAGGTCAACGCCGTTCCGAGGGTTTGTGAGCCGTTGGGGAGATCGAGCAAGGCGATGGAGTCTTGCGTTTCCGTGAAATGGTCGTACGGGTAGGGGATGTTGGCGGTGCCGAGGAAACCGAAGCCGTTGATGTAGTAGGCGCTGCCGATGAACCCAAGTCCATGCGCCAGTTCGTGCAACGCGGCGGTCACAAAATCGTAGGTACCCGGGGGCGTATTGCCATCGGTTCCGAGGTACCAATTGGCCGTACTGCTGAAGGTGCATTCGAGGTCGGACTGTTCCGAGAGGTCTTCACCGGCGAGGGCGTTGGCCAAAGCAGCGGGGTAGTAGGTGTCACTGATGGGCGCATTCGCAAAATTCTGGTGGAGGTTCGAAGGCCCAGCCTGGGCGAGCGCGCCGGAACCGAGGTCTGTCCAAAACGCATCGATGCGCACGGTGACGTCCGAGGTGAGCAGCACCGACCAAATATCCACAGCGTAATCAAAGGCCAGCATGGCTTCTTCCGGAAACCCGTTGTAATTCACGATCACGGTGGCGTCTCGGGGCGCATCGGGGGTGTACCATTCCGGCGGTCCGATGTGGGTGTTGGCATCCACCGGAATTCCTTCCAGCCCGGCTCCGCAGGCCGCGTGGTTGTGACCGCAGGTCGCAGCAGCAGGCAGGCCACAGACGCGTTGAGCCACACCGGTGTTTACCACCGACAAACTCATCGCCAGGCCCAAGGCCCAACCCAACCCGCACAAGTTTCGCCAACGCATCATCGCCATCATTTGGAGAATACAAGATACAGTAGCCTTGAGGATTTTCCTCTTTCTCGTGGCATTGCTACTTTTGTTAGCAAAATCATCCCATGCCGGAATCCCTCCCTCACTTCGCCCAGCATTTGAAAGCCCTGCGCAAAGCGCGTGGACTGACCCAGCAAGAATTGGCTGACCGAATCGGCCTAAAACGTGCGGCATTGGGAGCATACGAGGAAGGACGGGCCGAGCCGCGTTTGGTGAATGTGGTGGCGTTCGCGGAATTTTTTGACGTGTCCGTGGACGCCTTGCTGAAAGGCGATGAATCCGGCGAGCGTCGCGCTCGCGGAGCCTCGTTGCGGGTGCTTTCGGTGCCTGTGGATGCTTCGAACGATGAGGAGCGCGTGGCGGTGGTACCCGTGAAAGCCGCGGCCGGTTACCTCGATGGCTACGGCGACCCGGACTACGTTCAAGGGTTGCCAACGTTTGGCTTGCCCCTTCCAGAAGTCACACCCAACTTGACCCACCGATTGTTTCAGATTGAAGGCGAGAGCATGCTGCCCATCCCGAGTGGGAGTTACATCTTGAGTACGTATGAGGAAGATTGGCACCGCGCCGGCGGAATGCGGCCGTACATCGTGGTGACTCGAAACGATGGGGTCGTGTTCAAGCGAATTGAGAATCGTCTTGATTCGGAGCACAAAGATTTGTGGTTGATTTCCGACAACCCGGATTACCCGCCGTACTCAGTCAAACCCTCGGAGGTTGTGGAGGTGTGGCGAGCGCGTGGGTATCTGGCGTTCAATTGGCCTACGCCGGCGTTCTCAGGTATGGAGCGGATCCAGGGAACATTGGACTCCTTGCGAGCTGAAATTCAGGCCATCAAGGCCGGGCGTTAAACGCCCAGCGCCACCACTTCGGTGATGGCTTCAATTTTGGAAGTCAGGAGTTGCTCGATGCCGCCTTTGAGCGTTTGCATGCTCGACGGGCATCCGCTGCAGGCGCCGCGCATGTGTACGTAAACCTTACCCTCTTTGAACGCTTTGAAGTCGATGGCGCCGCCGTCTTGCTCCACCGCGGGACGAACGAACTCATCCAACAACCGCTTGATTTCTTCATCGTGTTCCGAGGGAACAATGTCCTCTTCGGCGATGAATTCCGCACCGGGTGCTGGTGCCGCCTCGGGTGCAGGGTCATTGGGTTGCTCGAGTTGGTCTTGCACCTTGAGAAACGCTTCAGTGTCCACCGCTGTCTCGTTTTCCATGAGCCATTCGCGGATGTATTCGCGCAGCTGCTGCACAATCATTTCCCACCCCAGGCTTTGGTCTTTTTTGACCGAGACAAAGGCACCGCTGATGAAAATCCCTTCCACAAAAGGAAAATTGAACAACTCTTCCGCGAGCGGAGAGCAAAGGGCCGCTTCGGCTTTGGATCGGAATTCAACTTGGTGTTGGTCGGCAATCAAGGCCCGGTCAGCAACGAATTTCATGACCTCCGGATTGGGAGTCATCTCCGCGTATACACTGGTTGGAATTGGCATGGTGCAAAGGTAGGCGGCGTCTTGTAAATTGCCGTTTCTAAACGAAGCCCAAACCTCGAGAATGAGAAAACATTTGCAAAGATGGTCTGCCCGAATGCTGCCCCTTATGGCAGCGGCGGCGGTTGGCCACAGCGCCGTTGCCCAGGAGACCTTTCCCGTCAACGGCGTGGTGAACAAGCAGTTGGTCCGCACGGCGCTGGAGCACGCAACGGTTCACGTCAGCGCTACGGAAGTACTCGAAGATGCCACCGTGGTGTTTTACCAAGGCCGAATCGAAGCTGTGGGGCCGAGCAGCGTGATTCAAGTCAATGGTCCCGTCATCAGACACGACCTGAATGGCTTGCACGTGTACCCTTCATTCGTGGATATCCACAGCGATTACGCCATGCCGGAAGCACAGCGCGAAGGCTGGGGCCGTGGACCACAGGACCTGAGCGACAAGAAAGGCGCTTATGGATGGAACGAAGCCGTACGACCAGAGACACGCGCCGCCGATGTATTCGATCCAACTGAAGCAGAGTCGGACCGCAACGCATACCAGAAGGGCGGCTTCGGCGCGGTGGTTTCCCACGTTCAGGATGGCATCGTTCGCGGTACGGGCGCATTGGTCGCCTTGTCGGAAGATTCGCGGCGTGCCTTGCTCAAGCCCGAGGCCTCTGCGCACTACAGCTTCCGCAAAGGATCCTCTTCGCAGGACTATCCTCGTTCACTCATGGGGTCGACAGCCTTGTTGAAGCAGACGTTTTTTGATGCGAACTGGTACGCGGACGCAAGCCGTTTGAACGAGCGACTGGAAACCAACCTGTCGTTGGAAGCGTTCAATGCCAGCCGTTCGATGCCCTCGTTTTTTGACGCCGGTGGATGGGAAGACGGGTTGCGTGCCGCCAAAGTGGGTGCGGACGTTGATCACAACTTCATCTTGGTTGCGGGGAACAACGCATACCAGCGGCTGGAGGAGTTGCAGGCTACTGGAGCCTCGCTTGTGCTCTCCTTGGATTACCCCAAGGCCTATGACGTTAGCAATCCCTACACCAGCCGCCTCGTCGGGTTGGATGAATTGAAGCACTGGGAGTTGGCACCGGCCAATGCCGCCCGGGTGCATGCCGCTGGCATTGAGTTTGCCCTCACGGCGGACGGCCTTGAAAGCCCATCGGGCATCCGAAGTGCCGTGTGGACAAGCATGCGCCACGGGTTGCCTGAAGCGGTGGCCTTGGCGGCCTTGACGGAAATTCCTGCGAAATTGATCGGTGCATCCGATCGTGTGGGTAGGATTGCAAAAGGCCTTGAGGCGAATGTTTTGATTACAGACGGACCGATATTCCATCCTGATGCACAGTTGCTCGAGAACTGGGTTCAGGGTGAGCAGCACACGTATGTGAACAGGGATGAGGTCGACCTGCGGGGCTCATATAACCTGGCCGTGGCCGATCGCATTTTGTCGTTGGAGGTCTCGGGGGAATTGTCCAAGCTCAAAGCCAAAGTGGTCATCGATTCCACCGATTACAAAGTTGACTTTGCGCCGGATGGACGCTCGGTGAGCCTCGGGATGAAACTCGACACACTCGGCTTGGACGGATGGTGGCGCCTGTCGGGAAACGTTTGGATGGATAGCCGCATTTGGGAAGGCCGCGGACAGCGTGCCGACGGGACGTGGGTTGAGTGGAGCGCCATACGCCAAAGCGAGCCAGAGACCGAGGCTTCCGAGTACGAGGCGCAGCCCGATTCGGTGCAAGGCGACGTCATGTATCCGTTCGTGGCCTATGGAAACGCTGAACGGCCTGCCCAGCGCACGGTGTGGTTTGAAGGCGCTACGGTTTGGACCTGTGAAGAATCCGGCAAACTCGAACAGGCGGATGTCGTCATCCACAACGGCAAAATTTTGGCTGTTGGTGCAGCCTTGGACGAAGCTTCAGTATTCGGTTCGAGCATTCCTGCCTACGAACGCGTTGATGCGCGAGGCAAACACCTCACACCGGGCATCATCGATGAGCACACGCACATCGCCGCCACCCGAGGCATCAACGAAGGTACGCAAGCCAGCAGTGCGGAAGTGACCATTCAATCCTCCGTGAACAGCGAGGACGTTAATATCTACCGCCAATTGGCCGGGGGGGTCACAACAGCGCAGATCCTGCACGGGTCGGCCAACCCCATCGGTGGCCAAAGCGCCATTATCAAATTCCGGTGGGGCGCTTCTCCGCAAGAACTGCTCTTCGAAGACGCTTCGCCGTTTATCAAGTTTGCGCTGGGCGAAAACGTCAAGCAAAGCAATTGGGGCAACGACTACCGTTCCCGCTTCCCCCAAACACGAATGGGGGTGGAGCAGGTCTACTACGATCATTTCTACCGGGCGCGTGAGTATGACCAGGCGTGGAAGGACTACCGCCAAAACATGCGCAATGCCAGCCGCAAGGCGCGCCGAAACAACACCCTGCCCGCGGCGCCACGCCGGGATTTGGAGCTGGAAACCCTCGCTCAAATCCTGAACGAAGAGCGGTTTGTCACCTGCCACAGCTACCGCCAAGATGAGATCAATATGCTGATGCACGTGGCTGATTCCATGGGCTTCACCATCAACACCTTCACCCACATCCTTGAGGGCTACAAGGTGGCCGATAAGATGGCTGAACACGGCGCAGGCGGCTCGAGTTTCAGCGATTGGTGGGCCTACAAATTCGAGGTCAAGGATGCCATCCCATACAATGGCGCGGTCCTGCACGGACAAGGCATCGTAACGGCGTTCAATTCCGACGACGCTGAAATGGCCCGACGGCTCAACCAAGAAGCGGCCAAGGCCGTGAAGTACGGAGGCGTCTCCGAGGAAGAAGCGCTGAAATTTGTGACCCTGAATCCGGCGAAACTGCTGCGCATTGATCACCGTGTGGGCTCCATCGCTGTGGGCAAAGACGCGGACATCGTACTCTGGGACGACCATCCGCTGAGCGTATACACGCGGGCGGAACAGACCTACGTCGACGGTACGAAGTATTACGACCTCGAAGAGGATGCAGCGAAGCGGGAATGGATGCGCGGCGAGCGTGCACGCCTCGTTCAAGCCATGAAAGCGGCTGCCAAAGGCGGAGGACGCACCCCGTCTGAACGCATGCATTTCCACTACCACTGTGACACCTTAACCGACGAGAACCGATGAATTACAAAGCACTATTGACCCTCGTTGTGGGTGCGGGAATGGCGGTTGCAGCCGCTGCTCAACCCACGCCAGCCCCCGATCAAAAGGAGAGTATTTTGATTTTAGGCGGAACGGCGCACCTCGGGACCGGAGACGCCTTGGAAAATGCGGCCATCGGTTTGCGCGATGGAAAAATCGACTACGTGGGCTTCGCCCGCACGGTGGACCGCGCGCGCTACGACCGGGTCATTGAGGCCAACGGCCGGCACATCTACCCCGGCTTCATCGCCCCCAACTCCACCCTCGGTTTGCAGGAAATCGGCGCGGTGCGTGCCACCCGGGATGACGCAGAGGTGGGCACGTTCAAACCCCACGTGCGTTCCATCATCGCCTTCAATACGGATAGCGAGGTCACACCAACCGTGCGGTCCAACGGCGTGTTGATGGGGCAGATAACCCCACGAGGGGGCGTGATCAGCGGCTCGAGTGCCTTTGTGCACTTCGACGGATGGAACTGGGAGGACGCAGCGTTGAAGACCGTGGACGGCATCCACCTGAACTGGCCGGTGACTCACCACCGCCATTGGCAGGACGGCAAAATCGACATCCGCAAGCGGAAGACCTACGACCAAGAGCGCCACGAAATCCAGCGGTTCTTCTCCGAAGCTAAAGCGTATGCCGAAGCGGGTGAGCCTTCCAGCACCGCGGTGCGCGACCTCCGACAAGAGGCGATGCGCGGCCTTTTCGACGGCACTCTCCGCTTGTATGTGCATGCCAACGATGTCCGCCAGATCACCGAAGCGGTGCATTTCAAGCGCGAGATGGGCATTGCGCACCTCGTGATTGTGGGCGGGACAGATGCACCCGCCGTGGCGGATTTGCTGCGCGACAACAACGTACCGGTCATGGTCAAGCGGGTACACTCATTGCCGCGCTTTGCCGAGGACGATGTCGACGCGCCTTTTCGGTTGGCGAAAGAGCTTGAGGATGAGGGTGTGCTGTTTTGCTTGCAAAATGCCGGAGGTATGGAGCACATGGGCGTACGTAACTTGCCCTTCTATGCGGGCACTGCACACGCTTACGGTTTGACCTACGAGCAGGCCGTGCAGAGCATCACGCTGAACGCCGCTAAGATCATCGGTGTGGACGCGTTCTGCGGCAGCCTCGAAACCGGAAAGGACGCCACCCTCTTTATCTCAGAAGGTGACGCCCTTGACATGCGGACCAACTACGTGACGGAGGCCTTCATCCAAGGCCGGGCCATCGATTTGGACAACCGCCAGCGGCAGCTGTACCGGAAGTTCCAAGCCAAGTACGGAGCTCCGATTCTGGACTGAGTCAATTCAGCCGAACGTAGAGGTCTTTCGGGGATTTGACCTCGTAGCGGAACGTGCGTTTCACTTCTTCGCCGGGCTTCACTTCCAGGTCCCACAGCACCCGTCCGGTGGCCTTGTCGACCTCCGCTCCGTCGAGCTTGAGCCGGTTGATTTCAATGTCTTCGTTGTTGGCGATGGGCAGTTGGTCATCGATTTGAATATGGATGGGCGCGTCTTTGCGGTTGGTTGTGGTGAACACGTATTCCCGCAAAAACTCCCGCTTGCCGCTGATCAGGCTGGAGCGGTCTTCGCGCATGGTACGCTTGCGGCGCACTTGGATGGACGGGTCCGGGCCGAGTGAAATGGCCAAGGTGTCCTCCGCGAAGTCCAATCGCAACTGGCTTTCTCCCACGTAATCGTCTTCGAAGTAAATGTGCATTCGGCCGTTGATGAGGTCCAATTCTTCCCAGTCAGTGAACAAGGCCGTGAGGTACACCTGTGGGTCCAATTTTGGCGTGCATTGGTAGAGGTAATCAACGGGCAGTTGATGCTCCAAAACCCGCACTGCATGGGGCTTGCCATCGGCAGGGATGTCATAGCGAGCGCTCACGTCAAAACGGGTCTGGGTGGGGTTGTGCTCTACAGCTACGGGTGCGAAATCCATTGCTTCGTTATTGCTGAATTCGCTGCGGCGTTTGGCGCGGGGCGAGAACAGTGCCTCGCGTTCATCAGCCATGTCTTCGGCCATGACAACGGCATCGAGCATGACGTCAGCGCTTGTCAGTGAAACGTTCATTACCGGATCGCTCACGTTCAGCGTTTCCACGCGGTGCCCGATGCTTTGGTACTGAACGGTGCTCACTCCAGCCGGAACGGACAGGCTGTAAAAGCCGTTGATGTCGGTGACGACCCGGTTGTTGCCCACGGTGACTTGCGCACCAATGAGGGGCTGGCCATTGGCGTCGTAGAGCTGGCCGCGGATTTGATTGACGTTGGGGTTGTACGGCTTGGCCTTGAGCCAGGCGTTGGCCGTGGATTGTCCTTGTTGTTGTGCTGCACCTCCGTCAAGGCTCCACGGCTGGAGTTGCGGTTTCGAACGGTTTTTGCTGGGGGTGCCGGTGGCAATGCTCAGCCCCACGTTTTCCCATGACTCACCGGTGTTCTGGTAAACCATGGCTTGGTATTCGAGCTTCAGGGGCTCGGTGATGTCCGAAACGCGGGCGTTGTATGACGGGTTCCAACCGGCGTTGTTCATCCAGTAGCTGAGCAGGAGTTTTCCCTCGGTGGCCCGAGCGGCTTCGACGTTGACGATTACTTCGAGCGAAGTTTCCGTGCGCAGTGGGGGCAAGGCATTCGTTTCGCGGTCAATGGCGTACATCGCTTCTTGCAGTTGGGCGATTTCCTTGCCGAGGTTGAGGCGACCGGTTTGGATGGCTTCAAACCGTTCGCGGAAAAATTCCGAAGCGCGGATGAGCCGCTCGAGGTCCACCCCGCTGTCCTTGACCGTGAAACCTTGGTTGTTGAGCAGCAGCTGTTCTTCGCGATCGAAGATGATGTTCTGGGTGTTCAGCTCGTTGATGCGCTTTTGCAGTTCGTTGCGCTCAACCTGGAATTTGTTCCGGCGGGCCGCAGTGGAAGCCCCGCTGAGGGTGTCGGTGTGGTAGCGGTGGGTGATGCTGAGGACCTGAAAGGGGCCGTTGCCCGTCAACCGGATCTGCGCCGGGTCAATGGCCGTGTTGAGGCCTTCAAATACGACGGTGGAAAGTCCACTCGCCAAATCAACTTCGGCGATGCGTTCGACTTGTGCGCCTTGTTGGTAGACGACGACGTGGTCGATGGTCGTTTCAACGGTCAGGTCACCGTTATCGGTTTTGTTGTTGGATGCCCAACTCAAAGATGAGATCAAGGCGAAGCAAAGGGCCAATGGAGCGTGTTGCATGGTCGTTGATTTAAGCGATGAATGTTCTCACCCCCTAAACCAAGGAGCATGCCAAACTCAAAAACCGATCTTCTCGCGGACCCGCTGAAGGACGGGTTGTGCTACCGCTCGGGCGCGTTCGGCTCCTTTGGCCAACTCGGCGTCAAGGGCGCTTTTGTCGCTCATCCAGCGGTTGAATTCTTCGCGCTCGCGAGCGAATCCGTCTACGACCGCTTCCAGCAAGGCCTTCTTGGCGTGGCCCCAACCGTATCCACCCGCGCGGAGGGAAGCCGCCATCTGCTCGGCCTCGGCTTCGGAAGCCACCAATTTATACAGGTTGTAAACGACCGAGCTGTCGGGGTCTTTGGGATCCTCCAACGGCGTGGCGTCAGTGATGATTTCCTTGTTGATGCGCTTTTTGAGCGCGCCGGGCTCGGCGAAAATGTCGAGGGTGTTGCCCTTGGACTTGGACATTTTCTCGCCGTCCAGTCCAGGGATGAGCTGCGTTTCCTCGCGGATCAATTCCTTGGGCACCACGAAGGTCTCGCCCATTTTGTGGTTGAACCGGCTCGCCACGTCCCGGGTCATCTCCAGGTGCTGCAATTGGTCCTTGCCGACCGGCACAAAATCCGCATCGTACAGCAAGATGTCCGCAGCCATCAGCATGGGGTAAGAAAACAAGCCACCGTTCACGTCTTCCAGTCGGTCCGCCTTGTCCTTGAAACTGTGGGCGAGCGTCAGGCGCTGGTAGGGGAAGAAGCAGTTGAGGTACCAAGCCAATTCTGTTACTTCCGCGACATCGCTTTGGCGGTAGAAGACCGTGCGCTCCGTATCCAGCCCAAAGGCGAGCCAAGCGGCGGCAACCGCGTAGGTGTTTTCCCGCAGCGTCGCGCCGTCCTTGACTTGCGTCAGGGAGTGCATATCGGCAATGAATAAGAATGATTCGTTTTCCGATTGGTGGGCGAGGTCAATGGCGGGCCGAATGGCGCCGAGCAGGTTGCCCAAATGGGGTGTGCCTGTGCTTTGAATGCCGGTGAGGATGCGTGCCATGCGCGGCAAATTTACAGCGGCAGCGGTTTCACCCGGAATGCATCGGCATAAATGCTGTCGCCGTCCGATTCAAATCCAACAGCAAAGAAGTACAGCCGTTCAGGCAGAGCCTCCAACTGAACGTTGACGGCCGCTCGGGTCCAATCCCCCGCGTGCTCCCCGCCAGCTTCCACGGGCACATGTTCAATCCAGTTCCGCGATCCGTCTGGCCACTGGGCTTCGCACACCCATTCGAATTGCAGGGCGTCGCGGCCGGCATGTGCGCTGCCATGCCAAAACCAGCAGCTGGCTTCCACCGAGCGACCCAACCAGGCACTGTCCGGCCGCAAGGTGTCTGCGATGAGGTATTCGTTTTGACGACCCCGGACAATGCTCCCGCCTTCTAAGGCCTCGGCGCAAGGGCTGCGGTTGAGCCCGTTCCAATGCCAATCGCCAGGTTGCGGTGAGCGGGCCGAGGGGGGCTGGGTAAAAAAGGCGTCAAGCTGCAATACGCGCAAGGCGGGATCAGACGTCGCATTACCAGCGTTCCACATGCGGTGATCATCCGGCAACCACGTTGAAGTGTCGTCGCAGGCGTAAAGCAGAAGGCTTGCCCCTTCTGACCATGGGCCAACCGCCTCTTGAAGCCCGATCGCTCCGCCTCCTGGTGCCATCCATTCGGTCAACGTTCGCGATTCGGAGATGCTCATGCGCGTCAGGTGCGTAGCAGTTGTCGGCAAACCGGTGTGAAACGAGGCCTCCAAGGTTTTTCGGTGCGCTTTGAGCGTGCCCTCTCTGCCAACGCTTTCGCTGCCCATTTGAAACCAGGGCACGGGATGGATGGCTAGCACGCCATGCTCCTTAGCCAGCTCGCCCATGATATTCACTTCCGCTGAGGCCAAACCGAATCCATTGGGCATGGGGTCCATTTGCACACGTGCTTCCCGCTGCATCCAGTACCCATCTAAGGCGAAGCACACCACCACTGCGACCAAGGCGTATTTGTGCTGCTGCCGCGCCCACCAAAAGGCAAGCACAGGAAATACCCACACCGCCGGCCACGTAAACCGGCCGATGGCGCGAAATTGCATGAACAATGTGGCCTCTTCCAGCCAGGCTTCTTTACCGGTTAAGAACGGTTCACCCACCGCCACGGCGTAGAGCACAAGGCCTGCCGCCACAGCGGGCCACGGTCCGGCAGCGGCCAGCTTCGGCCTGGAACGAAAACGAACCAACGCCGTTCCGAGGGCCAGGGCCAACGCTACCCAAACACCGGTGCCGAGGTAGCCCCAGCCTTCCCAGGTCGTCAGTCCCCACCCCCAGTCCACCCGCAGCGTTCCGATCGGCCCGTGCGACGGCAACAAGGCCGCGTTCCAACGGCTGACGTTGTCCCAAAATCCAAACGGCCGGTCCGTGCGAAACGGATGCGCATCGGACGCTGCTAGCAGCACCATGTACCCCGCTAGCGGCGTTGTGGCCGTCAAGGCGAGTTGGACGATGCCAATGCCCGTTCGCTTTTTGTTGGCCAACCAATGAAAGCCTCCCATGAGCCCGGCGAAGGCCGCGGCAATGGCGCCGAGGTAGGCATGTGTGAGCAGCCAAGCCAACAGGTTCAGGGCTTGCTTCCCGGCATTCTTCCACGTGGGATGGTCGTGCCACTGGAGTTGCAGCCACCAGGTTAGCGGCAATGCAATGGTGTAAGCCATGGCGTAGTGTCCGGTCCAACGCAGCACCTGCGGATGGCTCAAAGCGATGAAAGTGCTCGCCAAGACGACGCCCGTTCCGCGAGCGCCATAATGGTTCAAAATGCGAACCAGCAGGGCAGCAGCGAGGCCCCACGAAGCGATGATGGCCGCATGCACCAACCCCGCCGTCCATTCGGCGGGAAGGACATGGGGCACAATCCAGCCACCGGTTAGCCAGGCCAGCAGCGGATGCCCATCGGTGTAAAAAACGTGCTCGGTAAAGGGCCAACCCATGCCAGCAAATTCACTGCTGAATGCGCTGCCGTGCGCCCATTGCCAAGCGAGGGTGTAGATGTTTTTGACCGCGTCCCGGCTGGAGGCGAGCAGGATGGAATTGGGCCGAAAGAACACGTCCGGATGCAACAAAGCCACCCAAAGCCACGTCAGTCCAGCTGCTTGCCAGCTCGGGGAGACGCGTTGGATGGCTTTGTTCCAGGGCTTCATGCCCGGAAGTTAGCAGTATTCGTCAAAGGCCATTTGCAGGTTCTCCGCAATCATTTCGGCGGTGCGGCCTTCGATGTGGTGACGCTCGATCATGTGGACCAATCGGCCGTCCTTGAACAGCCCAATGCTCGGTGAGCTGGGCGGGTAAGGCAACATGAATTTGCGTGCTCGGTCAACCGCTTCGCGGTCCACCCCGGCAAACGCAGTTGTCAAGTGTGTGGGCAGTTTGCTGTGCTGCAATGCGAGCTTGACACCGGGGCGCATGGCGCCTGCAGCGCAACCGCACACGCTGTTGATCACCACGAGGGTGGTGCCGGATTCATTGAGTGCAGCGTCCACCGCTTCGGGTGAAAGCAATTCGGTCATTCCGGCCTCGGTGAGGTCGGCTTTCATGGGAGCTACGAGTTCGGGTGGGTACATGGCTTGAAATTATGCTTCGTCTTCCGCTGCTGTGGAGCGGAGGTACAGTTCGTCGTATTGTTCGTCGTGGATGGGGCTCGGTGCGTCGATCATGACGTCGCGGCCAGAATTGTTTTTTGGGAAGGCGATGAAATCCCGGATCGAATCGCTGCCGCCGAAGAGCGAGCAGAGGCGATCGAAGCCAAGTGCCAGTCCGCCGTGCGGTGGAGCACCGTATTGGAAGGCGTTCATCAAGAAGCCAAACTGGGCCTCCGCCTCTTCCGGGGTAAAGCCGAGCAGGTCAAACATGCGAGCCTGGATGGCTTTGTCATGGATTCGGATGGAGCCCCCGCCGATTTCCACCCCGTTGATGACCATGTCGTACGCGTTGGCCCTCACCGCGCCGGGGTCGGAATCGATGAGGTCGAAATGCTCGGGCTTCGGCGAGGTGAACGGGTGGTGCATGGCGTGGTAACGTTCGGTGTCTTCGTCCCACTCGAGGAGCGGGAAGTCCACCACCCACAAGGGCTTGAAGACCTTGGGGTCGCGCAATTCCAATGCACTTCCCATGTGCAGACGCAACTCGTTCAGTTGGTTGCGAACCCGGTTCAAATCTCCGGAGAGCATGAGAATCAAATCCCCAGGCTTGGCGCCGGAATGGGCCGCCCACGCCGCTTGTTTCTCGGCGTCAAAGAACTTGTCCACGCTGGACTTGAAGGTGCCGTCTTCGTTGACTTTGCAGTACACCAGGCCTTTGGCTCCAATCTGTGGACGCTTGACCCAATCGGTCAGGGCATCGAGTTGCTTGCGGGTGTAATTCGCGCAACCGGGAGCTACGATGCCCAACACCGCTTCAGCGTTGTCGAACACGCCGAACCCTTGCCCTTGGGCAACCGGCCCGAAGTCGACGAACTCCATGCCGAAGCGCACGTCGGGCTTGTCGCTGCCATAGCGCTCCATGGCCTCGTCGTAGGTCATGCGCGGGAACGCCTCGATTTCAACGTCGAGGACGGTTTTGAAGAGGTGGCGCACGAGGTGCTCAAACGTCTGAAGCACGTCTTCTTGCTCCACAAACGCCATCTCGCAGTCAATTTGCGTGAATTCCGGCTGGCGATCGGCGCGAAGGTCTTCGTCGCGGAAGCACTTGACGATCTGGTAGTAGCGGTCGTATCCGCTGACCATCAAAAGCTGCTTAAACGTTTGTGGACTTTGCGGCAATGCGTAAAACTGCCCGGGGTTCATGCGCGAAGGCACGACAAAATCTCGGGCACCTTCCGGTGTGGACTTGATCAAATACGGGGTCTCAACTTCGATGAATTCTACGCCATCGAGGTACTTGCGCGTTTCGATGCTCAAGCGGTGACGGAGCATGAGGTTGCGCTGTACGGGCTTGCGGCGCAAGTCGAGGTAGCGGAATTGCATGCGCAGGTCGTCGCCGCCATCTGTGTCGTCTTCGATGGTAAATGGCGGGGTTTTGCTGGCATTCAAGACGTCGAGTTGGGTGACTTCGATTTCGATGTCCCCAGTGGGCATCTGGGCGTTTTTGGATTCGCGGATTTTGACAAGACCGGTCGCCTTGATGACGAATTCCCGGCCGAGTTTCCGAGCGCTCAAGCAAAGCGCTTCGTTTGAGTCCATGTTGAAGGCCAACTGGGTCAAACCGTAGCGGTCGCGGACGTCGACGAAGGTCATTCCGCCCAAGTCGCGGGTGCGTTGAACCCAACCGCTCAAGGTGACGGTTTGGCCTGCGTGTTCGGCGCGCAGTTCGCCGCAAGTATGCGTTCGATGCATGGTTCCTGAATGATTTTTTTCAGACGCCCAAAGGTACGGTGCGAAGTGCGGTCATTCCTAGGCGCCCGTATCCGTAGATTTGCTTCATGGAACAGCACAGAAACCGGCTGAATGAATTGCGTGAACAAGCGATGCAAGGAGGCGGAGAGAAGCGCATTGAGGCCCAACATGCCAAAGGCAAATTGACGACGCGTGAACGCCTGAACTTGCTCCTGGACCCCGATAGTTTCGAGGAATTGGGGATGCTTGTGAAGCACCGTTCGACCAACTTCGGGTTGGACAAACAGCAGTTCCTCGGCGACGGTGTTGTGACGGGCTACGGCCGAGTCA
The DNA here is from genome assembly GCA_029979565.1 of bacterium. Taxonomy (GTDB): domain Bacteria; phylum Bacteroidota; class Bacteroidia; order Flavobacteriales_D; family Sanyastnellaceae; genus UA16. The sequence continues at coordinate 17,899 of JAPOHG010000023.1, forward strand.
ACGGTCGGCTGGTGTACGTGTTTTCGCAGGACTTTACGGTGCTGGGAGGATCCCTCGCCGAGTCCCACGCCAAGAAAATCTGCCGCGTCATGGACCTCGCCATGAAGAATGGCGCCCCCCTGATTGGCCTCAACGACAGCGGCGGCGCGCGCATCCAAGAGGGTGTGGTGTCGCTTGGGGGCTATGCGGACATTTTTTACCGCAACGTGCGTGCCAGCGGTGTAGTTCCACAATTGAGTGCCATCCTCGGTCCTTGTGCGGGCGGGGCGGTCTACTCACCGGCCTTGACGGATTTCATTTTCATGGCCGAAGGCACGAGCTACATGTTCGTGACCGGCCCCAACGTCGTGAAAACCGTGACGCATGAGGAAGTGACGAGCGAAGAGTTGGGCGGGGCCAAAACGCACGCGAGCAAGTCGGGTGTCACCCATTTCACGGCGGCCAACGAAGCGCTTGTGATTCAGCACATCAAAGACGTCTTAAGCTTCCTCCCACAAAACTGCGAGGAGGATCCGGAAGCCTTGGATTACACGCCGGGCGATGAACAACGTCCCGGATTGGATGCGGTCGTTCCGGAGAGCGCGCAGCAACCGTACGACATCCGCGAGGTGGTGAACCAGGTCTGTGACGCAGGGACATTTACAGAAGTCCAAAAAGACTACGCCGAGAACATCGTTTGCGGCTTTGCACGCTTGGCCGGCAGGAGCATCGGGGTGGTGGCCAACCAACCCGCGTTCCTAGCTGGGGTGCTCGACATCAAGGCCTCGACAAAAGCGGCGCGTTTCGTGCGCACATGCGACGCATTCAATGTTCCGCTGCTCGTGTTGGAGGACGTTCCTGGCTTTCTGCCCGGAACGGACCAAGAGTGGAACGGCATCATCACCAACGGTGCCAAACTCCTGTACGCCTTCAGCGAAGCGACGGTACCGCGCATCACGGTCATCACCCGCAAGGCCTACGGCGGCGCGTACGATGTCATGAACAGCCAGCACATCGGCGCGGACCTCGTGTACGCGTGGCCGACGGCAGAGATTGCCGTCATGGGTGCCAAAGGCGCGGCGGAGATCATTTTCAAGCGCGAAATCGCCGCATCAGAAGATCCTGAGGCTACGTGGAAGGAGAAGGAGGCGGAATACGCGGAGCTGTTTGCGCATCCCTACAATGCAGCAGCCCGAGGTTATGTGGATGAGGTCATCCTTCCACACAACACCCGGGCCAAACTGATTCGAGCATTTGACATGCTCCAGAACAAAGTGGACACCCTGCCGCGCAAGAAGCACAGCAACCTTCCGCTCTGATTACTTTGAAACGCGCTTGATGGAGCAGCCGATGGCTTTGGTCTCGGCCACGCCGACAGGCTTGCCATTGGCCACCGCTGTAATAGCGTCTTGCACATAGCGCTCTGATACCGCTCCAGCGTCGCTTACGTTGTCGTCAATGGAACCGCGGTACACGAGGTTCATGTCCCCGTCAAAGAGGTAGACATGCGGCGTTTTCAACGCACCGAATGCATCGGCCAATTGGTGGTTGGCGTCCAGCAAGTAGGGCATGCCATAGTTGTTTGTTCGAGCGTGCACTTTCATCGCGTCCATGCTGTCGTGGTTGTCGCGCTTGGCTTCGTTGGAGTTGACCAAGACCATGGAAACGCCGTTTTCTTTGGCGAAGATGGCGGTCTCGTTGTAGCGGCCTTCCCAGCCGTCACTTTTTTCCCCGTTGCCGACTACGAAGGGGCAGGTGTTGCAGCTGAATACGACGAGCAACCCGTTGGGGCCAGCGGCCGTATTGAGGCTCATTTGCGTGCCGTTGACGTTCATCATGAGCACGTCGGCAAGCGGGGCCTTGGAGCCGATAGCGAGTTCAGGTTGGGGCTCAGCGAGGCCAGCGCTTGTCATGAAGACACCGAGGGCGAGGGCAGAGGCCACGCCGAGGGCACCTTTAATGGGGGAGAGTAAGAAGTTCATATCGTCAATAACCGTTGGTTTCCGACGAAGTTCGTTCATCCGCGGCCAATGCGCCGCAGAAAATTTGCAAATGCATGCAAACGGAAGCCCAGCAGCTTACCGGATCAACAACGCATCGCCGTATGCGAAGAAGCGGTACTTCTCCTTCATGGCCTCGTTGTACGCCTCCATAATGAGGTCGTATCCACCAAACGCAGAGCTGAGCATAAGCAAGGTGCTCTGGGGCGTGTGGAAGTTGGTGATCAATGCGTCCGAGATTTTGAAGTCGTACTTCGGGAAGATGAACTTGTTGGTCCATCCGTTGTACGGTTTCAAGGTGTCCGTGGTGCTTACAGAGGTCTCCATGGCGCGCATCGCGGTAGCTCCCACCGAAACCACCCGGCGGCCTTCTGCTTTGGCGCGGTTCACGCGCGCGACGCAATCCTCAGGGATGATGAGCTGCTCGGAATCCACCTTGTGCTTGGTGAGGTCTTCTACCTCAACCGGACGGAATGTGCCCAATCCGATGTGGAGGGTCAAGAAGGTCAGGTCAATGCCTTTTATTTCGAGGCGCTTCAGCAATTGCTTGGAGAAGTGCAAACCGGCGGTCGGAACGGCAACGGCACCGAGTTTGTCGGCGTATATCGTCTGGAAACGCTCGCGGTCCTCGGGTTCCACCTCCCGCTCGAGGTACTTGGGGATGGGGGTCTCACCCAACTTGGAGATGACCTCCATGAACTCCTCGTACGAGCCGTCGAACAAAAAACGCAACGTCCGGCCGCGCGACGTGGTGTTGTCGATGACTTCTGCCACCAACTCGTCGTTCTCACCGAAGTAGAGCTTGTTCCCGATGCGGATTTTACGTGCGGGGTCCACGAGCACATCCCACAGGATGCTTTCGCGGTTCAGTTCGCGAAGCAAAAAGACCTCGATGACGGCGCCGGTCTTCTCCTTGTTGCCGTACAATTTGGCTGGGAAAACCTTGGTGTCGTTGGCCACAAATACATCGCCTTCATCGAATTCATCCAAGACGTCCTTGAACATCTTGTGCTCAATCTTTCCGGTGTCCTTGTGGACGACCATCAAGCGGCTGTCGTCTCGGTTTTCGAGGGGCCGTTGAGCAATGAGGTCGGGTGAAATTTCGTATTTGAAAGAAGATAACTTCATGGCGCTGTATAAGGCGGCAAAGCTAAGGAATTCGCAATCAAAGGTCAACCGCTTCAGGGGCCGGTCAAATCGGGGTGGCTTCGATGGCGGAAAGCACGTCCGTCAATGGCCTGCACGCGTCGATGCTGTACGCGCCGCTGCGCGTTCTTCGCAGGCCCACCAGGTGCCCGCCGACCCCTAGTGCATTGCCGAGGTCCCGAGCGATGGCGCGGATGTAAGTGCCCTTCGAACAGTCGATTTCGGCCGTGACGTCTACCACCGTGTGGCCGTCGATGGTACGCGCCTCGACCGATCCGATGTCAAACCTCGAGATGTCGATGGTGGCGGCCTTCAGTTCGATGTCGCCGCCCTTTCGGGCAACAGCGTAGGCCTTTTGCCCCTTGATTTTTTTGGCGCTGTAGAGCGGGGGCATTTGGTCGATGGTGCCGGTTTGCTGCGCTGCAGCGGCGACGACTGCCGCTTTGTCGATGTGCTGAGCATGCACCCATTCGCTCACGGGCAATTCGGCATCCAGGCACGGGGTCGTGGCGCCGAGTCGAATGGTCGCGGTGTAGGATTTGGCGTCAGACTGGAGGCCCTCAATGGCTTTGGTGGCACGGCCGGTGCAAATGACCAGCACACCCGTCGCGAGCGGGTCGAGGGTGCCGGCATGGCCGACCTTGAATTTCTTCACGCCAAGGCGGTTCCGCAGGGTCCAGCGGAGCTTATTGACGACGTCGAACGAGGTCCACTCGAGGGGCTTGTCGAGTAGCAGGATCTGCCCGTCCACAAAGCGCTGCTGGGACGAAAAATCCATCACCGCAAAATCGGAGGCGGACCTACTTCCCATCGGCAAGGGCTTCAGGTTGGGTGTAATCCGGAGCGGCTTCTTCGGCGCGTAATCCGGCGATGTCCTCGAGGACGCGCAAGGCGGCGAGGGGACTGGTGATGTTTTCGATGCTCATGCGCAGGGCGTTGTTGCGCTGGTACATCTTGGTGTCGCGGGCGTGGTGTTTGAGGTAATTGAGGATGCGCGCAAACGTCGGACCTTGGAAGAACGGGCTGTCTTCGTCGGCGATGAAGGCCGCGATCATTTTCCCACCCTTCAGCATGATTTTTTCCATCCCGAGGTACTCGGCCAACCACCGGAGTCGAATGGTTTCGATGAGGTCCTCCGTTTCTTGTGGCAAGGGTCCAAACCGGTCCTCCAACCGCTCCTTGAATTCCACCAGATCCGACGCTTTGTCGAGGTCGTCGAGCTCGCGGTACAAGGAAATGCGTTCGGGGATGTCCGAAACGTAATGGTCGGGGATCATCAGCTGGAAATCCGTCTCGATGGCAGCCTCCACCACAAACCGCTGGCTGGCTTTGTTTTCTTCTTCGAACAGTTCGGCGAACGACTCTTGCTTGAGCTCTTGCACGGCTTCGGCGAGGATCTTTTGGTACATGTCAAAGCCCAGTTCCGAAATGAAACCGCTTTGTTCGCCGCCGAGGAGGTCACCGGCACCCCGTATGTCAAGGTCGCGCATGGCAATTTGGATGCCGCTTCCCAAGTCGCTGAATTGCTCAATCGCCTGGAGGCGTTTTCGGCTTTCGTCAGGCAACAAGCTAAGGGGTGGTGACAGCAGGTAGCAGAAGGCTTTTTTGTTCGATCGGCCGACGCGTCCACGGAGTTGGTGCAGGTCACTCAGGCCGAATTGATGCGCATCGTTTATTATCATTGTATTGGCATTGCTAATATCAATACCTGACTCAATGATGGTGGTGGCGATGAGGACGTCAAAGGCGCCGTCGATGAACCGGGCCATGACGTCTTCGAGTTGTTTTCCGTCCATTTGGCCGTGGCCAATCCCGACGCGTGCGTCTGGCACAAGCCGGGAGATCATGCCGGCCACTTCCTGGATGTTTTTGACACGGTTGTTGACGAAATAGACCTGGCCGCCGCGACTCAATTCGTACGAGACGGCATCCCGGATTACTTCTTCGTTGAACGGTGAAAGGGTGGTCTCGACGGGTTGGCGGTTCGGCGGCGGCGTGGCAATGGTACTCAAGTCCCGCGCGCCCATCAAGCTGAACTGAAGCGTACGAGGGATGGGGGTGGCTGTGAGGGTTAGGGTATCGACGTTCGCTCGAATGGTTTTGAGCTTGTCTTTGACCGCCACACCGAACTTCTGCTCTTCGTCTATGATAAGCAGGCCGAGGTCTTTGAACTCAACACGCTTGCCGACTAGGGCGTGTGTGCCGATCAAAATATCGACTTGCCCGCCCTTCAGTTTTTTGAGCGTTTCGGTGAGCTTCTTACCGGTCTTGAATCGATTGATGTAGTCCACGGTGACCGGGAAATCGCGCAAGCGCCGCGTGAAGCTGCGGTAGTGCTGCATGGACAGAATGGTGGTCGGCACGAGGACGGCCACCTGCTTTCCGTCGGCTGCAGCCTTGAACGCCGCACGGATGGCGACTTCGGTTTTTCCAAAGCCGACATCTCCGCACACGAGGCGGTCCATTGGGGTGGAGCGCTCCATGTCTTTTTTGACGGCGTGGATGGCCGCTCGCTGATCCGGAGTCTCCTCGAACATGAAGCTGGCTTCAAGTTCGTGGAGCATGTAATTGTCCGGGGAAAACGTAAATCCTTTTGATGATTTTCGTTTAGCATACAATTTCAACAAATCAAACGCCAACTCTTTGACGCGCGACTTGGTTTTGGCCTTGGTAGCCGCCCAGGTTCCGGTGCCGAGCTTGCTGATTTTCGGCGCGGTGCCTTCTTTCGATGAATACTTCGATATCCGGTGAAGGGAATGGATGTTGACGTACAGGACGTCGCCTCCGCGGTAACTCAGCCGGATGGCCTCCTGCTCCTTGCCGTTGACGTCGATTTTCTGCAAACCCCCGAACTGCCCGATGCCGTGGTCGATGTGCACCACATAGTCGCCGGGTTGCAGGGCGGAGAGCTCCTTGAGGGTCAAGGCTTGCTTGCTCTTTTTGAAGCCTTCTTTCAGCCGGAATCGGTGGTAGCGTTCGAACAACTGATGGTCCGTGTACACCAATAACTTCAGCTGTTTGTCCACAAAGCCCTGGCTCAGCTCGATGGGAATGGGGTGGTGTGGGACCTCGGCTTCGCGGTCCGCGAAAATATCATGCAGCCGCTCGATTTGCGTAGCCTGCCCGGCCACAATGACGTTGTGGTAGCCTTGCCGGTGGTTGGCCTGCAAATTCGAGGTGATGAGGTCAAAGTTCTTATTGAAGCTCGGCTGCTGGATCATGTCCCAGTCGATGACCACCCGATTCGGAAACGTGGTTCCCCCGTCGAACTCGACCACGTGGAAGGGTTCGAGGAGGCTTTCCAGCCGCTCTGGAGCGATGAACAGGGCTTCCGGCGGGGTGAATTTGACGGCATCCGAAACGCGTTCGAAAGCGCTTTCGGCACGCTCCATGGCCTTTTCCAATTGGCGTTCGGTGCGCTTGGCATCGGCCATCCATATCCGGGTGTCCGCCGGAATAAAGTTGAAAAGCGGTTCGACGGATTCGTGAAGGCTTTGATCGCCAATGTTGGGAACCACCACCGCCCGGGTCATCTTGTTGACGCTGAGTTGGGAGATGGGATCAAACTTCCGGATGGAGTCCACTTCGTCGCCAAAGAATTCAATGCGGTACGGGTGGTCAAACGAATAGGAAAACACATCCACAATGCCCCCGCGCACCGCGTATTGACCCGGTTCGTAGACAAAATCAACCTTGCTGAATCCGTATTCAATGAACACCTCGTCGAGGAAGTCCAGGGTGTACTTCTCGCCCAGGGCCAGAGCGAAGGTCTGCTCAGAGAGCTCGCGCTTGCTGATGACCTGCTCGGCAATGGCTTCTCCGAAGGTCACAATGGCGAGTCCTTTGCCGTGACGGTTGATCTCGTTCAGGACTTCGGCCCGCATGGCGATGTTGGCGTTCTCCGTAACCTCCTCTTGGTACGGAACCCGTGCCGAACGCGGGAAAAAGAGCACGTTGTGGGTATCACCAATCAGCTGCTGCAGGTCGTTGAGGAAGTAGGCTGCCGACTCCTTGTCGTCCAAGACGAAGAGGTGACTCGGGGCATCGTGCAAGGCAGAATCGTCCACGACTTCCCCGCCAGGGCTCAAAATCGAAGCCGCGAGCAAGGCCGGTGCGGACCCCACAATCCCTTTGAGTTCGGCCTTGGAACCGTCGTTTTCCCAGCAGGCGTTGAGCAGGTGAGCGCGTCGGTCCGCTCGGTAAAAATTCAGGAGGTCGTCAACGCGCATGTTGCCAGCTATCAGGGGGCAAATTTAGCCCGACTTTTCGGTGTCGAGCCAACACGAGCGCAGTCCGTGCACCATGTTGACGCTTCCCACATAAAAAGGCGATCGCTCGTGCAAATGTTTCGGCTGTTTGGTCAAAATGTCACCGGCATTGTCCTCGGCCGTTCCGCCGGCCTGTTGAGCGATGAAGGCCAAGGGATTGCACTCGTACGTCAGCCGCAGTTTTCCTTGGGAATTGGAGGTGGTGCTGGGATAGAGGTAGATGCCTCCCTTGATGAGGTTGCGGTGGAAGTCGGTGACGAGGCTGCCGATGTAACGGGCCTTGAGCCCTGCGCCCGTCGCTTCCCGGCACCCGACGATGAAGCGCTTCACGGCTTCGGGTGAGGAATCAATCAAGGCATCGTTGATGGAGTAAATCGTGCCCGCTTCTGGGAAAGCCATGCGCGGATGGGAAAGAAAAAACTCGCCCACGGCCGGGTCCAGCGTGAAGCCGTTGACGCCGCTGCCTGTGGTGTACACGAGCATGGTGGAAGAGCCGTAGTGGATGTACCCTGCTACCACTTGGTCCGATCCCGGCTGCAGGAAGTCCTCATCGTTGAGCGGCTCCCCAAGCGGGGTGGTGCGGCGGTAAATGCTGAAGATGGTCCCTATGGAGACGTTGACGTCGATGTTGGAGCTTCCGTCGAGGGGGTCGATCATGACCACATACTTGCCTTGCCGTCCGTCGTCGCCGCACAGGATGTAATCCTTTTGTTCCTCAGAACCAATGCCGGCAACGGATTTGCCAGCGGTCAGGATGCGCATGAACGTCCGGTCCGCAAAAACATCGAGTTTCTGCTGGTCTTCGTCGTGGGTGTTTTGGGAGCCCGAAGCACCGAGGATGCCCGCGAGGCCGGCCCGGTTGACCTGGTGGTTGACAATTTTTGCTGCGACACCGATGTCGGTTAGCAATCGGGTGAGTTGTCCAGATACGAAGGGGAACTGCGCCTGCGTATCCATGATGAATTCCTGGAGGGTAATCGCTTTCGACATGGGTGGATTTTGTTCATTTCAAAACCGCCCTAAAGATAGAAGCGATTGGCCCTTATTCCCGGATGATCTGACGCGTCAATTCCACAAAATCGTTTGGAGAAAGTTGCTCAGGACGGAGCTTGAGGATGGCTTCGTCAATTCTGTCGATGCTGAACCCGCCGGAGCGTAGCGAATTGCGCAGCGTCTTGCGCCGCTGGTTGAATGCGGCCTTGGTGAGGCGCTTGAGGTCGGCATAGGCAACATCCGATGGCCACGCTGGTCTGCGGGAAAGACGCAATACCCCGCTGTGCACTTTGGGTGGCGGATTGAAGACGTGTGGTGGCACGGTGAACAGGTATTCTGCTTCGTAGTACACCTGGATAAGTACGCTCAGGATGCCGTAGGTCTTCGAACCGTGAGGGGCGCATACCCGTTCTGCGACTTCTTTCTGAAACATGCCGACCAACTCGACGCCACGTTCTTTCCAATCGAGGAATTTGAAGAGGATTTGGGAGCTGATGTTGTAGGGAAAATTACCCGCTACCACGAGCGGAGCGCCGGCGGCGATATCTGCTATGGACATGCGAAGAAAATCACCCTGTTGCACCGACCCTGCTGGAACCCAGTCTTGCTGCTGCAGAAACCGAATGCTCTCATCGTCCAAATCCAGTGCGAGTACCTGAGGTCCAAACCGCTGAATCAGCGGCCGTGTCAATGCACCTGTCCCGGGTCCAATTTCGAGGATGCAGGCCTCAGCGTGAATGGTTTGAATGGCTGACGCAATGCGCTCTGCGACGGTAGGATCTTCGAGGAAGTGTTGGCCGAGGTGTTTCTTGGCTTTTACCCCATTGGATTTGGCGACCATTTTGAATGGATTGGGCGATCAATTTTTTGAGGGCTCAATGTCGGGCACCACCTCGCCTTCCTCCAAAGCGTGGAGTACAGTGCGAAAAGCAGGAGCGCTTGAGCCGAATCGGGCGAGGTATTCCTGCTGAATTGCAGGGGCATATTTCGTGGTGTAAATCCGGAAATTATCTTCATCCACCGCAAAATACTGTACTGCTACGGAGTAACTTTCTTCAGACTGGTCGATAATTCTACAAATTTTATATCCAGAAAAACAACCTGTGGAGAAAATTTTTGGAATGTGCTCTTCCCGCATGAAAGCCAGCCATTCCGGGTAAATCGCGGCTTCCAGGCTCACCGTAACGTTATATAAAATTCGATTTGACCGACGGTTAATAGAAATTTGTCGCATTCGTTTGGTGATTTATCGAGATTTTTCTCGTATATTCGAATTCTGAAATCTTAACCAAGATAAAGTGATGCGAACACTTTTCCTCTCCCTGCTCTGTTTATTCGGAGCCTTAACGGTCCTCCAAGCACAGGACCCTGGCATCGCCTACCAGGCGGTTGCCCGTGATGCCGACGGCGATCCACTGGCGGACGCCGAACTCGATGTGCGCGTTACCCTATATGGGGCTGACGACGCTGTCTTGTGGCAAGAAACTCACGCCAGCGTATTAACCAATCAATTCGGCAACCTTGCCCTCACCATTGGTGACGGTGCGGTTACTCCCGGCTACGACGCATTAAGCGCTGTGGACTGGTCAGCTGCCGGCTTGCACTTCGGAATCGAGGTGGATGCTGGAGCCGGATACGCCTCTTTTGGGGACGTAGACGTTGAAGCTGTTCCAATCGCAATGTATGCGTTGAACGGGCAAGAAGAAGAGATTGCTGCACTCCAGACGCAACTCGATGCGTTGGAAGGCGATGTTTCGGCATTGACTTCTGATTTGTCGGATGCGATCACGGCGAGTGTAGACCAAGATGCTTACCTGTTGGGCTTGATCCAAGACAACGACGGTGACATTTCGGTTTTGCAATCTAGTGTTGCTGCCAACACCGCTGATTTAGGCGATTTGTTGTCAGTTATCACTGTTGGTGCAACAGGTATCACCGTTAATGATTTGACGGTTACTGGTGATTTGGATATCACCGGTGTGTTCAGTGCCGCTACCGGCCTGTTCAACTACCTGAGTGCAAACAACGCCGACTTCGAAGACATGATTGCTGAGGCTGCTCAGGTTGAGCAGATGACTTTCTTTGAAGGTCGTGCCCTCGGTTCAGAATCGTCTTTGGATATTGATGGTACTTTAAATGTAGATGGCAACACCACGATGGCTGGTGACCTGTCTGTTGACGGAACCATCTACAACGGAGGCGACGCACTCGCGACAGTACCTTACGTTGATTCTGGTGACGCTACAAACGCGCAGGCAATCTCTGACGAAGCGGATGCTCGTCAGACGGCTGATGCTGGTTTGCAGTCTCAGATCGACGGAAACGACAGCGACATCTCCGCCCTCCAGGGCGCAGACGTAGCTTTGGGTCAAAGCATCGCAGCAAACGCTGGCGATATTGCTGACAACGCCCAAGCAATCGCTGACGAAGCTTCAGCACGCGCTACAGCAGACGCTGGTTTGCAGTCTCAAATTGACAGCAACGACGGTGATATCGCTGACAATGCTCAAGCAATCGCTGACGAAGCTTCAGCACGCGCTACAGCAGACGCTGGCTTGCAGTCTCAAATTGACGGCAACGATCAGGACATTTCTGATAATGCTGGCGACATTGCTGACAACGCACAAGCTATTTCTGACAACGCATCTGACATTTCTACGAATGCAGGTGCGATTTCTGCAAATGCTGGTGACATCGCAGACAACGCACAAGCCATTGCCGACGAGGCTACCGCTCGTGCGAACGCTGACACGGCCTTGCAGTCACAGATCGACGGTAACGATTCGGACATCTCCGACAACGCCTCTGACATTGACGACAACGAATTCCGCATCGCAGCTGCTGCTGCTGATATGGGCTTCGCTACGTCTACAGTTGGCTCTGTTGACAACGTTCCAACGCACCCAGGTTACGACGGCGCCAACTACATCGGTGCTGACGACGACATGGTTGCAGCCGACATGGCTTTGGACGCTGCCTTGAAGTCAAATGCTGATGCCGACGCATTGGTTGCTGCCGACGTAGCTACCAACGCTGGTGACATCGCTACCAACGCTGGTGATATTGCTACCAACGCTGGTGACATTGCTACCAACGCTGGCGACATCTCCACGAACGCTGGTGATATCGCTGACAACGCTGGTGACATTGCTGACAACGCTCAGGCGATCATTGACGAAGCCACTGCTCGCGCAAACGCTGACTCAAACTTGCAAGGCCAAATCGACTCAAACGATGATGACATCGCAGACAATGCTCAGGCAATCATTGATGAAGCAACTGCTCGCGCAAACGCTGACTCAAACTTGCAAGGTCAAATCGACTCAAACGATGATGACATCGCAGACAATGCCCAGGCAATCATTGATGAAGCAACTGCTCGCGCAAACGCTGACTCTGGTCTCCAAACTCAAATCGACGGTAATGACGGAGACATCTCTACGTTGCAGTCTGGTTTGGCGAATGAAATCACGCAACGCCAGTTCGGTGACGCTGCTAACGCCAACGCAATCGGCGCTAACACAGCGAACTTGAACACGGAGATTCAAAACCGTATCGACGGTGATGACGATCTCGCTGATTACGATGCATACTTGTTGGGCTTGATCAACGGTATCCCAGGTTCTATTTGGGAGGTTGACTCAATCCACGAGGCTAATGATTACTTCGACAACACTGGTAACACAGTATACTTGGAGGATCCATACACAGCCTTGACGGTTGGCAATGTAATTGCGACGACGTCCTCTTTCGACGCCATGGATGCTCAAGACATTGATGTAGACGATGCAGAGATTCAAAACATTGTGGTTGAATCAAACATCTACTCACCAAACGGTACCATCGATGAGTTGAACTCTGGTGATTTGACTGTTTATGATACTTCAGATTTGCAAGGAGCCGTTACGGCTGGATCAACTGTAGAAGTTGATGGTGCTACAACACTGAACTCAACCCTTGATGTCGCTGGGGAGACGACGCTGGGAGCTGACGTAAGTGTAACTGGTGATGTTACTGTAACAGGTAATGTTTCTGCTGCAGACGCAACTGCACCAGGTCACCTCGCATCATTTGGACAGTTAACGGAGGCTGCTGACTCATTGCAACAAAACATTGAAGACGAAACTGCTCGCGCTATGACGGCCGAGGGCATTTTGCAAGACAACATCGACGCTGAAGAGTTGCGCGCTACAACGGCTGAAGGCCTGTTGAACGATCGTGCGGATTCATTGGCTAACGCTGTTGCTGGTAATGATACAGATATCGATGCTCTCGAGGGTCGTATGGATACTGCTGAGTCTGACATCGATACTGCCGAGCAGGATATCGACAACTTGGAAGGCCGCATGGATACTGCCGAGTCTGATATCGACACTGCCGAGCAGGATATCGACAGCTTGGAAGGCCGAATGGATACTGCCGAGTCTGACATCGACACTGCCGAGCAGGATATCGACAACTTGGAAGGCCGTATGGACGATGCTGAGACGCGCGCTGACTCAATCGCAGGAGCTGTTGCTTCGAACGATTCGGACATCGCTGCCCTCGAGGGTCGTATGGATACCGCTGAGACGGACATTGACAACCTCGAAGGTCGTATGGATACCGCTGAGACGGACATCGACAACCTCGAAGGTCGTATGGATACCGCTGAGACGGACATTGACAATCTCGAAGGTCGCATGGATGCTGCGGAAACACGCGCGGACTCCATCGTTGACGCTGTCGCTTCAAACGATGATGACATCCAGGATCTCCAGGATGAATTGGACGCGACGCAAACTGGCGCTGGCTTGAATGCTGATGGTTCTTACTCAGCCGACGGTGCTGCAAACTACACGGCTTCATCTACGAGCTTGGCTGATGCTGACAGCGACTTGGATGCTGCTTTGAAGGCTGAGGTTGACCGTGCTATTGCACGTGAAGACTCTATCATCGACGTGTTGTACTGGAACAAGACAACTCAGACGACCATCACGGGTCAAACACTCACTGAGTTGACCTTGGATCCAGGTATCGACAACATCGATTTGGAAGAAACCGATTTGAATGCTGATCACATCAGCGCCAACTCTATCGGTGCACAAAACGCAAACTTGGACAACTTGTGGTCTGAGGAAGCAAGTGTTGATGACTTGCAAGCCGATGAACTCAACGCAGGTGACATTCACACGCAGACCATCGTTTGGACGGACGCTTTGGCTTGGGGTACAAACTCAACCACTGATCTCGAAGGAACCTTGAACGTTGACGGTGTTACTACGTTGAACGACAGCTTGGACGTTGACGGCAACGCTACGTTCCACAGCAACACACAGACAGACGGTAATGCTAACATCGATGGCAACTTGACGGTTGACGGATGGAGCGACCTCGATAGCTTGCACGTAGCTGAGGATGCTGACTTCGATCAGAACGTTAACATCGATGGCAACCAGCACACCGATGGAAATGCTTCCATCGACGGTACGTTGGACGTTGACGGTGCTACTACGTTGAACAGCACGTTGGACGTTGACGGTGCCACTACGTTGAACGACAGCTTGGATGTTGACGGCAACGCAGTATTCCACAGCAACACGCAGACGGACGGCAACGCTTCAATCACAGGTGACTTGGACGTTGACGGCGTTACTACGCTCGACAGCTTGAATGTTGCTGAAGGTGCAGACTTTGAGTCAACAGTAAACGCCGACGGTGCTACGACATTGAACAGCACGTTGGACGTTGACGGTGCGACTACGTTGAACAGCACGTTGGACGTTGATGGCCAAGCCGACTTCCATGACAACGTGAACATCGACAAAGACCTCGACGTTGACGGTGTATCGAACTTGGATAACACTGACATCGACGGCACGTTGGATGTTTCTGGTGACGTTGACTTCCACGCTACGTTGGATGTAACGGGCAACACGGACATCGACGGTACGTTGGATGTTGACGGTGACACGGAGTTGGACGACACTGATGTTGACGGCACGTTGGATGTAT
>JAPOHG010000024.1 GCA_029979565.1 bacterium
ATGAGCTGCAGTCAATGGGGTCAGCCGTTTGTACCCAGCTGTTCTCAATCCAGGCAGCGCTGTAATTTGCGTCTGCTCCGAACAAATCAGAATCGACAATCAACACACCGTTGTCGCTTGTGGTCGAGTTCATCGCGCTCGCCGCGGTAAAGTCACCTGTTCCACCTGCCCACTGGTTGTAGGGACCTGCGGGACCGTCCGTAGAACACTCGAAATTCAAATCGATGCCCTCCCATGGAGAACCTGCGATGTCTGAACCGTTGCCGAATGTCCACGTATCGCAGCTGTCGATGTTGCAATCGTGTGACCAAATTACATCGCGCTCTACCTGAACGGACGCGGTGTTTTCCGCCTTCACGCGACGGGATTGAGCTGTTTTGCTAGTGGCATAAGGCAACACGCCTTGGGCCGTTACAGCTGTTGAAAGAAGTACAGCAAAAGCTGCGGTGTAAAAATGCTTCATTCTCAAGCAGTTTGGTGTTTAGGATTTACGCAAATATAGGTGACTGCCTACGATGCACACAACCTCACCCAAGCAGTTCTTCAAACGAGGAGAGCGGCGGGCAGCTGCACACAAGATTTCGATCGCCGTAAGCATTGTCCACGCGCGCCACTGGACTCCAGAATTTCCGCACTTCCATCTCGGAGGATGGGTACGCTGCAGCCTCTCGGGTGTACGGGTGCTCCCACGCCGATGAGGCCACTTCTCGCGCGGTGTGCGGCGCCATCTTCACCACATTGTCTTCCCGGTCCACGTCGCCGTTTTCAATGGCTCGAATCTCTTCGCGGATCGCGACCATCGCTTGCACAAAACGATCCAATTCCTCCAGCGACTCTGACTCTGTGGGCTCCACCATCAAGGTGCCCGCTACTGGCCAAGAGACTGTTGGGGCATGGAATCCATAATCGATGAGGCGTTTGGCAATGTCCATGACTTCCACCCCGGCGGAAGCCTTGAAAGACCGGCAATCCAAAATCATCTCATGGGCGACTGTGCCTTGTTCTCCGGTGTACAAGATGCTGTAGTCGTTTTCAAGCTGCACTTTCAAATAGTTGGCATTGAGAATGGCCACCTCAGTGGACCGACGGAGCCCCTCCTCACCGAGCATCTTGATATAGGCATACGGAATCTGACAAATCAATGCACTTCCAAACGGTGCGCCGCTAATGGCATCAATCTGCTGTTCGCCACCGGTTGGGATGACCGGATGACCGGGCAAAAATGGAACGAGGTGGTCCGCCACACCGATCGGCCCGACACCGGGACCACCACCGCCGTGCGGGATCGCAAATGTCTTGTGCAAGTTGAGGTGACACACGTCCGCGCCGATGAGGCCCGGACTGGTCAAACCCACTTGCGCGTTCATGTTGGCACCGTCCATGTACACTTGCCCCCCGTGGGCGTGAATGAGCTGGGTGATGTCCAACACCGCCTCCTCAAACACCCCGTGGGTAGAGGGGTACGTAATCATCAACGCGCCCAATTGATCGGAATGCGCCTCCGCCTTATCGCGGAGATCATCCATATCGATGTTTCCTTGGTCATCGCACCCGACCACAACGACTTTCATTCCGGCCATGACAGCGGAAGCCGGATTGGTCCCGTGTGCCGAAGAAGGAATCAAACAAATGTCGCGATGGCTCTCGCCACGCGCCTCGTGGTAGGCACGGATAACCATCAGCCCTGCAAATTCACCTTGAGCTCCAGAATTCGGTTGAAGGGAAACGCCCGCAAAACCGGTAATCGTTGCCAGATCCTTTTCCAATTCTTCGAGCATCGCCCGCGTACCAGCGGCTTGTTCGGGCGGACAGAAGGGATGCAGTTCTGCGAACGCAGCCCACGTGATTGGAATCAACTCCGTGGCAGCGTTGAGTTTCATGGTGCAGGAGCCCAGTGGGATCATGCTGTGTACCAGCGAGAGGTCTCGGTTCTCGAGGTGCTTGATGTACCGCATCATCTCCGTTTCCGACCGGTACCGATTGAAAACGGGGTGATGCAAGTAATCCACATCGCGCCAGAGGTCACCCAAGAATGCACGGTCGGTTGAAACGCCCGAAACCGGGCTCACCCCGAAGACCATGCAGAGGTCCGACAATTCTTTGTCCGAAACCCGTTCATGAAGCGCCACCCCCACATGCATACCGTCCTCGAAATAGCGCAAATTAATTTGCATCGCCTCTGCGCGAGCGCGCAGCGCCTTCATTTCATTGGTGCCTCCGTTCACTCGGATTTTCAGGGTATCAAAATAGCAGCTGTTGACTTGGTCGTATTGATCCGTAGCACGCAATGCTGCATCCAACCCGCGCGCTGCACCGTGAATGCCTTCGGCGATCTCGCGCAGTCCTTCCGGTCCATGGTATACCGCGTACATAGAGGCCATGACAGCAAGCAACGACTGTGCCGTGCAAATATTGGATGTTGCCTTGTCCCGACGAATGTGCTGTTCGCGCGTTTGCAACGCCATGCGCAGTGCAGGCGCTCCCAAACGGTCCTTCGAAACGCCAATGATGCGACCTGGGAAGTGACGCTTGTACGGTTCTTTGGCGGCAAAGAATGCTGCGTGCGGTCCTCCATAGCCCATAGGCACTCCAAATCGCTGGGTGGTGCCTACGACCACATCCGCGCCCATTGTACCCGGGTTTTTCAACAACGCGAGCGCCATCAAATCAGCTGCAACCACTACCTGTGCGCCATGCGCCTTCGCCTGCTCAATGACCCCTGTCAAATCCGAAACCACGCCTTCACCATCTGGGTATTGGAACAAGACCCCAAACACATCGGGCATCGCCTCCAACACCATGCCCGTGCGCGGCACCACTTCCAATGCTACGCCCAAGTACTTGGCACGTGTCTTGAGCAGCGCCAGCGTCTGTGGGTAAATCGCTTCATCCACCAAGAACCGGTTGGCCCCGGTCTTCGCAACCGCCCGTGGACGGGCCGCGAACGCCATGGCCATGGCCTCGGCCACAGCCGTCGCCTCGTCAAGCAGCGAAGCATTCGCCAGCTCCATCCCGGTCAAGTCGCATACCATGGTCTGAAAATTCAGCAGCGCTTCCAATCGTCCTTGAGCGATTTCCGCTTGGTACGGCGTGTAGGCGGTGTACCACCCTGGATTTTCCAATACATTCCGTCGAATCACACTTGGCACTTCCGTTGGGTAATAGCCCATGCCGATGTAATTCTTGAACACCGTGTTTTTGCCGGCGATGCCATGAATGTGCTCGAGGTATTGACTCTCCGAAAGCGCTGGAGTCAGCGGCAAGCGTTCCCGTTGTCGAATTCTTCCTGGAACGGTCTTGGCCACCAAGTCTTCGATGGTGGCAACTCCGATGGTTCGGAGCATCGTCTGCTGGTCCGCTTCGCGCGGGCCGATGTGACGAGAGGTGAATTTGGCGGCGTGCATAAGCGTCGGGTATAGCGGCGGTTAAGGCAACGATTAAAGCGCCAAATTTACACCCGGATTCGGCCGCATGAGCGAAAGTTTTTCACCAAGCACCCAAACGAAACCACGAGGGGCTTAAGGTTCCTTTTTCTGCCCCGCAACGCCCGAGAATAACGACCTTTGTCACATGGTTAAAGCCGTTGCTTACACCCACATCTGGATCGCGTTAGGAGCATTCGGTGCAGCCTTCGCAACCGTTTTGTCCCACGGGCTTCCGCTCGAAGATTGGGGCGCCTACACCTGGAGTGGGCTATTGGGGATTGGCGCGGCGACAGGTTGCATCTATACCCTCCAGCGTGGAATCAAACTTCACAAAAATCCCGCGGCCGTTCCCTTCGAACGTCGAACCTTTCTGGAGCGGTGGAAAAAAGCCTTGGCCTGGGGATGGGGAATCGCAGCCGCAGGATGGACCATCTCCTCTGCTTCAGAATGGAGCGCGTTCCTTGCCCTGGTGTGGGATCATCCCATCGTTTTCATGACCATGGCCCTGCTTGCACTGGGCTATGCCTCCAACCCCCTCACAGGTGGTCGCGGCTGGAGGGGTGTTCCCCATTTGAAGTGGCCGGCCATCGCACTGGCTTGGGGGTTGGCAACCGGATGGCTCCCGCTCCAGTTTCTAACCGGAGCCGAAGGACTCAATGGCTGGACAGCGTTGCAATCCATAGCTGCGCAAACGCTTTTTGTAGCGGGAATCACCTTGCCGTTTGATGTGCGCGATCTGCCGGTCGACCCCGCTGGCTTGCGCACCGTACCGCAGCAAATCAATACTCGGTTCACCTTGGTATTGGCCGTGACCCTGGTGGTGATGAGTATGGCGGGGTTTTGGACATTGGACGGCACCCCTGCCAGAGCCCTGGCCGGGGCATTTGCCTTGGCAGGTGTTTTCCTCGCTCATCGCAATCGAGAGGAATGGATCTTCAGCTTGTGGCTGGACGGTAGCCTCATCCTCCAAGGAGTGTTGGCTTTTTTGCTCGCGTGACGCAGCTCGGGAGCGGTTTCCTGCGAAATTTGCCCCACTTCGAACAAGAATCATGGAAACTTTCGCCCCGTATGAATTGGCCCACGCGCGGCAACTGGATGCCACGGACGCCTTGCCAGCTCGACGGGAAGAATTTTATGTGCCAAAGCATGCAGGGTCAGATGTGGTCTACTTCACGGGCAATTCCCTTGGTCTTCAACCCAAAGCTGCGAGGGAGGCACTTGGAACGGAGCTAAACGACTGGGCCGAGCATGGGGTGGAAGGGCATTTTAGGGCCCGCAATCCCTGGGTCAGTTACCACGAGCGCTTCGCCGAAGGACTGGCAGCAATCGTCGGTGCTAAGGCCAACGAGGTGGTGGCTATGAATGCACTCACCGTCAACTTGCACCTGCTTTTGGTGAGTTTTTACCGACCCAATGGAAAGCGCACCAAAATCCTCTGTGAAGCAAAAGCGTTCCCTTCGGACCAATATGCGCTCGCCAGCCAAGTGCGATTTCACGGTGGGGATCCCGCTGAGGATATCATCGAAGTAGCCCCACGAAACGGAAGCAGCGTCATCGAAGAGGCCGATGTGGAAGCCATTTTAGAGGAGCGGGGCGAAGAAATCGCCCTCGTGATGATGGGTGGGGTGCAATACTTCACCGGCCAATGGCTTGACATGCAGCGCATCACGGCCGCAGCCCATGCCGCAGGGGCTTTGTGTGGCTTCGACCTGGCGCATGCCATTGGCAATGTGCCTCTCGATTTGCATGCTTGGCAGGTGGACTTTGCTTGCTGGTGCACCTACAAGTACTTGAATTCCGGGCCTGGAGCTGTGGCAGGCGCTTTCATTCACGAGCGGCACCTCACTGACGACGCAGCCCCTCGATTTGAAGGCTGGTGGGGCCACAATGACAAACGGCGGTTTTTGATGGAGCCTGAATTTGAAAGCATGGGCACCGCTGAAGCTTGGCAAATGTCAAATGCTCCTGTCTTGAACATGGCCGTGCATGCCGTTGCCCTGAATCAATTCACCGCCACCGGCATGGATGCCTTGCGTTCAAAAAGCCTTCGCTTGACTGCCTACCTGGAACAAGGAATCGCAGCCGTGGCCGAACACAATCGAGCTCATCTGGAAATCATTACACCCTCCAATCCTGAACGTCGCGGATGCCAGCTTTCATTGGTCGCCCACGGGTTTGGTCAAGCGTTGTTTCAAACGCTCTCCGATGCCGGTGTGGTGGTCGATTGGCGCGAACCCAATGTCATTCGCATGGCACCTGTGCCGATGTACAATACCTTTGAAGACATCGCGCGCTTCGTGCACATCCTCAAGTCCGCCACCCTGTCGGATTGAATGGGCTAAAAACCGAACGATAGACTTTAATTCCCATGCCTAAATCTTCCCGATTCGCTGTTTTTGGAATTGGCCGCTACGGCCACCAAATCGCATTGTCCCTTGCCTCAAAAGGGGCCGAGGTGCTAACATTCGATTCCGATCCGGCCCGTTCGGAGGCAATCAAAGATGAGGTGGCCCTTGCCGTGACCATGGACGCCACAGATCGACGGGCCTTGCAAGCGCAAAACGTACAAGACATGGATGCTGCAGTGGTGGCCATCGGCGAAAACTTTGAAGCCACCATGCTGACCTCCATGAACTTGCTTGACTTGGGCGTACCAAGAGTCATTGTCCGCTCCAGTGGTGACCACCAAAAACGCATCCTCACCAGCCTCGGCATTCACGAGATCCTCACCCCAGAAAGCGAGGTTGCGAGCATCGTGTCGGAACGCCTGATCCACCCCAACATCGGGGGGTTCTTGGAACTTCCGGACGACTATGAGATTGCCGAGATTCATGCCCCTCAAAATTGCATCGGCCGCACCTTGGGCAGCATTGATTTAACGAACCGCTACGAGCTTCGTTTGATAACCATTCGCCGAAAATTCGCCGCAGAAAAAGAAGGGGAAGAAGAGCAAGAACACATCATCGGGGTCCCCAAAGCGGAAATGGTCATTCAAGAAACGGACACGTTGGTCGTATTTGGTACGCTGAACGGCGTTAAGCGATTCCTCGAAATCAACTCGTAGACTATCGAATGATTCGGACCGAACCCGTGGCTTGGAACCATGGGCTCAATTGTCCCGACGGATCGGTATAGTGACGGTATTTCGCCTTCCACAAATACATTTCATCCTGAACGTAATGGGTTTTGTTTGGGCTTTGCCCATGCCAATAGTCCCCGATGGTATCCGCTTCCCAAACCAGGTTTCCCCAGCGGTTGTAGAGCTTGAAATCCAGCTGGACCAGGTTTCGACCTTCTACGCGAAGCACCTCATTCAGGCCGTCACCGTCGGGCGTGAAGGCAGTCGGGATGAACAACAAAGGCTCGGAACAAAAATCAATCACCGTAACGTACCGTTCTGTTGTGCATCCAAGCTCATTGGCAACGACCACGCTGTAAACGCCTGGGCCATCGATTGAAAGCGATGGAAGGGTCGAGCCGTTCATCCACTGGTACGATGCATAACCCGCGGGAACGCTCAATTGGTGCTGAACTCCCGGGAAATCCTCAAAACACAACGCTGAATCCGAAGGGAGGTCGAATTCAGGGCTCGGCAATACTTCCAATGCCATCGTGGCTGTCGTGGTGCATCCTCCCGCATCGGTGACCAGCACTTGCGCGACTGTGGACTCGTAAAATGTGGCTGTAGCCGAATTCGAACCATTGGACCACAGGTACGCAAAAGGTCCAGTTGAACCATCAACCGGCGATGCATCAACGATTAACCCTGCACTCGCACATCCTGTAGCTGAATCCGGAATTTGCAAAACGGGGCCGTCGGTGAAGGTCACCGTAATGGCATCTGAATTGACGCATCCTTCCGGTGAAGTCACCGTGAGTCCGTAGGTGCCCGATGCCGTGACATCGAGGACGGGAAGGGTGGCCCCGTCCACAGTCCAGTCATACGTATAGTTCACAGGCAGCCCCGGATCCAAGGTTACCGTTTCTTCCGAGCAGGCCACAACGTCATCACCCAGCTCCATATCTGGGAAAATGGAAATCAAGTCCACTTGGGCACTCGCACTGCACGAAGCCCCTCCCAGTCCAGAAATCGTGGCCGTAACGGTGTATGTCTGGGTCAGTTCCTCCAGAACCTGTGGGTTGGGGATGGCTGCATTGCTCAATCCTGTCGCCGGTTGCCATTGCCAATCCATGGCATTGGCTACATCAACAGAAGCGGAAAGTTGACCGCCAACGGTCGAACACATGGCAACCTCCGCATCTGTAATGACGCTGAAGACGGGATACACCGTAATGGTGATTTCATCCTGATAGACCGACCCGTCAGGGGCAACCATTTCGACACTATAAACCGTCGTGTTATCCGGTGAAATTGTTACCGATTGGGCCGTGGCATCGCTTACCTCTTCGGCGGGGCTCCATGCGAAGGTCCATTCGTCCACATTGGTATTCGGATCATAGGCCAGCACATTGCAGTACATGGACACTTCGTCCCCAGATTCGGCGCAATAATAGTTTTGCGACGTTGCGATGTAAGGCAATTGGCCCCACGCCTCCTGACCTAGACTGCACAGGAGAACCACAACAGCGGGTAACCAACCAATGCTGCGACGCACATTTGGAGAAGCGTATTTCATTCAGCGGTGCCTTTCGTGTCGAGCGACCATTCCCACTCGATGAGCCAATTGGAACGGATGTTCGGCTGTTCGACGGGGTAAAAATACGGCTCCGGAGATTGAAGGCTACGGGGGGCCGCACTTTGCCAGAGCGAATCCCCATTGACATCCCACTCATACCCGAGCTTCAAATTGCCCGGAGGAACCTGTTCAAACGACAGCGTCGTGTCTCCATCAACCCGGTGGCGATTCTCCCCAACACGCAGCCAACCCCTGCCCGGCACGTCCGTAAGCGACACAACCAAGGCCCCGAAATAATTCTCGTCGTGCGTTTTCCACCGAAACCTCAACGTGTCTTGCTCGACTTGCTGGCCTTGAAAGCGCAGTGCACCCGGCAAACAAACGACGTTGTAGTTCGATTCAAAGGTTTCCTCCATGCCCAAGGTCAATGTTCGCGTCAATTCCCCGGCTTCAGATGCAGCAAACAGGCCGTTATCAACGGCCAATGAATCCCTAAAGACCAGCAAGCTGTCAGCATTCTCAACGAAAACCGCCCGGTCGAATTTCCATTTCCGAGATTCCTGTGGCGCCGATTTAAGCGGTGGCCCCGTGCTGGGACGGAAGGAACGCCCAATCGCTGAACGTGAAGGCCTTGCCTGGACTGTATCAGCCTCGTTTTCCCAATTCCAGACCATCTGAACCTCCTCAATGGGTGTGCCCATACAGGCATCGCACCAGACCACCACGCTGTCTCCATCCCGTTCAAATTGCACCGTTTCCGAAGCTCCATTCAACAGCGCTTCCCATCGTTCCGCAAGACCAGCAGGTGCCGGAGCCAAGATCCGCGCCATGCCCGTGGAATCCACTCGACAGCTAGAGACGCGGCGCGGTGGCTCTGCTTCATCTGTAGCATCCCCTAACCAATGCAGACTGGTGTCTCCAGCGGCAAAGCGTGTGGTATCAAAGGCGATGTATTCCCCTTCGTCCCAGCGATAATTGCCGTTTGCATCATCCAAGGCAAATCCCACAAAATCCCTCGGGCCGAGGTAACCGATGGAGAAGTTCCCCTCTGCATCCGTTTGTCCCAAAGCATCCGGCCGACGACCCGCCCAAATGGAATCCCAAGGAGCAGGTATTTGGAAAAGCATCACACGTAAGTCAGGTTTGCCAGCTCGGGTCATGCGGTCCATGACGCTCCCTTCAATCCGCAGTGTATCCAATTCGGGTCCCGTCGAAAAGGCCCATTTCAAATCCGTTGCAGGATTCGATTCGTGAAGGTCGACGATGGCACCACCAAAAGAGAGAACATAAGTCCGATTGGCTTCAAACTGCGCTGTGTCAAACATGAGTTCAACCGCCTTTCCGCGGATTCGCCATTGCGGGTTGCGCGTCAAAGGCGGCGAAACCACCAATTGTTGATTGGCATTCCTCAGCACCACGTATTCATCAAATTCCATGGTGAGTCGCTCCGGTCGGAGGTTGACGGATTCCGTGGCCGGTATGACCCGAATCGGGACAGGAGGCGCTTCATCCTTGGGCCCTCCTGTCGGTGCCGAAACTTGAGCACAGCCGGCGGCGACCAGCACAGCCCAAACCATCACAGCCATGTGAAAATGCGGCCCTTTTTGAATCACTCCCATGCGTTCCAATTCTCAGCCAAAAGGTCAACCAGCGGAGCCAGTCCCTTTGCATCGGCGGCAGAAACATCGTCCCGTCTTATGGAGTCAATGTCAAGTACCGCCACAACCTCATCGCCGACCACAATAGGAACGACCAATTCCGATTCCGTGAGGGAGCTGCAGGCCACGTGGCCTTCAAAGGCGTGCACATTTGGGACCACTTGAACGGATCCTTGATCCCACGCCGCAGCGCAGACCCCCTTGCCGTGATACAACCGCGTACAAGCCAAAGGACCTTGAAAAGGCCCCAATACAAGCTCATCCCGTTTTGCATCGACGAGGTAAAAACCCACCCAGTGCCAATCAAACGCCTCCTTAAGAACCGCGGCAGCATTGGCCAAATTAGCCATGCGGTTGGGCTCATTTCCAAGCAGCGATTTCCATCGATTGGACAATGCCTCGTACCGTTCTTCCCGCGACGCTCCGGGAGTCAATGCAAGCGTTTCAGCCATGCCGCAAAGATACCGCACAAAACCAGGGCGAACGGTCATGCCAAGGCCAAGGTTATGCCGCCGAACCAGTTCAAACCGGACTGCTTCAGTGCGCTGCCACATGCGGCCAATGTTGCTCCTGTGGTCATTACATCGTCCACCACAACAAAAATCGCTGGTGACGACCACGTTGATGAGGTCACGGTGTACAAATTCCGGGTTACCCCCGCCCGGTCAGATCGGTTCATGCCTGTCATGCTGTCATGATGGTGGCGGCGAGAGAGCAATTTCGAAGCAACCTCGCAACGCCACACACGTGCAATGCCTCGTGCAATCCACTCCGCTTGGTTGTAGCCGCGTTTCCATTGCTTGCGCCAATGCAAAGGCACGGGGACAAGGACGAGCTGGCAGTCACCGTGTGCCGGGGGTGGCACTTTTTGACCGAGCCACATGCCCCATTGCCTGGCAAGCCAGCGATTGCCCCCATATTTCATCGCCCCTAGCTGCGCATTCAATTCGGCTTGGGTGCGCAATCGGAAACCCGTCGCCGCATAGGCCATTCGGCAACGTTCTTTCATCACCATACTGCCAAATTTGCCGTGCAATTCGGGCCAGTCCAGTGCACACGGTTCACAGGCAATCATCCATTCAGTCTCGTCCGCCAACCATGTGCTGCACCCGACGCAATGCTTTGGAAACAGCAGGCTCCACCCCCATTCCATCATGCTTCAAAAGTGGTTCAGAGCCACAATCCATCTCCTGTCAATTCACCTGTAAGCAAGCTAACTTTGCCGATGCATGCAGTTTGGCAAACTTCCTTCGCTCACCGGGCTTGATAAAGCCGACTTTGCACTGCCTGAAAGCCACTGGCACTTCGAAGAAAAATCGAGTCGTTGCCACGTATACGCGGGTGGTACTACCTGGAACATCCCGGCTTGGGTCGGTTCGACCTACCCTGATAAGACGCCGCGCCGACTGTTCCCCGAATCCTACGGCCGAGCCTTTGGCACCATCGAATTCAATGCAACGCATTACCGCATTTACAGCGAGGCGAAAATGAGGGAATGGGCGGATGCGACGCCTGAGGGATTCCGGTTTTGCCCCAAATTCCCGCAAATCATCAGCCACTTTCGCCGCTTCAAGAATTGCGAAGGCCCAACGGATGATTTCATTGCAGGACTGCTTGCATTGGGCGACCGTCTTGGACCGTCATTCATCCAATTGCCTCCTCATTTCGCCCCCAAGCACGCTGATGCATTGTGGGCCTACCTCGAACAATGGCCTCAGGAATTACCGCTCTCCGTAGAATTCCGCCATCCCGATTGGTTCATGGGGCACCAGCCGCATTGGAGTCAATTGGCAGCGATGGGCATCGGTGCAGTCATCAGCGAAACGGCCGGGCGCCGGGACGCCTTGCACATGCACATTACCGCACCGCATGTCTTGGTCCGGTTCGGCGGGTACGAGGGCGAAGCCATCGATGCCCACCGCTTAAAACAATGGGGGCAATGGGTTGATGCATTCGAAGCCCGAGGTGGCACCGCATTTCACCTGCTGGTTCACGAACCGGACAGCATTCATACGCCGGCCACATGCGGTGCTTTCGCCAATTGGTTATCGCCTGAAAAGCGCCAACATTGTGTCACGCCCAGCCGGCCATACCGTCAACCGGGCCGACAAATCGGGTTGTTCTAGATCAGACCAAACTGGTGGAAATGATGCGCGGTATGATGCAATACAAGGGCTTTGAAATCGGAGGTATGCATCGTACCGTACAAGGGATGCTCTTGGGTCTGCGTGGTCAATGATTCGAGCCGATCGAACATCACATGGACGCGGTTTATTCCTTGCTCCCATTCCGCTATGTTGCTAGCGGAAGCCTTAATCGCCGGCATCGTGCGCAGGTTACGCGGCGTTCCACCCAGTGGATTTTTGGTGGTCAACGATCGTAAAAAGAACGGGCCTAGAATGCGGGCAGCACACCGGGTAACCACGTCCGCTTTTATTTCACCGAAATACAAATCGCCGAAGTCTGCCACATGGTGCAGCATTTCAGTAGCTGACATACGGCCCCATTGGGGGGTCGTATTGGGGTGGGCTTCGTTCAGTGCAATCGTCAGCGCCTCGATGGAAGGAATATCTACCTGAAAAACGAGGCGTTTCATGTTCAGCCGTGGCACTTCTTGTACTTCTTTCCGGAACCGCAAGGACACGGATCGTTGGGAAGCACCTTTTTCTCCGTTCGAACCGGCTCCACCTTTCTCGGAGGCGGCGGTGGGGCTCCGGCTCCCGGACGCGGCGCTCCGGGTCGGACGCCGACGGGCGCCTGCCGGGCTTGCGAAGCTGCTTGCTCTTGGATGTTCTGAATGTTTTCCTTAGACAAGCTGATTTTGTTGGGCATCGCAGGTCGGGCCTGAGGTGCCTGGCGGACCTGCTGGTCAGCCGGACCTGTTGGAATCGTGCAACGCATGAGGAAGGCCGCGACATCGGCATTCATGCGCTGGACCATGGCCTTGAACAGCTCATACGATTCAAACTTGTAGATCAACAACGGATCCTTCTGCTCAAAGCGCGCCAACTGCACGTTTGAACGCAAATCGTCCATATTGCGGAGGTGCTCCTTCCAATATTGGTCGATGATGGCCAAAACAACCGCTTTTTCCAAGCTCTCCATAACACTGACACCTTCCGATTCGACGCTGCGTTCAATGTCCGTGGCGACTTGCATGGTCTTACGTCCGTCGCTAAACGGTACGAGGATTTGCTTAAAATCATTTGAAGGATCATCGTGTACACGCTGGATGACCGGGTGGGCCCGCTGAGCTAGCTCTTGCAACTTCGAGCGGTACAACCGCTCGGCGGCTTGATACGTATCGAATGCAATGTCCTCTGGTGGTGTGGTTGCGAATCCGTCCGCATCCACGGTCGGTTCAATCCCGAAATCCCGGAGGAGGGCCAAACGAAACGATTCGAATTGCTTTTCGGAGTGGTAAGCCAGCACCGAGGCTTCAACCAACTCGAAGAACATGTTCGCGATGTCCGTGCGGATGCGGTCGCCGTGCAGAGCGTGGCGACGACGCTTGTAAATGACCTCGCGTTGAGCGTTCATCACGTCGTCGTATTCGAGCAGGCGCTTGCGGATGCCGAAGTTGTTTTCCTCGACCTTCTTTTGTGCGCGCTCAATCGACTTGGTGATCATGGAGTGCTGGATCACATCGCCTTCGACGTGGCCCAATCGGTCCATCATCTTGGACACCCGGTCCGAGGAGAAAAGGCGCATCAAATCGTCTTCGAGCGACACGTAAAATTGTGACGATCCCGGGTCGCCCTGTCGCCCGGCACGTCCGCGCAACTGGCGGTCAACGCGCCGACTGTCATGTCGCTCGGTACCGATGATGGCCAAGCCGCCTGCGGCCTTGACCTCATCCGTGAGTTTGATGTCCGTGCCGCGGCCCGCCATGTTGGTGGCGATGGTCACGGTACCTGACTTACCGGCTTCGGTGACAATTTCAGCCTCACGCTGGTGCAATTTGGCGTTCAACACCTGGTGTTTGATGTGCCGAATGTCGAGCATGCGCGAGAGCAGTTCACTGACTTCAACGGTGGTTGTTCCCACAAGCACTGGCCGGCCGGCCTCACTGAGCGCCACGACATCGTCGATGATGGCGTTGTACTTCTCACGCTTTGTTTTGTACACCAGGTCCTCTCGGTCCTCCCTTGCAATGGGACGGTTGGTCGGAATGACCATAACGTCAAGCTTGTAGATGTCCCACAGTTCGCCCGCTTCCGTTTCGGCTGTTCCTGTCATGCCCGCGAGTTTGTGGTACATGCGGAAGTAGTTCTGCAGCGTCACCGTTGCGTAGGTCTGTGTTGCCGCCTCCACCTTCACATTTTCCTTGGCTTCAATGGCTTGGTGCAGGCCATCGGAGTAGCGTCGACCGTCCATGATGCGGCCCGTTTGCTCATCAACAATTTTGACCTTGTTGTCCATGACCACATAGTCCACGTCTTTTTCGAACAACGCGTACGACTTCAGCAATTGGTTCATGGTGTGGACGCGCGCGCTTTTGACAGAATAGTCCGCCATCAGCTGGCTCTTCTTTTCGAGTTTGGTCTCCTCGTCTCCCCCACCGTTGTCGATGGACACCAATTCGGTAGCCAGGTCTGGCATGGTAAAGAAATGGTCATCCTCCATGTTAGCCGTCAAGAACTCGATGCCCTTCTCGGTCAACTCCACCTGGTTCTGCTTCTCGTCGATGACGAAGTAGAGCTCGGCATCGGCTTTGGGCATCTCGCGCTTGTTATCGGCGAGGTAGATCGCCTCGGTCTTGAGCAACTGTTGCTTCATGCCCTCAAGGCTCAAAAACTTGATGAGCGGCTTGGACTTGGGCAACGCGCGGTATGCGCGAAACAAGGCCAATCCGCCTTCGGCGATGTCGTCCTTCGAGGCGCCTTCCTTTTGGAGCAGTCGCTTGGCGTCTGTCAAAAATTGCTGGGCGGCTTTTTGCTGGACCGTGACGAGCTGCACCACTTTGGGCTTGAGTTCGACAAATTCCTGCTGGTCGCCCTTTGGCGTGGGTCCGCTGATGATCAATGGGGTTCGCGCTTCGTCGATGAGCACGGAGTCGACCTCATCCACAATGGCGAAGTGGTGCTTCCGCTGGACCAGCTGCTCCGGGCGCTGCGCCATGTTGTCGCGCAAGTAGTCGAAGCCAAATTCATTGTTTGTCCCGTAGGTAATGTCGGCGCGGTACGCCTCCCGCCGAGATTCACTGTTGGGCTGGTGCTTATCGATGCAATCCACGCGCATGCCGTGGAATTCGAACAGCGGTGCCATCCACTCCGAATCACGTCGTGCGAGGTAATCATTGACCGTAACAAGGTGAACGCCCTTCCCCGTCAGGGCATTGAGGAAGACCGGCAGCGTTGCAACCAAGGTTTTTCCTTCCCCTGTTTGCATCTCCGCAACCTTGCCGCGGTGCAATGCAGCTCCTCCAACCAGCTGAACATCATAGTGCACCATGTTCCACTGGACTTCTGAACCGGCAGCCATCCAGGCGTTGCCCCAAATCGCCCGGTCGCCTTGGATGGTGACGCCCCCTCGTTTCGCGGCAATATCCCGGTCCCAATCAGAAGCTGTCACTTGAAGCTCTCCGTTCTCGGAAAGGCGACGAGCGGTCTCTTTGACCAATGCAAAGGCCTCTGCCATGATGGTTTCCAAAACAGCTTCGAGGGCTTCATCGATTCGTTTCGATAGGTCATCAATTTGCACATAGATGGCCTCCTTTTGTTCCAACTGGTCTTCGCCCATGGCAGCCGCATCTGAACGCAGCGACTGTCCTTCTTTTTCCAGCTCCGCCACATGGGATTGGATGCGTTGACGCAACTCCTCACTTCGCGATCGCAGGCCATCATCCGACAACGCTTTCATGTCCGCCTCAAAACCATGGACGGCATCGACGACCGGCTGAATTTCCTTCATGTCCCCCTCAGCCTTATCGCCGACCAATTTCTTCAGAAGCGTCTTAAACATGCTGCGAAAATACGAAGGGAACCGGGTCACATCCGGCTAAATTTTTACAACGCCGAGACTATACTCACAACGGTTTAAGGGATTGAATGGATTCGCGTCCTCTAGCCCTAAAAAATGAGACCATAAATCCAAGCATTTTTTCTGGTTTTTTATCCCCAACGAACTAAAAATTCGCGCCTTCTCAACGGGGTCAACGGTTCCATGGATTTCGAACGAATCGACTGTTAAAAACTACCTCCATTTGTGAATTGTTTTGTTTTGGTCTTGTGCCTCCTCTTCCGTTTTCTTTGGGAAACCAATGGTCGAGGCATCGGGATTTGTCCCACGCCCAACGGCCCTTTTTCAATACGCTACTGAGCCCGACTCCAAAGGTGGAGTCCAAGTCATTAGCCTCGAAAACACCAGTGTTTCCAATGCTTTTGGAACAATGGACCGCCATCGAGGATAGGACTTCGACCCCCGAATCGGAAGGGGCTTAGACTCTTGAAGGAGGGGGTGCTGCGACCGACCTAACGTTTCATCCCGCCATTTATTTGGCACCAACCTAACCACCGCAATGAGCGCACAAACACCCGAGGATTTGACAACAGCAGACGTGAACGAGACAAGCGCAACAAGCGTGCAAACTTCCATCGAAGAAGTATTGCCAGAGAATACGGTGGTGACCGAGCCCATCCTGGAAGACAATCCCAATCGTTTTGTCCTCTTCCCAATTCAGCACAATGACATTTGGAACTTCTACAAGAAGTCAGAGGCGAGCTTTTGGACCGCCGAAGAAATTGACTTGGCCGCTGACATTGTGGACTGGAATGAGAAGCTGAACGACGATGAGCGTTACTTCATCAAACACGTCTTGGCCTTCTTCGCAGCCTCGGACGGAATCGTCAACGAAAACCTCGCGGAGAATTTCGTGGCTGAAGTGCAGTACACGGAGGCCAAGTTCTTCTACGGGTTTCAAATCATGATGGAGAACATCCACTCCGAAACCTACTCGCTGCTCATCGACACGTACATCAAAGACGACGCTGAAAAGAATAAGCTCTTCAACGCCATCGAAACCATGGATTGCGTGAAGAAGAAGGCGGAATGGGCCTTGAATTGGATCGAAAACGGCTCCTTCGCCGAGCGCATTGTAGCATTCGCTGCCGTTGAAGGCATCTTTTTCAGCGGTAGCTTTTGTTCCATCTTCTGGTTGAAGAAGCGCGGCCTTATGCCTGGTTTGAGCTTCTCCAATGAATTGATTTCACGCGATGAAGGCATGCACTGCGACTTCGCCTGTTTGCTCTACAACGACCACATCGTTAATAAGCTTCCAGTCAAGACGCTCCGCAAAATCATCATTGACGCCGTGGAGATCGAAAAGGAGTTCATCTGTGAGTCATTGCCGGTGCGTTTGATTGGCATGAACGCCGATTTGATGTCCCAGTACATTGAATTTGTGGCCGACCGCCTCTTGGTAGAGCTCGGCACGGAGAAGGAATTCAATGTCTCCAATCCATTCGATTTTATGGACATGATTTCCCTCCAAGGAAAGACCAACTTCTTCGAGAAGCGAGTTGGCGAATATCAAAAAGCCGGGGTGTTAACAAAATCCGATGAGGGGTCAAAATCCTTCAGTTTGGATGCCGACTTTTAACCGTCGGATACGTCCAAAGGAATCACTTCATCACCAACCACCACTTC
Source organism: bacterium (assembly GCA_029979565.1). GTDB lineage: Bacteria > Bacteroidota > Bacteroidia > Flavobacteriales_D > Sanyastnellaceae > UA16. The sequence goes on from JAPOHG010000024.1 coordinate 17,368, forward strand.
ATTCTTACCCCTAAACAACCACTCGCACCATGCAAGTAGTCAAGCGCGACGGCCGCACTGAACCAGTACAATTCGATAAAATCACGGCACGGATTAAAAAACTCTGCTACGAGTTGCACGAATCCGTGGACCCAACCAAGGTGGCCATGCGCGTCATTGAGGGGGTATACGATGGGGTGACGACGACTGAACTGGACAACCTCGCTGCTGAAGTGGCAGCGACCAATGCCGTCACGCATCCTGATTACGCCAGCCTCGCAAGCCGCATCGCAGTCTCCAACCTCCACAAAGGGACCAAGAAGTCCTTTGCGGAGACAATGGAAGAGCTTTACACCTACGTGGACCCCATTACCGGGGAAAACGCGTCTTTGGTGGCAAACGATGTCATCGAAATCATTCGCGACAACGCGGAGTTTCTCGACTCCCAAATCATCTACGACCGGGACTTCAATTACGATTACTTCGGATTCAAAACCCTCGAGCGCAGTTACTTGCTCAAAATCAATGGCGAGATCGTCGAGCGCCCTCAACACATGCTCATGCGCGTGGCTGTTGGCATTCACAAAGACGACCTCGACGCCGTAGTTGAAACGTACAACGGACTCAGTGAAGGCTGGTTCACTCACGCCACGCCGACCCTGTTCAACTCGGGGACACCGAAGCCTCAAATGTCAAGCTGTTTCCTCTTGACCACCCAAGAAGACAGCATCAGCGGCATTTACGACACCCTCAAGCAATGCGCGAAGATTTCACAGAACGCCGGAGGCATCGGCCTTGCGATTCACGACATCCGCGCCACAGGCTCCTACATCAAAGGAACCAACGGCACGTCCAATGGCGTTGTTCCGATGTTGCGCGTATTCAACGACACTGCCCGCTACGTTGATCAAGGCGGTGGAAAGCGCAAAGGCTCCTTTGCCATCTACATTGAGCCATGGCACGCCGACATCCACGATTTCCTCGACCTCAAGAAAAACCACGGTAAAGAAGAACAACGCGCACGTGACCTGTTCTATGCCCTGTGGATTCCTGACTTGTTCATGAAGCGCGTCGAAGAGAACGGTGATTGGACCCTGATGTGCCCCAACGAATGCCCTGGGCTTGCTGACAACCACGGTGCAGCCTTTGAAAAGCTCTACACCCAATACGAAGCCGAAGGCAAAGGCCGCAAAACCATCAAAGCGCAAGAGCTTTGGTTCAAAATCCTCGAATCCCAAATTGAGACTGGAACGCCGTACATGCTGTACAAGGACGCCGCGAACGGCAAGTCCAATCAGCAAAACCTCGGCACCATCCGCTCCTCGAACCTCTGCACGGAGATCATCGAATACACCGCACCAGACGAAGTGGCGGTATGCAACCTCGCCTCCCTCGCATTGCCGAAGTACGTCAATGATGGAGCATTCGACCACGAGAAGCTCTTCCAAGTGACCTACCAGGTCACGAAGAACCTCAACCGCATCATCGATCGTAATTACTACCCCATCCCCGAAGCACGCAATTCGAACATGCGTCACCGTCCCATTGGATTGGGCGTACAGGGCTTGGCAGACGTATTCATCCTGATGCGTCACCCCTTCGACTCCGATGAGGCACGCACGTTGAACCGAGAGATTTTCGAAACGATTTACTACGCGGCCTGCACGGCTTCCAAGGACCTGGCAAAAGCGGAAGGTGCGTACGAATCGTTCAAAGGCTCCCCTGCTTCAGAAGGCCGCTTGCAATTCGACCTGTGGGGCGTCACACCGACGGACCGGTGGGAATGGGACGTACTCAAAGACGAAATCAAGGAGCACGGCATGCGCAACTCCCTGTTGTTGGCGCCTATGCCCACCGCTTCGACTGCGCAAATCCTCGGCAACAACGAGTGCTTCGAGCCCTACACCTCGAACATCTACACCCGCCGCACCCTTTCCGGTGAATTCATCATCGTCAACAAGCACCTGCTGCGTGATTTGACCAAGCTCGGCTTGTGGGACGACGATATGAAGAACCGCATCATCAGCGCCAACGGTTCCATCCAGAACATCAACGAGATTCCGGACAACCTCAAGGCGCTGTACCGCACCGCTTGGGAGATTCCTCAGCGTGCGCTGATCGATATGTCCGCCGACCGCGGCGCCTACATCTGCCAATCGCAGTCCCTCAACGTCTTCATGGAGAACGTAAACACGGCCAAGCTCACTTCCATGCACTTCTACGCATGGAAGAAGGGACTGAAGACCGGCATGTACTACCTCCGCACAAAGGCCGCAACCGACGCCATCAAATTCACGGTGGATAAGAAGTACAAGACGGCTCCGCAAACCGAAGCCCCTCGCAAGTCCATCCAAGAGATGACCGACGAGGAACAGGCCGCAATGGCGTGTTCCATCGAAAACGGGTCGGATTGTGAAATGTGCAGCGGTTGATTCATTCGCAAGCACCCAACAAAAAAGGCGGCCCCGAATGGACCGCCTTTTTTTGTGCGATTCAACTTGTTTGTTACGTGCGCTGCGAACGGTAGTGCAACAGCACCCATACGTTCGACAACACCAAGCCAACCGCCAATAGCAGGTGCACCGGCTGGGTCCAAGTAGGCATGCCGAAATTGACGAACAAGACGCCGGTGAGCAATTGCGCGCTCAGCAAAAAAGAAACCAGGCGCACCATGGTTCGCAAACCGCCTTGGGCATGGCGCAGTGGCACGAGCCACAACAATTGTACGGCCAGGACCAGCCAAGAACCCGAACGATGCACCTTCCACCAACCGGGCAATGCGCTGATCCAATCGGTCCGGAGGACCTCGGCATGGTTCAGCACATCCACTTGCTCCCGCACTTGGGTGCCCAGAACGAGCTGTGCTAAAGTCAACACCAGCGCTGCTGCAATCCATCCTTTTCCACGCGGCAACAAGTCAATGCGCTCAACGCTTTGATGCTCCCAAACAGAATGAAGCAGTCCAGCGAGGCTGACCAAGATGGCCATGGCACCAAGCATGTGAATGGTGATTGAAAATGGAATGAGGTTGCCGTCCACCACTTTTTTGCCCAGCCATGCGACGAGGCCAAGCCAGAACAAGTGAACGACCGCCCATATCAATGGTTTCCAATGCCGCACCTTGATGCCCCGCCAAAACGTCCACCCCAGAAGCAATAACGCAGGAATTCCAGTCAATGCGCCGAGCAACCGGTTGATGAACTCCACCCACGTATGCAAGGGATTGAAAACCGCATAGTCGTGTTTGTCGTAGGCGACCCATTGGCCTATCGCACGCTCTGATTCAAAGTCTGTCGAATGCAAATCCACCTGCGCCACCCAGAGCGTGTCGCGTTTGAGCAGCATACGGCCTTGGCTGTACGCCGTTCCTTCCTGCCACGTTACTTCTGCTGCATCGGTGGGCGGGATCATCAGGCCAAAGCACTTCGGCCAATCCGGACATCCCATACCGGACCCGGTCATGCGCACAACACTCCCTGCCAATACCACCAAGAAGGTCATGGCCATGGCCACGCGGGTTAACCGCCGCAAAGACTTCAGCCTACTGTGGAAGGGCAGCTTCTTTTGCAAAATGCGTCACTTGGACTGAGGCTACGGCATACAGTTTACCGTCTGCAATGCCGCTGACGGTCTCGGCCAAGGATTCCGGCGTCACCGTCTCGGGGTCGAATTCTACCTCGGCAGCATTCAGCTCGCGACCCGATTCAAAGTCGATGGAGGCATTGGCCACGCCGGGAATTTCCAGCAATTCTTTTTTGATTTTGCCTCCGCACGCATGGGCGCACATCATGCCGCTGATTTCGAGCTTGGCCGTTGATGTTTCGGTTGTTCCTGCCTCGTATCCTTCCGACACCGAATAGGAGTCCGACTCAGCACAGCTGCCGAGCATGAGGCTTCCGTAAGCGAATAACAATGCGCCCGCAAAGCCCGTGATTTTATTCCACCAGAACATGTCGCAAATATACCGATGAACAAGCGGGCCACTTTCCAACTTATGGTAATTCAATCCTACTTTCGGTCGCAACCACCGCAGCAATGGCCACCAATGTCACTTCTCCCCCTCATCGATTGGCTCCTGCCCTCGTATTGCTGCTGCTCGGATTCGTGTGGGGAAGCAGCTTCATCTTGATGAAAATCGGCCTGTTTGCGCGCGACGGGTCCGCATTGTTGCCGCCGATTGAGTTGGCCGCTTTGCGCGTGACCATTGCTGGGGCCACACTCTTGCCGGTGACCCTTCGGCATGCACGACACATCGTGCGCGACCGCTGGCGTTGGATTGCTGGCGTGGGGATCATTGGCAGCTTCATCCCCGCCTTGCTCTTCGCCACAGCCCAAGTGAAATTGCCGAGTGCGACGGCTGGCATGCTCAATGCGTTAAGCCCACTCTGGACCTTGATCATTGGATTCGCTGCGTTTGGAACGGCCGTGCAGCCTCGTCAAATCGTCGGCATCATCGTGGGCTTGCTGGGCACCGTCTGGCTCATATGGGCCCAAGCAGGAACCGATGTACCCGGCGCAGCTTTGGGTGCAGCCACCTTGACCCCCGCTCTGATGCTGGTGGTGGCGACGGTGTGCTATGGCGTCAGCGTCAACATCACCCGAGAGAAACTCAGCGGCATACCGGCCCCAGCCATTGCCGGATGTTCGTTAGGACTCGTGGCACTGCCGGCCCTGGGCATTGTTTTGTTCAATGGTACCCCTGGATTGATTGCCGGTCATCCCGACGGCATGCGCGCCCTCTTGGCCGTCGGTGCGTTGGCCGCCATTGGTACAGCGGGAGCCCTCGTACTTTTCAATCAACTCATCGCATGGACCAATGCCGTTGTTGCAGCCTCGGTAACGTACATCATTCCCATCTTCGCAGCGATGTGGGGGTGGTGGGACGGCGAGCTCCTGACCTATCAGCAATTGCTCGCGGGAGGAAGCATTTTGCTTGGCGTCTGGATCACCAAAAAGCGCCCTGAAACGACGAATTGAATACCGAGCGCACAGGTGTTGAAAAGTTGAGAAGTTTCTAGTACCTTTGCAGCCCCTCTTTTGGGAATTAATACAAGAATCATGTATGCAATCGTAGAGATCGCAGGGCACCAGTACAAGGTAGAAAAAGACCAACAGGTGTTCGTCAACCGATTGGACGCTGAGGAAGGCAAAAAGGTCAAGTTCGACCGCGTCTTGCTCGTGGACAGTGGGAAAGACGTTCAAGTTGGCGCCCCGGCGATAAGCGGCGCGGAAGTGACCGCTCAGGTTGAACGCCACCTCAAAGGCGACAAGGTATTGGTCTTCAAAAAGAAGCGCCGCAAAGGATACCAAAAGTTGAACGGCTTCCGTGCCTCATTGACCGAAGTGAAAATCACAGCAATCAAGGCGGGCGGAGCAAAGAAGGCAGCACCAAAGGCAGCCGCAGCTGAAAAGCCCGCAGCTGAAAAGAAAGCAGCAGCCAAGAAGCCCGCTGCCAAGAAGCCCGCAGCGAAGAAGCCCGCAGCGAAGAAGCCCGCAGCGAAGAAGCCCGCTGCCAAGAAAACCGCTGCCAAGAAAACCGCTGCGAAGAAAACCGATAAAACCGAGAAGTAATGGCACATAAAAAAGGTGTAGGTAGTTCCAAGAACGGACGGGAGTCAGAAAGCAAACGGCTCGGCGTGAAGATTTATGGCGGCCAAGGCTGCATCGCTGGAAACATCATCGTTCGCCAGCGCGGCACCCAGCATCACCCCGGTGAAAACGTCGGCATGGGCAAGGACCACACGTTGTTCGCATTGACGGACGGCATCGTAGAGTTCCGCAAGAAAGCCAACAACCGCTCATACGTATCGGTTGTTCCGCTCGGAGACGCCTAAGAAAGAATCAACTGCAAGGGGTTAATCCACTCCTCGCATCTCAAAATTTGTGACTCCCGGACCCCTTGTGGGTTCGGGAGTTCTTTATTTTTACACCTCACCCAAATCCGCAGCACATCCATGCTTACCCTCCAATCGTTGCGCGAAGAACAGGACCGCATCATCGCCGCACTCGACAAGCGCCATTTTGATGCGCGGGAAGCGATTCAGCAAGTCCTCGAATGGGACGCTGAACGGCGAAAAACCCAGGCCCAATTGGACGATACCTTGGCCCAGAGCAACGCCTTGAGCCGGGAAATTGGTGGGCTCATGCGGGAGGGCAAGAAAGAGGAGGCCGAAGCTGTCAAGGCACAGACCTCCAACCTCAAGGCGCAATCCAGCGAATTGAAAGAGCAGATGCAGACGCTGGAAACGCAAATCCACGACGCGCTGTGTCACATCCCCAACGCTCCCCATGCGGACGTAGCTGCGGGGCGCAACGCCGAAGACAATGTTGAGACCTTCCGTTCAGGGGACGCTTCAACGTTGGAGCACCACAAGAAGCCCCACTGGGACATTGCTGAGCAATGCCAGCTCATCGATTTTGAACTGGGCGCTAAAGTGACCGGGGCGGGCTTCCCGTTCTACCGCGGCAAGGGCGCCAAGCTCCAGCGCGGGCTCATCCGGTTTTTCCTCGAACAGGCGGACGCTGCGGGCTACGAAGAGTTCATCCCGCCCCATATGATCAACCCGGACAGCGGGTTTGGCACAGGACAATTGCCCGACAAGGAGGGCCAGATGTACCACATGCAGGACGACGAGCTGTACATGATTCCGACCGCCGAGGTGCCGTTGACCAACATCTACCGCGATGTCATGGTCAAAGAAGGCGACCTGCCCATCAAGCTGTGCGGATACACTCCGTGCTTCCGCCGCGAAGCCGGTTCGTATGGCAAAGATGTGCGCGGCTTGAACCGACTCCACCAATTCGACAAGGTCGAGATTGTGCAATTCGCTCACCCAGAAGAGTCTTATGCAACACTAGACGCTATGGTGGAGCACGTAAAGGGCTTGCTGGAAGCACTGGAATTGCCTTACCGCATCCTCCGCTTGTGCGGAGGAGATATGGGCTTCACATCCGCGATGACCTACGATTTCGAAGTATGGAGCGCCGCGCAAGAGCGTTGGTTGGAGGTGAGTTCCGTTTCCAACTTTGAGACCTACCAGGCCAACCGCCTCAAGTGCCGGTACAAAGGCAACGACGGCAAAACCCATTTGGTACACACCTTGAACGGCTCCGCCTTGGCGTTGCCGCGCATCGTAGCCGCCTTGTTGGAAAACCACCAAGACGACACGGGCATCCGCATTCCAGCAGCCCTCGCGCCCTACTGCGGATTCGAACGCATCGACTTTTGATGGTGAGATTCCACCTCGCATCCGCCATTGGCTTGCTGTTGCTCAGCAGCTGTACCTCCCACCGCGATCAGCGTGTGGCCGAACTGACCATGTTGGCCGATTCCATCCAGGCCCATCAGCGCCTGCTGGAAAAACCCAGCGACGCAAGCACGGCGGAAGCAGCCACTTGGGCAGAAAGCAACTTGCGCGAGTTTGAATTGCTCTTGGACGATGGCAACGTGGTCGTCAGCAAAGAAGAAGGGCGCATCATTTCCGATGTGAGCCGGGCGCGACGCTTGCTCAAAGATCAAATGAGCCGGCGCACTTCCTTGCCCAAAAGCGCTGCCCGAGCCATGGGGCAACTTCGGGGACTGGCCCAAGTCATCACCAGCGGGGCATCCACGGATGCCGCTGGCACTTCCATCGACTCTGCATACATCGCGCGTGAGATGAAGACAGAACTCGCCATCGGCCGAGACGTGGTGCGCGCCCTAGAAGAAACACAGCAGCTGGCCGAACGCGGCATCGCCATCTGGCAAAAGACCGCTGCCCGCGCTGACAGCCTGCAGACCGTCTGCAGAAGCCGCCTCGCCAAAGCCATCATCGAAGGCGAATGAAGCGTCATTGGATCCTCGCAGCGGCACTCGCATTCGCCCAGTTGGGGTTCGCACAATCGGACCTTGAACTCGCCGAGTTCTATTACAACGAGGGCTCGTACGCGCAGGCCAAGCTCTACCTCGACCAAATTTGGAAGCGAACAAAGACCAAAAAGGTCTTTGACATGTACTATGACGTGTTGCTGGCCATGGACGACTTTGACGCGGCTGAGAAACTGGTCAAAAGCCGCATGCGCAATAAGAACACGCGTGCTACGGCCTACGTTGAATTGGGTCAATTGTACGTGCATTTTGACAAGGCGATGGAGGCCAAGGAAGCGTTTGATGAAGCGCTGCGCCGGTTAGAACCTAAGCGCGGCAGTGTCATAGCGCTTGCCAATGCTTTCATCAAACTGAACGAACTCGACCGCGCCCTTGAGGTGTACACCAAAGGCATGGAACTGGGGGTGAACGACCTCGACTACCAACTTGCAGACCTCGAGGGCCGACGCGGCAACTACGAGGGCATGATCGATGCCTCGCTGCGCTTGATGCGCGCGAAGCCGCAGTACTTCAAAAACATCCAGAACTCCTTCAACCGCAACCTGCGCATCCAGGACAACCCCGACCTAGGGGACATGCTGCGCACCAAACTGTTGCGGGCCGCCCGCGAATACCCGGAAGACACGGCCCTTTCGGAAATGCTGGTGTGGTACTTCAACCAGGTCAACGATTTCGCCAATGCCTTCGTGCACGCCAAGTCCCTTGACCTTCGGTTCCGAGAATCTGGCGAACGCTTGATCGAGCTGGCCCAGACGGCAACGCGCAACGAAGACTACGCGACAGCCGCCCAATGCTATGCATACATCGCCTCCAAAGGTCCGGAGAATGTGTATTTCTTCACGGCACGCACTCAGTCACTTAACATGCGCTTGCAACCGCTGCTCAAGGCCACTCCGGTCGACCGAGAAGCCATTGCGGAACTCGCACAGGATTACGAATTCACATTGAACGACCTGGGGCTCGCCAAAGAAACGGCAAAGATTGCCCAGGACTTGGCGCACATTCGAGCGTTCTACCTCCAGCAGCCCGATGCAGCCATTGTCCTCCTCGAGGAAGTACTTGACGTACAAGGGCTCTACGAACGGACCGCAGCGCTGTGCAAATTGGAACTGGGCGACATTCTCGTCTTTCAAGATGAAATCTGGGATGCGTCGCTCCTCTTCTCGCAAGTCGAACTGGATTACAAGGACGACGTCCTCGGGGCGGAGGCCAAATTCCGCAACGCACGCATCAGCTACTACACCGGCGACTTTGACTGGGCGCAAACGCAACTCGATGCCTTGAAGGCGTCGACCTCTAAGCTCATTTCCAACGATGCGATTGATTTGTCCTTGCTCATTACGGACAATTACGCACTGGACACCATTGTAGAGCCGATGTGGCTATTTGCACAAGCCGACCTGCTCGCCACACAGTACCGTTACGAGGAAGCACGTCTGAAGTTTGATTCCATCGTGACCACGTGGCCCGGCCACGCACTCACAGATGAAATCCTGATGGAGCGCGCCACCATCTGCATAGAGCAAGGAGAATTGGATTCTGCGAAGTACTGGCTACATGAAGTCATCGATTTGCATTTTGATGACATCCTCGCTGACGACGCCATCTTTCAGTTAGCGCTGATCCTCGATGAGGCAGAAGGGGACTCAGAGGGCGCTGCAGCCCTTTATGAGCAATTGCTATTCGACTATCCCGGCAGCCTCCACGCCGTTGAAGCACGGCGCCGGTACCGCGCCATACGCGGTGATGGATTGACCGAATAACCCGGTCGTCTTTTTGAAACAGCGCACAATGAAAAAGGGCTCCCCGCATGGGGAGCCCTTCTCAAATTTAGATCGCTCTGGGTGTTAGTTACACAACTCACCGTAGTAAGCGAGGAGAATCAAAAGATCCGCAGTACCGACGATACCATCCTCGTTGAGATCCTCCGCACCTCCGTTTTCGGAGTTTGCGATGGTCTCGGGATCCTGAGCCCCATAGAGGCTCAGGATCGCGAGAAGGTCATTCGTTCCAACTGCGTTGTCACCGTTGACATCACCAGGGCATTCGCGAAATGCCATCTGCTGAAAACCTTGGGTCAAGAAGATGTTTCCATCCCCAACGGTCGTGGTGAACACTTGGCCGATGCTTCCATCGATTTCGCCAAGAACGTCTCCAATTGCGTCAACTTCTCCCGTGTGGTAACCCGAGGTGATCGCTTGACGGTCCATTGAAATTTGGGCCGATGCGTCCTGGGAGATCATCGAGAGACCCCCGAGCAGGAACAAGATGTAAAAGAGCTTTTTCATAATGTGCTCGTTAAGGGGTTAAAGTTGATTAATCAGGATCAGTGAACGTTGCACCGTCAGCAGCGTCGTTCGTGCTATCCAAGTAGAATCGGATGGTAACGCCCGTGTTGTAAATGGTGCCTGCGTCCGTCGTGAACGTCAAGTGCGTAGACACATATCCGTCCTCTTGACCTCCAGCCAATGCTTTGATGTCGGTGTAACCGATATCAAACGTTGCACCGTTACCACCAGTAAAGATGGTCAGGTCATTGGTCGCGTTGTTCGTGCCGAGCATGTTGCCGCGAGCGCGGAGGTGAACGTTGGTAACGTCCATGTCTCCTCCTTCGTTCAAGTTACGACCGTACAAACGGATTGTGTAGTTCTCTTGACCGTCTTCCTCCGTTGCGTACAACAAGAGGTCGCCGTTGATGTAGTACACCGTATCACCAGAAGTAGAGCTTGAAACATCGTAATCCCAAATTGCTGGAGGCGTGATCGCCGCTGCAATGGCATCATCAACGTACTGCTTGTTCGTCATGTGGTTTGGTGAAGTAGGAGCAGCAGCAGAAGTGATGTTGCTCGTTACTGCCAACGCACCGTTCACGTTCATGTCACCGTTGTAGACTGCATCGTCTTGAACAACCAAGCGGTGCGTAGTTAACGTGGTAGCAGAAGTTGATCCTGACGTGTTCACCGTCTCGATGGATACACCGAGTCCACCTTGCGAGTCGTATACCGTGAGGATACGCCCCTCGTTGTTCGCAGTGTTCAAGTCGAGTGAATCGTTCACGTCCAAGTTATCCTGAATGTTTACGCTCATCGCAACGTCCAAGCTGTCGTTGAAGTCCGCGAAGTCACGTACAGTCAATGAACCGTCGATGTTGGTAGTATCCAACTCGGTGTCACCGTCAACGTCCAACGTGCTGTTCAAGTCAGTTGCGCCAGCCACAGTCAATGTAGACTGCATGTTAGTCGCACCTTCAACATCCAATGTACCGTCGAGGTCAGAGTTTCCGTCAACCTGGAAGTCGCCACCGATGTGTGCATCGTTGGTAACGTTCAAGCTGTCGTTGATCTGAACGTTCGCCTGGAACGTAGCCATGTCTTGAACGTCCAATGATCCGTCGATGTCCGTCGTATCGAGGTGTGTGTCACCGTCAACGTCCAACTCAGCGTTCAAGTCGGTGTCGTCAGCAACAGTCAACGAACCTGCAACATTTACAGTGTCCATCTCAGTGTCACCGTCAACATCCAACGTACCGTCGAGGTCAGTGTTACCTGATACATCCAACGTGCCGTCAACATCAGTGTCGTCCAACTCCGTGTCACCGTCAACATCCAACGTACCGTCGATGTCAGTGTTACCTGATACATCCAACGTGCCGTCAACATCAGTGTCGTCCAACTCCGTGTCACCGTCAACATCCAACG
>JAPOHG010000025.1 GCA_029979565.1 bacterium
AAGTCATACGTATTGTATATGGACTCTGAACCCACCCCGTTCTCGAAGATCTGAACGTTGATCGTACCGGAGAGTTCACCCGCCGTCGTCACCTGCATGAACAAGACGCGGCCGTTTTCATCGGGCAACCCGTTTGGCGTGTTGTTCAATACGTACCAAGCGCCGCCCGTAGCGTCGTTCATGTATACGTTCTGACCCGAAAGCGCCTGGCCAAACGCAAAGGCGCTAACCCATGGCTGTTCTGTGCTCTCAACCGTGCTGATGGCCACCTCGTCGCCAACGTTCATGCTCTCAATGCCAATCGTCACCCAGCTGTCTGCTGCCAAGTCCGGGAAGAAAGGAAAGAATGCCGGGTTGATCGCACTGGCAACCGCACCCCCAAACTGGCTGTTGTAAAAGCCCGTCGTCGTCTCAAACGCGAAGTGCGCGTCTTCGTTGCCGTAGACAGAACTCAAAAAGTCATCGTCGTTCGCCATGTTCTGGTAGAGGCGGTATGTGGTCATGCCTGGAACCAAGCCTTCCGCATGAACCTCAACCGTCATGCTGTAGGAAGAACCGCCCTCACATTCTGCACCGCAGTAAACACATGAGCCGTCATCATTGTCTGCCGTGTCATCGTAGTTGCATGCCGCCGGGTCCGTGCATCCGTCTACGAGCAATTCAGGTGCGTACGGAGTGAATGGGATGATGCCACGGAATTCCTGGCTTGCATCGCCTTCAACAAATACCTGCACTTGCATTTGGCCGGTCAACTCACCTTCCGTGGTGATTTGACCAATCAGTACGCGCAAATCTTCACCCGCAAAAGCAGCATGCGTGAAATCACATGAAGAGAGATCCGCTGGGTCACAGGGAAAAAGCGTGAACAGTGCTGTGCCGGTCACATCATCAATCAAGACGTTTTCACCTGAACCAAATTCATCCAACAAGTTGATTTCACCTGCCGCAACGCTGACTTCCACCTCATCGTCTGCTGTTGCGCCACCGATCGTTAACCAACTGTCATAATTCAATTCTGGGAAGAAAGGCAAGACCGTTGGGTTGACCCACGCTCCGATTTCCTCTCCCAACTCCGTGTCATTGTACCATGAAGGCGTAGAAGTGGAAAGGATCATCATGGGATTGTCCGCTTCGCCCGAAATGCACGACAAAAAGTCCGACTCGTTTTGCATTTCCAGGTACAACCGGTACGTCGTTTGACCGGTGAAATCAACGCCACCGACCACACCATCGTGCTCGATGTAGGGTTCAATGACAATTTCGTATCCGGGAGGAACTGTTGGACCAGGGGTCTCTACAGGGGTTTGTGAGCTAACAACAAACGCTGCGCTACAGGCAGCGAGAAGGCTTAACAGCTTACGCATGAGGTGGCGATTTGATTTGGTTCAAACAACAGTGTGGCTCGCGGGTACACGCTACGCGCACGAAGCGAATGTAACGGAAGAGGCTCCAAATTGCAAATTCTGAAACGCTATTCATCTGATTTTTCTCAACATTAATCGGCTAACAACCGGATTCAAGCGAAAATTTTACACGACTGCAGCAATTCCATTTTCTCGGCATTTCACACCCCTGAATCATGGCGAATTATTTCAGTGTGAATTGCCGTGGTTTAAAGAAATCTCCTATCTTTGCCGGCCCACGATGGTACTATAGCTCAGTTGGTAGAGCAACGGACTGAAAATCCGTGTGTCCCAGGTTCGAATCCCGGTAGTACCACAGAAAAGCCGGCTTTCCGCTGGCTTTTTTGTTTCCCTTCATTCCGCGTAATTTCGTACCTCGACAGCATCACCTTGAGCCAGAAGCCCACATACATAACCGTTCCTTCTGAATCTACTGGTGGCCTGATCGAGGCGGGATTGGAAGCGGTCAAGCGGCCCCAGCCTCATTGGTACATTGTGGATAAATTTTTTCAACAAGACCAACCGATTGATTGGGTATCCGACGCTGCAAATGAAGGACGCGTTTTCTGGTTGCAGGCGGGTGAAGCGAGCAAAAGCCTTGCTTGTACAGAAAAGGTGTTGGATTGGCTTGTCAAACGCGGCGCAAAACGCGATGAAATCGTAGGGGTAATTGGTGGAGGGTCTGTCTTGGATTTGGGGCTTTTCGCAGCGTCCATTTACCAACGCGGCCTCGAGAAATGGTCGATTCCTACGACCTTGCTTGCGACCGTGGATGCTGGAATTGGCGGAAAGAATGGTGTGAATTTTTTGGGATTAAAAAACTACATTGGAACCATAATACAACCCGACGTTGTTCTCTCCGACTACCGCATTTTGGAAACCTTGAATGCCGTCGACGTATTGAATGGTTGGATGGAGATGATCAAGCACGGCCTCATTGCCGACTCGGAACTGTGGCAACGAATGAAATCGTTCGAATCCATTCCAAGACCGCAATCCATGCATGCGCTCATCGATGCCGCAGCCGCGGTCAAGAAACGGCTGGTCCAATCCGATGAACGTGAAAAAGGCCTGCGGAAATCCTTGAATTTCGGCCATACGGTTGGTCACGCACTGGAGAGTGTCGCTGCTGCACAAAAGAAGGACCTTCCGCATGGCATTGCCGTGGGTTTGGGGATGGTGTGCTCACTGCATTGGAGCGCCAACCGAACAAGCGATGACACCAATCGAAATGACCTCATCGAAGCAGCGAATCGCATCCGGCATTGGCTATTGCTTGAAGCGCCGGAACAAGTCAAATCAACGCTTGAGTCATCCGAATTGAAGGCGCTGTGGTCCTGCATGCAGATGGACAAGAAAAACAACGCACAGGGCGTTCAGGAGGTAGCCCTTACAAAAATTGGGCACGCCGCATGGAATCAACATCTTTCCTTTACCGAGTTCGCAAACAGTTGGTCCAGTGCGCATGGGACCCTCTGAGCCGCCACACAATCCATGACATGTGCTAATTTTGCAGCATGGAAGTAACCGCCAAAGCTTTGGCCGAGCGCATCGGTGGGACCGTCGAGGGAGCTGCCGATGTCATCCTAAACCAAGTGGCTAAAATTGAAAGTGCGGGCACGGGAAGCCTGACGTTTTTGGCCAATATGGAATACGAAGGATTCCTCTACACCACTGAAGCCAGCGCTGCTTTGGTCGCCCATGATTTTGTCGCATCCCAGTCACTTCCAGCACAATTAACCCTCATTCGGGTCCACGATCCCTATGCCGCCTTTGCGGGGGTTCTTCAATGGGCCGCAGCCGTCCAATCGTACCCCGCCGGAGTCGCTCGCAACGCCCACATTGACGCCTCTGCCGATATCGGTGCCAATTGCTACATCGGACCTTTCGCCGTTATCGAAGCAGGCGCTCGGATAGAAGCCGACTGCCAAATTCACAGCCATGTAAGCATTGGAAGAGGCGTTCGGATCGGTGCGGGGACCACATTGCACCGCCAGGTAGCCGTACTGGACCATTGCGCCGTTGGCAGTGAATGCATTGTGCAATCTGGCGCTGTCATTGGTTCGGATGGATTCGGATTTGCACCGAATGATGCGGGCCGATACGAAAAGGTGCCGCAAACGGGCAACGTCATCATTGGAAATCGGTGTGAAATCGGAGCAGCCACAACCATCGATCGCGCAACATTGGGTTCCACAATCATCGAAGACGGGGTTAAACTCGACAACCAGATCCAGATTGCGCACAATGTCAAGATCGGCACGAACACCGTTATCGCGGCGCAAACCGGCGTTGCAGGAAGCACAACGATTGGAGCCAATTGCATGGTTGGAGGTCAAGTTGGATTTGCAGGTCACATCACCGTGGCAGAGGGCGTGAAAATCGCTGCACAATCCGGTGTAACAAAGAGCATCACAGTACCCAACAGCATTTGGCAAGGGACTCCTGCACAGCCTATTAAAGCCTACCAATCTCAACAAATTGCATTGCGGAAATTGATTCGCGCCTTAGTTTTGGACCGCATAGACGCATTGGAACAAAAACTGAGCTGAGGCGAATGGCTAAAACGGTACTGCAACGCACGTTGAGCAAATCTGTAGAATTCTCTGGAATCGGGCTCCACACGGGCGAAACCACTATCATGTCGGTCTTGCCTGCCCCGGACAACCACGGTTACAAATTCCAACGCGTCGACCTTCCAGATGAACCCATCATTCATGCGGATGCCGATTTCGTCGTTGGGACCCAACGAGGAACAACCCTCGAGCAAAATGGGGCCCAAGTACACACCACAGAGCATATCCTCGCGGCACTGTACGGCTGTGAAGTGGACAACGCGCTGATCCAACTCACCGGTCCAGAAATTCCCATCATGGACGGCAGCGCTCAAGCGTTCGTGGACGCTTTTGATGAAGTGGGGTACACAGAGCAAGAAGCACCACGCCAGTATTACAAATTGCGAAAAAACATCGCCTTCGAAGACAAGGAAAAAGACGTCGAAATGCTGGCCGTTCCCGAACCCGCGGACCAATTCCGGCTCACGGTGATGGTGGACTACCGCAGTCCCGTGCTCGGGACCCAGCACGCCAGCATGTACAAGCTGCAAGATTTCAAAAAAGACATTGCCAAGTGCAGGACGTTTGTTTTTCTGAAAGAAGTCAAAACCCTTGCACAGGCAGATTTGATCAAAGGCGGCGACTTGAACAATGCCGTCGTTCTGATTGAACGTCCTTATACCGAATCAGAACTCCAGGAAATTGCAGACTTGGTCGGCAAACAAAATCTGCATGCGCAAGCAGACGTTCCCGGGGTATTGAATACTTCTCCCCTCCGCTACCAGAACGAGCCTGCTCGACACAAGTTGTTAGACATCATGGGCGATTTAGCCCTCACTGGAAAGTTTATTCAAGCCCACATCCTGGCTGCTCGCCCGGGTCACGCAGGCAACGTGTCGTTTGCCAAAATCTTGAAGAAAAAGATGAAAGAAGAACACGGAAAACCCAACTTGGACACCAACCGTCCCTCGCTCTTCGACATCAACCAGATTGCTGGGATGTTGCCACACCGATACCCCTTCTTGTTGGTGGACAAAATTTTAGAAGTGGACGAAACGAGCATTGTTGGATGCAAGAATGTCACCGTAAACGAACCCTTCTTCCAAGGGCACTTCCCGGGCAATCCTGTTATGCCAGGCGTATTGCAGGTTGAGGCCATGGCCCAGGTCGGAGGCATCTTTGCGTTGCAGACCGTTGACGACCCCGAGAATTACACCACTTATTTCATGAAAATTGACAACGTGAAATTCAAGCAAAAGGTCATTCCCGGGGATACCATCGTGTTTCATCTTGAATTGATTTCCCCCATTCGGAGGGGGCTGGTGAACATGCGCGGACGGGGCTACGTACAAGGCAACCTGGTATCGGAAGCGGAAATGCTCGCGCAAATCGTTAAAGACCGGTAAGTCAACACCCTACACCTGCCCCTATGAGCTCCACCGCTGCACGCATTTCCCCACAGGCTTACGTATCTCCTGAAGCAACCATCGGTGCAGGCACCGTTATCGAACCTTTTGCATTCGTCGAAGGGAATGTCACCATCAGCGCCAATTGCTGGATTGGACCGCACGCCGTTATCCACAGCAACACGTCCCTTGGCGAAGGGTGCAAGGTATTCTCGGGTGCCGTGGTCGGTGCTGTGCCACAAGATCTGAAATTTGATGGAGAAGCGTCCACCGTAGAAATCGGTGCGCGCACCGTGATTCGCGAGTGTGTCACGATCAACCGCGGCACAAGCGACCGCATGGTTACCAAGGTGGGGTCGGATTGCCTGCTGATGGCGTATTGCCACTTGGCTCACGACGTCATCATCGGCGACCACGTCATCATTGCCAATTCTGGCAATATTGCAGGCCACGTCACCATCGAAGATTGGGTCATCATTGAAGGCATGGTAGGGGTTCAACAATTCGTCACCATCGGCCAACATGCCTTTGTAGCGGGCGGCTCCTTGGTTCGGAAGAACATTCCGCCCTTCATCAAAGCCGCACGTGAACCACTATCATTCATTGGCGTAAACAGCATTGGACTGCGCCGGCGTGGCTTCGACAACGACCAAGTCATCAACATTGAGGACATCTACCGCACCCTCTACGTGCAAAACACCAACCTGTCCCAAGCCCTGCGCGTGGCCGAAACCGAGTTGCCTCAATCTGCTGAGAAAGAAACCGTTCTTGCCTTTATCCAAGCCTCCGACAAAGGCATCATTCGCGGCCCCTTCTAATGGCCTCTCGGAAAGAAACGTATGGGGGAATTGCTGTTGCGCTGCAAGGCATTTCCCACACCTTTAAAGCACGCCCGGTTTTCAAACCGGTTTCGGCTCAACTGCCCGTGGGATGTGAATGCTTAATCCGCGGAACGAATGGCAGTGGCAAATCCACGTTGGGGAAGATTTTATCCGGTGAACTGACTCCAGCCATTGGAAGCGTGGGCTGGTCAAGCGGCGGCCATGCACTCGATGCCGAGGAGCTATGTGTCCTCAGCCAACGGGTAAGCCCTGCTTCTTCGCTGCACCCCCATTTGACCATCGCCGAACTCATTGCCTTTCAAGGACAATTTCGGCCTTGGACTTCGGAATCTGCTGCCGCTGATCTGCTAGATAAGGCCGGATTGAGCCATCACATGCACCAATCGTACCGAGACCTTAGCTCAGGCATGCAGCAGCGCGTGAAGTTGACGCTGGCCTTGGCTGCGCATGCGGGGCTAATTGTACTGGATGAACCTTGTGCAAACCTCGATTCATCCGGAATCGCTTGGTATCGGGAAGCCCTGGCAGAACGGCGAGGAACCACGACCCTCGTGGTGTGCTCCAATGACCGCGAAGAGGATTATATCGACCCCGACCTCATTCTCGAATTGAAAATTTAAATATCTCATTTTCAGGTATTTAACAACCGATTGAACGCATTTTGTAACCTTTTTTGAATCCATGGCGTAAGAGGAATTCGAAACTCAACTCTCGAAATTCAAATACCTCTATATCATGAAACTTCAAAAGTTTTACATCCTCACAGCCGCTGCTCTTTTGATCGGTGCTGTTTCTGCCCAAGCGCAGTCTGCAAATTTCGCTTCTACAGCGGGTCCATTTGACAACCTCAACCATGACTGCGTGGCCAAAGAAGCCCGCGGCAACCAGGTGTTGTTGTTGAACAACTTCGACGTCGTAACGCAATCGTTCACAGCGTGTGAGCAAGGCGTTGTAGAACGAGCTTACGTTCTTGTGAAGCAAACCGGTTCTGACGGCCGCATCTCAGCGACCGTTGAAGACAGCCGTGGTGTTCAGCTCGGAACCTGCAAGATCGACATCCGCGGAGGCTTCGAAGGTCTCGTTACTTTCAGGCTGGAAGCTGAAGTTGAAGAAGGCATGAAGTACTTCTTGAAAATCCGTGCTTACCAAACCAATTTGGTTATCGAAGGTCAATACGGACAAGCTTCGGAAAACTCTTTGCACTTGAACGGTTGGAAACTGGATGGCAACATCAGCACAGCTGTAGGCATTCGTCAGGTAATCGACCGCCCCGAGGAAGCATTTGATGCGCGTAACCCATACGGCGACAACGTGATCGAAGACCGTGCAACTGAATTCCAAACCAACTTTATGGTTTACCCTAACCCATTTGTTGACCAGGTTACCGTAACGTTCAAGCGTGAGTTCAAAGGCGAGACTACTGTGATGTTGACAGATTTGTCAGGCAACGTTCTCCACCGCGAGATTCGCCAGAACCCTATCGAGGGCCAAAATGTCAACCTCAGCCCAGCGTATGACTTGCACCCCGGTGCTTACGCTCTTCGTATCATCAACGACAACCGAGTATATAACCAAACGTTGATGAAGCACTAATCAACTAATATTCGTTTTGTGTTCAATCAAGGCCGCCTCCGGGCGGCCTTTTTTGTACCCCGATTTTGGCTTAACCGCGTCGGATGGGATGGAGCAAATCAAACACCGACTTAACCGGTGCGAAGGTTGTGGCCGGCACTTCGACGAATTGCGTCAGCCATTCGTCCATGCCACCGTTCCAGAGGCCCGGTCTTTCCAAGATGCGAATGCCTTGTCCATTCCAATCTTTCTGGCCTATGAAGTACCGATGTTCATCCGAAAAATGGAGGACATCGTACCGAGAACCATCTGCTCGTTGCACATTGCAGACCATGTCCACAGGATTGAAGTGGGTGCCTCCGTCCAATCTTCCTTCCGGCAATTCAGCGCTTTCCACAATGCTCGGCACCATGCGACCGTTCGCTTGCCGAATCCAAAACGGCCCTCCGCCCGGAGCACCCTCATTCCGCACCATTCCAGCGACCCGAATAGGACGATCAAGCCGCTCAATCAATGAATCCGCATGGGTCAATTCAGCAGCATCACCCTGGAATGCGGCTAACCAATTGACGGCATCTTGGTGCCAAGACGTCTCACCAAGGTCCGGTCGACTGAGCAAGGCATTTCGCGCTTTCACCAAACTTGCACACCGCCCTAAGAGCACTTTTTGCTCCTCATTTCGAGCGGCCATCAGCCGAGTAGGAACAATGTTATCGATGTTGCGGACGAAGATGAAAGGCGACGTGATGGAAGCAAGGTTCTTCAGAAGTGCTCCATGGCCTCCTGGCCGAAAAAGCAATGACCCGTCTGCATGACGCGCCAGCGCTCGAGAGCGCATGTCCCAAGCCAAGGTATCGGTGGATGGAGCTTGAACAGAGGTGGAAACCTGCACATTCTCACCCTCCAACAGGCCTTCAATCTGGTCTTGGTACCGCTCGGGAACCGTGAAATGCAACGGAGCATGGCCCGCAAGCAGATTCCATTCCTTCGCGTGTTCTTCAAAGGAAGACCGACTTTGGTCATCAGGATAACGATGAAAGGGAATGAGGCCTTTGGGCAGGTGGCTCCAGCCTGATTCTGGATCCAGCATCCAAGCCTTCGCTTGTTCGGCCCGATCCGATGGTGACAGCGCCTGCAAGGCCTCCCGTTGACATGCACTCCAAAACGGAAAGTCTTGTGCCTGTCCTTGGAGCAGCTGTTTCTCTTTCTTTCCCAGCGTATTGCGCAATGCGGCGAACATGCGAGATGCGGCTCCTGAAGCGGGGACAAATCGAGCACATAATGCCCCATCGGCCAACACCTTCGTGCCCAGCGTAAACGCTATTTCGCGCTCGCCTGCTGTCAATACATGAATGCCGTCGCCCGCAGTGCAAGGACGATCCACAGCTACAGTTGGGCCGCTGCCTTGCAGATGGACAGACTGGGTTTCAGCCTCCTCAACAGACCAGCCCCGCTGTGCAAATGCTCGTTGATCCCGCGCTGTCCAATCTGACCCCATGAAACAAAAATAGCTTCCATGGGATAAACGAATTAGATCGCTGTGTCAAGGCACTGGTTAAACCGCTTCAATCGGCGGGCCGTGACCGCTCCCTGCTTATGCCATGAACGCAACATCAGCGTATCAATCGCAAGAGGTTCCGAGGGAAGTGCCTAATTTTACGGGACATGAACAAGCGCGTTGTCGTCACGGGGGGAGCAGGGTACATCGGCTCTCACACCGTTGTGGAGTTGGTGAAAGCCGGATACACCCCGGTCATTCTGGATGATTTTTCCAATTCGACCAAAGAGGTGTTGTCCGGATTGAAGGCCATACTGGGTTTCGAGCCCGCCCTGGAAGAGGTGGATTGCTCGAGCAGGACGGAATTGCTGCAGGCGTTCGATCGAATTGCAGCAGAAGGAACCATTGACGGCATTATCCATTTTGCAGCATTCAAAGCAGTTGGTGAAAGCACACAGCGTCCCCTGAAGTACTATGCCAATAACATCGCGAGCACGGTGCACATCCTCGAGGCATCGGAGACGCATAACGTCTCCAACTTGGTCTTTTCAAGCAGTTGCACCGTCTACGGTCAGCCGGACACCATCCCCGTGGATGAAGAGGCGCCAGTAAAAGGCGCCGAGTCACCGTATGGGTACACCAAACAAGTGTGCGAGCGCATCATCACAGATTTTGTAGCCAGCGGTTCTCCGCTGAAAGCAGCACTCCTTCGCTACTTCAACCCCATCGGCGCCCACCCATCAAGCCACATTGGGGAGCTTCCATTGGGTCACCCCAACAACCTCGTGCCTTACCTCACCCAAGCGGCAGCAAAATTGCGTGACCCGTTGACGGTTTTCGGAAGTGACTATCCCACACCAGACGGCACGTGCATCCGCGACTACATTCACGTCATGGATCTCGCCAATGCGCACGTTTCAGCGTTGCATTGGCTGAGCGAACAGGAAAACGCCTGCGAAGCATTCAACCTCGGAACCGGGCATGGCAACAGCGTACTCGAAGTGATTCAGGCCTTTGAGCAAGCCACAGGCGTCCCTGTGCCGCACAACATCGGGGCCCGGCGTCCTGGCGATATCACCGCAATCTTTGCCGAAGCGAGCAAGGCGCGCCATGAACTCAGCTGGACGTGTAAGTATAGCTTGGAAGACGCATTGCGTGACGCTTGGAATTGGCAGTGCACCCTGATCGATTGAGCAGGTGGACTAGCCTCCAAGGCCCAACACCACCGTGCAGAAACACACGGCAAACCCAAGGAGGTATCCGGTGTACACTTCGATGTGCCTGTGCACGCCCATGTGGATCCGGGCAAAACCCACCCATCCGGCGATGAACACGAGGACCGCGTTCAACGTCCATGCCGGCACCAACTGAATGGCCTGAACCGCCATCACCGTTCCGAGGACCCCGCCCTGAGCAAGCATGTGCATGCTGATTTTGAACCAACGGGTGATGAGGAGTGCGATGCCAATCGAAGCCATGAGGCCCATCCACATGTCGAGGTACACCAAAGGAATGTACAACGCCGGGCTCAGCACCAGCAGGGCGTACGTCATGATGAAGTAAGCCAGCACGATGATGAAAGGAAGAGCGCGCTCCTTTCGGTTGCGGATGTCCAAATCGCTCAAATAGCCCCGCCGATGCAGCACCCAGATCGACACGGCCGGGGCCAACGTGTTCACGAGCACCACGACCCCCATGTACATGAACACTTCAGGCAAGGCTTGCAAGTACGGGTCCAAGGCAAACACCAGGACCAACGTGGCCAATGGCATGACCAGCGGGTGGAACACCCCGGAAATCCACTTGGCCCACATCAGCTGAGTTCTTTGCGCATGCGCGCCACGGGAATGCCGAGCTGCTCGCGGTATTTCGCCACCGTGCGGCGGGCGATGTTGTAGCCTTTGGCATTCAAGACCTGCCCGAGTTTTTCGTCGCTCAAGGGCTTGCGCTTGTCTTCCCCTTCGATGGCTTCCTGAAGGATTTTCTTGACCTCGCGGGAACTGACCTCTTCACCCGTTTCGGTGGTCAGGCTCTCACTGAAAAAGGACTTCAGCAAGAAGGTGCCGTACGGGGTCTGCACGTATTTGCTATTGGCCACGCGGGAAACCGTACTGATATCCATCTGTACGACATCCGCGATGTCCTTCAAAATCATCGGGCGCAGATCCGTTTCATCCCCTGACATGAAGTACGCTTGTTGGTGATCGACAATGGCTTGCATCGTCAACGTGAGCGTCATCTGCCGCTGGCGGATGGCATCCACAAACCACTTCGCCGAGTCGATTTTTTGCTTCACAAACGTGAGCGCATCCTTCTGCTGGCTGTTGGTTTTCGCTCCGCTCGCATACGTTTCCATCATTTCCTTGTACATCGGACTGATGCGCAACTCAGGCGCATTGCGTTGATTCAGCTGCAACCGCAATTCATTGTCTTCGACCGTCAACAAGAAGTCAGGGACCACCTGAACGGCCGTTCCGCGCGATGAATCAGCACCTGAATTGCCCGGCTTCGGATTGAGCTGGGTTATCTCAGCCAGTGCGTCCTTTAACGCCTCCTCATCGATATCGAGCTTTTTCTGGATGCGCTCGAAGTGCTTTTTGGAAAACGATTCGAAGTGAAATTCGAGGATTTCCAGGGCGATGCGTTGCGAAATGCGCCGGGACAATTTGGCAGTCGACCGGTCCTCGGAATCGAATTTGCGCTGCAATTGCAACTGCAAGCACTCTTTCAAATCCCGTGCACCAACTCCTGCCGGATCCAAGGTTTGCACCAAGGCCAAGGCTTCTTCAAGCGCCGCTCGCTCAACCACTTTCCCTTCGGTAAAGGCCAAGTCGTTCACAATGCTCTCGAGGTCGCGTCGGAGGTATCCGGCTTCGTCCAAATTGCCAATGATGTGATCCGCCAATTCCCTCGCTTGTTCGGGGGCATCCAATAAGCCTAGTTGCGCATGGAGCCGCTCAAAAAAGCTCGTCCCCCCGGAGAACGGTATGGTCTTGTCCTCGACGTCGGCCCCTTGGTTGCGGGCACTCAATCGGTAGTCGGGCGTCTCGTCATCCAGATAATCGTCAAAATCGAAGTCGTCGAGAGCTTCACTCTGCTCCTCTGCCGGAGCCAAATCATCCTCGTCCCAGTCGTTTTCCGCGCCTTCTTCCAACGCCGGATTCGCCTCCAACTCCTCCTTGATGCGCACTTCCAACTCAGTCGTGGGCAGCTGCAACAGCTTCATCAACTGAATCTGCTGCGGCGATAGCTTTTGGAGCAGTTTCTGTTGAAGGCTTTGCTTGAGCATGAAGGGCGGATTTAAAATTCTGCGTTCTGTGGGGTGCGCGGGAAAGGAATCACATCGCGAATGTTGGTCATTCCCGTCACGTACATCACCAACCTTTCAAAACCCATGCCAAAACCGCTGTGCACGGCCGAACCGAAGCGGCGGGTATCGAGGTACCACCACACGTGATCCTCGGGAATGTTGAATTCGGCGCACTTGGCCTGCAAGCGATCAAGTCGCTCCTCCCGCTGGCTGCCGCCGATGATTTCACCGATTCCCGGAACCAGCACATCCATGGCAGCGACCGTCTTGCCGTCGTCGTTTTGGCGCATGTAAAAGGCCTTGATGGAAGCGGGGTAATCCGTGATGATGACCGGACCATTGAAGTGCTTTTCCACCAGCCAACGCTCGTGCTCACTTTGCAGGTCCACCCCCCATTCCACCGGGTACTTGAACTTCTTCTTTTTGTAGGGCTTGGACCGCTGAAGCAAATCAATGGCTTCGGTGTAGGTGACATGCTGGAACGGCGCATCCACGACGGCTTGCAACCGGGCACGCAGCGGCGCTTCATGGCGCTGGTCTTGAGGCAGTTGTTTCTCTGCTTGCAGCTCTCGGTTTTCGAGGAATTCAAGGTCTTCGTCGCATCCAGCGAGCACATCGCGAAGGATCGCTTTGAGGCAATCCTCAGCCAGTTTCATGTTGCTCGCCAGGTCGGCAAATGCCACCTCCGGCTCGATCATCCAAAACTCCGCCAAGTGACGGGACGTGTTCGAATTCTCCGCGCGGAACGTAGGACCGAAGGTGTACACCTGCCCCAACGCCATGGCGCCCAACTCCGCTTCCAACTGACCACTCACGGTCAAGTTCGCCGTCTTTCCGAAGAAATCTTCTGCGAAATCCACCGTACCGTCCTCGGTTTTGGGCACATTGTCCAAGTCCAACGTAGTTACCTGAAACATCTCCCCCGCTCCTTCAGCGTCGCTTCCGGTGATGATGGGGGTATGCATCTGAAAGAACCCCTGTTCCGTGAAGAATTTGTGCACGGCATAATTCAGCGCATGACGCACACGGAATACCGCCCCGAAGGTGCTGGTACGGAAGCGCAGGTGCGCCTTCTCGCGCAGGAATTCCATGGTGTGGCGCTTCATCTGAATCGGGAACGATTCGGGGTCGGCATCGCCCAGGATTTCCAATTCCATCACTTTCAATTCGGTCACTTGACCGCGTCCTTGGGAAGCTTCGATGACGCCTTTGGCAGCGATGGCGGCGCCTGTCGTGATGCGTTTTTTGATGTCGTCATTGGTGGCCTCCCGGTCGATGACCAACTGCAAATTGCCCAAGCACGAGCCGTCATTTAATGCAATGAATTGGTCGTTGCGAAACGTCCGCACCCAACCTTGCACCAAAACTTCCCGGCCTACCTGCGCTTCATCGCGCAAATTCACAATGCGTTCCCGTTGCATATTCCTCGAAAATTGTTCGCTGATTCAAGATACAAAGAAACGGCACGAACCGCAGGATTCAGCCATTTCCAGGCTCCACTTTTCCGTCGCGAAGTCGGACGATTCGCTGGGCACATTCAGCAATGTCTTCTTCGTGAGTCACTAAGATGACGGTGTTGCCTGCAGCTTGAATCTCACCGAACAGGTTCATGATTTCCATCGAGGTAGCGGTGTCCAAATTCCCTGTGGGCTCATCGGCCAGAATGATCGACGGCCGATTCACGAGGGCGCGTGCGACTGCCACCCGTTGGCGCTGGCCTCCGCTCAATTCATTGGGTTTGTGCACCATCCGGTCTTGCAGCCCCACCATCTCCAGAACTTCTTCTGCTCTTTCGATGCGTTCTCGCTTGGACAGCCCAGCATAAATCAATGGCAAGGCGACATTTTCCAAAGCGCTGTACCGCGGCAACAGGTTGAACGTCTGAAAGACGAAACCAATCTCTCGGTTACGGATATCGGCCAAGGAATCCTCATCCAAATTGGCGACGTTTTGACCGTTCAGGTGGTAGGATCCTGCGGTTGGGGAATCGAGGCATCCAAGCACGTTCATCAACGTCGATTTCCCGCTCCCGGAAGGGCCCATGAGCGCAACGTATTCATTCACATCGATGGCCAAGTCGAGGCCATCCAAGGCGTGAACCAATTGGGTTCCGATGCGGTAAGTCTTGCGCAACCCTTCTATGGAAATGAGCGTTTTCAATGCGTCAAAGTTACGCCGGTAATGAAAGAAGCCTTGTTGACTTTCAACATTTTCCGCCTGCATCAAAGCGTCTTTTCCGCGTACCTTTCTTCGGACATTTTAAACCATGCGTATACCCCACATCTTCTGCAACGTGCTATTCTCCGGCCTTTTGAGCATCAGCGCCTGGAGTCAAATTGATGTGAATTCCACGTTCACCATTGAAGAATATGTCAACGAGATCCTTCTGGGAGAAGGGGTCGAAGCCTTCAACATCACGTACACCGGCGGTGCCAGCCAACTCGGCTACATGACCGGCGGTGAGGACGTTTTCACCATCGGCTCCGGCTTGGTCCTGAGTTCAGATGCTGCGGTCAACATCGCGTGTGAATTCGGGATGTGCGGGGACTGCTTGGGATACGATTTCGCGGACCCCGACCTGTTGGACATTGCCAACTCCGTTCCGCCCCTCATTGGCCAGACTTTTTCCGTCAGTTCGGTCAACGACGGCTGTGTGTTGGAATTTGACTTCACCGCATCCGGTGACTCCATCAGTTTCAATTACGTGTTTGGTTCGGACGAGTATGAGACGTGGATCAACACCCAGTTCAACGACGTCTTCGCATTTTTCCTGAGTGGCCCCGGCATCGTGGGCGAGTACGCTAGCCCTGCCGGATTCCCAGATGGAGCCGTGAACATTGCCGGCGTCCCGGATGCGGACCCGCCGCTCCCCATCACGATTTCTTCGGTGAATTCAGGAACGAATCCCCAGTATTACGTCAACAACCAATCCGAAAACGGCATCTGCATTTTGGGGTACACGACAACCTTCACAGCAGAAGCAGCCGTACAATGCGGCGAAACATACCACATCAAACTGGCCATAGCCGATGGATCTGACACGGCGTTGGAATCCATCGTGGTGCTCGAAGAAGGATCCTTCACTTCCAATTCATTTGACCTGGTTGCAACAGCTTCCATTTCCGGGAACCAGATTTTCGGTGGTGATACCACGGTCGTCGAATCTTGTAACGACGCGGTATTCATTGTCAACCGTCCACTTGCTGATACCGAAGACACGCTGGACGTCGTTATCTCTGGGACCGCTACCAACGGCGTCGACTATGAAACCATCGACCCCGAGGTCATCATGGAGGTAGGCGAATTCACGTACGAGATCCCGCTGATTGTCATCCCCGATGGAGAAGTGGAAGGACCCGAGTCGGTTACCATCGAATACACTTATGTCAACTTGTGCGGCGACTCGGTGCTGCGTTTAGCGACCCTCATCATTGAAGATTTCGACCCGACTGAATTGCAGTACGAAAACCCCGTTGGAATTTGCAATGGGGAAGCGGTACTTGAAGTCGAGACCATCGGTGGATACGGCCCGTTTGACTTCTTATGGAGCACCGGCGATTCCGACACCTTGGCCGTGAATGTCATCGAAACAGATGACCCCGGGGCTGCTCAGGTGACCGTGACAGACGTCTGCGGCAATGAACAATCAGCAACGATTACGTATACGATGCCACCCGAATTGGTGATTTACGGTGAACAGACCAACAGCCCTCTGTGCCCAGGTGATGACGCCGTGCTGGAGGCAGGAATCAACACCGGGGTTGGACCTTTCACTTACGACTGGTCAAGCGGCGGAGACGGAGAAACCGAAACGGTCAACTTCAACACCTCACAAATCGTAACCCTTACAGTCACCGATGCCTGTGGCATCGAGGACAGCTTTGACGTGGAAGTGGAGTACCCGGTCTGGGAGCCCATTATGGGAAACAATCCTGAAGTGTGCCTGGGCATTCAGGGAGATTTGAACTTGACCGGTGGGGTTGGCGAGGAGGACTTGGCTGGCAATTGGGTCGGGCAATACACCTTCTACACCTGGCAATACTTCAATTACGACGACAGCGGCAACCCGCAGGACTCGGCTTTTGTGCTCGTCGACGCGACGCTCGACTCGTTGGCCACGTTCATTGGGCCATCGGGAAACTTCCAGGCCGGACTTACCCAAGGGGACATGGACATTTACGTCCTCGATCAGTGCGGGGCAGAAGCCATGTTCAATGTTTCCATCATTGCTTGCGATACAGAAATTCCAAACGTGTTCTCCCCCAATGGCGATTCGTGGAATGACTTCTTCCGCATCCCGGGCATCGAAGGATTCCCCAACTCCAAACTGGAGATTTACAATCGCTGGGGCAATGTCATCTACCAAAGCAACGACTACGGGGGCGGCTGGGACGGTCGAATCAACAACGAACCCGTGGCAGATGGAACCTATTTCTACATCCTGCGACGCTCAGATGGCGAGAATTTCCACGGAGCACTAACCATCACCCGGCAACGGCGTTGATGGACACGTTCTAGCACGAAAAAAGCCCCAGTGATGGGGCTTTTTTGTTGTGGGCGATGAGAGACTCGAACTCCCGACCCCCTCGGTGTAAACGAGGTGCTCTAAACCAACTGAGCTAATCGCCCGAACGGGGCGCAAAGATAAATGAAATATCGCATATTCGACACCGTACTTTTGACAAAGTGAAATCCCCCGCTTTCTTCCGCATAACCTCGTTTGTTCGTTGGCTACTCCGAAGCCAAAGCTGGCGAAGCGTGCACAGCCCTTGGCTTTTCAGTTTGTTGGTGAACATGCGCAGTTCAGCATTCAATCACACCGACATCGAGGCGCTCCGCTCGAAGCTCAAGGCAAACTCCGCACCTGTGCCGTGCGTGGATTTCGGCGCAGGATCGAAGGGAAGTACGACGACCGTGTCGGGCATTGCACGTCGCTCATTGAAACGTCCCAAACACGCCCGAGCCCTTGCAGCGCTCGCCCAGCATATTGAGAGCGAAGCAGTCCTCGAGCTCGGCACATCCTTGGGCCTCACTTCTGCCTACATCTCCCGCCACACCACAGCCTTGACAACGGCAGAAGGCAATCCCCACATTCGCGCATTGGCCCTGTCCAATTGGAGGCAACTAAGCGTCCAAAATGTCCGCTCGTTCGAAGGTGAATTCGAGCAGATATGGGAAGGATTTGCAGACACCACCTACGACCTCATTTTCATCGATGGAAACCACCGTGGTGAAGCTTTGATGCGTTACGCCAAGAAGAGCTTGTCGATGCTCCAGCCAAACGGCGTGCTGGTTTGCGATGACATCCATTGGTCGCTTGACATGGAGCAAGCCTGGAACGACCTGTGTTCGATGCCCGAATGGACCGTGCAATTGGATGCGTTCGAATGGGGCCTCCTGACGCGCAATCAAGCCCTCAAACGGGAGCATGTATGCATTCGATTCTAAAGGGTGTGCACTAGCTTTGCAGCATGCCAAGAAAGCAGGCTGAACGAGTAAATCGGACGTGGCTAACAGCGGTGTTGGGGGCCTATATCTTGATGCAATTCAGCTGGTGGGCGTATTTGCTCATACAACAGCATCGCACAATCGATGCACTGGAAGGAACGTCCAATGCCCCGCGTTACACGCTGATGATCTTGGGAGAAGGCAGCGTTTTCCTGGGGCTCCTTAGCTTGGGCTTTGTGGCGATCTGGAGGGGGCTCCGGAAGGAGCGGGCTCAGGCACAAAAAGAACGTCATTTTCTCCTCGCCGTTACCCATGAATTGAAAACCCCCATCGCTGGAACGCAACTGGCCATCGACTCGCTCAAGCGACACGAATGGGACGAAGCCACCAAACGCGAATTGTACGAAGATGCCAGCGCGGGTTTGAGCCGCCTCTCCCAACGGGTCGAAAACATCCTGCAAAGCAACCGGCTCGTGTCGGGCAAAGCCATGAACCGGGAACCGTTCGATGCGGAACACATCATCAACGAAGCCATCAAACGACAGCAAACGGGGCCTTTCCGAGGCCGTTCCATTGATTTGGCCACGCCCGAGCAGGCCATGGGTCTGTTGAAAGGCGATGCCGATGCCATGGGCCTGGCTTGGGGAAACCTCATCGAAAACGCCCTGAAGTACAGCCCGGAAGACGAACCCGTTCACGTCGAAATCTTCCAAACTCCTGACGCCCTTCAGTGCACCGTTGACGATGGAGGCAACGGCATCCCAGCCAACAAGCGGAAACAGGTGCTCGAGAAGTTTGAACGCATCGAACATACCGATATCACCGGAACGGGACTGGGCCTGTACTTGGCCCATCAAATCATCCGCATGCACGGCGGGCAGTTGACCATCGATTCAAGCAAACGCGGCGGATGCCTCATCACCACGAAGATTCCCCTTACTTCATGACCCCTTCTTCCAACAAATGCGCTCTGATTATCCTCGATGGATGGGGCATTGGCGACAACGATTCAAGCAATGCCATCGAAGCGGCCAATACCCCGTTCATGGATGAGCTATTGAGCCAACATCCCACAGCAACCCTGCGCACCGACGGCGAACACGTTGGACTTCCTGATGGACAAATGGGCAATAGCGAAGTGGGCCACATGAACATCGGAGCCGGCCGGGTCGTTTACCAAGATTTGCTTCGGATCAACCGGGCCATTGAATCGGGTTCCTTTGAACAGGAGCCGGTGATGCAGGAGGCGTTTGAACGAGCGAAAAGCACCGGCGCTCGCCTTCACTTCATGGGCCTCGTCTCTCAAGGAGGAGTGCATTCGCAGCAGGAACACCTGAACGCCCTCTGCAAGGCCGCCGCGGCCGCAGGCATCAAAGACTTTGCAGTCCATGCCTTTACCGACGGTCGGGACACGTCACCGCGTACCGCAGCGAAATACGTTGCAGAACTCGAATCGGTATTGCAAACGACCGGGGGGCGCATAGCATCGGTTCACGGCCGCTACTACGCCATGGATCGGGACAACCGATGGGAGCGCATTGGCCAAGCCTATGCCACCCTCGTGCGCGGGGAGGGTGCGCGTTATGCAACAGCAGCAGACGGCATTGAAGCACACTATGCGCAAGACATCACGGATGAGTTCATCCGCCCCTTTGTGGTGGGCGAACCCGTATGCATTGCTCCGAACGATGTGGTCATCTGCTTCAACTTCCGAACCGACCGGTGCCGGGAAATCACCTCCGCCCTCACTCAACAAGCGCATCCCGAGTACGAGATGGAACCCGTTCCGTTGCATTACGTCACCATGACGAATTATGACGATTCATTTGAGGGCATTCACGTGATCTACGACAAACCCAATTTGGTCGCCACGCTCGGGGAGGCGATTTCCGATGCGGGCCGAACCCAAGTGCGCATCGCTGAAACGGAAAAATACCCGCATGTCACCTTCTTTTTCAGTGGCGGCCGAGAAATTCCATTCGATGGTGAGCGTCGACTGATGGCCCACAGCCCGAAGGTTCCGACCTATGACCTTCAACCGGAGATGTCCGCCCACGAAATCGTAAACCTGATTGTCCCGGAAATGAACGGTGAGAACGGTGCGCGTCCGGATTTCGTTTGTCTCAACTTTGCCAACCCTGACATGGTCGGGCATACCGGTGTTTTTGACGCCATTGTCAAGGCTGTTGAAGTCACCGACCAGTGCCTGCGTGAGGTGGTGGAAGCTGGGCGAAGCAATGGGTATCAGTTCATTGTGATTGCAGATCACGGAAATGCCGATTTTGCGCGGCATCCAGATGGTTCACCCCATACTGCCCACACGACCAATCCGGTTCCGGTGGTCGTTCTGTCAGAGCACGTCGATTCGATTCAAGACGGCATTTTGGCGGATGTCGCCCCAACAGTGCTCAAGCTTATGGGCATCCCGCAGCCGTCCGAAATGACGGGTAAGGCTTTGCACTGATCTTCGTCAGCTTCGGTTGCGCTCCCAAGCGAGCACCTCACCGGCGATGAAAACGCTGCCGAACACCGCAATCAAGTCGTTGGGCTGAGCGTCCGCCAGTGCAGCCTCCAATGCCGCTTCGACTGTTGCGTACGCTTGGCCGTTCAGCCCGGCGTCTGCCGCATGTTGGGCCAATCCCGCACTGGGCAATGCTCGCGGAATTTGTGCCTCGCAGAAATAATACAATCCCGCACTGGGCATTGCCGTCAAGGCACCGTTGACGTCTTTGTCATTGACGGCCCCGAACACAACGCGTAGGCGATTGCAGTCAAGGGCTTCAATCGCTCCCAACGTGCGGTGCAAGCCATCCAAATTGTGGGCGCAATCGAGTAGAATGCGCGCACCGGAGGGCGCTGGGCGCAGCCACTGCCACCTTCCTGCATGGCCGGATTTCGTGATGGCCTCCAGCGGCGGCACCTCCCAATGATGCCCGAAAGGCGTGGCGTTCAGTACTTCAAATGCCTTGTGCGCCGTGGCCCGGTTTTCGGGCCAGTGCGGCCCCTCCTCGCCAGCCCCCGTGGCGACTCCGGCATAATGCACCTCAGCGCCCAACCGATTCGCCGTCTCCAACAACACCGACTGGGCTTCGGGGCGCATTCTGCCCATGACCAACGGCACCCCATCCTTGATGATGCCCGCTTTTTCGCGTGCTATTGAACGGATGTCGGCTCCGAGGAACTGCTGGTGGTCCAACCCAATGTTGGTGATGACGGTGAGCAACGGTCGAGGAAAGACATTCGTGCTGTCGAGGCGTCCGCCCATTCCGGTTTCGAGGACCACGGCGTCGACACCTTGTTCAACGAACCAAACCAAGGCCATGCCAAAGGTCCATTCAAAAAACGACGGAGTAAATCCGGCCGATTCCACCTCAGGCCGAACGCGCTGAATAAACTCGCTCACCCATCGTTCTTCGGGCATGGCACCGTTGATGCGCATGCGTTCTCGGAAGTCTTCCAAATGCGGTGACGTGAACAATCCGACCCGTTTGTCCTGCGCTTGCAACGCATTGGCGATGGCCGTGCACACCGACCCCTTGCCGTTGGTTCCCGCAACGTGGATGATGTTTTCGAGTTGGAGATCCGGCCGGCCCAACAGGTCCAAGACACGCCACGTCCCGCTCAAATCCGCTTTGTAAGCAGCGGCGCCTTGCCGCTGGAACATGGGGAGCTGTTGAAACAGCCACGCAGTGGCTTCGGCGTAGGTCACTCGAGTTCGAATCGAATGGTCACGAATCCCGAGCGCACGGGTCGGGCCAAATTCTCGGTCCACGTCGTGGTTCGTGCCGCCCGGCACGCCATTTCAATGAGCTCGCTGTCTGCAGTGCTTGAGCCCGTGCCATCATAGGTAGCGGAAGTTACCTTACCGTACTTGTCGACGAGAATTTTCACCCGTACCACTCCTTCTTTGCGCGGGGTTTCATTTTGAATGGGCCGTCCGACAATCTTCCCACCGTCCAAATCGAAGTCTCCTTCATCGCCGCTGACCACACCTCGGCCATCGATTTTGGCATTTTCAGCCCCTTCATTCCCTGAACCCTGTTCAGAAGCACCTTCCGAACCCCCGCCACCACTCTGCGCCAATGCACTGAATGCATTCGATAACCGCGAATCCACGATGCGCTCCGGTTCAGGTTCGGGTTCCGGCTCTTTCACCGGTTCTGGTGCAGTGGGCACAGCGACTTCCGATTCCGTTTGGGTCACCACTTCTTCCGCCACGGCGGCTTCGACAGGCTCGCTTTGGGAAATTTCTGGCTGCACTACCTCCTCCACCGTCTCGGAGGGCACTTCCGATTCAACCTCACCTGTGGCCTCTGCTGCATCCCCAACATCTGCGAACCCCACTGCCACGAACTGCTCACCAGGCGGTGGAATGGACTTGGTGAAGGCCACGAGAAAAAAACAAGCCACAACGACTCCCGTGAAGGAGAAAAAAGCAAGAATGGCCGCCTTGACGCGGTCCTTCTTCTCGCCTTCCTGGCGTCGTTTTTCGAGGATTGCTTGCATGCAGAATCAGTTCTTTGGCGTGGCGCCAAGCATCACTTTCCATTCGTTTGCCTTGGCCATACCAATGACCTCAACGGTCTTGCCCGTAGGGACGGATTCGTCCACTTGGAGGTACAGCACCGGATCGGCCGCATCTTCCAGGCGGACGCGAAGCAAGGATTCGAGGTCTTCGTAGGCCACCGGACCGCCATTGAGGTGATACGACCCGTCTGGTTTGATGCTCAAGGTCATTTTCGACGTCACAGAAGTGGTGCCCTTCGCTTTGGGAAGCTCGACATTCACCCCATTGCTGACCAAGGTCGAAAGGATAATAAAGAAGATCAGCAGAAGAAAGACCAAATCGGTCATGGACGACATGTTGCCGCCCACACTGATTTTATTTCGTTGGCCCAAGTTCATGCTGCGGGTTCTTCCAAGATGTCAATGAATTCAATCGTCGTGGCCTCCATTTTGTGAATCACCTTGGAAACCTTGCTGACCAAATTGTTGTACGCCATGTAGGCGATAATGCCGACAACAAGGCCGACAATGGTCGTGATCATTGCCTGTTTTGTTCCGGACGAAATATGCTCCACGCTGACCGTCCCCACTTGTTCCATGTCCAAGAAGACCTGAACCATACCGAGTACCGTCCCCAAGAATCCGAGCATCGGAGCCGCGCTTGCAATGGTTGCGAGGGAACTGAGGTTTTTTTCCAAGTTGTAAATCTCCAACTTGCCAATGTTCTCAATGGATACGCTGATGTCCTTCAAGTCCTTTCCGATCCGGCTGATTCCTTTATCCAACATGCGGGCCATGGGCGTATTGGATGATTGGCACAGGTTTCGAGCGCTGTCAAAGCTGCCTTGACCGATGTAATCTCGAATCTTGTTCATGAAATCTGGGCTGACCTTTTCAGCTTTGGCAATGGCCATTGTGCGCTCAAAAAAGAGGTAAATGGCCGCCAAGCTCATCAAGGCCAGAAGGATCATCACCGCTCCGCCTCCAATGCCGCTTGAGCCCTCCAAAATCAATTCCAAAATGCTGACATCCACTTGCTGGATGGCCGCTGATGTTTCTTCGGCAACCTCCCCTCCGGTGGTTACATCGAGTAGCATAAATGTCTTCATAAATCGTCGCGTTCAATGCCGTTGTAGAAACGAGAAAGTTCACGCAATTATTGGGACAAGCGCTCCCAAAAAGAATCAATTTTCGACGTTCAGCGGTTCACAACGTCTCGGCGCTGTGAACGA
Organism: bacterium; assembly: GCA_029979565.1. Lineage (GTDB taxonomy): Bacteria > Bacteroidota > Bacteroidia > Flavobacteriales_D > Sanyastnellaceae > UA16. The sequence continues at coordinate 23,773 of JAPOHG010000025.1, forward strand.
TTAATTCAGTGAAACATGAGCCAGAAAACACCCGCACCGGCCAAGTAACCCGCAACGGCGAGCAGGCTGATTTTCTTTAAGTACCACACAAAATCAATGCGTTCAAGGCCCATAACCGCAACTCCCGCAGCGGAGCCTATGATGAGGGCAGACCCCCCTGTACCGGCACAGTATGCGAGAAATTGCCAGAAAATACCGTTCTGAACGAAATACCCCTCCCAGCCCGTACTCGCAGCAGGGGCAATGTCATACATGCCCATCGATGCGGCCACCAACGGAACGTTGTCCACGATGGCCGAAAGGAAACCGATAACGACGTTGATGGCATACACATCGCCCATGGCATCCCGCAACCACGACGCTGCGGTAATCAAATGACCGATTTCCTGCAACGAGGCGACAGCGAGTAAGATGCCCAAGAAAAACAATACAGATGCCGCATCAATCTTGCGCAATACGCCGATGACCGACAATTGGTCGCGGTCCTCGTGGTTTTTGCTCCGGTGAATGATCTCTGTGATGACCCACATCATGCCCAACGAAAGCATCATACCCATGAACGGCGGCAAGTGGGTGACGGTCTTGAATACCGGCACGAAGAGCAATCCCGCTACCCCCATGATGAAGACGAGCTTTCGCTCACCCGGGGTGGTGGGATCTTTTTCATCCTTTTTGACATCGGGCCGCTTCACTTCGCCTTTCATGGTGACTGAAAGGATGCCCAAGGGAACCACCAAACACGCCATGGATGGAACGATAAGGTTGGTAATGATCACATCTGAAGTCAGCTGATTGCCGATCCAAAGCATGGTGGTCGTGATGTCGCCGATGGGCGACCATGCACCGCCTGCGTTGGCTGCGATGATGACAACGCCCGCAAAGACCCACCGTGTTTCCTTGTCATCGATGAGTTTACGCAGCAGGGAAACCATCACAATGGAGGTGGTCAGGTTGTCCAAAACAGCCGAGAAAAAGAAGGTCAATAGGCTGAGGATCCACATCAATTTAACCTTATTCGATGTTTTGATGCGATCGGTAATGACGCTGAATCCTTCGTGCGCATCCACCAACTCCACAATGGTCATGGCCCCCAACAGGAAGAACAGAATCGAGCTGATGTCTTCCATGTGGTGCAACAACCTGTGCTCAAAAAAATGATGCAGCGCTTGGGCATGGGTGCCGTTGAATTCCGCTGCGTACGCTGCAAAATCCTTCGCTAAATGGGCCGGAACCTCGTGAATCCCAATCACAAACAATCCCCAACAAATGGTCCCTGTAAGCAATGCACTCGCCGCCTTGTCGATGTGAAAGGTATGTTCCAAGGCGATGAATAGGTAGCCCAGAACAAAGATGGCGAGGACAATAAATTCCATGTGGTTTGCGAATTCCGGTGGCTGAAATTACAACACGGGAGGCCATCCCGTGTTTAAAGAACCTTTAATTTCCATGCGCCGGCAAAAGCTTGCCCAGCGCGATTTCAAACGCCGTTGCTGCCAGCCCCGTACGGCCTTGGTTCAGCCGATGGGTCTCTCTCAAGGCGCGTTCAATGGTCGCAGACGTATCGGAGAAAATGGCCTCGTCACTGAGGTCAACATCGGATTCGCTCATGAGGTAGGCAAACACCCGAGCCATGCCGCAATTGGCAATAAAATCGGGAACCACCGCGAGGTGACCATCTGCCGCCTCTGCGATGGGTCCGTAAAAGATTTCAGCGTCCGCAAACGGAACGTTGGCGCCACTGGAAATAACCTCAATGCCCGCTTTCACCATGCGATTGAGCTGATCCTGTGTAACCAAACGCGAAGCCGCACAGGGCAGGAATACGTCCGCCTCCACGTCCCAAATCCGTGCGTTCACATCATCAAACGAAAGCATGCCAGGAGCGCTTAAGCTGTTGCCTTGTTTGGCTTCAAACAATTCGCTCACGGTCTCGAAAGCGAGTCCTTCGGGTGCGATGATGCCGCCTGCACGGTCAATGATCCCCACTACCACTGCTCCTGCCTGTGCGAGGTAAAATGCCGCGGCAGCACCCACATTGCCCCAGCCCTGGACGATGACCCGCTTGCCACTCAACGCGCCGCCATAAATGCGGTAGTAGTGCCGAACCGATTCGGATACTCCATAACCTGTAATGAGGTCAGCCACACGGTATTTCTTTGAAGGGTTGGGTATAAATGCCGTGTCATCTACGATTTTAGAAACGCCTTGACGCAACTGGCCAATGCGCTTGACCTTCTCTGCATTCTTGGCATTGAAATGGCCATTGAAAACCCCTTCTTGCGGATGCCAGATTCCGCAATCCTCGGTGATGGGAATGACCTCATGGATTTCATCCACGTTCATGTCACCGCCCGTACCGTAGTAGGACTTCAAGAGCGGCGTCACAGCCTCATACCAACGGCGCAGCACGCCTTCCTTCCGTGGATCGGTCGGGTCAAATGCGATGCCCGATTTTGCTCCACCAATCTGCGGTCCACTGACCGAAAATTTAACTTCCATGGTCTTAGCGAGGCTCTCCACTTCCCGGCGGTCCAAGCCAGGATGCATTCGTGTACCACCGCCCGCCGCGCCTCCACGCAACGAATTGATCACCACCCAACCGCACGCATCGGTTTCAGCATCTTGCCACTCAAAAACGACCTCTGGTCGCTTCGCTTCATAGGCCGTTAGCAGTTCTTTCATGATCATTGCATTGCATTTGGCGACCGCGAAGATAAGCCGTTCTTGCCCCACAATGCACCACCCATGTGTGCTTGACTGCAGCCCGTTACCGTGGACCACACGTTGGTCAATTCCAACCACCTGAGTAGCCCCAGAAACCCAAATGCATAGGCCTCCTTGCCTTTCAGAAGGGTGGCATCGGGGATCACCGCTTCCAAAGGCAGATCCACACGGGCAACAGGTGCCGCTTCACCAAGCCGCCGAACCAATTCGGCATTCAGGGCACCTCCACCCGTGACCAGGGTTTTTGCCCCGTTCGCCGCCATCCGGACCTCCAAGGCGATATACGCTACAGCGGTGGCCAGCAGGTCCTCCGTGGCCAACGTTCCTCGCTGCTCGTGCAGCTCTAAAACCGGCCAGAACACATCCCGCATCCACTCTACACCTAAGCTTTTATGACCCTGTTGCTCGTGGTACGGCAACTCCGCCCAATCCGACAGCAACTCAGGGATTACACGTCCCGCAGCCGCCAAGCGTCCTGATGCATCAAACGGCAACCCATTGCGGTTAGCGAGGGCATTCAACACCAAATTGCATGGGCTCACGTCCCAGGCCATCCGATGCCCTGCTTGGTCCATGCTGATGTTCGAAAACCCTCCAAGGTTCAGGCACGCATCAAATTCACCAAACAACAGGGCATCCGCAACCGGCACGAGGGGTGCGCCTTGCCCGCCCAAGGCGACATCCAAACTTCGAAAGTCTCCGACCACGGGAATCGCCGCTTTGAATGCAGCATGCAATTCTGACCCGCTGCCCAATTGAACAGTATATCCCTGCTGAGGTTGGTGGAAAATGGTCTGCCCGGAAAAGGCCACCACGTCAAAATTGCTCGGGTTTGTGCACCGGATGATTTGTTCTGCGCACCAGCGCGACCAGTCCCGCTCGCATTCAAACCAATCCACTGCACCGGCAGTTTCCAACGCTTTAAAACGTCGAGGCCACCTTTCACCAAGCGGGACCTCGTGAAGGGCTTCAATGCTGCCCGTCCACCGGCCACCATTCCAGGAGAACTGGGCCTCCACGATGTCGAACGCATCCATGGATGTGCCACTCATAGTGCCCAAAACGCGGAAAGGCCCTTTTAGCCTGTGTGTGCCCAATTCAGTGGTTTTCAGTTCCATATCGAACGGTCGGAGAGGTCTTATCTTTGCACCAATATGGAGCAATTTCTCCAAAAGCATCAAGGAAATGAACCTCGAACTTACTGAAGAGCACATCGCCGTCCGGGACGCCGCCCGAGACTTCGCCCAAAACGTACTCAAACCCACGGTCATCGACCGCGACAACGAGCAACGGTTTGCGACCGAAGAAATCAACGAACTCGGAGCATTGGGATTCATGGGGATGATGGTCGACGAGAAATACGGAGGAAGCGGAATGGACACCATGAGCTATGTCTTGGCCATGGAAGAAATCAGCAAGGTCGACGCCTCAGTAAGCGTGTGCATGAGCGTCAACAACTCCCTAGTATGCTATGGATTGCAGGCCTTCGGAACCGAGGAACAAAAGGAAAAATACCTTCGTCCCCTGGCATCTGGCCAAAAGATCGGAGCGTTTTGTCTCAGCGAACCTGAAGCGGGTTCCGATGCCACATCCCAAGCGACATCCGCTATTGATTGCGGCGACCACTACTTGCTCAACGGCACCAAGAACTGGATCACCAACGCCGGGGTCGCCGACTTCTACGTGGTGATGGCCAGCACCGACCGCGAGAACCGCCGCATCGGCGCCTTCATCGTGGAGAAGGACCGCGACGGCCTTTCCATCGGCAAGCTCGAGAAGAAGATGGGCATCAAGGGCTCGCCGACCGGCTCGCCGGTCTTCGAGGACGTCCGCATCCCGGCCGAGAACGTCATCGGCGACCCGATGAAGGGGCTCGGCGTCGCGCTCGGCGTGCTCCAGCGCACCCGGCTCGGCGCCGCCGCCCAGGCGGTCGGCCTGGCCCAGGGCGCCACCGACTACGCCAACGCCTACGCCAAGGAG
>JAPOHG010000026.1 GCA_029979565.1 bacterium
CTTGTCGAAATCGACTTTTTCAGCGTATGCTTTTTGGTTCTTTGTTAATTGTCCCATTTTGCGCAGTTATTGACGATTAGAAGGGAGCAGGTCCTTCGACTCGAAGCCCCATGCTGCGTGCCGTACCGGCCACCATTTTCATGGCAGACTCGACGGTAAAGCAGTTCAGATCGGGCATCTTGTCTTCTGCAATAGTGCGAACTTGGTCCCACGTGACTTTACCCTTCTTGATGCGGTTTGGTTCAGGAGAACCGCCTTTCAATTTGGCGGCTTCCATCAACTGCACCGCAGCGGGTGGAGTCTTGATGATGAAGTCAAACGACTTGTCACTGTAGACCGTGATCACAACAGGGCAAACGCGTCCAGCCTTATCTTGGGTTCTGCCGTTGAATTGCTTGCAGAATTCCATGATGTTCACCCCTTTCGCACCGAGAGCCGGTCCGACAGGAGGTGCTGGGTTGGCAGCGCCACCTCTGATTTGCAGTTTAATGAGTCCAGCTACTTCTTTAGCCATTGGTCATTTATATTGAACAGTCCTTATCATGCGCAAATGGGAAGCATTAGGGGTCATTGCGACGATGCGGCTGTCTGTTCCAGTTTATACTTCTTTCTCTACCTGTAAATAGCCAAGCTCCACCGGCGTCTTACGACCGAAGATTTTGACCATTACTTTGAGTTTCTTCTTTTCTTCGTTTACTTCTTCGATGTTGCCGTTGAAGCCGTTGAACGGCCCGTCGGTAACCTTCACCAATTCTCCAACTTTGTAAGGGATGTTGATTTCCTCTTCGCTGTCGGCCATGTCATCGATGACACCCAGGATGCGGTTGATTTCGTGTTGACGAACCGGCAAAGGCTCACCCCGCTTTTCTGCGCCAAGAAAACCGATGACACCGGTAGCGTTCCGAATAACGTGAGGTACCTCGCCAACGAGTGAAGCCTCTACGTAAATGTAGCCAGGGAACAGATTACGTTCCTTGCTCACTTTCTTGCCGTTCCGAATTTGGAACACCTTTTCGACCGGGATCAGAATCTGGCCGACATAGTGTTGCAATCCCTCAGCAGCAATCTCAGCCTCAAGAACATCTTTGATCTTCTTCTCTTGGCCGCTGATTGCGCGGACGACATACCACTTTTTATCGATATCACTCATAGTCGCAAGTTGCACGGGGGTTCCCGATCAGAATAATTCGTAAACCAACCCAATCACACCGCGCCAAATGGAATCCGCTGCGTTCACGCCGAACGCCCAGTCCATAACGAATACCAGGCCCGCAATGAGCAAGGAAGCGACAAACACGAGCACGGATGAACCCTGCAACTCTTTCCAAGTTGGCCAAGTCACCTTTTGCACCAGTTCCTGGTACGACTCCTGCAAGTATTGTGTGAATTGTGACATTTCATTCAAATTTAGCACGGGCGGCAGGACTCGAACCTGCAACCAATGGTTTTGGAGACCACTACTCTACCAATTGAGCTACGCCCGTAGATGAGGAAGAAGGCACACCCCTTCGGGAGTGCCTTCTTCCGTTCGATTCAAGTCCTGGGATTGAGATTACTCAATCACCGAAGTTACCTGACCCGCACCTACGGTACGACCACCTTCACGGATTGCAAAACGCAAACCAGCGTCCATGGCAACTGGGTTGATCAAGTGTACTTCAATGGTGACGTTGTCACCAGGCATTACCATTTCTCGGCCTGCTTCCAAAACAATCTCACCGGTCACATCCGTTGTACGGAAGTAGAATTGTGGACGGTACTTGTTGTGGAAAGGCGTGTGACGGCCACCTTCTTCTTTCTTCAAGATGTAGACCTCCGCCTTGAACTTGGTGTGAGGAGTGATGGATCCTGGCTTCGCGATAACCATACCGCGGCGGATGTCAGACTTCTCAATACCACGGAGCAACAAACCAACGTTGTCACCCGCTTCACCACGGTCCAAAATCTTACGGAACATCTCTACACCCGTGATGGTAGAAGTCAACTTCTCGTCGCCCATACCCAAGATCTCAACTGGGTCACTCGTGTTGATGACACCGGTCTCGATACGGCCCGTTGCAACAGTACCACGACCTGTGATGGTGAATACGTCCTCGATTGACATCAAGAAAGGCTTCTCGTTGTCACGCGGTGGGATTTCAATCCACGTGTCAACAGCCTCCATGAGGTTCATGACCGTTTCCACCCACTTGCCTTCGCCGTTCAAAGCACCGAGCGCAGAACCCTGAACTACAGGACCGTTGTCTCCGTCGTACTCGTAGAAGCTCAACAGCTCACGGATTTCCATTTCAACCAACTCGAGCAATTCCTCGTCGTCAACCATGTCCACTTTGTTCATGAAGACAACGATGCGTGGAATACCCACCTGGCGACCCAAGAGGATGTGCACGTGTTTGAGGCATAGGACCATCCGTTGCAGCAACAACCAAGATAGCGCCGTCCATCTGCGCAGCACCCGTAACCATGTTCTTTACATAGTCAGCGTGACCTGGGCAGTCAACGTGCGCGTAGTGACGGTTTGCCGTCTGGTATTCAACGTGCGAAGAGTTGATCGTGATGCCACGCTCTTTTTCTTCTGGTGCGTTGTCAATCTGATCGAATGAACGCGCCTCACTGTGTCCCGCATCCGCGAGAACTTTTGTAATTGCCGCAGTAAGAGTTGTCTTACCGTGGTCAACGTGTCCGATGGTACCGATGTTTACGTGCGGTTTTGACCGGTCAAACGTTTCTTTAGCCATTGCCTAACTGTTTTAGTTACTGTTTGATTTCACATTAAATGTTCGAGCCAATGAGGGGAATTGAACCCCTGACCTCATCCTTACCAAGGATGCGCTCTACCCCTGAGCTACATCGGCTTGACCCTTTCGGGCGGAGCGGAAGACGAGATTCGAACTCGCGACATTCAGCTTGGAAGGCTGATGCTCTACCAACTGAGCTACTTCCGCTTGTCGACCCTTCGCGTTCGAACGGTCAGTGGTGGGGGTAATAGGATTCGAACCTATTCAGTCAGAGACAACAGATTTACAGTCTGCCCCGGCTCTCCAACTCCGGCGTACCCCCGTTCTAAGCCTACCACTGATCACTGCGTGAAAGGTGGCAAACCAATGAGCCGATGGAGGGATTCGAACCCCCGACCCGCTGATTACAAATCAGCTGCTCTGGCCAACTGAGCTACATCGGCATCACGTCAAAGAACTGGAGAGCACAAACTCCCCGGTTTTCAGGACGGCAAATGTATGAAAGAAATCGTTGGATACAATGCGTTGGACGGCGATTTGTTTTTGGGAAAAACTCGCCCCCTTCAATCTGCTCATTCGCAGCGAATTAAGCCGTGGTTAAACGGGTCGTTTTCTGCTTCCGAATCTGGCGTCGAATGGCCTCGACAACTTCGTCAATCCCCGCTTCAAAGCTCGGCGCTTTCCGCTTCGCGAAAAAGTCTGCACCCGGGACGTGGATTTTTACCTCGGCTACTTTGTTGTCCCGATCGTCGCTTTTCTCGACCCGAAGAAAGACTTCGCAGGAGATGATCTGATCGTGAAAGGTGTTCAATTTGCCGACCTTGTGCTCAACGAATTCGAGCAAGCGGGCATCGGCATCGAAGTGAATGGAGTGAATCTGCATTTGCATGGTTGTGAAGTTTTAATCTTGCGGGCGAACGTCCAACGGACTGTCCTGATGCAACTCCTTCAACCGTGACAATGACTGGTGCGTGTAAACTTGCGTTGAACTCAACGAAGCGTGCCCGAGCAAATCTTTGACCGCAGACAATTCTGCGCCATTGTTCAAAAGATGCGTCGCAAACGTATGCCGCAACACGTGCGGGCTGCTTTTGCGCAGCGAACTGACCAACGAAAGGTAATGGTGGACGCGCCTGTAGACGAACGATGCGTATAAGCTTCGGCCCGCGTCGGTAACAAATAAATGCTTCGACTGAAACGGCCTTTCTTCAATGTGCGCAACGATGCTTGACATGGTTTCGGAGAGCAAGGGAATGCGTCGTTCCTTCGACCCTTTTCCTAGAACGAGAATTTCCTTTCGTTCCGTATGCAAATCCGAAACTTTTAATGCAATCAATTCGCTCAATCGCACTCCGGTCTCGTACATCAAAGCAATAATGCTTCGATCGCGCCGCCCCTTCCAGTCATCGCTGAACACCTCTTCTTCAAACAATTCGCGCATGGCATGTTCGGGAACTACACTGGGCAATCGCTTTGCAAGCTTGGGCAGTGCAATGGAGTCAGCAGGGTCGTTATCCATCGAACCTTGACGTTTGGCGTACTTGACGAAGGTTCTGTAAGCACTCACTTTACGGTGAATGGTGCGTGGAGCTTTCTGCGTGCGCATCATCTCGACAACGTAGGAGCGCAGCCATTCGGATTTGACTTCTCGCAAATCCGAACATCCGTAATTCTCGTCCATGAATTTGACCAATTGCCCCAGGTCTGACCTGTAACAGCGAAGCGTGTGCACGCTTCCTCTCTTCTCCTTGAGCAAATAGTCAAGGAAGTCTTCGACGTGTGGCGGAATTTGGTTCAAAACAAAAAAGACGAAATGTCTGCTGACAATTTCGTCTTTTTGGAATGAAAAACAAAAGATTCCTCAGTCGTTTTTCAGATTTAGTCCGTTTTTATAAACTGCTTTCTTTCGCTGTTCCCGATTCAAAACGCTCGGCTTCACGAATTCGCGGCGCGTACGCAGTTCGCGCATGCGCTTCGTGCGGTCAAACTTCTTCTTGAATCGCTTCAGTGCGCGTTCAATGTTGTCTCCTTCTTTTACGGGAATCGAAAGCATTGTGTCAAAATTGGACGGCAAATTTACACGATAAGTTTCAAAGTACAAAACCCCACAAGTGCATTCACTCGTTGATGATTTCTCGCGAGATGACAAGCTTTTGAATTTCGCTCGTCCCTTCACCGATGGTGCACAGCTTGCTGTCGCGGTAGTACTTCTCCGCAGGAAAATCTTTGGTGTACCCGTAGCCTCCCAAGACCTGCACTCCTTCTGTCGCCACATGCACGCACACTTCGGAGGCCTGGTACTTGGCCATCGCCGATTCTTTGGTCACCGGTTGCCCCGTTTGTTTGAGGTAACACGCCTGCAGCGTCAACAGGTCGGCGGCTTCAATGGCCGTATGCATATCGGCCAGCTTGAACGCGATCGCCTGGAATTCACTGATGGCCTGGCCGAACTGTTCACGCTCCTTCGAATAGGCCTTTGCAGTGGCGTATGCACCTTTCGCTATGCCCAGTGCCAATGAAGCAATAGAAATGCGCCCGCCATCGAGGATTTTCATTGCTTGAATGAACCCATCTCCGACTTCGCCGAGCACTTGATCATCCGGAACGAAGCATGCTTCGAAAATCATTTCGGCCGTTTCGGAGCATCGCATGCCCAGTTTGTTCTCCTTCTTGCCTCCCGAAAACCCCGTCTGGTCTCGGGTGACTATGAATGCGGTAATGCCCCGGCTCTCGAGCAATTCTCCCGTGCGTGCCAGCACCACAGCCACTTCACCTGAAATGCCGTGGGTAATCCAATTCTTCGTACCGTTCAACACCCAGCCTCCTCGCTCCTCGTCCCGCGTAGCCGTGCACCGCATGCGCATCGCATCGCTTCCAGTATTGGCCTCCGTAAGCCCCCAAGCTCCAAGGGACTGCCCAGAGGCCAGTCCTGGCAAAAATCTTTGGCGTTGGGACTCGGATCCGAACATCAGGATGTGATTCGTGCACAAGCTGTTGTGCGCTGCCATGGACAATCCGATGGACCCGCAGACTTTAGCCACTTCTTCGATGGCGATTTTGTATTCAAAATAGCCCATCCCAGCACCCCCATATTCTGCTGGCACCAGCATGCCCATTAACCCCAGCTCCCCCATCTTACTGAACAAGGCACGCGGAAAAATCTGCCCCTCGTCCCACTCCATTCGATGGGGAAGGATTTCTTTTTCTGCAAAATCACGCACCGTTGCACGAATCGCTCGTTGGTCCTCTGTCTCCTTAAAATTCATCCTATGCTGTTACCAAAGCTTGGAAGCGAGTACCCGGGCTCAGCTCGCGCAACCGCTCCATTCCATTTAAAAACGTCAAATGCATCAAAAACGAAAAGCCCCACACCTTCGCTCCTCCGCATTCCACCAATGCCGCCGCTGCCTCAGCCGTTCCACCTGTAGCCAAAACATCGTCATGAATCAAGACCCGATCTTCGGAACGGAAAGCTCCCGTTTGACATTCCAATACTGCCGAGCCGTATTCCAATGCATATGACTGGCGCAGCGTGGGGCCAGGCAGTTTGCCTTCTTTCCTCAAGGCAATAAATGGCAATTTCAGTTGATCCGCCATGGACATCCCGAGAAGGAAACCTCTGCTTTCAATGCCCGCAATGGCCGTTGGCATGCTGCCGGTCGACTGTATCCATTGCGTCACTGCGTGCACCGCGTCCCCTCGCAAGTGAGGGTTGGCCCACACCGGGCTCAAGTCTTTGAAAACGACGCCTTCCTTGGGGAAGTCCGGGACGTCCTGAATGGCCTTTTTCAATGCCTCCTCCAAAGAGCGATATGGATTAATCGCGGGATTCACAAAGCCTAAGATACGGACTCCACCTCCGAATCATGCTGTCTGTGATGGGAATCGCTACGGCAAGGTCTTCAAGTGAATCCAATGCATGGTGCCGCCGGTATCGTTCGATTGCTCGTGCCGATCCAGCATCGATGTAGGGATGGCTTTTCAGCTCGAACCAACTAGCCGTATCCGCACAGAGTAGACGGTATACTCCACCTCCAGCATGGAACATTGGAATCAATCGTTCGACGGCTTCCGGCTTCAATCCCCAAACCTCCCTCAACTGTTCGACAGAATGAAACCCACCCAGTGCATTCCGAAATCGGCAGATGCGGGAGGCCAATACCGGACCGATGTAAGGCAACGCCTCAAGTGCTGCGCTATCAGCGGTATTTATGTCCAAGATGGGATGCTTTCTCTGCTGGGAATGACGCAAGGATTCAGCAGCCTTTGGTGACCGCTTTCCTGCGAATCGGGCGGATGGTGCCGCTTCCAACGCTGTCAACAACCACCCCACAGGAACCGGGTACTCCATGGCTGCGTAAGTTCTGCGGTCTTTGTACCAAAACCCCGCACGCACCGCTAACGCCGCCCAAGAAATCAAAACGAAGCCCAACAAGGCCCGTCGCTCTGCTTTTTCCATCTCCTCCGATCACCCTACGTTGGTCGGCCCGTTCACCGACACCGAACCATTCAATCGTATCGCTTGATTTCTCCCGACTTGATGCGCTTGAAGTAGTCTGAAACGTCTTGCTTGACCTCCCCCATTAAGAAATACAAACCCAGAACATTCGGGAAGCACATGGCGAAAATCATCGCATCGCCAAAGTCGAAAACACTTTGGGCTGAAATGGCCGAACCGAGGATTACAAAAAGACAAAACACCGCCTTGTAAGAAAGGTCTGATGCCTTGGACTCGCCAAACAAGAACGTCCAAGATTTCAACCCGTAGTAGCTCCAGCTGATCATGGTTGACAAAGCAAACAGGATGACCGCTACAGATAGGACCACAGGGAACCACGACATGGTCTGGGCAAACGCGCTGCTCGTCAATTCGATGGCTTGCAAGTCTTTCGCTTGAGCCAAGCCCAACGCAGCTTCTTGACCAATCGAACCGTAGCCCGAAATCACGATGACCAACGCAGTCATGGTGCAGATGACCACCGTATCGATGAACGGCTCCAACAACGCGACGACACCCTCGCTGACCGGTTCGTTGGTTTTGGCTGCGGAGTGGGCAATGGAAGCCGATCCAATCCCCGCTTCATTGGAGAATGCTGCCCGCTGGAATCCCACAATCAGCACCCCTATCAGCCCACCATAGGCCGCATCAGCTGAGAAGGCACTGGAAATGATGAGGCCAAACGCATGGGGAATCTCGCCGATGTTTCCACCCAAGACGACCAAGGCACCTAGCACGTAGATACCGACCATGAACGGGACCACCTTGTCCGTGACCCGAGCAATGCTCTTGATGCCACCAATGATGATCAATCCGACCAATATGGCCATCACGGCTCCGAACATCCAACTTTGTCCTGCCAAGAAGGATTGCTCCCCCCCGGTTACCTCGATGAGCTGCTTCGTGGCTTGGTTGATTTGCACCATGTTCCCGCCACCAAAACTTCCTCCAATGCACGCGATGGCAAACAGCACTGCCAACACTTTACCGAGTTGGGCTTTCCCCTGTTTGGCCAAGCCGTCCCTCAAATAGTACATCGGTCCCCCAGAAACCGAACCGTCTTCATTTTCTTGACGGTATTTCGTGCCCAGTGTGCACTCGACAAACTTCGAGCTCATGCCGAGCAGACCCGCAACAATCATCCAAAAGGTGGCACCTGGACCTCCCAACGAAACGGCAAACGCCACACCTGCGATGTTACCGACCCCTACTGTTCCGCTCAAAGCAGCGGTCAAAGCTTGGAAGTGACTGACCTCACCTGCATCGTTCGGGTCATCAAATTTTCCACGAACGACGTCCAACGCGTGGCCGAATCCTCTGATATTGATGAATTGGAAATAAAACGTGAAGAAAATGGCTCCTGCAAGCAACCAAATCAGCACAAACGGCACCGTGACACCGGCAAACGATACTTGAAAGAAAATGACTTTCATAATCGCATTGGTCAATGGCTCCATCACCGCATTGATTTTCTCATCAACGGTGGAAGCTTGAGCATACAACGGCTGGAACAGTGCGCTGATGAACGCAGCAAGTGGGAGGAATTTTCGCATGAATCGCAGGGTTATAAATCGTAAGACTTCGAATATACAAATCAACTGAAACCCTGAACTTCAGAGCGACGGACTTTGTATTCCGATGAAGTCATTTAACCGCCGTATCTGATCAGCCGTTCCAAGCACAAAAAGCTTCATGGAGGCCTGCAGCGTTGTATCCAGTGGCGGATTTATCACCATCTCGCCCGAGGCTTTCCTCAAGCCAATGACGTTCACGCCGATGCGGTTGCGGGCATCGATTTCTCCGAGGGTCATGGATTGCAGGCGATCCGGTAATTGTTGCACTTCAATCTCCTCCAAATTGACGGCGTCTGCTCCTTGGATGCGGATGTGATCGAGGAACTCCACTACATCCGGAATGGCCACCAATGAAGCCATGTGGGCCCCGCCAACCTGGTCGGGCATGATGACGTTTTGGGCACCGGCTACCTTGAGCTTGCTCACAGCATTGGCATTGGAAGCACGACTGATGGTCAACAGGTCAGGGCGTCGTTCTTTGGCGGCGAGGACTACGTAGAGATTTTGCGCGTCATCCGGTAAAGTGGTGATGAGTGCACGAGCGCGGTCAAGCCCTGCATTCAGCAAATTTTCATCTTCTGTCGCATCGCCAGAGAGCACGTGGACGCCGGTGTCACGCAACTTTTTGACGAGTTCTTCATTGCATTCAATGATGACCACCTCGTGCGCATGATCCTGAAGTTCCTGCACCGCCTTCTCTCCCACGCGGCCGTAACCGCAAACAATAACGTGGTTGTTCATCTCATTCATGATCCGTTGAATTCGCTTGGTGCGCAGGCGTTCCCGGTAGTCGCCTTCAATAAAAAACTGGGTGACTGCCGTTGCTGCGAAGGTAAATGTGCCAATGGAACTGACAATGAGGATGGCCGTGAACAGCATGCCTCCATCCGATAAGCTTCGCACCTCACCGAAGCCCACCGTCGACACCGTAATAACGGTCATGTAGATGGCCTCAAGCAACGAATAGCCTTCAATCCACATGTAGCCAAAACTCCCGAGGCACACAACACTTCCTAACAGAAGCGCAGCAATCCTCAGGCGTTTGGCAGATGGATTCATGCGCTGACGATTCGGTTGAAATACGGTGCAGTCGCTTCTTGTAATTGCCGCGCTTCAGCCGCTGCCGCTGTCGCGTAATCCTCGCCTGAACTCGCATAGAGAATGCTGCGCGAAGCATTGATAAGCACGCCTCCGCTACCGGCAATCCAAGCGGCCTCCAAGACATCCTCGATGCGACCGCCTTGCGCTCCAACCCCAGGCACCAAGAAAAAGTGTTCTGGAGCCAATTGGCGAATGGCGCGCAATTGCTCTGGACGGGTGGCGCCTACCACAAACATCAATTCATCCGGTGAACCCCACGCCTTGCATCGCTCAACGACCCGCTCATACAATGGAGGTGTGCCGTGAAACTCGAAATCATCGGCACCCGCATTGGAGGTCAAGGCCAAGACAATGGTCCACCGATCTGCATAGCCGTCCATAAAAGGAGCCACGCTGTCCTCGCCCATGTAAGGGGCTACGGTGATGGCCTGGGCACCCAATCCATCGAACATGGCTTTGGCATAGCGCTTGGCTGTGTTGCCAATGTCACCGCGCTTGGCGTCGGCGATGACCAAAACATCCTCTGGCATCCCCGCTATGATGCGCTCCAGTGCTGCCCACCCGGCGGCGCCGTATTGCTCAAAGAAAGCCAAGTTGGGCTTGAAGGCTGCAGCATAGGGGTGGGTCGCTTGCACGATGCCGTGGCAAAACGCCTCCATCGCCTCCACACCTGCGCCGAAGTGCGCGGGAATTCGATCGGGGTCCGGGTCCAACCCCACGCACAAGCAAGACGCTTTGCGCTTCATCATCTCGTACAAGCTCTGGCGATCGGTCATGGGTCAAAATTAGGATTGCGCAGCCAATAATTCGGCCTGCTCCGCAAGCCGAAGTGCGTTGATGACCGCCTCGAGGTCTCCGCCCATGATGGCGGTCAAGGCGTGTGAAGTGAATTGGATGCGGTGGTCGGTGACCCGCCCTTGCGGGTAATTGTACGTTCGGATTTTGGCCGAACGATCGCCCGTCGAAACGAGCGACTTGCGCTGCTCAGCCTGCTCATTGATTTGCTTTTCGCGCTCGCGTTCGAAGAGCCGCGTGCGCAAGACTTCCAACGCATGCTCGTAATTCTGATGCTGGGAACGTCCGTCTTGGCATTCCACGACAATGCCCGTGGGTTCATGGGTAAGACGTACCGCCGATTCCGTCTTGTTGACGTGCTGACCGCCCGCACCGCTCGCTCGGTAGGTGTCACGTCGAACGTCCGTCAAGTCCAGCTGTACGTCAACGTCTTCAGCAACGGGCAACACCGCAACGGTGGCCGCACTGGTGTGCACCCGCCCTTGGGACTCCGTTTCCGGGACCCGTTGAACCCGGTGCACGCCGCTTTCGTACTTGAGCCAGCCGTACACGCCTTCTCCTTCAACGCGAACCGTAATTTCCTTGAAGCCACCGGCGGTACCTTCATTGGCATTGACCAGCTCCCAACGCCAGCCTTTGCCCTCGCAATGCCGTTGGTACATGCGGTACAGGTCACCGGCAAAAATGGCCGCTTCATCGCCGCCCGTGCCCGCTCGAAATTCCATCATCACAGGACGGTCATCCACTTCGTCTTTAGGAAGCAATAGAATGCGTGCTTCCTCCAGACCTGCTTCCAACTTGGACTTGATTTCGGGCAATTCGACTTCAGCCAATTCTCTGAAATCCGCATCATCCCCTGCTGCCCATTCCTCCGCTTGGTCGCGATCGGAACGCCAGGCGGTCAGTTGGTTGAAGTGATCAACGATTGGTCCCAATCGCTTGTATTCCCGCATGAGATCGCGATAACGGCGTTGGTCCGCAATTACCTCCGGGTCTCCGACTTGTTTTTCGACTTCCTGAAAACGGTCCGAGATGGAGGCCAACTTTTGCATCAAAGTGTCCTCTGTGTTCATCTCGTCAGCTAATGGTTGTATTCAAAAGTACCGTGCTCACCGGTTACCGTGACGCGACGGCCCGTGTGCGGCTCACAATGGCCAATGATTTGAGCATCCACTCCCATCGCCATGGATTCAGCGATGATCGACTCAGCTGCTTCTTCATCCGTGTAAATCTCCATGCGATGACCCATGTTGAAGACCTTGTACATTTCCTTCCAATCTGTCCCTGAGCTGGACTGGATCATCCTGAACAGGGGCGGTGTCTCGAACAATTGGTCTTTGATCACGTGGACATCATCGACAAAATGCAAAACTTTGGTTTGAGCGCCTCCGGAGCAATGCACCATGCCGCTGATGCGGTGACGCCATTCAGGCAAAATGCGGGCAATCAACGGCGCGTATGTACGGGTCGGCGAAAGCACCAATTTCCCCGCATCCAACGGCACGCCGTCAACGGCATCCTGCAGCCCATGGGCTCCGGTGTACACCCACTGCTGATCGGTTCCGGGGTCAAAACTTTCGGGGTACTGAGCCATCAACGTTTTGCCGAACACGTCGTGGCGGGCACTGGTGAGCCCATTGGAGCCCATCCCACCGTTGTATTCGTGTTCCCAGTTGGCTTGACCGTAGCTCGCCAATCCCACAACGACTTGACCCGGTGCAATTCTCGCATTATCAATCACCTCGGAACGCTTCATGCGCGCAACAACCGTTGAATCTACAATGACGGTGCGCACCAAGTCGCCAACGTCAGCGGTTTCGCCGCCGGTACTTCGGATATCGACGCCATGCCCACGGAGCTCCTCAAGCAATTCCTCAGTGCCTTGGATGATGGCCTTGATGACCTCGCCCGTGATCAAATGCTTGTTGCGGCCAATGGTGCTCGACAGCAATATGGGGCCCATGGCACCGACGCACAGCAGGTCATCCAAATTCATGACCAACGCATCCTGCGCAATGCCCTTCCAAACGGACAGGTCGCCCGTTTCTTTCCAATACATGTAAGCCAAGGATGACTTGGTACCTGCCCCATCTGCGTGCATGACGACACAATGTTCGTCGCTGCCGGTCAAGTAGTCTGGAACAATTTTACAAAAGGCCTTAGGGAACAGGCCTTTATCTACCCCCTCTATCGCAGCATGCACCTCCTCCTTGCCAGCGGAGACACCTCTGCTTGCGTATCTCGATTCCTCCACGAAAATGGTGCTTAGTTGCCAGGCTCGTAATCAAAACGCAAGATGCGGAACACCGTACGGCGGTTGGCCTGGTGCGCGCGTTCCTTTTCATCTTCTGTGCTCATCTTAGCGATGTCCGCGTCAGAAATGAGCAAACGCTCTTTTCCGTGACCCACTGCAACCAGGCGATCGCGCGCGACCCCACGGCTGATCAGGTAGTCCACGCAGGTCTGGGCACGCTTTTGTGAGAGCTCTTTGTTGTAGCTCGCGTTGCCTCGGCTGTCTGTGTGAGACTCGAGCTGCACGACAAAGGTTTCGTTTCGCTCCATGATGCTCAGCAGGTAATTCAATGAATCGGCGCTGTTGACTTCGTCGTTGATCAGCAATTCAAATTCGTCGAACGGGTAGAGCACCAGTGGCATGTCGTATTCAATATCCAACACGACCTCTTTCATCGGAAATTCGCGGGTCATCGTGGTACTGTTGCTCAATCCTACAGTCGAGAAACGGTCACCCGTTACAATGTAGCCTTCGTACTTCACTTCCACATCGTACGTGGTGTTGTTCTTGATTTCACCGTCGCACAATGCGAAGGTTCCATCGCTGTCCGCGGTCACAGTGAAGGAATCGCCGTTGGAACCATTGATGGTCACGGTCGCTCCGAGTGGGTTTCCAGTGTATGAATCAAATACATCCCCTTGGTAGCAGAATTCCATTTCGGGCAAGCGGAAGGAATACAAATCGTCCTTGCCTTTTCCGCCTGGACGGCTCGAAGTGAAAATTCCCGCGTCCTCGTTGTCCTTGAAAATCATGCTGAAGTCATCTCCGGAGCTGTTGATGGGGTATGGCAGCGGCTCGGCCTGTTCGAATTGCATGGTCCCCTCAGCCGGGAGGGCACGAACAATGTCCAAACCTCCCATCTTTCCAAGCGCAGTTGAAGCATAGTACAGCGCACCGTCGTAACGCATGGCCGGGAACATTTCATCGCCAGCAGAATTCACATTGGGTCCCATGTTCACGGGCTCACCGAACGTATCTTCTTTGTCATCATAGGCAACGTACCAAATATCCTTGCCGCCGTACCCCCCTGCCATATCGGAAACGAACATCAAAAAGTCGTTGTCGACCGTGAAGCTCGGGTGGCCTACCTGGGAACTGTCGTCATCGTCGCGATTGACCAATTCAATTACTTCCGATGGGCCGTATTTGTTGCCCATGGTGCTCGAGCGGTAGATGTCACAAGCGTACGAGTTGTCCTCGTCTGAAATGCAGCGCGTGAAGTAGATGGACCGGTATTTCTTATCGAACGTCACCGTTCCTTCGTTGTACTCCGTGTTGATGGTCGAATTCAATGGCTCTGGCGTGCTCCAGTTGTTTTTCTTGTCTTGCTCAGCGCTGAACAAATCCATGTAACGCTGTCCCGTGATGGGATCTTCTCCAGAACCGGTGGAAGACTCACGCGAGGAAGCGAAGACGATGGCATCCGCCTTCTTCGAGGCGAAACCTGCTCCGAAATCATAGCTGGTGGAATTCAATCGCAACAAATTGTCAACGATGTACCGGCTGGACGGCTCCATCAGTTCAAGGGCGTCATTGTCGGCTCGCTCAATCATTGCATCTGCGACCGAAGGATCACCGCCATTCTCCTTGTACGTGATGTACCATTCGATGGCTTCGTCAAATTCCTGCTGCATGGACATGGCCTCCCCGTAATGCAGGTAGACGTCTGGATTCTCCGCACCGTAGCGCAGACCGATGGCCTTATCGTACCACTCTTCAGCTCCGGTAGGCTCCATCAACTTCATGAAGCTCTCTCCTGCCATGAAGGCAATGCGACCCTTTTCGTCAATGTCTTTGACCTTGGGGTAGGCTTTGATGTACTCTTGAAGGGATGTGCTGAACGCACCTCGCTCGTAGGCTTGATCGGCCTCTTCGGCCAATTCACCTTGAGCCGTTACGAATCCGAAGGTGAAGAACATGAGCAAACCGAGAAGTCCGGTTCGCTTCCAACTTGCTTGCAGGTAGTTGTGCATTTCCAAACGCTTTAATTCAATTCCCGAATGTAAGGCAAAGTGTCCATTCGTGGACTCGCATGCCGGAAAAACGTCAAACAGAAAACGGCCGGGATTGCTCCCGGCCGCTTCATGTACAAACTGCTCCCTCAGACCTACCGAGTAAAGAGCAATTCGGAGAACTTGGGCAACGGCCATTCGGCATCGTCGACCAAGGACTCCAACTTGGCGCAGATCTCAGCCGCTGCATCCATGCTAGGCACCACCTTTTCAGCGAACGCTTTGGCACTGGCCAGTGCGTCTTTCGCAGCTTCCGCTTTGTCATGGATGGCTTCCATATCGGACGTGGCTGCGTGCAGGTCTTGGATGAGTTGGCCGGCCTGCTTGATCATATCAATTTGCGCACCGGAGAACTTCGTCGCCTGCTTGCCGAGCACCGTGCTCAATTGCTCCACGTTCGTAAGCAACCCACTCTGGTAACGAATGGCTGCGGGGAGCACCGAAT
This sequence comes from bacterium, assembly GCA_029979565.1. Taxonomy (GTDB): domain Bacteria; phylum Bacteroidota; class Bacteroidia; order Flavobacteriales_D; family Sanyastnellaceae; genus UA16. The sequence continues at coordinate 15,457 of JAPOHG010000026.1, forward strand.
TCTTGCACATGCCGAGGAGCACGCGGTATTCGATTTGCCGCTTCATGATGTAATTCTCAAGCTCGACTTCGACACGAGCGGCAAGTTCTTCTTTGCGCAATACGCCGAGATCCTCGAAAAGCGACACCACCTCTTTGCGGCTGAATACCGCCAGTGCCTCTGGCGTAGTGCGGAGGTTGGACAATCCGCGCTTCTTGGCTTCCTTCACCCAATCGTTGGAGTATCCGTTGCCTTCAAAGCGAATGGACTTGCTCTCCGCAATCAGCTTCTGCAATTCCTTCAAAATGGCGTCGTCCTTTTTGTCGCCCCCTTCAATTCGCGCATCCACAGCGGATTTGAATTCGTTCAATTGCTCAGCGACAATGGTATTCAAAACCGTCATGGGAACCGCACAATTCGCTGTGCTGCCCACGGCACGCAACTCGAATTTGTTGCCGGTGAAGGCGAACGGGGAGGTTCTGTTGCGGTCGGTGTTGTCGAGCAACACTTCAGGGATGCGACCGATTTCCAGTTTCAAAGCGGTCTTGTCCTCAGGCGTCAATTTTCCGGCCTTGATGCTGGTCTCAAGCTCATCGAGGAGCGAAGAAAGCTGCGAACCGATGAACGCACTGATGATGGCCGGAGGGGCTTCGTTGGCTCCCAAGCGATGATCGTTGCCCACGGACGCGATGGCCGCGCGAATGACATCCGCGCGCTTGTGCAACGCCGCGAGCGTGTTGACGAAGAACGTCAAAAAGCGCAGGTTCGTCTTGGGGTTGTTGCCCGGCTTCAAGAGATTGACGCCGGTGTTGGTACCGAGGGACCAATTGTTGTGCTTGCCCGAGCCATTGAGGCCTGGGTAAGGCTTTTCGTGCAGGAGCACGCGGAAGTTGTGCTTTCGAGCTACCTGCTCCATCACCTCCATGAGCAAGAGGTTGTGGTCATTCGCGAGGTTGGCTTCTTCAAATACAGGTGCGCACTCGAATTGGTTGGGAGCAACCTCATTATGTCGGGTGGTCACGGGAATACCCAACTTGTGGCACTCCAGTTCGAACTCCTTCATGTACGCTGAGGCACGCGCCGGGATGCTGCCGAAATAGTGATCGTCGAGCTGTTGCCCCTTGGCAGGTGCAGCACCGAAAAGTGCTCGACCCGTCAGCTGCAGGTCAGGACGGGCAGCGTGCAACGCCTTGTCAACGAGGAAGTATTCTTGTTCCCAACCCAACGTCGCAACCACTTTCGTGATGTTTTTATCGAAGTACTGGCAAACCGACGTCGCCGCCTCATCCACTTTGGCCAAGGCCTTCAGCAGCGGAGTCTTGTTGTCCAGTGCGAAGCCGGTGTAGCTGATGAAAATGGTGGGGATGCACAAGGTGTTTTCCCAAACGAATGCTGGAGATGTAGGATCCCACAACGTGTACCCGCGTGCTTCGAAGGTGTTGCGAATGCCGCCGTTCGGAAACGAGCTGGCATCGGGTTCTTGCTGCACCAACAGCGATCCGTCAAACTTTTCAATCACACGGCCATCAGACGTGGGTGAAATGAAGCTATCGTGCTTTTCAGCTGTCGCTCCTGTGAGCGGCTGGAACCAGTGCGTATAGTGCGTCGCTCCCCGTGAAATCGCCCATTCCTTCATGGCCGATGCGACTTGGTCCGCAATGGCGCGGCTGATGGAAGTGTGGTTTTCCATCGCATCCACGATGCTGTCGCAGGCCTCGTCGGTGAGATACTCCCGCATCATGGTGAGGTTAAAGACATTCTCTCCGAAGTAATTGGAGATTTTATTGTCCGGGCGCTCAACCGTGCGTGGCGTGCGTTCCAGGACGTCTTGAAGGGCTTTTTGACGTGAAATGCTCATTTGGCAATTTTTGATGATGCGCAAAATTACCCCCTAATTTCATAGGGTCAATCATCAAAAACACCAAAATTTTACCAACACACCCTGCCTTTTAGGGGGTAAAACTCAGATTTACTTCTTTTGGAGCCACTTGCTCAACTTTTGGCCCTGTTCGTCGTAACAAACAAGTGCATAGGTCCCGGCAGGTAAATCCGTCAGGTCTGCGGTCTGCAACAACCCCGAAAGAACCTGCCATTGGCCCGACTTCAGCAGTCGTCCCATGGAATCATAGCATTGCCAATCCAGGGTTTGACCAACCTGGAAGCCACCTAGCGAAACTTGAAACACCCCATCCGAAGGATTGGGGAAGACCAGCATAGAGGTCGGTGACACAGGAAGTTCTTCCTCAACGGCAACCAAATTGGTCTGAAAGAAGAAGGCTTGCGAGATGTATTTTCCAAAATCAGGCTCGAAGTTGATGAAGTTGCCTCCGGCCACCTTCTTCAGTCTCGTGTATCCCGAGCCGTCACTGTTGGCCCAGAAACTCTGGCCGTCATCGCCCAAATCGTTGATGGTGAAACGGTAACAGCCTTGGTTGAGGGACAAGGTGTCTTTGAACGTCGTATTGCCTGTGGGGTATCCACGTTCCCACACCACATTTCCGGCGGCATCAAGCAACTCCACGGACGTCTCCCACGCCACCTGGTTGGTCTTGGTCCAAACGATGAGGCGGTTGTCATCCAAATCGGGATAGGACCATGTCGGCACGCGGTGAAAACGGGAATTCGCTTTGTTGTTTCGGGGCTCCTCGTCCACCATGCCATTGGGCTGGTTGACTTCGACTTCGAACAGCACCCACTCCTCATCGTCCCCTTCGTACAATGTGGGATCGTCATATGGCAATTCTACTTCGACCGACTCGAGGAAAGCCAGGTTGCCTGTCCATTCGTAGGTGGCCGGGACACCGCCTTCGATGCCGTAACTGAACTGGCAGGATGTCAGCGGCTCGGAACCGTTGTTGCGCATGCGCACGGTGGGTGATTCGCAAATGGGATTCCACCGCGATTCCAACTTGTCATCGGACGGTGACAAGATTTGGCTGATTTCCACATCGTATTGCATGTTGGGCTCGCCGTAAGCGACGATTTGCCCTTCAAAACGGTAATTCCCGTCGGGGTCGTATGTGATGTCGTAATCCACCGAGAATTCGTCCTGGCCGGACACAAGCGGGGTCAATTCAAAATCCTTCGTATCCACCACAGCGCCCGGGCACCAACCGGCCCGGTCGTAAATCCAGGTGCCCCCTTGAGGGTACAAGGCATTGTCGGCGCATTCCCGCATGATCTCCCAGCTCCACTGGGTGTCGCCATTGACCTTAACGGAGTGCATATTGTAGCAGAATTCCGCACAGTTGTTCCCCGACCCAAAGCCGTGGCCGCTGGCACGCGTTTTCAGTCGGAACATCGACTCACCTTCTTGCGGCGTAAACGCATGAGCGGTCACATTGCCATCGAATGTGGACAGGGCATATTGGCCTTTCCAAAACGCATCCATGCGCTTCACGTCACGCGGCGGCGTGCCGTGCACAAAAGCGAATTTCATGTCCAATAATTCTTGCCAGTTGCCTGCCTGCAACTCGACGCTGTCACGCAGCAGATGCACGTAATCGGAGACATCAAAAATCCAGGTCCAGCCGTCATCGTCCAGCGTCAAGCCGATGCCGTATGGCGTGATGTAGCGCGCCAATTCATACCGATCAACCACCTCAAACGGAACCGAGAAATACGTCAAGGTGTCGTTCAAAAACGCCGTAGCATCGCCCTCAAGCGGATACGTCGCGAGCACTTCACCAGAAGGGGTGCGGGTTGTGCGAACGGTTTCTGCCGGCCATCCATAGTTCAGTGATTCCCAAGAGACTGCATTGCCTTGCACGGCCCATTCTGCAATGCTCGTGGCCGGAATGGCCTCGACGTGGTCTACAACCACGGGATCGGCAGCGACGGCATCACCGGACCACCAAACCAAACTTGGACGCACACCTTGCGGCATTTCACCGGGGTGCCAAAAAGCCTCAGTCGCCGCATACGCTCGTGCACCGGCGTTGCCGTGAGAGAAATGGGTAACCCCATCGCCAATGGCGTGGGTCTCCGGATTCACGTCCATGGAAACTTCGAGCAGCAAATCATCCGCATTGGGGTGGGACGTGTCCACAGAACGGTTGAAGAAAGCAGCCACCGTGGTAGGTGTAAGGGCCGCATTCCACATGCGGAATTCATCGACATCGCCCCGGTAATCATTGCCCCCGTTTCCATTGCATCCGATGTGAAAACGGACCATTTCGCCAAACAAGTTGTCTTTGTCGGTGCCCGAGTGCCACAAGGCCCCGTCGAAGTAGATGGCCATGGTTTCCGTCACCACGTCTTTGGTGAAGGCCCAGTGGTGCCATTCGCCCTCGTACTGGTTGTCGCTGGCCGCTTGGTCAATGCGGTCGTACCCTCCGACACCTCCAGCATCCCAATAAATGCGGCCGTTGGACCACGGCAAATGAATGTTGATTTCGCGCTGGTTGTTGGCGTTCATGCCTTCGCAAATCGAGTTGTTCTCAGGTTGAAACTCCGGCGTTCCGCGCGACCAAAATTCAACGGTGACCGCATCCTCGATGGCGTTGATTGCGTCCACTGCCACTTCAATGCGGTCATTGCCGTCGAAATGCACATAGCTGCCTGCCGTACCCGCTTGCCAGGTTTTCTGCGGGGCCTCTTCTCCTGCCCAATCGGCGACCCAAACGGACGGATCGTCCAGCTGCATCAACACTTCAACGACGAGATGACTTTCACCATCCCATTCCAACGGCGTGTCCAAAACAAACCGTCCCGGAGCTGAAACATCCGACACCTTGCTTGAGGCAGCCACTGGCCCTGTATGGAAGCCGTCCAACGTGTCGGCGTCCGACCAGTAGAGGTTCCATTGCACACCATCTCGGGCGTCCACCAAGGACGACACAGCAGGCCATTCGACACCGATGCCCGGGGTGCTGTTCCACCCCATCGCCTCCAATTCAGTCGCAGACCACACCCATTGCATGCGGCCTCGACCACTCTCCCATCCGAGTTCAGATGATGCCGCGGTCGAAGCGCCATCCGCGGCGCCCATCGATGCTGCGCCGGTGATCTCGTAACTGTCGTAGGTCCATCGCACGGTGTCCACAGGAACCTGTGCAACGGCTGTAACCAAGGTGTCGGACATGAAATCGAGGTCATCGATCAGCCAATGCGGATGGGTCAACAAGTTGCTATCCATCATGCCCGTGTGATCGAACAAATACGTGTACGTCAAGTAATCCCACTCACCACACGCATACCCTAAGTTGCCCGCCGTACCATCTTCAAAACACTTCAGGTTGTAGTACATCAAAACCTTCTGGTATGTGCTGTCGTTATTGCTCGAAGGGAACTCAAACCATCTTCGGCCCGGACTGTCGTAAGCCGTTGCCGGGTTGTTTTGTGCTTCCCAAGTGAAAGTTTGAACCCAAGTGGTGTCCGGATCTTGGGCAATCGATTTAGCGCTCAACAGAACGCTAAAAAGGAAGGCAAGGGCAATGCGCATGTTCGGTGATTTTGGTTTGGTCGGGAAGATACAAACTCACTTTGGCCTGCCCAACCGCACTTCACTTCACCGCACCCGGATAGGCAGCCAACGCCGCACGAAGGCACGTTACCGCCTTTTCAATTTCATCGCGTTCAAGGACATACGCCATCCGAACCTCCTGCTTACCCAACCCAGGCGTCGCATAAAAACCGGTATTGGGTGCCATCATGACCGTCGCGCCCTCGTGTTCAAACGACTCCAGGATCCACTGGCAAAAGGCATCCGCGTCATCAATGGGCAGCTTGGCTACGGCATAAAAAGCCCCGCCCGGCTTCGGACAGGTCACCCCGTCAATAGCCGCCAGCCCATCAACCAAGGCGTCACGCCGCTCCCGGTACGAAGAACGAACCTCATCGAAATACGAACCAGGGGTGTCCAAGGCGGCTTCAGCTGCGACCTGCGCAAGGGTAGGTGGACTCAATCGGGCCATGGCGAATTTCATGGCCGTTCGGCGGACTTCGGGGTTGCGCGTCACCAGCGCGCCAATTCGGGCGCCACACATGGAATAGCGCTTTGAAACGCTGTCAACAACCACAGCGTGGTTTTCCAGTCCCGGGACCGTGAGGATGCTGCGCGCGTTCGAACCGTCGTACGTGAATTCCCTGTATACCTCGTCGGCGAACAAGAACAAATCCTTTTCTTTCACCAAGGCCGAGAGGGATTCCAGCGCCGAATCGGGGTACTTGGTTCCTGTCGGATTGCCCGGGTTGCAAATCAAAATGGCCTTCGTGCGATCGGTGATTGCCCGTTCAAATGCCTCCATGGGCGGAAGGGCAAACCCGTCTTCGATGCGAGCGGTTACCGGAACAATGTTGATGCCTGCCAGCGTAGCGAAGCCGTTGTAGTTTGCATAGAAGGGCTCGGGAATGATGACTTCATCGCCGGCATCCAGGCACGACATGAACGCGAAGACCAGCGCTTCAGATCCGCCTGTCGTGACCAGAACCTCATCAGCCGATATATCCACCCCGACGCCATTGTAGTAGCCTGCCAGCCGTTCTCGGTACCGCGCAAATCCCTCGCTCGGACTGTATTCCAACACGGTACGGTCCAGGTTGCGCACCGCATCCATCGCCACCTCGGGCGTCGCGATGTCCGGCTGGCCGATGTTCAAATGAATGACGTGCGTGCCGCGTTCTTTGGCGGCGTTTGCGAAGGGGGCAAGCTTGCGAATCGGGCTATCAGGCATGGCCTTGCCCTTGGCAGAAATGTCCGGCATGGATAAAATGTGTGCGGGCAAATTTAGAGCTTCAGCGCCATCATCCGGTGGGGTCCGATGTCCGGAACGTGATAGCCTTCGGAGACAAATTCGAATCCCATGCGCTCGTAAAATGGAAAGGCCACTTCGCGGGCGTCGCACCACAGCCAGACTGCCCCTTGCTCTCTGCTCCAATTTGCCGCATACCGCACGATGGCTGCCCCTGCTCCTTGTCCGCGGACTTCCGGCAAGGTGCCCATAACGCGCAATCGGTACACGTCGTCATCGATCGGCAGGGCTTCTGGAAACCGGTCCGAACGCTGGTGAAACAAAGAACACACCCCAACGTGTTCACCTTCCGCGTTGAACGCCCCAACGTGATGCGCGTGTTCGGCTTCGTCCACGTCAATGGTGCAGACATCGGGGCTGGGTTTGTGCGGCCACAGCACCCGGTGGCGCAAGGACCGTGTTTCATCAGCGGCAATGGAACGGGCTTCAAACATGGGGCGTGGGTTAATCCTTGAAGTACTTCTCCCAATCGCGGCGATCGCGTTTGGTGGGGCGACCGACCGGTCGCATGAGGTCCCGCTGCGCAGCGCGGATTTCTTCGAGTTTTTGGCGTTGGGATTCGGGCGTGATGTCCCGCGCGTAATCCGACACGAGCGCCGCCGACACGCGACTCTTCGGAAAATCGAGCACCTGCCATTCAAAGTACACAGCCCCTTTGCGCACGCGCACCGTTTCGCCTGAACGGATTTCCTGGGCGGGTTTTATCGCCTTCTCACCGATGAACACCTTACCCTCCCGGCAGTGGTTGGTCGCCAAGGAGCGGGTTTTGAATGCGCGGATGCACCAGAGGTATTTATCGACCCGCATGGCTCAGCAGTCAAGGGATTGTCGAACGGCGGCCAAAGCGTTCTGCGCCAAATGCCGATCGGTGAAATCATGGAGCGGGTGCCACGTTCCGTTCCCATCTTGCCATTGCAATTCCCACGAGTCGATTTTCACGGAACGCGGCGCCCCTCGGCGGTTCATCATCGATTCCCGGGTGCGTTCCAATTGCACGGCTGAGTTGGCTGGCACGGATTTCCACTTCCCCCACGCTACCATTTGGCCCCTCACCATCCATCCGGTGTAAGAACGGCCCCGCAGCGCCTGGGTGTCCCATACAAAGCCGGATTCACACGCCAAGAACGCCAACCCCATGGCCAACGGTAAGGCGGACCAAGCCACCCCCACATTCGCTTGAATCCAAAACGTCAATGCGAAACACGCTACTGCATGCGGCAGGCACGACCAACTTTGGCCTTCGCTCCAATGCTCAATGTGCATGCATCAAAGTTCGACAATCAAACCCAATGCCGGCAACACGGCGCCCGTGCTGGGATCCAATTCCCGCACATCGTAGTACCCGGGCTGGGTGACTGACGGCACGGGTTGGCCATTGAGCGGATTGCGCACCACATCGATGAACGTCGGCTGTGGAACAGCTGCTCCCGTCGCATTCTGCACTTCAACGAATACGTCAAGCGACCAGCGTTCGAAGAACCATTTCTTATCAATGCGGATGTCCAGTTGGTGAAACGCACCGTTGCGTTCGGTGTTGAGCCGGCTGTAGTCCAGCAGCGGCCGACCGTAAAAATCCCACGTTTCGACGGCCAACGATTCGAGGTCAACCGGTGTGTACGGCAGCCCCCCGCTGAAGAGCAGCCGCGAGCCGATTTCCCAGCCGCCTTCAAATTTCTTGCCGCCCGTAACGCTCAAAATGTGCCGGTTGTCCCAGCTGGAGGGTACGTATTCACCTTGTTCTGTGCCGTATTCACTGCGTACAAAGGTGTACGCAAGCAAACCGTAAAACCCTTCGTAAAGCCGCTGCTGGAGGAGCACCTCCGCCCCGTAGGAGCGCCCGGTGCCATTGAAGGCCACGGCTTCGTTGCCGACTACACCGAAATCCGCTCCCAAATTAGCAAGCGGCACGCCTTGCCGTATGCTCACCGGAGCGTTTTGATAGCCCTTCCAAAAGCCTTCGAGGGAGGCAACGATGTTGCGCTTGCCCCCTTCCCACCGGATGCCGGCGACGGCTTGGTTGTTGCTCAAGTAACGGGCATCTGCTCCTGCGTTGATGCGCTCACCGTCCTCGACGTATCCGAGGATGGTGTATGCCGGAAGTTGGAAGTAGCGGCCGGTGTTGGCATTGAGTGTCCACCCCGGAGCGAAGGCGTACGACGCGGAGAAACGCGGCGAAAATTGTTGAATCGGATTGCGGAGGCCCTCCCCCAAGGTCGCACCGTCCATCCGGAAGCCGGCTGACAAGGTCAGTCGTTCGTCAAGCACCTTGCGGTTAACCGTCCCGAATGCCCCGTATTTATGCGCTTTTAAATCAGAGGCAAATGCCACCGAGTCCAGCGATCCTTCTTCCGGGTTGTAGCGTTGCTCCGTGGTGCTGTTGTTGTACTTGACGTATTCATAGCCAGCGCCCATCGTGGCTTCCCAACCATCGTCCCCAAATAGTTTGCGCTCCACGCGGAATTTGTTTTCAATTTCCTGCGAGAGGTAATCCCGTATCAGCGGAGCATCTTCGTCATTGTCGAGGTGCTTAAACGCCCGGTTGTTCAGCATGTTCCGGCTGGCCACGAGGGTCCATTTGCCATTTTCCCTGTAGTTGTCCCACCGGACGCCTTGGGTGTAATTCCATTGTTTCTGTACATCGAGCGCGCCGAGGATCGCCACCTGGTCCAGGTAATTGGTCGCCGAGGTATCGTCCGCAATGGACAGGTTCAATTCGAAGTCGTCAAGCGCGCCGAGGCCGATGACCGTAATGGCGTTTTTGTCATCGGGGCGTGCAGTCCATTTGAATTGGTAGTCGTTGTAGATGGGCAAAAACGGAAGTCCCAATGCCTCAAACACGAACTGCAGGTAGCTCCTGCGCATGCTAAAGATGAGCGAGGAATTCTCACCGGTCGGTCCCTCCAACGTCAAGCCCAAGTCGCTCGTTCCGACAACCATGTTGGCCGTCCACTCGTCCGTGCGGGCCTCCTTGAAACTGAACTCCATCACCGAACTCAGCGCATTTCCGCGGGCAGCTGGAAAAGCACCCGCGTAAAAATCAATGTTCTCCACCAAATCGACGTTGATCATCCCCACCGGTCCACCGCTTGCCCCTTGGGTGGCGAAGTGATTGATGTTGGGGATTTCAATGCCGTCGATGTAGAAACGGTTCTCGTTCGGTGCGCCGCCCCGGATGACGATGTCGTTGCGAAAGCTCGGAATGGCCGCCACACCGGGCAAAGTCCGCAAGGCGCGGCTGATGTCGCGGCCACCGCCCGGATTTCGTTTGATCTCATTGGTACCAAGGCTGCGAACGCTCAGCGGCGCTTCTGCCACATTGGGGCGTCGGCTGCCCACCACTTCGGCTTCTTCTATGGCGATGGAGGCCGGCTTGAGTACCACGTTCACCACGGCCGGTCGCGCCGGTGTCACTTCGATTTCGAACACCGTTCTAGGTTCATAGCCGACGAAACTGACCTGAATGTTTTGGATGCCTGCAGGCACGTTGGCCAATTCGTAGTTGCCGTCAAAATCGGTCGTTGTACCCACCGTCGACCCTTGCAAAATCACATTGGCGAATGGGATGGATTCGTTCGTCTGCTCATCGTTCACCCTGCCGCGGATGATGCCCAAGGATTGGGCCGCTGCAGAGGCGGTTAAAAAGAACAAAGCGGTTCCGATGGCGGCGAACAATTTCCAATTCATGGCTTGATAACAAGCCCTTGCACGTTGCGTTCAATTAATAACTGAAAAAAAAGAGTTGAATTCGAGTGCAGGACGTTTGAATCCCGGAATGAACCGGCGTCTCATTGGTATCAGCCTAGCAAATCAAGGTCCAATCGCTTTCGCAACTCGTCAAGCTTCGGGTTCTTTTTCACCATCTCATCGTACCGTTCGCGGTCGTTCATGAATTCCGCTGCAGCGTTTGAAGTTTCGACTTCAGCCAGCTCAACAACCAAACTCAAGGTGTCGTTTTCCAGCTCATCCGCAAAGTAATGATTCAATCGCAGCTGCACCTCGCGAATCTGCTCGGTTTGCAGCCGATTCAGTACGGTGAGCGTAATGGTTGAGGCATCAAAACTGAACGTAGTTGCTTTGAGCGTGGTCAAGAGATTGAACTGCCCTTCCTTTTCGACAACAACAATGAAGGCTTCCCAGGCCTTCTTGACCGCCTCTGCTGTAACCGGTTGTTCACGTGTCGCGGCAGGGGCGGGCGGTTCCTTAGGTTTGACGACGTCCATCAACGTTGACGGGGCTGCAATGCCCAGTGATGAAATGGCTTGTACCTTCGGCGCTTTTGGCTTTTCACGAACCGGTGAGGGTGCTGGCGCGGATTGGGGTGGTTCTTCCGCCTTGGGTTGTTCCACAACTGGCGCTTGCTTGGACTCAGGAATTGGTGCCGGCGGAGGCTGAGGCTGAGGCGCTGCATCAGACGCGGGAGTTGCGGGCGCTTTCGGCTGCGTCGTTTCTCCCGACCATGCACCGGCTTCAACGGGTGTCAGTTCAGGCTTTTTTTTTTCGGCCTCCGTGAAAGAAGCGAGCTGCATCAAGGTCAATTCCACGAGCAGCCGTTGGTGGTTGCTCCCCTTGTACTGTACATCGGCTTGGTTGACCGCATCCAATGCGCGCACCAAGAACCGCAAGTCCACGCTCGCGGACTGGGTGCTGAATTGCGCCTTGACATCGTCCGTCACCTCCATCAAGGCAACCGTGCTGGCGTCCTTGCTCATCAGCAAATTGCGCAAGTGCGCCCCCAGACCGGTGATGAAATGGTGCGGATCGAAGCCGCGGGAAATGATGCCATCGAGGATGAGCAGCGCTTTGGCGACTTCCGCCTCCCGGACGGCGTCAACCACATCGAAATAGGTTTGTTGGTCGAGGACGTGCAGGTGTTCTGCAACGGTCGCGTAGTCGAGTTTTTTGCCGGCGAAGGCGACCAGCTGGTCGAAAATGCTCAGCGCATCGCGGAGCGCGCCATCCGCCTTAACGGCTACTACGTGCAGCGCAGCTTCTTCGGCTTCTATCCCCTCCTTCTCGCAAATGCCCTTGAGGTGCTCCACCATGTCGGGAACCGTGATGCGGTGGAAATCGAAGATCTGACACCGTGACAAGATGGTGGGAAGGATTTTGTGCTTCTCCGTCGTGGCCAGGACAAACACCGCGTGTGGCGGTGGCTCTTCAAGCGTTTTCAAAAACGCATTGAAAGCCGCTTGTGAAAGCATGTGCACCTCGTCGATGATGTACACCTTGTAGTTGCCTTGTTGCGGTGGGATGCGCACCTGATCGACAATGGACCGGATGTCTTCGACCTTGTTGTTCGAAGCCGCATCCAGCTCGAACACATTGAAGGCATAATCCTCCTGGTCATTGGCATCAAACCCGTTGATGGCCCGGGAGAAAATGCGCGCCGATGTCGTCTTCCCGACTCCTCTTGGACCGCAGAACAAATACGCCTGTGCAATCTGCTCTTGGTCAATGGCCTGCTTGAGTGTGCGTGTGATGCTGTCTTGCCCGACGACCGCGTCCCAGTGTTGCGGGCGGTACTTCCGTGCGGACACGGTATATTGCGGTTGTTGAGCGGCTTCCATTGGTCATGCGAATATCGCACGGATTCGAACGCATCGCCAAACCGCTTTATGAACAGGTTTCCCACGGAGAAAGCCTTGGTTTTTAAGGTTCTTATCTGTACTTTTGCCCCCCATTAATTTAAACCCGTTCTACATGAACCGTTACGAAACTGTTTTCATCATGACTCCCGTGCTATCTGCCGAGCAGGTAGCGGAAACAGTAGAGAAGTACAAGGCGTTTCTCAAAGAGCACAAAGGAATCATTGTGCACGAGGAAGCCTGGGGATTGCGGAAGCTGGCTTATCCCATCCAGAAAAAATCAACTGGTTTCTACCAGTTGCTGGAGTTTGAAGCCGATGCATCCGTTGTCCTGCCCTTCGAAACTGAATTCCGTCGGGACGAGCGCGTCATTCGCTTTTTGACTACGCGCATGGACAAGTACCACGTTGCCTACGCTGAATCGCGTCGCAACAAATCCAAGGAGGCTCCTGCCCCCGCTCCCGAAACCACCGAAGAGGCTTAATTCT
>JAPOHG010000027.1 GCA_029979565.1 bacterium
GCCACCGTAGTTCTCTCCACTCCAGTAGTGATCCGCTGGGAATCGAGCCCCCGCGTGGCGCCGGAAATTCACCTGGTAGGCATCAGGAATCGAGAAAACCCGCAAGTTTTCTTCCATCAGGCCGTTGCCCTCTGCTGCGAGGGAACGCAATGGCGCCAAATCATCAATGACATACGCCGCTCGGCCAAACGTGCCCAAAACCAAGTCCCCGTCTCGTGGGTGGATGACCATGTCACGCACCGGGACCGAAGGCACATCGTATTCCCATCGTTTCCAATTCGCGCCCCGGTCAAAGCTGACAAAAAGCCCTTCCTCCGTTCCCAAGAACAGCAACGAGGCTACCTCGGGGTCTTGTACGACGCTCAACACGTGGCCGGTCACCTCCCCGCCTTCGAGGACCAACCGCACCCACGACGCACCGCCATCGGTGGTGCGGTACAGGTACGGCTGCCAATTGTTGCGGCGGTAATCGTTGACCACGACGTATACCTCATCGGCATCGTGGGGGCTCACGTGAATCTGCGGAATCCACGCCCCTTGAGGGAATCGCTTGATGCTCGCCGCGTGGTCCGTCCACGTCGCGCCTCCATCGGTGGTTTGCTGGATGCGTCCATCATCCGTGCCGACCCAAATTTCCCCTTCGCGCAGGGGATTGGGCGAAATGCACAGGATGGTGCAGTGGTTCTCGGCCTTGGTCGCATCGATGGTCAAGCCACCGGACTCCGCTTGGTTTTGCTTTTCGGGGTCGTTGGTCGTCAGGTCCGGACTCTTGACGGCCCACGTGTTCCCGCGGTCGATGCTGTGGTGAACAAACTGGGATCCGAAGTAAACGCCGTTGGCATCGAACGGATCGGCCGCAATGGCCGCGTTCCATGCAAACCGCAGGGCGGTGGTGTCATGCGGCACCGGTTGAACCGATGTGCCGTCGCCGTTGCGCAAGTCGATGCGCGAGAGGCCACCCCCTTGGTACATGGCGTACGCTGTATTCAGGTCTTCAGGTGCGGGCAGCACGTCGAACCCGTCTCCAAATAGAATTTCTTGCCAGTCTTCGTTTCGAATGCCACCGACATGCCATACCTCACTGGGGCCGACCCAAGAACCGTTGTCCTGCATCCCTCCGTAAATGCGATACGGGATGGCATTGTCCACGCTGATGTGGTAGAACTGCCCGAGCGGTAGGTTGTTGACAAACGTCCACGTCACACCGCCATCCCGGCTGATGTTCAATCCGCCGTCGTTGCCGTCAATGAGGAAATTCGGGTCATCCGGGTGGATGTAAAATGCATGGTGGTCGGGGTGCACTCCGCTGTACGGCAGAATGGTTCGGAAGGTCTTGCCCCCGTCTTCACTGAGGTCCACCATGGAGTACAGGTTGAAAATGCGCTTTTCATCCGACGGGTCCGCGTAGATATCCGCGTAATAAAACGGTCGATTCCCCACCTGCTTTCCCTGGATGAGCGACCAATTCAATCCGCCATCCGTGGAATGGTAAAGTCCTGTCTCTTTCGATTCAATCAAGGCGTACACCACGTCCGGATTGGCCGCGCTAATGGTCAAACCGATGCGGCCCAACTCGCCGGCGGGAAGCCCTTCGTCTTCGGTCAGCTGTTTCCAGTTATCACCGCCGTCGTGGGTGATGTACAAGCCGCTGCCTTCTCCACCGCTGGTGAAAAACCACGGTTCACGGCGGTGTGACCACAGGGCTGCAATAAGCTTGTCGGGGTTGGAAGGGTCGATGATCATGTCGGCCACCCCGGTGCGCTCGTCGATGTAAAGCTGGTGCGTCCACGTTTTGCCGCCGTCACTGGTTTTGTAAATGCCGCGGTCCGGGCTGTCGCCCCAAGCCGTTCCGATGGCACCGACCCATACGGTCTGGTGGTCGGTCGGGTGCACGATGATCCGGTGGATGTTGCGCGTGCCTTCGAGGCCCATCAATTCCCACGTGGCGCCGCCGTCAATGCTGCGGTACACCCCGCGGCCGCTGGAATGCGAATTCCGCGGATTGCCTTCGCCGGTCCCCACCCAAATCACATCGGGATTGGACGGTGCAATGGCGAGGGCACCGATGCTTTGGGTCGCCTCATCGTCGAAAAGCGGCTCCCATTCCACACCGGCCGTGACCGACCGCCACAGGCCCCCACTCGCCGTTCCGATGTAAATGACTTCTGGACGGTCCCGTTGGACATCGATGGTGGTGACGCGCCCACTCATGGCACCGGGGCCGATGTGGCGAACGTTCATGCCTTCGATGATGGCATCGACATCTTGAGCCCGACCGGGAACGAGTCCCACAGCCAAGAGGAGCACGACGCCCCAGATTTTGAATTCCATGGTGTGCATCACAATTGAATTTTCATGTTCTGTTTTGAATCCACTGGGATGCCTACAGCAATGCCCAGTGCACTTCCTTTCACTTCTCCTTTTACACTCACTTCCACTTCTTCGCCTTTGATGAACCGCAACAGGTTGCCCTCGAGTACGGTTAACAACGCAGTCGTTTCCGCTTGCACCGAAAGCCGCAAAACTTGATTCGGCCCTTTGGGGATGGACTGGGCGTACGGCAATTGGACCTGACCGACTGGCGTTCCGCTGATGGCCAACTCCACGTCAATCGATTCAGCAGCAATGGCCACGGGATTGGGGTTGTTGACCACGAGGGCCAATTCGCCACCGATGCCTCCTCGGCTGATGGAGAGCTCACTCAACCCATCCACCCGAACGACCTCAACCGGTTGCAGGGCTGTGCATCCAACCAAAGCCACCAAACTCAAGCAAGCAAGAACGGCTCTCATCCCTCTGCGCTCAACCGCGCGAAATGCTCGTGAAACAGCGGAATGGTCTCAATGCCTTTGAAGTAGTTGAACACGCCGTAGTGCTCGTTGGGCGAGTGGATGGCATCGCTATCCAAGCCAAATCCCATCAACACCGTTTTCAGTCCCAAAATGCGTTCAAAGCTCGAAACGATGGGAATCGATCCGCCACCTCGGAACGGCACCGGCTTACGACCAAAGGTCGCTTCCATGGCAGCCGACGCCGCCTGATAGGCTGCGGAATCCGTTGGTGTCACGGCCGCTTCACCTCCGTGCATAGGTGTGACCTTGACTTTTACGGATGGCGGTGCAATGGCTTCAAAGTGGCGTGTGAACAAAGCTGTAATTTGCTCCGAATCCTGATTGGGCACCAAGCGCATGGAGATTTTGGCCGTCGCCTTGCTGGCGATAACGGTTTTGGCTCCGTCGCCGGTGTAGCCTCCCCACATCCCGTTAACATCGAGGGTGGGTCGAATGCTCATTCGCTCCGGAGCGGTGTAGCCCTTCTCTCCTTCCACGGCTCCGATGTCGATGCTCTTTTTGTATTCGTCTTCACTGAAAGGCGCCTCCGCCATCGCATCGCGCTCTTCACGCGACAACTCCACCACGTCGTCGTAGAATCCATCCACCGTGATGCGTTGGTCTTCGTCTTTCAACGATGCAATCATCTCGCACAAAATATTGATGGGATTTGGGGCAGCCCCGCCGTACAGTCCTGAATGCAAATCGCGGTTGGGTCCTGTGACCTCCACCTCTACATAGCTCAATCCGCGCAGACCAACAGTGATGGAAGGGACGTCATTCGCAATGATGCCGGTGTCGCTCACGAGGACAATATCCGCAGCGATTTTCTCCCGGTGGGTCTCGAGGAAAGCGTCCAGGTGTTCAGAACCCACTTCTTCTTCTCCTTCGATCATGAACTTTACGTTGCAGTGCAGCGCATCGCTCTGAACCATGGCCTCAAGGGCTTTAACATGCATGAAAAATTGCCCCTTATCATCACACGATCCACGAGCGAAGATGGCACCTTCCGGGTGAATCTCGGTCTTCCTGATCACCGGCTCAAAAGCCGGTGCATCCCATAGCTCGAGTGGATCGGCTGGCTGAACATCATAGTGACCGTAAACCAGCACCGTTGGCGCATCAGGGGAGATCATTTTCTCTCCGTACACAACCGGGTACCCTTCTGTAGGGATGATTTCCACGTTTTCACCTCCAGCCGCTTCGAGTTGTTTCGCCACGAGTTCGGCGCACTTCTGGACGTCACCAGCAAAAGCAGGGTCGGCTGAGACAGATGGGATGCGGAGCAATTCAAACAACTCTTCGAGGAAGCGATCGCGGTTGGATTCAATGTAAGGCTGGCAGGCAGACATGGTCGTGGGTTTTGGTTCAATCTGTCACGAATTTAAGCCAACTCAGGCTGTACCCAATACGCACAGGCTCGAGCGACGAGGAAAGCCGAATCGGTGGCCGGCACGCTATATTTGCCGGCGATGGCCAACCGACCGCAAAAGCCCAATTTTGAGGACACGCAGCGTGCGTTCGCTCACCTCAGTGAGCGGGAATTGACGCGGGCTTTGGTCCTGTTTCAAACCGTGGGAAACATCCGGCTCGTGCGGATTGGCAAGGCATTGATGCAATTGGCCCTCGCCCTGCGCATTCCGGTAGGCTGGGCCATTCGACCCACCGTCTACAGCCACTTTTGCGGTGGGGAGACCATTGCAGAGTGTGAGAAAACCGTCGCCACCCTCGCCCAGAACAAGGTCCACACCATTTTGGACTACAGTGCGGAAGGCAAGGAGGAGGAAGCCGAATTGGATGCCACACAACAGCGCATTCTTGAGGCCATTGAAGCCACAAAAGGCGATGACCGCCATGGGTTTTCGGTCTTCAAGGTGAGCGGTGTGGCCTCCACCGAATTGCTTCAAAAAGCGGCCGAACGCTCCCAGCAGTTGACCGGCACAGAATCCGAAGCATGGGGCCGCGTCAAGGGGCGTGTGGATGCCCTGTGTAGCCGCGCTGCTGCCCTTGGCACCCCCATTTTCATCGATGCAGAGGAAACGTGGCTGCAAAGCGCCATCGATGCGCTAGCCCTCGATCAAATGCGCAAGCACAACACCAATCGTGCCGTCGTCTTCAACACGGTTCAACTCTACCGCCATGATCGGCTTGCTTACCTCAAAGCGATGACCCGTCAGGCCGCTGAAGAGGGGTGGCACCTCGGAGTCAAACTCGTACGTGGCGCCTACATGGAAAAAGAGCGCGAGCGGGCTGCAGAACGCGGTTACCCCTCGCCCATCCAACCCGACAAAGCCGCGACTGACCGCGACTTCAATGCCGCCATCCATTGGTGCGTGGAGCACATCGACCGCGTCGCCTTTTGCTCAGGGAGCCACAACGAAGCGAGCAACGCCCTCTTGGCGCAATACCTCGAAGACGCAGGCATCCCGGCGAATGACCCCCGCGTGTGGTCCGCCCAGCTCCTGGGCATGAGCGACCACATCAGCTTCAACCTGTCGCAATCGGGGTTGAATGTGGCCAAATACGTGCCGTTCGGCCCCATTCGCGAGACCATTCCTTACTTAATTCGACGCGCCGAAGAAAATTCTTCCGTCGCAGGGCAGACCTCTAGGGAATTGGAGCTCATCCGGCGCGAGGCACAGCGCAGGAAGCAATCGGCCTGATTTTTACAATGTGATGCTCAAGCCTGCACGGAACAGGCGCGGCATGTTGGGGCGCAATCCAGCAGGACGCATGGCCACGACAACGGTCGAATTGAATGCGTTGTTGACACCAACGTACGCGGTGCACTGTTCATTGATCCCGAAACGGTACAACGCATCCAGAACCGTCACCGCGTCCGTCGCATTCGCCTCATTAGGCTTGGCTTGCCCAGCTGCTACGCGCATGGACGATGCATACCTCGCGTTGAGCTCCAACGCATAGTCACCGCGGATAATGGACAACTGGGCATTGCCTTGGTGGGGCGACAAATAGGGCAAGAAATCGCCCTCCTCGACCACGCTCCACGGACCAAAGTCGCTTTCAAACGCCGAAGTAAACATCGCCCGTGTGTAGGTGTATGTCAACCGCAAGGGCAGGGCGATCCGAGCAGCATTGGGCGCCAATTCACCTGCCCATTCGCATTCAACACCACTGGTTTGTGCGGATCCACCGTTGAACAAATCACCGGTTCCCAACCCTCCTGTAGCCGTTAAATCCGATCCCAACAAATCGGCATAGGTGTTGTGAAATGCAACCAATTGGCCGGCACTGTGCTCACGGCTCCAACGGTAGCCCAACTCGGCATTCAAACTGGTCTCTGGGAGGGTGTTCGGTGCACTACCGGGCGGTATAAATCCCCGGTGCACGCCCAAGAAGAGGTGGTCAGCATTGTGCAGCTCATAAGTCAAACCAACACCCGGCAACCACACATGAACAGCATTGTTGCGCTCCTCCGGACTGCTTTCTCGTTCCCCGTCATGGGAAGCATAGGATTGTCGGAAAAATTCCATGCGTTCCGTCCGAATGCCGGGAGTCAGGGTCCAGCGCTCATGACGCAAGGTGGCCCGCACAAACCCGGCAAACGCTCGAGCGCCATCAATGCGATTTCCGGCACTGCCTGGGGTTCCTGCTTCAACCAGGCGCATTTGATCGTCGCTGAGGCGGTACGCATCGCGCCATTGGAAGCGGTCCACCCAGTCCGAATGGAAGCGCGCTCCGTACACCACTTGTTGCTCACTGCCTGCTCCCCACTTGAAGGTGCCGCGGTGCTGCACCCCGCGTGTTCCGTACCACCGGTTATTGGCCTTCAGGAGTAACGCCTCTTCCTCCGGGGTGTTGGACTTGAGCACCTCAACTTGGTTGGATGTGTAAAGGCTGAGCAAGCTGGTGCGCTCGCTACTGGCGTCACGGTACCCGTCGAGCTTGTACCAATTCCGGTGAAACCGGGTCCGGTACACGTCCGTCTCGAATTTCCAACGCTCAGAAACCGTGACTTCATGGCGCAGCACGGCCTGGCTTTGATCGGCCATCATCCGGTCTCGTGCAGAAGCGGCGTACCGAGCAAGTGGGTCCGCCTCGAAGTCCGCCTCAGTCAATCCGGCGTACGTTTCATGGCTGTCTTCTTCGACCAGGCCGACCTTGAATTGGAAGCTCTGTGCCACGCGCCGCTCTGGCGCCGCCGTCCAGCGCACCTTGGCAATGCCGTCTGTTTTGGAAAATCCGGTGGGTTGCCCCCCGGGCAGGTGCTTGAAGCCGTCGCTGCCCAATTGCATGCCTTCGACCAAGGTCCCCCATTTGCCTTTTTTCCCCGTCCATTGATGCACCAAGCGAATGTGGCGGAGGTGCCCGCCATTACCGCTGATCTCCGATCGTAACAACACGTTCGAAGGAGCATCATCGATCGCAGTCGTGACCAAGTTGATGGCTCCCCCTGCGGTCTGCGGTCCAAAAGCGATTTGACTGCTCCCCTTCAGGACTTCCACCGCGCTCATCCGCGCTATGGAGGGAAAGTAATACGCGGCCGGGGCGGTGTACGGAGCCGGTGCCATCAGCACACCATCTTCCATCAAGGTGATGCGCGCACTTCGCTCAGAGCCGGAGCCGCGTAGACCGATGTTGGGCCGTAAACCATACCCGTCCTCTTCCTGAATGTTCACCCCACTCACGGCACGGAGCACGCGCAGCGGGTCGGTGAACGCGTACCGCTCCAACTCCGCCGGAGAGATGACGTGCAATGCACCCGGGACCTCATCCAATCCCCGCGCTCCTGCTCCCAAACCAACCGTCTCAATTGATGCCTCCGGGAGTGCATGCCATTGCGACAACATGGCCGAAATCGAATCCTCACTCAGCGGAGCCGAATCCTGCGCTTTGGCCTCCCCGCAAAGAAGGATCAAAACGGCCACGTGAAGGGGGTAAAAAAGGCGGTGCATCGTGGGTGAATTGCACTGCAAATTTGTGCGTGCATAGCGTCATGGACAATCCCTTAAATGGGGTAATTTAGAATTGTTCTAAACAAGGGAGGGCGCCTCCTCGAGGGTTATTCCTTCATCCATCGAATGCTCTGCTGGCGCTGTTCAAACACCAACTGCAGCAAGTAGGTTCCCGCTGCTATATCGCTCACCACAAGGCCTTCCAACGCTTCGTCCACCTGCACTTCACGGATGAGGCGACCGCTCGCATCCAACAGGCGAACCGCCACCGGGTGTTCTGTGCCTGCAGGAATCAGGCGCAACCGGTCCCCAGCCATCACCGGATTGGGCGCCACCCTCCAGTCCATTGCATTCGGGTCGAATCCGGGCCATCCTGTGGCCTTCGTGCTGGCGACCACAACAGGTGTTCGGTCCGCAGCGTCGTACATGCTTTCGAAAGCCGCAATGCGTTCACTTTGATCCGAAAATTCAAACAAGGCACTCACCCACCGCGCCGGGACCGCTTGGTAGTGCAAGCGCGCCGTAGCCTCGACACGCGATGCGTCTGAAGCAGTTGAAATGCGGTAGACCAAGCGGTCGGTACCCGATCCTTCTTCCCCATCCCGACGGTTGAAGTCTGCATCGAGCGCCGCCATAGGGCCCACTTGGACCGTGTCGTACACCGGGTGCAACGCCGAGAAGCCACGGGGCACCAGACGGTTGTCCTTCAAAATGACATCCGCGCGTTCGAGCACCTGCGTGTTCATCCCGGTGACATCGCCCATGACCAGTTCGTAAACTTGGACTTGGTCTTCAGCTGTGATCTCGTTCCAGTGCGGTTCATAGGCTTCGTCCCGCCCAAAAATACCATCGGCCTCCGACCAACGACCGCTGTGGAACAAGGTGTCCGTTCCATCGTCCGTCAAGATGAATTCCATAAACGCAACCCGCGCCGGATAGCCGCTGGGGAACTTGTGCCCGGCGAGGTTTTCGACTTCCACTTCGAAGGCCCATTCTCCCGGGGCTGAAGCCAATTGATTGACGCTTAGGCGCGCCGTTTCTTGCTGCAGGGACGAGACTGTGCGAGCGATGGTGGAATCGAACTGCGTGGGCGACGCGCTCAAATTGAGTTGCACAGCGTTATCGCGCATCAATTTCAACATGAAGGCATTCCCGCCGACCAGGTGGTGTTTACCAAAGCGTTGAGGGAACAACCAATTGGGCTGTGTAGCCGCGATGGCCCCGCCCTCCACCTGCGGCATGTGGCAGGTTTGGCATTGCACGTTTTCTGCGTTGAACGAGGAATTGACCCACTCCAAGTAGGTGGTTTGCTCGAAAAAAACGTTGCCGGTCTCCTCGCCTTCTAAGTCTTGCGTGTGCGTATACAGGGAATGGCAGCTTGCACAGACTTCGCTGTTGCGCATGTGTTCGCCATAGGCTGGGATGAAGCCCGTCTGGCCGCTCATCAGGCCGTCCCATGGATTCTCGAACCCACCCCACGCGACGTTGTCTTCGTTGATGGGCAAATCGCCGTTGTGGCGGCCGGCCAACCCAACATCATCAATGCTATGGCAACCCGTGCACCCCACTCCATCCAATCCCAGTTCGTCATCGAGCAAGTCCTCCAAGGTGTACCCATTGGGTCCTGCGGTGCCGGTCAAATGGGCTTCGTGGTACCCCTGTGGTGCATGGCAGGCCGTACATAGGTTTTCGATGGATTCGCGGTGCGTCGGATTGACCAGCCCCTCGTGATCCACCTTGGCCTGCCAAAACGGGTCCCTGGCGCTGTTGGCCATAAGGGTCGCTTGCCAATCTTGGACCGGGCTCACGGTCGCTCCGTTTTCGTCCACCATTGCGTGACCATTGGGGTCTGGGGCGTGGCAGTTGACGCAGTTGCCGGAACCGGTAAAATACACCCCTTCCTCTGTGCAAAGCTCCCCCATTCGCCAGCGCGTCCATTCGGCATCGTCCTTGCCAAACCGCTTGTGCGGATCTTGTGCGCCGGTCAGCAATTGCCCAAAACCGAGGGCCACCAAAGGCACGAAGAGGGCAATGTAGGTTCTGCGGAGCATGGAGAGGGAATGGTATCTTTGCAAAGTTAGCTTGCAAAGTAGATTCATGCCCTCATGTTATGCCCTCCATCGCCGCGGACGTTCCGCGCTGTTTGCCATTGTTGCCCCTTTGCTCGCATGCACCGGCTTCAGCCAATCCACCGCTCCGGAAGCAATTGTGGGCGAACGATTGATTCCGGCCGAATGGCCCGTCTCGGTGCGCCCTGCTTCACACGCTGAGAACGAGACCAACCTCTTGATCGTATGCCACAGCGGATTGGTCATGTGGTACGACGAAGAAACAGGAGAAGTGCGCGACGAACCCTTTTTGGACTTGAGTTCAACCGGGTTGGACCTCTGCGATTACGGCATCATGAGCGAGCAAGGGTTGAACGACCTCATCCTGGACCCCGACTTTGAAACCAATGGTTTGTTCTACGTTATCTACAACGGCTACCGACCGGACGGCACAGGCACCTTCATCGATGAGCGGCTCGTGTGCTTCGGCACCAACGACGACCGAACCGCGGCCGACACTGATACTTGGTCTGAAGTTATCGAACTCGTTCAGCCTGCCCGAGGGCACAACGGCGGACAACTGCATTTTGGCCCACTCGACGGTTACCTGTACATCAGCACAGGCGACGGCGGCGGCACGGGAACCGGAGAAACCGGAGGCGGCAGCGGTGGTGACGACCACGGGCCTATCGGCAACGGGCAAAACCTCGAGACCTTGCTCGGCAAGCTCCTGCGCATCGATGTGAACGGCCTCGATCCCTACACCATTCCCGAAGACAACCCCTTTGTCGACAATCCGGATGCCCTTGACGAGATCTGGGCATACGGATTCCGGAACCCGTGGCGCTGGAGTTTTGATCGCTTGACCGGAGACAAATTCATCGGCGACGTCGGTGAAGTCGACTGGGAAGAAATCAGCATGGAGTCGGCCGGATCAGCAGGTGGACTGAACTTCGGATGGCGCTTGATGGAAGGGCCTATGTGCTACGAACCGGTGGTGGATTGCGATCCCGATGGGAACCTTGAACTGCCCATTTTCTCGTACCCCCACGAAAACGGCTGGTGCTCGGTCATCGGCGGTTATCGCTACCGCGGCAGCGAAATCCCCACCTTGTACGGCAGCTATGTCTTCACCGACGCGTGCGGTTTTTATGATGTCAAATTCTGGTCCCTCACCGAACAGGCAGACGGCACGTGGGTGGATGCGCCGCTGGACATTCAAGTTCCAGACGGCTTCGTGCCGTGGGACGAGACGCGTTTTGCCTTCAGCGAAAACAACCGAGGCGAGCTCTACTTGTGCACGCGGCTCAACATCTACAAATTGGTTTACGACCCGGCCGATCAATCTGGAGGAGAAGAATTAGCGGATGCATTGCGGTTTACCCCCAACCCCGTAGTGATTGGGAACGATGCCGTTCTGGACATGGGAGCCAACGCCTTCCTGACCCGCCTGCGCATCACGGACGCAAGCGGTCGACTCGTGCATGACGTGGAACTCTCGGGGGTGGAGGCACCCTACACGTGGAACACCGCGGGCATGACCGCCGGAACCTTCATCGTTGAAGCGTGGAGCGCTGGAAACGCGGCACCGGTCCGCGGCAAGTTGAGCGTCATTCGTCCGTAGCGCACGGGCAATCGATGGCCTCTCGCAGCACGGCCATCCCAACGGATGCGCTGTGCTCCGAAAAGCACACCGTCAACGTCTCATACGGGCAATCCGGCTGCATCTCAAACAAGTAACACGGGCGCTCGTCCCGTGCGGCACTCTCCGACCAATTGATGTCCGCCGTCAGTAGCCATTGCATGAGCTGGTTGCCGTCCGCTCGGGTAGGGCCCTCGCATTCCAAAAGGCACTGGAGGGACACATCCGGTTGAATTCCCTCGAGCTGCATGCGGGCTTTGATGCGCTTGCCGGGCAACCAATCGTTGCAACTGCGGCCACTGAAAAAGAGCGCGCTTAAAATGACGCCGATGAAGACGCCGATGCCGTAGCGCAGGAACCGTTGACGAAAATTCACGACCCAAAAGTACGACACGCCGCAACGGAGGCGGCTTGCGTTGTAATTTTAGGCTCCGATGATTCGCACCCGCAACCTCGTATTTCAGTACCAGAAGGACAGCCCGCTGCTGACCTTCCCGGATGTCGAGTGCCCCGCGCAAGAACAACTGCTCTTGCTCGGAGCGTCCGGGTGCGGAAAGACGACCCTGCTGCATTTGCTCTGTGGCATGCTGCAGCCTGCTCAAGGCACCGTGAACATCAACGGACAAGCACTGGACCAAATGACCGAGGCCGAACGTGACGCTTTTCGCGGCCAACACGTGGGCATCGTCTTTCAAAAATCCCACTTCCTCCAAAGCCTAACGGTGCTAGAGAACCTCGCCATGCCGGCCTTCCTGCACGGAGCGGCATTCGACAAACGCGAAGGCCTCCGACTCTTGGAACAACTCGGCATTGCACACAAGGCCAACAGCCGTCCGCGCGACTTGAGCGTCGGTGAGCAGCAACGCGCCGGAATCGCCCGAGCGCTGATCCACCGGCCGGCCCTCGTCCTTGCGGATGAACCCACAAGCGCCCTCGACGACGGCAGTGCAGCGGCCGTCATGGACCTCTTGGAAACGCAGGCCACAGCAGCCAGAGCGACCTTGGTCATCGTCACCCATGACCAGCGGCTCAAAGACCGCTTTGGCAACCGCCTCAATCTCACCGCTCAACCCCAGTCGGCATGAAATTGAACTGGCTGTACATCGCGTGGCGCAACGTCGGGCTCAAGAAGCTGCAAACCGCCCTCAGCCTGGTGCTCCTTGCCTTTGGAGTGGGCTTGGTCAGCTTGCTCATGCTGTCGGAAAAGCAGCTAAGCGACACGTTTGACCGCAACATTGAAGACATCGATTTGGTGCTCGGCGCGAAAGGCAGTCCGCTCCAATTGATTTTGGCGAATGTCTACCACGTCGACGCTCCCACCGGCAACATTCGGCTCGCCGATGCGGAAAAGGTCATCCGCCACCCGTACATCGCGGAGGGCATTCCGTTGGCTTACGGGGACAACTACCGCGGCTACCGCATCGTAGGCAGCACAGACGCATACACCGCGCACTACGGCGGTGAAGTAGCGGAGGGCCGCACATTTGAAGCAAGTTTTGAGGTGGTCGTCGGCGCAAAGGTGGCGGAGGCAACCGGGCTCAAGGTCGGCGATGAGTTCTTCAGTGCACACGGATTGCAGGACGAGACGGACGTGCACACCGACAAGGTGTTTCGGGTCGTTGGCCGCTTGGAACCCAGCGGCACCGTATTGGACCAGCTGCTGCTCTGCACCATCTCCACCATCTGGGAAGTGCACGAAGGGCACGGGGAAGCCGTGGCACCTGAAGACCGGGAAATCACCGCGGTGCTGCTCAAAAAGCGCAACCCGCTCGCCGTCCTGACGATTCCCAACACCATCCGGGAGACCAACATGCAAGTGGCCCTCCCATCGATCGAGATCAACCGCCTGACCCAAAATTTTGGCATCGGCATGAACACCCTGCGGGCCATCGCCCTCCTCATCATGCTGATCAGCTTTGCGAGCATTTTCATCTCGGTCTACGATAACCTGTTGGCGCGTCGCTATGAATTGGCCTTGATGCGGACCATGGGCGGCTCGCGGGGCGGATTGTTTTTGCTCTTATTGCTCGAAGGCGGGCTGCTGAGTACGGGAGGATCGCTGCTGGGCTTGGTCCTCAGCCGACTCGGTTTGGTCGCACTGGCGCAATTGGTGGAAGACAAATTCCGTTACGATTGGAGCAACATCGGTGTGATGCCCGAAGAACTCATCCTCGTGGGATTGGCTATCTTTGTCGGGTTGATTGCGGCCGCAATTCCCGGCATCTCTGCCGTCCGCATCGACACCTCACGCACGTTATCCGAAGCCCAATGAACCCGAAAACCACTCGTTTCTCATTTCCGAAACTGCAGCCTACGTGGTGGCTGGGCATCATGGGAATTGTTGCTTTGAGTGCGTTGGACTTGAGTTCTTACTGCCATCCCACGGAGGAAGGCGAACGCGCAGCAACGGCGGTCAAGGCTGCCGGGATGTTGCCCGACGTCCGCATCGCAGCACCAGCCGTTGAGGAGACGGAAGCCTATGCCGAGTTGACCTGGCGCATGCTCGAGGACGTGGAGTTCAAAGACGTTTATGTGGAGGAGCTGGATGCGTACTACTGGAAGCCCACGTTCGGTGACATCGTCAATGGGTTGGAAGGCAAAGAGGTGCACATCACAGGGTACATGATTCCCGTCGATCTGGATGAGGACTTTTACGTGTTGAGCCGGTACCCGTTTGCAAACTGCTTCTTCTGCGGCGGCGCCGGACCGGAATCGGTCATTGACCTGCGCTTCGTGGGCAAGTCACCCCGTGTCTACCAAACCGATGAGCGGTTGACCTTTGCGGGCAAATTCCGCCTGAATGCGGACGATGTGTACCAGATGAACTACATCCTCGACGGAGCCGTCGAGTACACACCCTAAGCGTCTGAACACCCGCTTCGTCCTCCGGCGTGGAGGCGGCCTTTGTTGAAGATGTGCGCGCTGTCATTTTTGCCCTTTCTCAATTCCCGCTGCTCGTTTTCAGGCAGGTGAATGATCTCTTGGCACCGCTCCCCGCAGGTGCCCTCGTACTTCTCCGCGCACGAAGGACACTGAATGAAGAGCAGGTTGCAGCCCACGTTGGAGCAATTGGTATGGTCATCGCAAGACGCGCCGCATTGATGGCACTGGGCAATCACATCATCTGAAATGCGCTCGGCCAAGCGTTCATCGAAAACGAAGTTCTTGCCGATGAACCGGTTTTCGAGTCCTTGCTCGCGCACCTGACGGGTATACTCGATGATGCCGCCGTTGAGCTGGTGCACGTTCGGGAAGCCTTTGTGCTTGAGCCAAGCCGAGGCCTTCTCGCACCGGATGCCGCCCGTGCAATACATCACGATGTTCTGGTCTTCTTTGCCTTGCAGCATGTTTTCCACCAATTCAATCTCCTCGCGAAAGGTGTCCACATCCGGGGTGATGGCCCCTTTGAAATGGCCGACCTCGCTTTCGTAGTGGTTGCGCATGTCGATGAGGATGGTGTCATCCTTGGCCGTCAGCTCATTGAACGATACCGCATCCAGGTGAACGCCGGTTTCGCAGACATCGAAAGCGGCATCGTTGAGGCCGTCCGCCACAATTTTGTCGCGGACCTTGATGGTCAACTTGAAAAAGGATTTGCCTTCGTCAACGGTGTAATTGAGGCGGATGCCGTCCAAGAACGAAATGTTGTACAGGTGGGATTTGAAATCCTCGAGCCGATCGGTCGGGACAGAAATTTGGGCATTGATGCCTTCGTGCGCCACATAGGTGCGGCCCATCACTCCGAATTCATCCCAGTGGGAAAACAAGTAGTCGCGAAAGAAGGCGGGGTTCAGGATGTGCGCATACTGGTAAAAGGAAATCGTCGTTCGACGTTCCTCATCCGTTTGCATGCGCTCCAAGAGCACCTTCCGGTCGACCAAATTGCGCAGTTGTTGCTTCATGCGATTACAAGTCACAGTGCCTCTCCAGCGCGGAGGGTCAGGAATTTAACGTTTGGCAAAGGTACGATAACGGGAATTGCAGCGTTTTAAAGGTGGAATTGAAACCGCCAACCTCGACAATGACCCGAGACATGCTCAACCTCTGCAAAAAAGTACTGCTCCGTGTGAGCTCCAACAAAAAGCTTTTCGCCCGCGAACTCCGCAAGTCCATCAAGCACCTCACCGGTGATGAACTCAGGCAATTGAAAACATGGTGCATGGAACGGTTTCGGCAACACACCGAACTCATTGAGTCGGCCTTCCGCCCGTACCCGGCGATTTGAATGCCGCCTGAACATTGCGCATCAAGCCCTCGTATCCCGTCCGCTTCACCGCGGTGCCCTTGAACACGTCGTGAAAGACCTCCTCGGTCATTTCTTCCCAATCCCTGCGCTTCATCCCGAGCAATTCCGGATGCGGCGCAAATTGTGGTTCGTTATGGGGCGTCGCGTGGCGGTTCCACGGGCACACCTCCTGGCACACATCGCAGCCAAACACCCACGGCGTTAAGTGTTGGTGCACCGGTTCGGGGATGGACCCTCGCAACTCAATGGTGAAATAGCTGATGCACTTGGATCCGTCCACCACCCCCGATTGGATGATGGCACCGGTCGGACAGGCATCGATGCACCGGGTGCACGTACCGCAGTGGTCCGCAGTCGGTGCGTCGGGTTCCAAATCGACGTCGATGATCAGCTCGGCGATGAAAAAGTAGCTGCCCATGCTTTGGTTCAGCAGCAGGCTGTTTTTGCCAACCCATCCGAGGCCGCTTTTAGCCGCCCATGCCCGCTCGTGAACGGGTGCGGAATCCACGAACACGCGGCCTCCGACCTCGCCCCATTCCCGCTGGGCCCATTTCATCAATTCCTTGAGCTTCCACTTGATGACGTAGTGGTAGTCCTGCCCTTGTGCGTAACGCGCCACGCGCGGGGCTTCTGGATCGGTCGGCTGCGCATCGGTGTGGTAGTTGTACAGCAATGAAACCACGGATTTCGCGCCAGGAACCAACTTCCGCGGGTCCAATCGCTTATCCACATTGCGCGCGAGATAGGCCATCTCGCCATGGTAATCCCGGCGCAACCACTGCTCGAGCCGGTCCGCTTCTTCCTCCAAAAATCCCGCCTGCGAAACGCCCACTGCATCGAATCCCAATGCCTCCGCTTCACGAACCAACGCCCGCTTGCGGTCCTGTGCTGTGTGTGCGTGTTTGCCCATGGTCAGCCGCCAAACAAGGTGCCCGATTGCCCTTGCGGCTTGCGGCCCAAGTGCGCATAGGCCGCAGCGGTGGCCTGCCTGCCGCGCGGCGTGCGCACCAACAAACCTTCTTGGATCAAATACGGCTCGTACACCTCTTCCAAGGTGCCGGGATTCTCCCCGATGGCCGTGGCAATGGTCGATGCCCCAACAGGTCCTCCACTGAACTTGTCAATCAGCGCCGTAAGGATGCGGTTGTCCATCTCGTCCAATCCTTTGCGGTCCACGTTCAGCGCATCGAGCGCAAATTCAGTGATCTTCTGGTCAATGGTTCCGTCGCCTTTGATCTCAGCGAAGTCTCGGACCCGGCGCAAGAGCGCGTTGGCGATTCGAGGCGTGCCTCGGGAGCGCGATGCAATCTCATACGCAGCAGCGTGTTCGATGGGCATGTTCAGGATGCCAGCGCTTCGCTCAACGATGTCGGTGAGCGTTTTCGCGTCGTAATACTGCAACCGCAGGTTGATGCCGAAACGAGCGCGCAACGGCGCCGTCAACAACCCCGAACGCGTAGTCGCGCCAACCAGGGTAAACGGGTTCAGCTCGATCTGCACGGTTCGGGCATTCGGTCCCGCGTCGATGACCAAATCGATTCGGTAGTCCTCCATCGCGCTGTACAGGTATTCCTCCACCACCGGAGAAAGCCGGTGTATCTCATCAATGAACAGCACATCATTGTTCTCGAGGTTGGTGAGCAGTCCGGCCAGGTCGCCAGGCTTGTCGAGCACCGGTCCGGAGGTCGTCCGGATGGATACCCCCAATTCATTCGCGATGATGTTGGCCAGGGTGGTCTTGCCCAGTCCGGGAGGGCCGTGCAACAAGGTGTGGTCCAAAGCCTCTTCACGGTTCGCAGCTGCCTGCACAAAAACACCGAGATTTTCCAGCGCCGCGCGCTGTCCCGTGAAGTCATCGAAACGCGCAGGACGCAACACACGGTCCAATTCCCCGTCTGATGGCTGCTCCGCTTCGTTCCTCAAATCAAAATCCTCGGTCATGGTCGCAAGTTAATCCGGTTGGCTATAAAAAAAGCCCCACCGGTTGACCCGATGAGGCTTTTCATGAAGTTCGTTGCGTCAGTGGATTTCTTCACCCGCCAAGGCCGGAGTGGTCTGCGGTACGAAGTCATCCTCGTGGGCTGGATTCGAGTAATCGTACGCCCAACGGTGTACCTCTGGAAGCGGTCCTTCCCAGTTGCCGTGCACGTGCTGAACCGGCGTGGTCCATTCCAGTGTGTTGGACTTCCAAGGGTTCTGCACCGCCTTCTGGCCGTAGAAGATGCTGTAGAAGAAGTTGAACAAGAAGAACAACTGACCAATGGCCCCCACAATCGCAAACGTCGAGATGATGGGCTGCAGGTCCATGACAGAATCCAAGAAGTCAAAATTGCTGTACTCGTAGTAGCGGCGTGGTGCACCGGCGATGCCGACGAAGTGCATGGGAAAGAAGACCCCATAACCGGAAATCAACGTCACCCAAAAGTGCGCGTAACCCAATTTGGTGTTCATCATCCGCCCAAACATCTTGGGGAACCAATGGTAAATGCCCGCGAGCATACCAAAGATGGCCGACATGCCCATCACGATGTGGAAGTGCGCAACAACGAAGTAGGTATCATGCACATTGACGTCGAGGGCTGAATCCGCCAAAATGATTCCCGTCAATCCGCCCGTGACGAAGGTGCTCACCAAACCAATGCTGAAAAGCATGGCCGGCGTAAATCGAATATTTCCCTGCCACAAGGTGGTGATGTAGTTGAAGGCCTTGACTGCGGAAGGGATGGCAATCAGCAACGTCGTGAATACGAATACCGAGCCGAGGAACGGATTCATGCCGGTCACGAACATGTGGTGACCCCACACGATGAAGCTCAAGAAACCAATGCCCAAAATGGAACCAACCATGGCTTTGTAGCCGAAGATGGGCTTGCGCGCATTGGTAGCAATCACCTCAGAGCTGATGCCCAATGCGGGGAGCAATACGATGTATACTTCAGGGTGGCCCAAGAACCAGAACAAGTGCTGGTACAAGATGGGCGAACCCCCAGTGACGTCCAATGCTTCCCCACCGATGAAGATGTCTGAAAGGTAAAAGGCTGTACCCATGGTGCGGTCCATCAAAAGGAGCACCACCGCAGAGACCAATACAGGGAAGGACAGTACGCCAAGGATGGCTGTTACCATGAACGCCCAAATGGTCAATGGCAGACGTGTCATTGACATGCCTTTGGTTCGAAGATTGATCACGGTCACCACGTAGTTCAACCCGCCCAACAGCGAACTAACAACGAAGAGCACCATGGAAATCAACCACAGGGTCATGCCCATCCCGCTTCCCGGCATCGCCTGTGGCAACGCACTGAGCGGTGGGTAGACGGTCCAACCTCCTGACGCTGCACCTCCCTCTACGAAAAGCGAGAGAATCATGATGACGCTGGAGAAGAAGAAGAACCAGTAGCTGAGCATGTTCAAGAAGCCCGATGCCATATCCCGCGCACCAATCTGCAACGGAATGAGCAGGTTTGAGAACGTACCGGAGAGGCCACCTGTCAGTACAAAGAAGACCATGATGGTTCCGTGAATGGTCACCAAAGCCAAATAAGCATTGCGGTCCAGAACACCGTCTGGTGCCCACTTGCCCAAGAAGGTCTCCAGGATGGCAAAGCTTTCACCGGGCCAGCCCAACTGCAATCGGAAGAAAACCGACAGCATAACAGCTACAATGCCCATCACAATGGCGGTCACCAAGAACTGCTTGGAGATCATCTTGTGATCGTGCGAGAAAACGTACTTCGAAATGAAGCTTTCTTCGTGATGATGTGCGTGTGCTCCCATGATTAAAGCGATGCAGTTACGTTAGTAGATTCTTCAGTGGTGACGGCTTGCTCCATTTCCGGTTCATCTGAACCTTCCTTGACCAAGAACTCATCTTGCTCAGCGAGCCAAGCCGCGTATTGCTCTTCGGTCTCAACGATGACCTTCATCTGCATGTTGAAGTGCGCAGCTCCGCACACCTTGTTGCACAAAAGGACGTAATCGAATTCCGGATCGTTCAACACCGTTCGCATGGAATCGGTGGTGATGGTTGGCGTCATTTTGAAACGCGTGGGTACGCCCGGTACCGTGTTCATCTGCGCTCTGAAGGCCGGCATGTACGCTGAGTGGATGACGTCACGTGAGCGGAATACGAATTCAATTTCTTTACCTACCGGTAAGTGGAATTCCCCTTTGACGATGCGGTCGTCCATGCCCGCCTCCCAAGCACTCAAATTACCGTCGAAGTCGAACTCACGAATCTCTTGGATGCGCTGGCGGTGACGCTGCAACCGGTACAACTTATCCTCCTTGGCTTCGTACGCAGCGTCGGTGAGAATCGTCACCTTGTCAGAGGCCAGCATCTCATCGATTTCGTGGATGCGCGCCTCAAGGACCGCTTTCAATGCGCCGTCGTCGTGGCCATGGTCCGCATGATCGGCATGGTCATCGTGACCATGGTCGTCGTCGCCGTGGTCGTCGTGGCCATGGTCCGCATGATCGGCATGGTCATCGTGACCATGGTCGTCGTCGCCGTGGTCGCCGTGATCGACATGACCGTGGTCGGCATGATCGTCGTGGCCGTGAGCTCCGTGTCCGTGGTCGTCTCCAGCGAGCTGCGCTACCAATGACTCGCGCTCCGCGAGCAAGTGGCCCTTCTCGTAGGAGATTTCTTGTTCCACCTTGGCAATCTTCCCTTCAATCTCATCCAACGCCTCGGTGATGCCGTCTGCAGTGACGATGCCCAGGGCGTTCATTGGTGTTATCAGGTTGTAATTAGCCAAGCCAAATTCACCATCGTTTCCAGGGTAGCGGGCTGTCCAATCGAATTGCTTAGAGTACAACTCCACGCGAAGGGCATCGTCGGATGCTTCGCCAGTCATTTGATTCCACGTCTTGAGACCGAACGCAATGATGACCGCCAGAACGATGGAAGGAATGACCGTCCACACCAATTCGAGTCGGTTATCGTGTGCGAAAAAGCGCGCCTTGCGGTCAGCTCGGTGGTAGTACTTGGCGGCGAACCAGAACAACAGCGTATTCACGATGAAAAACACGACAAAAATGATCGCCATGTTGAAGTTCATCAACTGGTCGACCGCCACCCCGTGTTCCGTTGCTGGAGGCGTCCCGTACGAGCCATAGTATACCAACAGGTAAATGAACGACGCATAAAAGACTGCCATGAATGCCAAGAAAGCCCCGCCATTCAATCGGTTATCTGCTTCTGAAATGTCCTCTTCACGCTTTCCTCGCAAGGAGATCGAAAGCTGATAGACTTTGGAAAGCTGGACCGCAGCCACCAAACCCAGGACAACAACAAGGAGAATGAGCAATTTCATTTCTTAGGAGATTCTTGTTATCAGTAATGGAGGTCTTTTGATTCTTGCAACATCGGATGCCCCTTGGGAATCAGAGGTGCCTTGCTCAGCGCATTCAATGTGCGGTTGAGGTATAGACCCAAAAACCCGAGGAACAACGCAACTTCAAAAATACCGAATTCGTTGTGGTCGAACATTGTTCCGGGTATGACAAGCAGATAAACATCCGCGAAATGCCCAATAAAGATGAGCAAGCCAACCGGGACGATGAACTTAGCGTTGCGCTTCGTGTCACGCGGCAACAACGTGTAGAACGGCACCGCAAAGTTGATGAAGAACGTCAGCATGAAGGGTACCTGGTAGTCCGTGAAGAACCGCTGCGTGTAGTATGTCACCTCTTCCGGGATGTTCGCGTACCAGATCAACAGGAATTGGCTCACCCAGAGGTAGCTCCATAACATGGAGATGGCAAACATCCACTTGGAGATGTCGTGCATGTGGCTGGAGGAGACTTCTTGATAGTAGCCCTTGCTGCGCAACCAAATCAATCCGAGGTTCAGCATGATCATGAAGCTCACCCACATACCGGAGAAGAGGTACCAGCCAAACAGCGTCGAGAACCAGTGCACGTCAATCGACATGACCCAGTCCCATGCCAACATGGAGCTGAACACGGCGAAAAACACCAGGAACATCGCGCTTCTGCGGAACTGCTTGAAGTGCAGATCCAAGCTTGGCTGCTCGTCTTCCAGCAACGACCACCGACGGAAAAGGCGCGCAAAAATCAAAAACGTTGCGATGTATCCAATGGTTCGCAACCAGAAGAACCACGTCGCGAAGTACGGCTGCTTGCCCGCGATGATGTGGTCGAAATTCGGGTTGGCAACGGCGCCTTCGGTCATCTCATCCACGTATTGGGTCTGGTCTCCTTCAACAATCATGTACTCGTGGTACAAGGTCGAATCCATCCAATGGTAGAGGTGATGGGCATGGAAAAACTGCCCGGCCGCCAACACCACGACAATCACTCCGGCACCAATGGGCAAGAAATGCCACATGGCCTCGAACGTGCGCTTGATGACGGCTGACCATGACGCCTCAACCGCGTAGTTCAACGCGTAGAAGAAGAGGGCCGCCAAGGAAATGGAGAACCAGAAAAATCCATTGATGAGCAAATTTGCCCACCAGCGTTGGTGGTGCGCTGAACCATCGGTCAAAAATCCACCGATAAGGGCCAGCAACCCAATGCCCATGAGCACTTGGGTGACCAGTTTGGTGCGTCCTTCGAAATTGAATTCCATGATCAGTTATTCATTGCCATGGCATCTCCTGCTTCAGCAGACGCCGATTTCACCACATTGCCGTCATCGTCAAACTCCGGCATTTCTCCTCCATTCTGGAGGACTTTGATGTATTCGATGACCAACCAGCGATCCTTCTGGGACAGCTGTGACGCATGGGAACCCATGAGGCCCTTGCCGTACGTCAACGTATGGTACATCTTGCCTTCAGGCAGGTCTTTCAACTTATCGCTGTAGCTCGGAATCCCTTGGATGTGGCCGTTGCGGCTCAGCGCGCCGTCTCCTTTTCCTTCTTCACCGTGGCATTGCGTGCACATCAATGTATAGATTTCCTGTCCGGCCTCGATTTCAGCCTGACCGACGTGTGCCAACGGCGATGACAAGTTGGCTCCGGCGGCCTCATATCCTTCTACGGTGTTGGGGTATGCATACGGCATTGAGAATGCCATCGCGTCCGGGTTGAACGGTATCGTACCAGCAACCGGCTTGCGCGCAGACTGAACCTGGCGTTGCGCCGAAGCGATTTCTTCACCTACCTGATAAGGGTCTTGTCCGTAGTCTACGTAAGCCTCAACTGCAGGCGAGCGGTACATGTCGGGCATGTATTCCAGGCCTGGGCTATCCGGGTCGCTCACACAGCCCGTGGTGGCTACAAGCGCAGCCGCCACTCCCGTTAAAACAATGCTTCTTCGGATATTCATCACTTGTAGTCTTTGATGCTCAACTCAAAGAGCGGGGTTTCCTTGATGGCTGCCTCCAGTTCGTCGGCAGACATGGCATTCTGTTCGGTTGTGATTTCCATAACGAACTTATCGTCCGTCGTGCGCGGATCCGGATTGGAGGCCGGCATGCCCGGCAGCGTTCCGTTTCGGAGCAAGTATGTGATGGCCATACCGTGCGCGCCGCACAACACCGAAAACTCAAACGTCACGGGGATGAACGCCGGCAAGTTCTCAATCAAGGAGAAGCTGGGCTTACCCCCGATGTTCATGGGCCAATCGGAAATCATGAAGTACCACATTCCGAGCAGCGCCAGGGTCGTTCCGGTGGTCGCGTACATAAATGCAGCGATGCCCAGACGGGTGCGCTTCACGCCGATGATCGGGTCGATGCCGTGGACCGGAAAAGGAGAGAACACATCCTTCACGCGGATGCCTTTTGCGACCAACGCCGACGCCGCGTCTTTCAGCGTATCGTCGTCGTCATACATTACATGGAATACCTTATTCATGGCTGTAAGGGTCAGTGGTTAGCTTGCTGTTTCTTGTAGTTCTCACCGCTCGTCTTGAGGATGGTCTTCAATTCGTTCAAGGCCAACACCGGGAAGAACCGGGCGAAAGCCAGGAATAGGGTGAAGAAAATGCCCAGGGTACCGATGAAAATGCCCACATCGACGCTGGTCGGGTGGAATTCACCCCAGCTGGATGGATCGTAGTCCCGGTGGATGGACGTCACGATGATAACGTACCGTTCAAACCACATACCGATGTTCACCACAATCGACAAGATGAAGGTCGCGACGAGGCTGCGTCGGATTTTCTTGAACCAGAACAACTGGGGGCTGATCACATTGCACGTCATCATGATCCAGTACGACCACGAGTACGGTCCGCTGAAACGGTTGATGAAGGCATAGCTTTCATATTCAACGCCTGAGTACCAAGAGATGAACAATTCCGTCAAGTAGGCAACGCCCACAATCGAACCCGTCACGATGATGACGATGTTCATGTATTCCACGTGCTTCACGTGGATGTAGTTCTCCAACTTCATCCCTTTGCGCATGATCAAGAGCAACGTCTGCACCATGGCGAAGCCAGAGAATACCGCACCGGATACGAAGTAGGGCGGGAAGATGGTGGTGTGCCAACCGGGAACCACGGAGGTCGCAAAGTCCATCGATACAATCGAGTGAACAGAGAAAACCAGTGGTGTGGCGATGCCGGCCAAGACCAGCGACACCTCTTCAAAACGGTTCCAGTGCTTCGCACGTCCGCTCCATCCGAAGCTCAGCACCCCGTAGATCTTCTTGGCCAAAGGCTTGGTCATGCGGTCCCGAATCGTTGCAAAGTCAGGAATCAGACCAATGTACCAGAACACCAGGGAAACCGAGAAATACGTCGAAATCGCGAATACGTCCCAAAGCAGCGGGCTGTTGAAGTTCACCCACAACGAACCGAATTGGTTGGGGAGTGGCAACACCCAGTAGCTCACCCAGATGCGGCCCATGTGGATGCCCGGGAAGATGGCCGCCATGATAACGGCGAAAATGGTCATCGCCTCCGCCGAGCGGTTGATGGCCATTCTCCACTTTTGACGGAAGAGGAGCAGTACCGCAGAAATCAACGTTCCCGCGTGACCGATCCCAACCCACCAAACGAAGTTGGTGATGTCCCAAGCCCATCCTACGGTCTTGTTCAATCCCCACACCCCAATGCCGGTTCCGAGCAGGTACAAAATGCTGCCCACACCGTAGATGGCGATAATCGTCGAGATGGTGATCATGATCTTCCATCCAATTGGCGCCGCGCCTTGGATGGGTCCGACCACATCGTCGGTGATGTCCTTGTAAGACTTGTCCCCTAATATCAGGGGTTCCCGAATGGCTGCTTCTTTTTGCATCGTCTTATCAGGCTTGGTTAGGTTCTACGTTGCGCACCTTGGTCATGTAGAAGATGTTCGGCTTGACGCCGATTTCTTCCAATGCGTGGTAAGCGCGGTTGGTTTCTGAAACTTGGCGAGCAGCCGACTTGGTGTCGTTTAAGTCGCCAAAGTTGATGGCATGGGTTGGGCAGGCTTCTGCGCAGGCCGTGGTGACGGAACCGTCAACCAAGGGGGCGCCGGCCTTTTTGGCTTCCAACTTGCCGGCTTGGATGCGCTGAACACACATGCTGCACTTTTCCATGACCCCACGGCTTCGAACCGTAACGTCGGGGTTGAGTACCATGCGCATGAGGCTATCCTGAGCTGGGTTGAAGTTGGCGAACTTCTTGTAACCGGGGTAATTGAACCAATTGAAGCGGCGCACCTTATACGGGCAGTTGTTCGCGCAGTAACGCGTCCCGATGCAACGGTTGTAAGTCATTTGGTTCAAGCCCTCGTTCGAATGCGTGGTGGCCGCTACCGGGCATACCGTTTCACACGGCGCATGGTTGCAGTGCTGGCACATCATGGGCATGTGGACCGTTTGCGGATTGGCCGATGCATCCTCCATCTTACGGTAAGAGGAAATGACGCCGACATCCTCCTCTTCTCCGCGCTCCAAGCTGTAATCTGAACTGAAGAAACGGTCAATGCGCATCCAATGCATATCGCGGTGGCGTCGTACCTCATCCTTGCCGACGACGGGAACGTTGTTTTCAATGTGGCAAGCCGTGACGCACGCACTGCAACCGGTGCAGGTCGTGAGGTCGATGGTCATGCCCCAGCGGTGTCCCACGTTTTCGACGGCGTGCTCGTGCCACAAGTCAAAGGC
The DNA here is from genome assembly GCA_029979565.1 of bacterium. Taxonomy (GTDB): domain Bacteria; phylum Bacteroidota; class Bacteroidia; order Flavobacteriales_D; family Sanyastnellaceae; genus UA16. The sequence continues at coordinate 25,757 of JAPOHG010000027.1, forward strand.
CTCGGTGGGCTTCCCGTCCTGGGCATCAATGGTTCCGTCCTTGTTGACGTCTTCGTGAACCGCGAGCTTGATGAGCTTGTTCCATGACGCCTCTCCCTTCTCGGCGTTGCGCTCCGCAAAGAAGCTCGCCATGTCCGTTTCCTTCACAATGCTGTCACGGCCCATGAAGGTGTTTTGAATCTGGGTGCAAGCCAATGGGTAGGTCGCTCCTGTGGCCTCAACGGTCACGTCGAACTGGTGGTATCCGTTGAAGTCGCCTGAGGTCGCCCAGCCGAATACATTTTGTCCGACGGGTACCATGCCTCCTTCGGCATTGGTCAAGAAAGAACCGTTTTCACCGGTCTGGAAGGCCGCCTTTCCAATGTTCGCTCCATTCGCGCCGCGGCCATAGCCAAGGGCGATACCGATGGTGCCTGGGGTTTGACCTGGCATCGGGAAAACAGGGAGTTCAATGGATTCACCGCCCACCGTTACGCGGACCACGCTGGCCGGCTTTTCTTGGCCGATGAACCCATTCAAGCCCATCGCATCCACGTCGGAGTGCGCCATGGTCACGTAGTTGTCCCACGTCACTTTGGTCAACGGATCCGGCGTTTCTTGCAGCATCGGGTTCGCCGCATGCTGGCCGGCCCCCATGGTGGTCTTTTCGTACAAGGCCAATTCAAAGGCTCCGCCCTGCTGGGCATTCAACGCGGCAATGGCACTGGTCAAAGCACCCCCTGTGTAGGCAGGTGCAGGTTGCTCTCCGGCATCCAATCCGATGAATCCGTTGTGAACCGCTGTGTTCCAGTTCGAGTCGGTGTACATGGCATCGGCGGTGTAGCCGGCTTGGTGGGTCTGACGCAAGAACGTGTACCAGTCGGTCGCTTGACCGGACCAAGCGAGTACGCTCTCGCCCCATCCGCGGGTGTCGTGCAACGGAGAAATGGTCGGTTGTACCAAATCGATGCGGCTGCCTTCAATTTGAAGGTCGCCCCACGACTCCAACCAGTGGTGGGTCGGTGCGATGACGCGGCACTGGGAAGCGGTTTCATCCGCCACAGTCGAAGTGCTCACGGTCAGGTTGACTTTGCCCAAGGCCGCGGAGAAGGCTGCGGCGTTGGCAGCATCGTAAGCGGGGTTGCAATCGGCAACAATCAAGGTGTTGACGCGGCTTGCAACCATATCTTGGGTCAACTGCGCCAATGCAGCTGAACTGCCTTGGAACAAATCGTTGCTTTCGAACTTGACCGTAGTGCCGGTGGCGCCCAACGCTTCGTTGATGGCGTTCACCACGCGTTGTACGTTGAGGTCGTTGGAGCCCGACAGTACGAGGGCGTTCTTGCCCGCTGCCTTCAAATCTTTTGCAGCCGCGTTGACCGCAGTTTGGACGCCTTCAGAGAGCGCGCCAGCCGTGCCACGTCCGCTTATTGCGTTCAACAAAGCCGTTGCGACTTTACCGTGCTCCGATGGCTTCACCATGGAACGGTAATCGGCGTTCGACCCCGTCAAGCTCATGTTGGTTTCGAAGGCGTGCATGCGGGACATGCTGCCGCTTTCGGGATTGCGGGTCTTCGCCCAGTTTTCCTTGTACCACACTGCATCTCCAAAGGTGCCCAAGAAGTCCGCGCCGATCGTCACAATCGCTTGGGCCTCTTCAAACTTGTAGCTCGGGAAAGTGTTGACGCCGTAATCGAGTTCGGCGGCCTTACGGAACGCACCGTAATCGATGGCATCGTATTGAATGTGTTCCAACCCGGCGAGGCTCACAGCGCGCTTGAGCGAGGGACTCATCACGGTGTTGGTCAGGATGACGTTGCGACCGCCTTTGCTTAACGAGGCTGCAACTTCTGCGTCAACGGCTGACCACGCCGCAGCGTTGCCGTCAATCTGGGGGCCCGTGAGGCGAGCACTGTCGTACAAGCTCATGAC
>JAPOHG010000028.1 GCA_029979565.1 bacterium
CACTGGCCACATCGGGCATTGCCGGTCCGGGCGGTGGTACGCCCGATAAACCGGTGGGTACGATCTGGATTGCATTGGCCACGCCAGAAGGGACCGAGGCGCGGTGCTTGAAACTCGGGCATCACCGCGGCCGCAACGTCCAGCGCACGGTGCTGGAGTGCCTCGCTTGGTTGCTTCGCACAGCCCGCGCCTGAAACGCGCATTAAGTTGGGCAGTAGTGTTGGAATCAAGGAGTTTCTTTCGTTTCTTTGCCGTCCGAAAAAAGCTAAGCTATGAGCCGCGTATGTCAACTCACTGGTAAGAAAGTCATGGTAGGAAACAACGTTTCGCACTCGAAGCGTCGTACCAAGCGCACATTCTACCCCAACTTGCAGAAGAAGCGTTTCTTCAACGCAGAAGATGGATCCTACGTTACACTCCGTGTATCCACTTCTGCCATGCGCACCATCAATAAGATTGGCTTGAAGGCTGCGATTGCGCAAGCCAAGGAAAAAGGAACTTGGGTGGAAGCCTGATTGGATGGCGCTTCACCAACGAAAAAACCCCGCCACTCGGCGGGGTTTTTTGTTATCGGACATGCGGTGATCAGTTGTCGCCCAAAATCAATGGCAGTCCGTCTTTGGCGGAACCGATGACCACCACTTTCGTGTTCTGGCTGTTGGCCAGTGCGGAAGTCGCTTCGATTCCCTTCCACTTGAGGAGTTCTTGGCTGATGCCGCGGGATACGATCTCTTGGTAATCCCGGATGCCCTCAGCTTCAATGCGCATGCGTTCGGCCTCTTTGGCGGCTTTGTCCAGACGGAATTCGTATTCCAATGATTCTTGTTCTTGCTGCAGTTTGCGCTCAATGGCTTCTTCCAATTTGCGTGGCAGGCGGATGTTGCGGATCAACACGTCATTCAGCTGCAGGTAGTTTTCGCTGAGTTTCTCACGCATGCGCTCGTCGATTTCGTTTTGGATCTCATCGCGGCGTGTGGTGTTGAATTCCTCGGGCAGGTACTTGGCGATAACCTCGCGAGACACCGACCGCATGGCGGGTACAACAACCTTTTCTTCGTAGTTCTTCCCCCGCTCGATTTCAAGCAGGCCGAGGTTTTTTAGGTCCGGCTGGTAGAACACGGTCATGTCCATTTCAATTTTCAAGAGGTTGGAACTGAGTACTTCCAGTTTCTCTTGACGCTCCTTTTGGCGAATCTCGTAGTCGTAGACCTTGTTCCAAGGGGCTTTGAAGTGGAAGCCCGAATTCATCGGCTCTTCATCGGGGTCGATACCGTCTCCAAACGTATGAAAGAGCAGGCCAGCGTGGCCGGAAGGGATGGTGACCGTGAGGGAACCCCACAAGATCAGAATGGGACCAAAGGCCAAGGCCAAGATGAGCAGGCGTCGGGTCAGTTGGGGATTGGGTTGTTGTGCCATGCGACGAAATTACGCAAGCCCCTCGGAGTGCCCTACACAAAGGGCGTTAATATCCGAGGTTGCGCCGGCGAACAATCCATTCAACGGTAAGCAGGGCAAGAGCCAGGAGCAACCAAGAACGCCAATCGATGGCTGCTTGAAGTTGGGTTTGTTCATGGCGAATGGTGGATGGGATGCCTGCTGCTGCGATGGCATCACCTACGGCTGTCGCTTCGATGTTTTTCCAATAGCCGAGAAACGACCCTCCGGTGGCTTCCGCTACTTGCGCCAGGACGTCAAGGTCGGCTGCAGCATGGGTGCGTTCAATCTGCGAATCCTCGACGATGACCATTCCTGCATCATCGAATGCGGTTCCGTCCAAGGTGCTCAATGCTTGCCATCGGTAGGTTCCGGCGGGCATGCGGCCGAAGTCGGCGGCGAATCCGCGCGCAGCCGGGAGCATGGTGCGCGTGAATACCTGGTCTTTTTCGTCGGTGAGTTTGAGTTCGATGGTGGCATCGCGCATGGGGGTCCATGCAGCATCGAAAGCTTGCCCTGAAAACTGCATGCGTTGGTCCGCTCCAATCCGTTTTTCGGTTTGGACGATCAAGCGCTTTCGCAAGTCTTCGGCTGCCAAGAACTGGACCTGCCGCTGGATGAAAGTGTCGAACAGGTCATGGCTGCGCGTTTGGGCAAAACTGCGCATGCGCCAGCGCCACAGCCCTTCGCCGATGCAGAGAAGTTGCTTGGAGCCGCTGGAGGATCCGCGCAGTCCCCAAAAGGCATCGTTGGTCTCGACATCGCCAAATTGGCGGTTGGCAAGCGTGGACCAAGCTGGGGACCATGTTACTTGTTCGAACGGGCCGAGGATGGGGGGCCATTCACGGACGGCTTCGGCGAGGCCTTCCGGCCATTCAAGCGCTGTGAATGTCGGGTTTAGTTGTGCTTGGTGGGTTTGGGTGAGGTCGCCCGAAGTGGTCATCTGAACACCGAGTTCGTTGGGTTGCTGCAGCGCATCCCATGTGGATTCATCGGCTGCCATCCACCACACGGGCAGGTCATTCATGGCGAGGAGTTTGGTCCATTGCATGCCGCCCCAGCGTTTTCCAAAGAGGTTGTGGGCGATGACTACATCAGCGCTGTTGAGTGCATCGGTGAGGTCATTGGGGTTGCGGAGGGAAGCGACATCGAACACTTGGATATCATAAGACTCCAAGGATTCGAGTGCCATGCGGATGGCGCCGAGGTCGGGATGAGGAGCCGCTCCGATGCAGGCGATGATGCGTCGGCTTTCGAGCACGTCGATGTAAATCACCCGCTGGTTGTTGGTGGTGTCGAATTCACCTGCGCTGGAATCTATGCGGAGGATGTATTTCTGAAGGCCCGTGGATTCTGCCGTGAGCATGAATTCCAACTTTGTGCGTTCTGAATTTCCATTGGTTTCCCATGATTCGCTTGCGACGACCTTGCCGTTGTGGAGGACGTCGATTTGACCGCTTCGGCCCTCCATTCCTTGGGATTCGACAAATGCTTGAACAGGGAATGCGTTGCCGAGGTAGGCCACGGCGTTGTGATTGACCCCGTTGATCCATCGGTCCCGAACGGCCGCGGTATCGCCTAAACCAACAGTCCATACGGGAAGGTTGGGCCATTGAACGCCGTAGACGGGAGAAGCACCGCGGTTGATCAATCCATCGGATGCGAGCACCATGCCCGCCACGTTTCGATTTTCGATGCGCGGTGCGAGTGCACGGATGGCTTCGTTCAGGTTGGTTTGGGCGCCATCCCATCGAAACGCTGAATCGATACCTACGATGGGCCGCAGATCACCGGCAAATCCGTAGCGTTCCACGTCCATTCCGCGTTCGGTCAGATCTTCGACGAGCGCACGAGCATAGGCATTGAGGGTATCAGCGGTCGTCCCCTCCGTGCGCGCCAGAACGGACATGCTTTCGTCAATGAGGACAACGGTTACCGGCTTCTCTTCATCGTATTCAATGGATTGAATCAGCGGCTCAAGCAGGAGAAAGCCGATGATGCCCAGCGCACAGAACCGCACGAGCCCCATGGCCCAACGTCCCCACCCCGGAAACCCTCCACCGGTTGCTCGTTTTTGTATGCCCGCGTTCCATCCGTACAAGCCCAGTGAGATGGCCATAGCCATGCCAACAGCCGCTGCCCATTGCCACGCTTCGGCTTCAATGATCCAATCCCCGGGGATGCTAATTTGAAAGGGCAGGAGGTGCATGGGGTGACTTAGGCCGTAATCATGCCGCCGTCGATGCAAATGGTTTGGCCCGTGATGTACGAACTCATGTCACTTGCGAGAAACGTGCACAGTTGAGCGACGTCTTCGGGTTGACCACCCCGCTTCAATGGAATGGCATCTCGCCAGCCTTGAACCGTTGCTTCGTCCAATGCCGCTGTCATCTCCGTTTCGATGAAACCGGGGGCAATGGCGTTGCAACGGATGTTGCGGGAGCCCAATTCCAGGGCGACTGATTTGGTGAAGCCCAAAATGCCGGCTTTGGATGCCGCGTAATTGGCTTGGCCAGCATTGCCTTGTACACCTACAACTGAACTCACATTGATGATGCTGCCAGCCCGAGCCTTGAGCATCGTGCGCATGACTGCTTTGGTCAGGGCGAAACACGATTTGAGGTTCACGCTGATGACACGGTCCCATTGTTCTTCATTCATGCGCATCAACAAGGTGTCGTCGGTGATGCCGGCATTGTTGACGACGATGTCGACGGTGCCGAATGCTTCCACGACCTCCTTCACCAGTGCCTCGGCTTGGTCCATTTCTGCCGCATCGGATTTGAAACCGCGCACCGTTCCGCCGTTCGACGTGAGTTCAGCTTCTAAAGCGCGTGCTTTCTGCTCCGACGATCGGTAGGTGAAAGCCACCGTCGCGCCTTGGCGGACAAATTCTTGCGCGATGGCCTTTCCAATGCCACGGGAGGCACCCGTGATGATCGCCACTTTTCCTTCTAATAACATGGGATACGATTATGATGTCGGCGCGTCCAGTAAATCTGCTGCCTCTGCGATGAGCTCAGCGATGTCTTTGACGACGACGTTGGATTCTTGTTCTGCGTTTTTGACGCCGTCGGTCATCATGGTGTTGCAAAACGGACAACCGGTTGCGATGACTTCAGGCTGGGTCTCGAGGGCTTGGTCGGTGCGCGCATGGTTCACCTCGCGGTCGCCTGACTCGGCTTCCTTGAACATTTGGGCTCCGCCTGCACCGCAGCACATGGCATTCTGCTTGCAGCGCCGCATTTCGAGCAATTCAGCGTCCAGCTTGGCAATGACTTCGCGGGGTGCGAGGTATTCACCGTTGGAACGCCCGAGGTAGCACGGGTCGTGGAAGGTGATTCGACGCCCTTTGAATGGCGCATTACCGCTCATGCGCAGTTTGCCCGTCTCAATCAATTCGCGAATGAACTGGGTGTGGTGCAGCACCTCGTATGTGCCGCCCAATTCCGGGTATTCATTTTTGAGGGCATTGAAGCAGTGGGGGCAACCGGTGATGATGCGCTTGATGCCGTATCCATTCAGTGTGGCGATGTTTTGGGCCGCCTGCATCTGGTAGAGAAACTCATTGCCCGCACGCTTGGCCGGATCTCCGGTGCAGGATTCTTCTTGACCCAGGACTGCAAAGGACGTTTCCGAGGCGTGAAGGATGCGCGCAATGGCTTTGGTGATGCGCTTGGCGCGGTCATCAAAGCTGCCCGCACAACCCACCCAGAAAAGCACATCGGGGGTTTGGCCGGAGGCCGTCATTTCGGCCATGGTGGGAATGTGGAATGAACTCATGGTTACACTTCTTGGGTCCAATCGCCCCGGCTTCCGGCAGGGAAAGCCCACGGAGCGCCGTTGTTTTCAATGTTGTTGAACATGGATGTGATGGACTCGGGTGATTTGCTGTCCTCCATGATCAGGCTGCGCCGCATGTCCAATATGATGCCCATCGGACTGATGTTGATGGGGCAGGCTTCAACACACGCTTGGCAACTGGTGCACGCCCATAGTTCCTCCTCGGTGATCCAATCGCCCAAGAGGCTTTTTCCATCCGGTTCCCATGTGCCGCCATTGGCCTCCCGCTGTTGGCCGATTTCTTCGATGCGGTCGCGGGTGGACATCATGATTTTGCGGGGGCTGAGCAGCTTGCCGGTGTGATTGGCCGGGCATTCAGACGTGCACCGTCCGCATTCCGTGCACGTATACGCTTCGAGCAGTTGTTTCCAGGTCAAATCCGGAGCATCCTTCACTCCAAAGGGTGCAGGCGGTTCATCGGACGGAGGAGCCGCCGCGAACGGGTCGGCATTCGGATCCATCATCAGGTCCACTTCCTTTTTGACCGCGGCCATGTTGTCCATCTGACCGGTAGGGTTCAGGTTGGAATAGTAGGTGTTGGGGAAGGCGAGGATGATGTGGAAATGCTTCGAGTACGGTACGTAAACCAGGAAGGCCAGCACGCCAGCAATGTGGAACCACCACATGCCGCGTTCCACCGCCACGATGCCCGCATCCGACAACCCGCTGTACAAGGGCATCAGCCAAGAACTCACCGGAAACGATCCCGCCGTGACGTAGTGCTCCAGGCCACGCGACTGCGCGATGGCGTCCGCCGCGTTCATGCTCAAGAAGGCAAACATCAACAACACTTCGACGACCAAAATGATGTTGGCGTCGAGCGACGGCCAGCCCTTCAGGTCATTGGAGGCAAGCCGGGCGATGGCCATGCCGTTGCGGCGAACAAAAAACACGACGCACGCGAAAATGACGCCTGCAGCCAGCCACTCGAAGGAGGCAATCAGGAAATTGTACAGCGGACCCAAGAAGGCAAATACCCGGTGCGTTCCGAACAGGCCGTCAATCAGGATTTCGAGGATCTCGATGTTGATGATGACAAAGCCCGCATAGATCAGGATGTGCATCACACCGGCTACAGGGCGGGTGGTCATTTTGCCTTGACCGAGGGCCACCCGCGCCATGGTGCCCCAGCGTTCAGCGGTGCGGTCCGATCCGTCCCAATCACGGCCAGACTGGATGTTGCGTCGGATGACGCCAATCCGGCGAGCGAAAAAGAAGATGCCCGTTGACAAGAGCAGGAGGAAGAGCAACTGACTGATCATGGTGCCGGAATTTATTGTTCTTCAGCGGATCGCTTTTCGATTTCTTCGTCGATGATCTTGCGGAGCCTGCGGAGTTCCTTTGCGGAGAGGGCCTTTTCTTGCTTTTTGCCAAACACGGAGACCCGAACATAGCGCCAGGGATTCAGGTACAGGTCGTTGATGAGGTATTGCAACTCTTGGTTGGTTGCTACCAGTCCGTTGTGCAAGGAGTCGCTGTTCACCAATTGCCCCAATGAACCCTCGCCGGCGTTGATCTTGCGGGTGATTTCGTCGACGTGGGTCAGCGCCGAATTGGCCCGATGGATGGTCTCCGCAAAATTCGAAGCTGCAAGCGAGTCCGAGATTTCGGAGAAATTCTCCATCACGTTGGCGAGGTCGTCGTTGTGGTTCTTTAGGTTGTCCGTGATCTGGTCGACGTTCGAAAAAATACTTTTCAGCGTGGACCGGTTTTCCGCGACCATGGCGTCCAGTTTCAACGAAGTCTGCTCCAAGCTTTCGACCGTCCGCTGGATGCTTTCGAAGGCCGTTGGCAGTCCCAATGTGGCATCCGCTTCGAATACAGCCTTGAGGTTTTCGAGGATGTCGTCCACCCCGTCGATGAGCTGGTCGGTTTTGTTCTTGAGCGGAATCAATTCAATCCGTACGGCATCCGCCAAGCCAACCTCCAGGTCGCTGATCAACGTGTCACCCGGTTGTGCAACTTCCGCGCTGGTGCCGGCAATCAGGTCGATGGCTTTCGTTCCAAACAAGTCGCTCGAGATGATTTTGGCCTTGGCATCTTTCGTGAGTCGCAAGGCCGATTCTTCGATGTCGAAACCGACCACAAGCGAACCGTCCCCCTCGGCAGCAAATTGAACCTGCGTGACCTGTCCCACCTTGTAGCCGTTGACCAACACGGGGTTGGACACCGCGAGTCCGTCTATTTTCTCGTAATGGGCGTAATAGGTGTTGGACGGCGAGAATGGATTGAACCCCTTCAGGTAATTCACGCCCAGCACCAGCAAGATCAGCCCTGCGATGACCAATACTCCGATCCTGAATTCTTTGGATACTCCTGTCACGTGAATCAATTTTTGCGGAGGGGTTTGACACCTTGTTCTTCCCACGTCGTGCCCTCAAACTTGACGACAAATGCATCCGGAAATCCATTCTGCTGGATTTTGGATTTGTGAAGACTGGCTTCCACTGAGGAATCAAACAATCCCACCGCGTATTTGTAAAGACCGTTACGAATATACTCCACCACAGGCCCCGCATCGCTAAGCCGTGAATCGTCTGTGGATAAGGGGTCTTGAGACGCTAAAATTTGGATGCGGTAGGTCGGAGTGGGCAGAGGGGAGTCATTGCTCAGGGCAACGGATTCAATGTGCGTCTCGGGTGCGGACTGTGGCGCAGGGGCTGGAGTCACCGGACCTGGATGGTGCTTCTCTTTGTACGTGCGGAAGGCACGAAGCAGCGCACTGGCCATGAGTTCCTTGCCGTATTCGGAGTTTAGGAAGTCTTCTTCTTCCGGATTTGTCAAAAAGCCCAACTCCACAAGTACGGAGGGCATGTTGGTGAAACTGATGACGTAGTAGCCGGCTTGCTTCACCCCGCGGTCCTTGCGTCCGACGCGGTCGGCGAACTGATTTTGAATCAGGCTGCCGAGCTCGAGGCTCTGATTCAAGTAGACCGATTGCTTAAGCGCCAAGGCAATGTACGTGTCCGGATCATCCGGATTGAAGCCGGCGTAGCGGGTCTCGTAGTCGTCTTCTTGGTAGATGGATGCGTTTTCCTTCATCGCCACGCGAAGGCTCTCTTCCGACTTGTGCATGCCCATGACGAACGTGCTGGATCCACGGGCTTGGGGGTTGTCAAAGGCGTCGCAATGGATGCTGATGAACAGATCGGCCTGGGTCTCATTGGCGATGGCGACTCGTTTCTTCAGGGAAGGAAATTCATCTCCGTCGCGGGTCATGACAATTTTCACATCGGGAAACCGTTCACTGATGTACTTGCGCAGCAGCAATGCCACATCGAGTGTCACCTCTTTTTCCGTGGTTCGGTACCGTTTCGTGCCGAGGTTACCGGGGTCGGCTCCCCCGTGCCCGGCGTCGATCACGACGACCATGCTCGGTGGCACCGGCGCGAACGAAACCGAAAGGAGAATGAGGGCCGCCATGCCGCATAGCACCTTCCGTTTCGTTAGTTTTGACAGCCGCTTCATGGGTAAGTTCAAATCTAAAACGTGGTCCAGGGCCCGCATCGTCTGCCGGAAGGGGATTTTCCGTGCCATTTTGTGGATAAGCCTGCCTGCGCTCAGCCAGGCACAGGAGGCCGCGACGGATTCCATTGAAGTGCAAGCCGAGCCGGCCTTTGAGGTGGTGTGGGGCGCTTCTGATTCTACCCGAATGAACGCCACAGATTCGGAGGTCGAGCTGTACGGTTCGGCCTTTGTTGCGTTGGATGACATCCGCCTCGAAGCCGACCGCATTGTGTATTCCCAGGCGACGAATCAAGCTTGCGCCTACGGCCGCAGGGATTCAGCGGGGGCATGGATCGGCCGGCCGGTGCTGACGCAAGGCGGCCAAACGTTTGAGCAAGACGAGCTGTGCTTTGACATGAAGTCGCGTCGCGGGTTGAGTCGGCAGGCGGTTACTGTGCAAGGCGAGGCGATTTTTCACGCGGCGGTGGCGAAGCGCCAAGCCAACGAACGAATTCATGTGGCCAATGCCAAATTCACCACGTGCGATGCCGAGAATCCGCATTTTCATTTCCACCTGAAGCGGGCGGTGATGATCCCGGGCGAAAAGGTGGTCTCCGGGCCGTTTTACCTGAAGTTTCGCAAAATCCCGACGCCGCTCGCGTTGCCGTTTGGCTGGTTTCCGACGCCTCCAGAGAAACGCAGCCACGGGCTCTTGATGCCCGGATACGGCGACGGGGGGAATCTGGGATTTTTCCTTAAAGACCTCGGGTACTACATGCCGCTTGGCGAATACGCGGACACCCGATTGACCGGGGACATATACACCGGCGGTTCGTGGGCGATCCGCAACAGCACCAATTACAAGATCCGTTACCGGGCGAGCGGGAATTTCAACGTGAGCTTCCAGCGCCAGCGCATCGGGTTTACGGGCTTGCCGAGTTTGACCAAGCAAAATCAGTTTTTCGTCCGCTGGACCCACAACCAGGACGGCCGAGCGCGGCCCAACAGCCGGTTCAACACCAGCGTGAATTTTGGTTCAAACAACCACTTCCAATCCAACCTCAGCAGCACGCAGCAGGATTACCTGACCAACACGTTTCAGTCGAGTGTGCAGTGGTCACGGTCCTTCCCGGGAAAGCCCTTCAACGTCGCCATGAGCGCTCGCCACTCACAGAATTCCCAGACCGGAAATGTGGACGTGACGTTGCCGGCTTTCACCTTCAATCTTCAGCGGACCAGCCTGGCGAAGTTACTGGGCCGCACCCAAGCAGGCGGCGGATTGCTCGATGAAATTGCCATCACGGGATCGACGCGGTTTGAACAGACCATGCAGGCGCCCGACAGCATCTTCAATTCGGGCAATTGGCAGGACGTCACCTTTCGCAACGGCATCAAGCACACCGCTTCCGCTTCCACCCAAATGCGGGCGGGATTTGTCAGTGTGACGCCCTCGTTTAATTACAATGAGTTTTGGGCTTTTCAGTCCCTGCAGGGCGATTTGATCGAGACCGAAGAAGGAGTCGTGGAGGTGCTGGACACCCTCAACGGATTTGATGCGACGCGCGATTGGCGGCTGTCAGTCAACGCATCCACGCGGTTTTATGGTACGTTCGAGCGGGGCAAAGACAAGCGCATACCCGCCCTGCGCCACGTGGTCAGTCCGTCGCTTGGACTGAGCTACACGCCCGAACGGCAGCGTACCCAAGAACTGAGCCTGAATGATGAGAACTGGGAGTACAATCCGTATAGCCTCAACCGCTTCACTCCATTGGACATTCGCGCTTCAGGGGCGGTGAACCTCAGCGTGTCCCAAAACCTCGAGGCGAAGGTGCGCGACAAAGAGACCGGCGACCTGCGCAAGGTGCGGCTCATCGACAACATCGTCACATCTGCGAATTACAACTTGATCGCTGATTCGCTGGGTTTGAGCGACATTGTGACCCGCGGCAACACCGATCTGTTCAACCGCATGCGGGTCAATTTCGGTGCCACGCACAGCGTCTATGCTCGGGATTCGACGGGGCAGCGCATTGACCAATTTTTGTGGGAGACCGGAGAGGGCACGCTGCGCTTAACCCGGGCGAACCTCGCTTTCGGGAGCAACTTCAAGGGGGGAGAGGAGACGGTGTTTCCCTGGAATTGCCGAGTGGATTACAACTTTGACATGCGCAAGAGTTGGCAGCCAGCCAGCCAATCCGATACGCTCATCATCAACCAATCGGCCCGCGTTCGAGGGTCCATACGGATCGCTGAAAAATGGAATGTGGATGTAAACGGAGGATATGATTTCATCAACCGAGAGCTGACGCCAACGCAGCTAGACATCCGCTGGGACTTGCACTGCTGGGAACTGTCGGTGAATTGGGTGCCCATCGGCATCCGCAAAAGCATCTACGTGCGCCTCAACATCAAGTCGTCGATGCTCAAGGACTTGAAGCTGGAATTCCGCGACAGCGACCTGCCGTTCTTGTACTGAGCATCAGCGGCTGAACCAGCGCACCAGCATCACCACCAAGCACACGAGGAACATCAAGAAACTGATCTTGTTGACCCCGTGCATCATGCGCAGGCTGATGCCCGCCTCTTCATCGCGGTGAAACAGGTTGGCGGGGTTCAGGTAGTAGAGGATTTTCTTGAAAAACATGGTTCAGCGGTTTCGGTGGGCAATGACAGAGATTTCAACGCGCGCCCCCTTGGGCAAGCCGGCAACAAAGACCGCTTCACGTGCCGGGAATGGTTCGGGCACCGTGGTGCGGTAGGTGGCGTCCATGCCGGCATAGTCGCTGGAATCGATGAGGAAAACGGTGGCCTTGACCACGTGCTCCAAGCTCAATCCCGCTGCCTCCAGGACGCGCGTCACGTTGCGGAGGCTCTGCGCCGTCGCGGCTTCAATGGTTTCGGCCACCAACTCCCCGGTCTCCGGGTTCAAGGGGATTTGACCGCTGACAAAGACCAAGTCACCGGCTTCGACGGCTTGGCTGTATGCGGCAACCGGCGCCGCCGCGTTGGAGGATGAAATGGGATTGGACATGGTGCGAAACTACGGAGGGATTTCCCACCTTTGCATGCGAAAGTTCCCAGATGCGCATCCTACTGGTAGACAATTACGATTCCTTTACATGGAACATCGAGCACATCCTTGTGAGCGCGGGTGCACAGGTGGATGTGGTGCGCAACGATGTGATCAACCCGCATGCGGTCGTTCAGTTTGACGGACTCGTATTGTCACCGGGCCCGGGCATACCCAATGAAGCCGGCCAATTGATGCGGATCATCCCCATCGCCGCGGCGCACAGCGTTCCGACTTTGGGGGTTTGCCTCGGAATGCAAGCCATTGCCGAACATTTCGGGGGAACGTTGCGCAACCTCGAACAGGTCCTGCACGGGCAAGCTTCGCACCTCACGGAATTGGTGGCAGAGGGGGTGCTGACCGGGCTGCAACCACCCGTGCAAATAGGCCATTACCACAGTTGGGTTGTCGACGAGACCGAGTTGCCGGCCAACTTGGAGATCACCGCTCGCAATGCGGCGGGACTGCCCATGGCTTTGCGGCATCGCACCTTGCCGCTTGAAGCGGTGCAGTTTCACCCCGAATCGGTTTTGACGCCGGATGGCAAAGCCATGCTGAGCAACTGGTTGCGCGCGGTTGCTGCTCACCGGAAGGCCCATCCCGTGGACCGGTCGGCCATTCCGATTTGGTTGGAAGAAAAAAGCCCCAGCACCGAGGGGTACTGAGGCTTTGAAATTCAGTGATTCGAGTCTGGCAAGAAAATCACTGGTTGCGGTAGTTTGACATGACTTCCTCGAACGTTTCTTTGAACTGGTCGTAGTTGTACTCAGCGCGGATGCGTTCTTCTTGCTGCAGACCTTCTGCGTAGGCATCGGCCAATTGTGCGCCGCTCAATTCAATGGCGAGGTAAGCGATGTACTTCTTCTCCTCGGTCATGGTGAGCTCTTGGCAGATGGTTATGGCCCCGGTGAGTTTCTTGTTGACGATGGTGCGTGACAATTCGTTGAACTTGCTGGTGGCTTCTTCTTTCGTACCAAAGCCCAGCTGGGTGGCTTGGTTTTCAGCGACGATTTCAACCGTAGCCTCAACCGCTCGTGCCAAGGTGGCTTCGGCGTTTTGGCGGGCAATCTTCTTCGCAATTTCGCGCTGAGGGCTTGTGCCTGTTGCTGAGGCGCGGAAGAATTCACCGTTGGTCAGGAATTCAGGTCCAGAGCAGTATTCCACAATGCGCACTTCTCCGCGGGATACGGGGGTCGACGCGGTGTCTTTGTTGCCTTTGCAACCGGTCAATGCAAAAGCCCCTGCGGCTGCGCAAAGCATGATGGAGGAGAGTTTCATGTTCATGGGTATGGTGTTTTCAGTGGTTGTCTGCTTCCTGAACTTCAATTAGCATGCCAACTTCGTTCGGTCGCACTTCAAAGATGAATGATTCTGTGGTTATTGGTACAGTGCTTCGATTAATTTCTTGAGAAAGGCCCCTTCAATTTCGGCCTGCGCTTTGCGGTATGCGGCATCGTGCGCCTTGGGCCAGTCAAGCTGTACGCCTTTGACCTCTGTCAGATTTTGACGCAAGATGGGCTGGCCTTCGCTGTTTTTCAGGACGGCGGAGGCGTTGAGCATCGCGGTGAAAAATCCAGAAGCCGATCCCGCCTCTCGCGTGTCCGCTTCCAATTCCAGCACCATATCGGCGTCTGCAGCGCGCTCCACCCATTGGATACCGCGGGCGTTCAGTCCTTGAGCGATGGCGTTTTTCAATTGCGATGAAGCCAAGGGTTGGCCGTTGATGCGCTCCACGGTTTGGAGGTGGATCGTCGGGGTCTCGAGAACGATTGGTACGGTCACCGATGGCGTCGGCAGCCCCTGAATCAAGCGCTCCACCGGCGAATCCTTCAGCCGCGGCGAGAGGTCGTCCATTCGGATTTCCAAACGCATTTCCGCACTTTTGACGCCGGGTTCGAATTGGCCAATGTCAAAGGTGCATTGGCCTTCGCTGTTGGTGCTGAGGCTGGCCGTTTTGGGCAGGGTGCCCCGGTTGTAGCGCGACCACACCGGAATCTGCGCGGCTGGTGCTCCCGCGAACAGGGCATTGCACGCGAGGGTCCCCTGGTACCGATCCGAGAACGACAAGCGCAGGGTGTTGGCGCTCGGCTGCAGCGACAAATCTGCGAGCACTTGGGAAATGCCATCGAGGCAGGCCCGGTCCAGCGCCACGCTTCCAGCGGGTATGCTCCATTCGTTCAGTTCCCCCCAATACGCCTCCATGGTTTCCAACCCGCGGATGTAAAAGTCCAATGCCGCAGCAACGCGGCCTTCGGCACGGGCATTTTCGGCGCTCATCCAGTGGCCGCCTGCGACTTCGAGCGTTGCCATTTTGCGCTCGTTGCGGATGCGCTCGTAGGTGGCCTTGTTCAGCCGGTAATAGGCCCAGATATCCGTCGCATCCTCGTAGGTGCCGACCAATTCGTATTCCTCCAAGTCTTCCGCACTGGCGCTTGAAATGCGCTCTGCAAAATTCTGACCAGCAACGCCCTGAAATTGCGTGGTGTGCAGGATGGAGGTGCTTTCGATGACCACGCGGATCTGACCGGCCATATCGGCAAGGGCGCGCTTTTTGGCGGTAGCATCAGCATCGGCACCAAACTGCATTTTGCTGGCACTCGATACGCCGATGTAGTAGGATGAAAGGGTGGGGCGTTGCACCACCCAATCCGGTGGGTCGGCCCACTTTTGCGTGCCCCCGCATGCGCTGAGCCCCAAGAGCAGCGTGACGACACCGCCGGACAGGAAGGTGCGAATGGCGTGGCTCATGGCACGAGGCGTTTGAGTTCCGTTTCGACGAGGTTGCGGACCCCGTTGGAGCAATCCGACACCAGCGCATCGATTATGCTGGATTCCGACTTCAATTCGGTTCGGCCGTTGAGCTTGCGGGACAGGCCGGAGCGGCTGCCTCGGTTGCCGTTCGAATTGGCCGGGAAGAGCTTGCTGGCATTTCCACTGTAACGGGCGTACTCTATTTCATCCCGGGAACTGCGTTTGAGCATCTCCGACATTTCGGTTTTGCCGGTTTCCAGCGATATCAATTGGATTTGAATGGTCAAATCCACCGCTCGGGTGCGCTTGTATTCTTGGTAAACCACATTCTTGTAACGGGTTTCATAGACCTTTTTGCCATCCTCGTTGACCTTCTCCACCTTGTAACTCTCGAAGCCTTGGCGATCGAACTTTTGCAAGCTCGACGTTCGAACATCACAGGAGACCACGGTGCCTTTGAGGATGGCTTTCGCTCCTACCATGCTTCCGACCTCGACGGATGTGTTTCCATCCACCACGCCGCTGAGCGCCAGTTGCTGCTCCTGGAGGAGCAGTTCTTGGTTCTCCCGATCGACCAGGACCAAGAAGGGGTCATTGCTTTCAGCGACGGACTGCTGCACGAAGGACCGGAGCTTGGTGTCCATACCCGCTCGGTTGGAGCCGTTGTCAAATTCGACCAATGCCACGGCAAATCGCCCCTTATTGAGCACGTCGATTTTCAATGCCGCCGCGTCCTTGTAGCCGTTGTCCCGGACAGTGACGGCGTTGAGTTCATTGAGGGCGGTGCGCCAGTGCAAGCGTTCGATGGCCGCAGAGGCCTCGCGGTAGTGAGGCTCGCAGTAGGCCACATCGGCGAGGTGTTTTGCGTCTTCGTAATCCGCCTGCAGTCGAACGATCTCCGTGAATTGCGCGAGCGCATCTTCGAAGTCTTCCGTTTCCAATGCGGTCAATCCAGCCTGGTACAATTCGTCCATGTGGGCGTCTTTGACCTGCTCGTAAGCCTGGCGTGCGCTCTCCATGAACAGCAGTCGAATGCCCAGTTTCTCGACACGTGTGTTGTACGCTTCAGCCGCCTCATACGCTGCAACGGCCCGGGCGCGATCATTGGCCATGCGTGCCTCGTCAAACTGCTTCAAGTGGTCGTTCAGCACCCATTGGCCCGCGCGCTGCAAGCCGGCCAGTGCCTCCGTATTGGTTGCCTTTTTCTGGACCGCGGTGTAATAAAAACCCGCAGCCTGGGTCATCATGCCCACTTCTTCCATTTTGAGTCCACGCTTGGTGTAGGCTTTAGATCCGGAACACCCCGCGCCCCAGATCAAGACCACGAGGCCAATCAATATGGAGGTAAAACGTTTCAGTGGCATGGACGTAAAATGAATGCGCAAGTTAATGGCTAATGCAGCCAATCAAGCGAATTTCATGCCAACCTCATGGCCCGACTGCTTCGGCTGTCCCTACCTTTGAAAACGAACCTCAAAATTCACGGCATGCGGAAGGTCCTGGTATTGGGAGCGGGTCGATCGAGCTCCTCGTTGATAGCAATGTTGTTGGAGCGCGCCGAGCGCAATAACTGGGAAGTGCAGGTTGGAGACGTTGACGAAAACACCGCCAATGCCAAGTGCCAGGGTCATCCCTCCGCACGTCCTTTTCGCATTGATCCGAACGACAACACCGTACGCGATGCGCACATCGCTTCCAGCGACTTGGTGATTTCCATGGTGCCGGCGTTCATGCACCCCGAAATCGCCGCGGTGGCTATTGCAGCCGGGGTGCACGTCATCACCCCGAGCTACGTGGGGCCGGAAATGCAAGCCCTGCATGACAAAGCCGTGGCGGCAGATGTGTTGGTCTTGAATGAAATCGGGCTGGATCCGGGCATTGACCACCTCAGCGCCAAGGCCGTCTTGGATCGGGTGGCTGAAGCCGGAGGAGAAATGGTGGAATTCGAATCGTACTGCGGCGGGCTCATCGCTCCAGAATCAGACGACAACCCTTGGCATTACAAGTTCAGCTGGAACCCGCGCAACGTTGTGCTCGCTGGTCAAGGTGGTGCCGCCACGTTCCTCTCAGGGGGAAGTGCCCGCTTGGTGCCCCCGCATCGAACGTTCCAGGACGTTCGCCACATTGAGGTGGGGGGAACAGCCTTCGAAGGCTACCCCAACCGCGATTCCATTGCGTACGAGTCCATTTACGGCCTCGAGGGCATTCAGACCTTGATCCGTGGAACCCTGCGCGGTGAGGGATTCTGTGCCGGTTGGGACGTGCTCGTACAACTGGGGTGTGTGCGCGATGACGCGGAGATGGAATGGGCAGCAGGAACGTCTTGGGCGGATTGGATGCGCTCGTTCTTGCCCGCCTCCTTGAGCGATGTGTCCGTACGGGACGCCATCGCCCAACGTTTTGGGTCCGATGACGCCACGTTGGAGCGGTTGGCTTGGCTCGGGCTGTTCGATGCCGATTCGGGACCGACGATGTTAAAAGGCACCCCGGCACAAGTACTGCAATCGCTGCTCGAAGAGAAGTGGAAGTTGCAGCCCAACGATCGGGACATGATTGTGATGTGGCACCGGTTTGCTTACCGCCTGAACGGTGAAATGCACGAAGTCACGAGCGCGTTGCGCCTCGAAGGCCGCGATGCCGTCTACACGGGCATGTCAGACACTGTGGGTTGGCCCGTGGCACTGGCTGCGGAGGCACTTCTGGCAGGTAAATTCCAGGACCGCGGTGTTCAGGTTCCGCTGAACAGAGATTACTACGAGGTCATTTTGCCCGCCCTTGAAGAGCTGGGCGTCCGATTCGAAGAAACCCACCGCATATGTTCTTGACGGCCTGCTTATTCTGTTGGGGGTGCCAGGGGGTACCGGCATGGCCGGAGTCGGGAATTGCCGATGCGGCCTGGGTCGAAGAGGCCGTTGCATGGCGGTTGCAGACAGGGCTCGATGCTTGCGGTGAAACAGGGAAGGCGGTGGATGCGTTGACGTTGGAATGGATCGCAGCATCCCCGAAGGTCCGCGTAGAGATCACCACGAACGAATGGCCGGTTTTGCGGCATTATCCGGAATTGAAAACGCCCCTGATCCAAGCCTTAGCTTGGGGGGAGTTGCAAGGGGTCGAATGGGAAAAAGAAGCGCTCGTCAGGCTCCTGCGGAAAGTGGTGCGCAAGTCCGACGGGCTCAAAAGCAGCCGGGTTCGGCCGTACCTCAAGCAGACGCCAATACGAACGTCGTGACAGATGCGATGAACATCAAAATGGCCAAGGCCCAATACCGCAGAGGAATCGCTTTCATGCCCCCCCTTTACGAGACCCTTCACCAAGAGGTTGCGAGGAAAGAGCGATTTTCGCAAGAAATCCAACAAACCAGCCGCTTGAAGGGTTAGGTTTGAGGCACAGCTAGACCGATATGCGCAGTTTTGACGTCCCCGAATTTTACCGCAGCCCCATCATCGCTCGGGTCAAGCAGAAACGCAAGGCCCGCGACCCGCGCAAGCGCGACTTCTCGCCGTCGGTGCTTGACTTCGGCACCGTGCGGTTCGTGATGGCGCGGCATTTTGGGTTTTGTTTCGGGGTCGAAAACGCGATTGAAATCGCTTACCGCGCACTGGAAGAGAACCCTGGCAAGCGCATCTTTTTGCTCAGCCAGATGATCCACAATCCGGAGGTGAATGCAGACTTAACCGCCCAAGGCATTCGCTTTCTGCAGGACACCGAGGGCAACACCCTTACGCCGCTGAGTGAACTGGAGGCCGCTGACGTCGTACTCATCCCCGCATTCGGAACCACGTTGGAGCTGGAGGCACAGCTCCATGCCATTGGTGTCGATGTATCAACCTACAATACAACCTGCCCCTTTGTGGAGAAGGTGTGGAAGCGTTCGGCCAAGCTCGCGACATCGGATTACACCATCGTCATCCACGGCAAACCCCAGCACGAAGAGACCCGGGCCACTTTCAGCCACGCGCGCGGATCGGGACACGCCCTGGTCATCAAGAACATGGCGGAGGCGGAAGTGCTGTGCGATTTCATCGAAGGCAAGCGGCCGTTGGGTGATTTTTGGACGCATTTCGAGGGCCGTGCATCCGATGGATTTGATCCCGCGGTGCACCTCGATCGCGTCGGGGTGGTGAACCAGACCACGATGTTGGCTTCTGACACCCAGGCAATCAGCGACCGGATCAAAGTCTCCATCGAGGCGAAGGCCACCGATAAGGAGGCGTTTGCCAACACCCGCGACACGTTGTGCTACGCGACGAATGACAACCAACAGGCGACCCAGGCCGCCCTGCGGTCAGGCCATCTTGACGCCGCGGTCGTGGTAGGTGGATACAACAGTTCCAACACCTCGCACCTCGTGGAATTGTGCGAGGAGCAGGTGCCGACGTTTTTCGTGCGCAACGAAAAGGAATTCATGCCGGACGGCCTGCTGAAACACTTCGACTGGCGCGGCGGATTGCACCAGGAAACCATGGATCCGTGGCCGGTGGGGCAGGAGGGCGAAGCGCCCACGGTATTGCTGACAAGCGGCGCCTCGTGTCCCGATGCGACGGTGGACCGCGTCATGCGCGCAATTTTGGAGCGCTACCCCGGTTCAAAAAATGTTGAAGACGTGTTGATTGCCTTTGAACAAGAATTGGACGCCCAGCCGCTTTCGTGAGCGCGACGGTCGTATTTTCGTTTTTCATGCAAGCTCCACGCCTTCGTTCCATGTTTCGCAACGTCCGCACGGAGCCGCGGCGGTTTCAATTTCGCTCGCGGCACTTGCCGGATTTGGATCCCAAGTGGTCGGAACGCAAGGAACGCATCGAAGCCGAGGTGGCCGGGGAGCAAGACCCCGACTCCGCACCTGCGAGGCCCATTCGCTTCCGCTCCAGCCGTGGAAAGCCGGAGTCCCATGAAAGTGCCTCTGAATGGAAGGAACGGCGGCAAGCGCAGATTGCAGGAGCGCGGTATGCGATGCTCCGGGCCGTGGTCATCGCGGCTGGCTTGGTCTGGTTGGCGTGGCGTGGCATGGTGTGGGTGGAAACCAGTGATTTTTCGGACGTATTAAAGTGGATGGAGGATGCCTGAGGTGATACGGCAGTTGCCAGAAAATGTAGCGAATCAGATTGCAGCGGGGGAGGTCATCCAGCGGCCTGCCTCTGCAGTGAAGGAATTGATGGAAAACGCGGTGGACGCCGGTGCCTCCCGCATCGACGTGCGCGTAGTGGATGCCGGCCGAACCCTGATCCATGTGATGGACAACGGGGTGGGCATGGTCGAGGCCGATGCCAAGCGCTGCTTCGATCGCCACGCGACCTCCAAAATCACGTCAGCAGACGACCTGTTTACCATTGTATCCAAAGGTTTTCGTGGCGAGGCTTTGGCCTCGATTGCCTCGATTGCCCACGTGGAATTGAAGACGCGTCACGCGAGCGACGATTGCGGCATTCAGCTGAACATGGAAGGGGGAACCCTCGCAGAGGAATCGCCGGTGGCGATGGAAGTGGGATCGCAGATTGCCGTGCGCCACTTGTTCTTCAACGTCCCCGCACGTCGAAATTTTTTGAAGTCCGATGCTGTCGAAATGCGGCACGTCATCGATGAGTTTCACCGGGTTGCGTTGGCGCATGAGGCCATTCACTTCACGCTCACTCACAACGAGAGCGAGCTGTTTGATCTGCGACCGGCTACCCTGCGAAAGCGCGTGATCGGTGTGTTTGGGAGCAAGTACGACGAACGCCTCGTCCCCGTCGAAGAGAGCACGGAGGTGGTGGGGGTGACGGGGTTTGTCGGCAAACCAGCTTTCGCCCGCCGCACGCGCGGTGAGCAATTCTTGTTTGTCAACCAGCGGTTTGTTAAGCACGGCTTGATCCACCGGACCATCATGAACGCCTACGAAGGGTTGCTGCCTCCTGGTCAGTACCCGCTTTACGTGTTGTTTTTGACCATTGATCCTGCCCGCTTGGACGTCAACATCCACCCGACCAAAACGGAAATCAAATTTGATGAAGACCAGCACATTCAGTCCCTGTTGCTGCCTTCGATTCGCAGAGGCTTGGGCAAGCACGCGGTGGCACCATCGTTGGATTTTGACCAGGAGTCCAGCCTGAACATCGACCCATTGCCGAAGGACCGCGTCGTGGCAGAACCTGTGGTGCAGGTCAACACCGATTACAACCCGTTCGAATCCAAAGGAACGTCGGGCGGGTCCACTGGTGGCGGGCTGCGGCCCGGACGCGGCCAAATGGATGCGTGGAAGTCGCTCTACGAAAAGGCGTGGCAACCCGAAGGAGAAGCGGGCACGGTTGCTCAGGAAGAGCGCGCCATGCAATCTTCGGCTTCCGGCGAAGTCGGGGCGCAACTCGAGGCGGGCGATGAGGCCGTCGTGAAGCAGCGTCCGCTGTTTCAGTTGCAAAACAAGTACATCGTGACCGCCACCAAATCGGGTTTGCTCGTGATCGACCAGCACCGCGCGCACCAGCGCATCTTGTACGAAGAGCTGGTGCGCCAATTGGAACCGGAGGGCGCGGCGCCAGCGACGCAACAATTGCTCTTCCCTGCAGCCATTGACCTGAATGCGGCGGATCAGTTGTTCGTGTTGCAGTCGCGTGAATGGTTGGCCAAGTTTGGCTTGCTTGTGGCGGAACACGACGACGGGGTGGAGGTCCAAGGCATGCCCCTAGAGGCGGACACGACACCGGAATCGCTCATCCAGGCCATCTTGGAGGAACGCGCTGCCGAGGTGGCCGGAGTGAGTCGGGAGGAACGGGTCGCTGCCCGGCTCGCGGCGTCCATGGCCGTTCGGGTGGGCAAGGCCCTCAAGCCTGAGGAGATGGTGGACTTGGTCGACCGGCTGTTTGGCTGCTCGACGCCTGCCCTCGATCCCTTTGGTCGGACCGTCATTGTTAATTTTGAATCCAACGAACTCGAGCAACGCTTCCGCTGATGCTGAACAACGCCCCACCGGTGGTCAAAAATTTGATCATCATCAACGTACTTTTTTACCTCGCGACGATGGCACTGGGCGAATACCAGATGCTCCACTACTTCGCAGGGACGTATCCGGGCTCGCCCAATTTTTACCCGTGGCAGGTCATCACGCACATGTTCATGCACGGTGGGCTCGGGCACATCTTCTTCAACATGTTCGCTTTGTACATGTTTGGCGGGCAATTGGAGCGGCTCTGGGGCCCACAGCGTTTCTTCAATTATTACATCATTTGCGGTTTGGGCGGCTTCTTTCTGCACGAGTTGTTTGTGGGCATTGAGCTGAATAACCTGTACGGGACGTTCTTCCCGGCTTTTGACCAGCCCCCGGGCGTTTCGAACCAATTGTGGACGATGCAATTGGATGCTGAATTTGGGCGGGTGGTCGGCGCATCAGGAGCAGTATTCGGCATCTTGCTGGCTTTCGGGATGTTGTTCCCCAACACGCGGCTGATGCTGTTGTTTCCGCCCATTCCCATCAAGGCCAAGTACTTTGTTATTGGCTATGGAATTTTAGAATTGAGCCTCGCGTTGGACAATGCGTCCGGCGACAACGTGGCCCACTTCGCCCACTTGGGCGGCATGCTGTTTGGCTACATGCTCCTCAAGCGGTGGCAAAAAGAGCGCGGCACCTTTTACTGATTGCAGCAAGGGATGTGGGATGATTTGAAACGCCAATGGGAAGCCGGGAGCATGTTGACCCGGTTGATCTTCGCCAACGTGGGCGTGTTCACGGTGATCATGACGCTCCGGTTGCTTGCGACATTCGGTGCGCTCGACAGCGGATGGGTCAACGGCGTATTTGGACTGGCTACGTCGTGGAATGCAGAAGTGTTGATGCACCGTCCGTGGTCCGTCATCACGCACATGTTTGTGCACGTGGACATTTGGCACATGGTCATCAACATGGCTTGGCTGTACTGGATGGGCCGCATGTTCATGGTGCAATTCGGCGCGCGGCGCCTGCTCAGCACGTACATGGTGGGCGGACTCGCGGGGTTCATGCTCTACGCGGTGGCATCCAACTTGGCCCCGGCGTTCCAGCAGAGCACGTTTGCTTATGGCGCGAGTGCCGCAACCATGGCCATCATGGCCGCGACGGCCACTGCCAACCCGAACACCAACATTCGCCTGTTTTTGCTCGGTGCGGTGCCGCTGAAGTACCTCGCCATCGGCTGGGTGCTGCTCGATTATTTCGCCTTGGGCAACGGGGCCAATACCGGGGGCAACCTTGCTCACCTTGGCGGAGCAGCTTTTGGCTACCTCATGATCAAGCAATCGCAAGTTGGTCGGGATTGGGTGGGGTGGTTTGAGCGCTTGATCGATGCCTTCATGGGCCTCCTTCAGGGCGGGAGCATTCCCACACCCCGGAAGAAAACGCGGTTTCGAAAAGTTAAAGACAGCCGTTCGACACGGATGAAAACTGATGAGGATTTCAACCGCGAAAAGCGCGAGCGTTCCGAGCGCATGGACGCCATCCTCGATAAAGTATCCAAGCACGGGTACGAGAACTTGACGGCTGAAGAAAAGGACTTCCTCTTCCGGCAATCCAACCGATGACGGCGAAGCGCTCCACCTTTCGACCGGTGTGGTCCCTTTTGTTTTTAATCCCGGGTGGAATGGGGGTCGTTCTGGCCGAACTGGCGGTGCGGGTTCCTCCGGCTGAGGTGCCGTTACTGGCACCGTTCGGGATGGCCTATCCGGTGGCTTCAGCTGCGCTCATCATCGGCGCATTCGGGGCGCTGTGGTCCCGCCGCTGGAAAGCGGGCTTGGCCGGTGCATTTTTGCTCGCCTTGAGCTGGCCCCATGTGACGGCGACTTGGGGGACGCTGAATGCCCCAAGCGACACCGAGGCACAGCAATTGAAGGTCGTGACGTGGAACGTGCGCCAATTCAACCGGTACGCGTGGATTGAGCGACCGGGCGTTCGGGATTCGATTTTGAGCTACCTCGCGGCCCAAGAAGCGGACGTCATCTGCCTGCAGGAGTGCTTCTTGGAAGACCGCCGTCAGCCGTGGATGTCAGCCGACCGCTTGCAGCAAGCCACGGGGCTTACACACTGGGAAGAGGAGTTCAAGTTGGGGCGTGGACAGGACAAACTGTTCGGTCTGGCGGTGCTTTCGCGGTATCCGATACTGGCCAAATCGGCCATCCGGTTTGACAACGATAAAAACAACAGCGGCATGTACGTTGACCTCCTCGTCGGGGGCGATACCGTGCGCGTGTACAATATGCACCTCAGCAGCATTGGCTTTGAGAAAGAGGATTACGAGGATGCGCGCAATGTGCAGGACGAGGCCGCGCGCACGCGGCTGTACAATCGGTTGGCTGCAGCGTGGCAAAAGCGCACCGACCAAGCCGAGCAGATCGCGGCATCGGTGGCACAAAGCCCGCACCCGGTGATTGCCGTGGGTGACTTCAACGACACACCGGTATCCTACGCGGCCCAACGGTTCAGTGCCCACCTGCGCGATGCCTACCGCTCTGCCGAGGGAATACGGAGTCCAGTGCTAGGCGCATCCTACATCGGGGATTTGCCCTTTTTGCGCATCGACCAGGTGTGGGCAAGTCCAGAAATCGAAGTGGCAGACTACCGAACGGGACAGGTCGAACTCTCCGATCACCGCCCGGTCAGTGTGGCATTCCAGTGGGGGGAGTGATTAAGCGAGGCGCTGCTTATCGGCATCGCGTTTTCGCAGGGCTTCGATGCCGGCGATGTGCATGGCGATGAGCAGGAAGCCGTACACCAAATCATCTGCAGGCATGGTGAAGATGCGCCAACCCGTATTGTGCCCCGGGTGGTACCAGACGATTTGGTCGGTGATTGCAGACGCGTCGTTGTGGAGGAAGGGTTTTTCCCAAAATGACAAGCCGGTCAGGACCCCGTTTGAAATCACAAACGGCACCAACAAAACGAAAAAGGCCAACCACAAATCCGCCATGAACGGCTTGGCGTTGCGCTGTGCCCACACCAGCCATACCAGCGTGAACAGCGATGTCAAAGCGATGTAGTTGCGCGGGTAGAACACCACCACCAGGGCTGCACAAATCAAGATGGCGGAAATGGTCAAAGTGGTTTCGGCATGCCTCAGTGGATTCTGTTTCACGTAATGCTGCAGCGAGAAATACGTGAATACGCTGCAGTAAGGAATGCACACGAAGAAGAGTAGCTCCTCAAAGGGCAGGCCCAAGATGGACGGGCCGAGCAAGTAGTCGGGGTTGAACGCCCAGATTCCCATTTTGGTGAAGAGGACGTCCCACACGATGAAGAATGCAGCAACGGAAAGGTTGACGCGGAAGAAGTACTTCCACTGCTTGTAGAACTGGACGTTTTTATCAAAGCTCAACAGCAGCGGCAAGGCCAAACAGCCCAAATTCACCGCGAGGTACAAGCCGTTGAACTCATACCACATCACCCGAGACTGGATTGGCGTTTAGCGCGCATGGCTTTGCGGGCATCTGCAAAATACTTCCACGGCACCCAGAGCATGCCGAAGCACTCACCGTCTTCTTTGCTCAAGTGCTTGTGGTGCACCTTGTGGGCCTTGCGAATGGCCATCAAGTAGACGTTTTCCGTGCGCGTGAAAATTTTGAATCGCTGGTGGATGAAGATGTCATGGACCAAGAAATACGCCAGGCCGTAGGCGGCGATGCCGGTCCCAATCCAAACGCGGAAGTCGCCCCCGGCCATCGAGCCCGTGATGAAGCACCACGCACTGGGCACCGCGAAAATCAAAAAGAACGCGTCGTTTTTCTCGAAGAATCCGGGCTCGTGGACGTGATGGTCTTCGTGGAAATACCACATCAACCCGTGCATCAGGTATTTGTGCGCGAACCACGCCACGCCTTCCATGGTGATGAAGGTGGCGAGCACAATGAATGCAGGAGAGAAGGATGTCAGCGTGTCCATGGAAACCAATTCAAAAAAACGAAGAAGAATACAAAGATGGCAACAAGCAATCCCGTCCCGATGTTTTCTCGCCGTTGCCGGGGGAGCAAGTAAAAAACAAAGCTGATTCCCCACCACGAAGCGTAATTGAACCACGGCACGTGCACGCTTTCCCATGCCCACCAGCCGGCCTGGATGGCCACCGGTTCAATCAAGCTGTCAAATGCCGTCATCAAGGTCGCTGCAATAAGCGCCCGAATGATTTTTCCGCCGAGGTTCTCAGCGCCCCACTGCAGGCGGTTCATCAGCCGGTCCGTCCACCAGCCGCACCCCATGAGCGAAATCCACCAGAGCGCTCCGAGGATCAACGGCACGCCCGCCACCATGGGCCCGAGCGCCGTGCCGTAGCTGTAGTCGCCGAAGAGGTAGCCGGTTTGCACGCCGATGATTTCAACGGCGATGCCGCCGCCAAACGCGGCCACCCACGTCCAATGCCGTTCCTCCCAGTCCGCCCACAGCGCCAGCACCCCGTTGACGAGG
>JAPOHG010000029.1 GCA_029979565.1 bacterium
AGTCCATGGTGGCGGCACCGTCGTGTACCTCACCGATTTTGTGAGAGATACCGGTGTAGTAAAGGATACGCTCGGTCGTGGTGGTCTTGCCCGCATCAACGTGAGCCATGATGCCGATGTTCCGAGTGTAGTTGAGGTCTCTTTTAGCCATGATTGTAAGGCGTATTCAATGCGGTTATCAGAAACGGAAGTGTGAGAAGGCTTTGTTTGCCTCAGCCATGCGGTGCGTGTCTTCCTTCTTCTTGAAAGTGGCGCCCTCCTCTTTGGCTGCTGCCATGACCTCTGCCGCTAAGCGGTCGGCCATTGACTTTTCGTTGCGCTTGCGTGCGAAGCTGATCAACCACTTCATGGCCAAGCTTTGCTTGCGAGAATCCCGAATGGGTTGAGGAATTTGGAAAGTAGCACCGCCCACACGTCGGCTGCGCACCTCCACCGCTGGAGTAACATTGTCCAAAGCACGCTGGAAGACCTCAAGGCCATTCTCATCGGTGCGCTCCTGCACCTTGTCCATTGCTTTGTAGAAGATGTCGAATGCAACGCTCTTCTTTCCATCCAACATCAAGTTGTTGACGAAGCTCGTTACGAGAACACTGTCGAATCGAGGATCCGGCAGAATCAAATGCTTTTTGGGTACTCTTCTTCTCATGACAAATTAGCTCTTGGCTGCTTTCGGCCGCTTGGTTCCATACTTAGATCGTCGTTGCGTACGTCCCTCGACACCTGCGGTATCCAGCGCTCCACGAACGATGTGGTAACGTACACCTGGCAAGTCCTTCACACGACCCCCACGAACCAAGACAATGCTGTGCTCTTGTAGGTTGTGTCCCTCCCCGCCGATGTAAGCGTTGACCTCGTTGCCGTTGGTCAGACGGACACGCGCCACTTTACGCATGGCCGAGTTCGGCTTTTTGGGTGTGGTAGTGTAGACGCGCACACAAACGCCACGGCGTTGTGGGCAAGAATCCAAGGCGGCAGATTTGCTCGCTTGGGTCTTCGTGATGCGCCCTTTTCGGATGAGCTGCTGGATGGTTGGCATTCGACCTATCTATCAGATTACGTGTGTACAAAAACTATTTCCCCAAATTAAAGGGGGTGCAAAAGTAGCAGATTATCTTTTAAAAGCAATAGCTGAAGCCTCCTTTTTTCAAGCATTTCCCGCATTCCAAACCGCTCCTCGAAAAACACCTTGAAATTCAGGACTTTTGTCCGAATCAATCGGCAGCAAAATCCCCTCGAAAAGGACGACTTTTAAACAAGTTGGCGAAGAGGTCGGTTGATTCATCGCTTTATCTACCCCCCTTCTTACCTTCGAGGTGTGGATTTTTTGAACGATTTGAACGAGGCACAACAGGCAGCCGCCCGGCATCAAGAAGGCCCCATGATGGTCATTGCCGGAGCAGGGTCCGGGAAGACCCGGGTATTGACTTACCGCATCGCCCACCTCATTCAAAACGGTGTCGACCCTTTCTCCATTTTGGCATTGACGTTCACAAACAAAGCCGCTCGGGAGATGAAGGAGCGCATCGGCAAGGTCATTGGAGAAGGCGAGGCCCGCAACATCTGGATGGGGACGTTCCACAGCATTTTTGCCAGGATCCTCCGGATGGAGTGTGAGCGGATCAACTACCCCCGCAACTTCACCATTTACGATACCCAAGACAGCCGGGCGTTGATCAAGGACATCATCAAAGGGCTGGGCATGGACGACAAAGTCTACAAACCCGCCAGCGTCCAAGCCCGGATTAGCAACGCCAAAAACAACCTCATTGATTCCCAGGGGTACGCCGACCATGCGGAAATCATGTCCGAAGACCACCAAGCGGGCCGGCCACGCATCGCAGAGATTTACCGCGCTTACGAGAACCGCTGCTTCCGAGCGCAAGCCATGGACTTCGACGACCTCTTGTTCAAGATGAACGTCTTGCTGCGGGATTTTCCCGATCTGCTCCTGAAGTACCAACACAAGTTCTCGTTCATCTTGGTCGACGAGTACCAGGACACCAACTTCGCCCAGTACCTCATCATTAAGCAGCTCGCTGCCTTGCGTGAAAACCTCTGTGTCGTCGGTGACGACGCCCAGTCGATTTACGGTTTCCGCGGCGCCAACATCCAGAACATCCTCAATTTCAAGCAGGACTATCCGGATTTTGCCCTTTACAAACTCGAGCAAAACTACCGATCGACGAAGTACATCGTCGATGCCGCCAACAGTGTCATCGCCAACAACAAAGACCAGATTGAAAAGGTCGTCTGGACAGCGAATGGCGAGGGCGAGCGCATTGCTGTGCACCGCTGTTACAGCGACAACGAAGAAGGCCGTTGGGCGGCCACACAGATCTTTGATTTGCACAACCAACGCCAGCAGCATTGGAAGGACATCGCCATCCTCTACCGGACGAACGCACAGTCGCGTTCGTTTGAGGAGAGCTTGCGCAAACTCAACGTTCCTTACCGCATCTACGGGGGCCTGTCCTTCTACCAGCGCAAAGAGATCAAGGACTTGATTGCCTACTTCCGGCTCACGGCCAACCCTCGAGACGACGAAGCCCTCAAGCGCATCATCAACTACCCCACCCGCGGCATCGGCAAGACCACCATGGATCGGCTCCTTGTGGAATCAACCGAACGCGACGTCAGCATTTGGGACCTCGTCACCGACGACCTCGCACCGCCCACCAGCGTGAAGGGAGCGAGCCTGCGCAAGGTCCAGGACTTCGTGCAGATGATGCGGGGATTTGCTGCGGAGCTGGACACCAAGGATGCCCACGACCTCGGCATGCACATCGCCAAGCACACAGGACTGGTGCACACCTTGTACCAAGACAAAACACCGGAAGGGGTAGCCCGCTACGACAACATTCAAGAATTGTTGAACGGGATGAAATCCTTTGTTGAGCAGGCGAAGGAAACCGACCCCGATGCCCAAGCATCTTTGGGGGACTTTCTGCTCGATGTCGCCTTGTTGACCGATGCCGATCAGGACGACGGCGATGAAAACAAGGTCAGCATGATGACGATTCACGCAGCCAAAGGCTTGGAATTCGAAAACGTCTTCATTGTGGGCATGGAAGAAGAACTCTTCCCATCGTCCATGGCCATGCAGTCCCGGGCCGATCTCGAAGAGGAACGTCGCCTGTTTTATGTGGCCCTGACACGGGCCAAACGCACCTGTGCACTGAGCTATGCGCTGACCCGTTACAAGTGGGGCCAGCTCATCCAAGCCGAGCCCAGCCGTTTCATCGAAGAGATCAACGGCGATTGCCTCGTCATGCCCTCGGCCCAGCAAGCCAAGCCCACTCCGTTCGCCGGCGGAACAAGCTTCGAAGCCCAGCGCAAGAACTGGCAGTCCATGGGCAGCGGCAACCCCGGTGCTGCGTTTGACCGCATGGCCGCCAAGAACAAGGCCACCGGCACCCCGACTGCACATCCATTGAAAAAGAAACCGGCCCAGCCGCCCGTTTCTTCCTCCGGCAAACGAATGGCGCGTGTCGAATCGGCTTCACCCGCTCCCTCATCCTCAACACCCGTTGAAGGCATCGCAGAAGGCGTGAACGTGTGGCACGAAAAGTTCGGCAAAGGAAAGGTGCTGCGCGTCGAAGGAGCCAGCCCCAACGAGAAGGCCACAGTCTTCTTCCCCAAGGCGGGACAGAAGCAGCTGCTTTTGAAGTTCGCCAAACTCGAAATCGTCAACCCGTGATGCACTGGCGGGGTTCCTACGGACGGCGCTTGACACTGGCATGGGTACTCGCGGCAGGCGTTGCAGCCAACGGATGCCGACCCGAGCCGGACAACAACCTGGTACTCAACGTAACGGTGCTCCACGCCGATACCGGAAATCCAGCAGCGAACATCGACCTTGAACTGGAACGCCGGGTGCTTGAGAACGGCGTACTCAATGGCAACTATCAAACCGTGGGATTGGCCACCTCCGATGCCGACGGTCTGGCCCAATTCTTTTTCAACCGTGTCAACGCCCTGGATTACCAACTGAAATTGGTTTCAACGGATTGGTTTGCCCGATCGGACTTCATCCAGCCCGACGATTTCCTCGAATCTTCCGAAGTCGAACACATAACGGAAGCGACGCCCCGCGGCACCGTGTACATCCGACTCGTCAACGCCTACCCGCTCAATGAGGAGGACAAGGTGCAGTTCCGCACCTTGAATCCTCCCGGCGACTACTTGACGTGTTCCAATGCATGGGAGACTCATCTCGGCATGGAAGTCGATGTTGAGCGGACGTGCGATGTAGAAGCCGACCGGTACTTGCCCTACCGCTACCACGTTACCCGAAACGGTGAATTGACCGAAAACCTTGACAGCATCTGGGTGCCTCGGGGCCAACTTACTGAATTGCTCATAGCCTACTGATGCCATACCATTCGTTTTCCGTCACCAAAACCGCACGCTACTTTACCGCTGGCCCCGCCATCGCAGAAGCCAAGGGTGCGCTCATCGCCCTGCATGGTTACGGCCAGTTGCCCGAGTTCTTTATGCGGCGCTTGCAACCGCTGGCGGATGCCGGCTGGGCCATCATCGCACCGGAGGGCTTGCATCGGTTCTACCTGGAAGGAGCCCATGGGCGTGTAGGGGCCTCTTGGATGACGAAGGAAGCGCGGGAAGACGACATCGCGGATTACGTGCACTACCTCGACGCCCTCGCAGCTGAACTCGATCTAACCGAACGGCGGCCGGTGTTGCTCGGATTTTCGCAAGGCGTCGCGACGGCGTCGCGGTGGGTCGCCATGGGCCAGACCGCCTTCAGTCGGCTCATTTTGTGGTCTGGCGTATTTCCGCCGGATTACCCGTGGTCTTCAGGCACCGAGCCCATGAAAGCGATGCGTGTTGATGTCGCCTTGGGGACGGAAGACGCTTTCTTCGACGACTCCCTGCTCAAGACGACGGCCTCGGTATTGGATGCGAACGCCGTGCCGTATACGACCCATTCGTTTGAAGGAGGGCACGCCATCGATCCGCACTTGCTCCAGCGGTTGTTGGACTAAGCGCATGCGCCGTATTTTTGACCAAACCGCAAGCATGAACCGCTCTTTGAACCCCGCTTGGGGCCTGGCCGTGGTCTTCCTGACCGTATGTTCCGCCCTTCAAGCTCAACACGTCACGTGGCCACACGCCATTACCAAGGCCGAACGCGACCACGTCGAACGCATTGGCTTCGAACCCATCGCATCGCGCGGCATCGAGACCCCGCCCCCGTTTGATTCGCTGCGCACCGCAGCAGAATGGGAAGAGGTGGAAGCATTGACCATTTCATGGACTTCGTTTCCCTGCATCCAAAAGCAAATCGTCGCCGCCTCCAAAGAGGAATGCACGGTCATCATTTTTGCTGATAACATCGGCGAAGTCGAAAACTACCTGACCAGTTCAATATGCGGCGGAGCACTCGACTTGGAAAATGTGGAGATCGTCTCCGCCGAGTACAACAGCATCTGGATCCGCGACTACGGCGCCAATACGGTTTATGGCAGTTGGAACGACGACCGGGTTTTGGTCGATTGGATGTACAACCGTCCACGGCCTGATGACGATGTGATTCCCGATGTCCTTGGCGACAACATGGGGCTCGATGTGTACACCACCACTGCCGAACCGACCGACTTGATGAACACCGGCGGCAATTGGATGTCGGATGGATTCGGAACCGCTTTTGCCTCTGAGCTCATCCTCGAAGAAAACGACGGGGGCAGTTCGTGGTGGACGGATTTCCCAGACCACAGCGAGGACGAGGTTGACCAAATCATCCAGGACTTTCACGGCGTTGAAACGTACATCAAAATGCCGGTACTGCCCTACGATGGCATTCACCACATCGACATGCACATGAAGCTGCTCGACGAGAGCACCCTCCTCGTGGCAGAATACCCGATGGGCGTTGCGGACGGCCCGCAGATCAATGCGAACATCGATTATGTGCTGTCCAACTACACCACCAGATGGGGGACACCGTTTGATGTCATCCGCATCCCTAGTCCGCCCGAACAAGGCTGGGGCTACCCCGACCAAAACGGCTGGTACTTGACCTACACGAACTCCGTGTTCGTCAACAACACGATCCTGCTCCCGACGTATTACACAGAATATGACACCACGGCCATTCGCATCTACGAGGAAGCCTTGCCGGGCTACGAAATCGTGGGCATCGATTGCGACAACAACGGCTCGGCCATCATTTCCTTGAGCGGTGCCATTCACTGCATCACCCACACCGTCGGTGTTGAAGACCCGCTGATGATCAGCCACCTGCCATTGCCCGATACAGAAGATGACCAAAACGACTATACCGTTGATGGGTACCTGAGCCACCGCAGCGGCATCCAAACGGCCACCCTTCACTGGGCAACCGACCCGGCCGGTGATTGGACGTCTGTGAGCATGAGCGCAACGGATGACACAGGCAATTGGGCGGCGGCCATCCCCGCCCACCCGCAAGGCACAACGCTTTACTATTATATCGAGGGCGCGGCCAACTCGGGCAAAGTGGGCGCCCGCCCCATGCCAGCGCCGGACGGTTGGTGGAGTTTCGAGGTCTTCGATCCCACCGTGGGCATCGGTGAGTGGGACGCTTCGCCGATGGCGGCGGCCTATCCCAACCCCGCTTCGGCCATCACCAGCATCCCCATGGAATTGCGCAGCGGCACTTCAGGCAGCCTTGTGGTGTACAATTCCCTTGGTGTGCATGTAGACGTGCTCCACCAAGGGCACTTCCCAGCTGGTCGATCAAATTACTTCTTGCACGCCAACCGACTGGCCGCTGGGGCGTACCTCATCGTCTTTCAAACCGACGAAGGCAATCAATGGAGCCAGCACTTGATGGTCAAGTAACCCGAATTTCAAGCAACAAAAAGGCCCGCATCGAGCGGGCCTTTTTCGTTTGTGCTTGGCGCATCAATCACGACGGCCGAGAAGCCGCAGCAAAAACAAAAAGAGGTTGACGAAATCCAGGTACAGGCTTGTCGCGCCGAGGATGGCCAACTTGGAACCGGTTTCTGACCCGTATTCGATGCCGGCTGCGATGCGCTTGAGCTTTTGGGTATCGTAGGCGATGAGACCTGTGAAGATCAACACCCCGCCCACGCTGATGATGTAATCCAACGAAGGCGAGCCGATGAACCAATTCACAAAACTGGCGATGATGATGCCAATGAGGGCCATCATCAACAGGCTGCCGAAACGGGTTAGGTCGGTTTGCGTGGTGTAGCCGAGGATGGCCATCACCGCAAACGTGGCGGCGGTGATCATGAACACCTGCGCAATGCTGGACATGGCGTACACGAGAAAAATGCTACTCAATGAAATGCCCATGACGGCGCTGAAAGCGACAAACAACAAGGTCAGTGAAGTGCTGGACCACCGCTGAAAGCCCATGTTCATGGCAAGGATGAAACCCAATGGGGCGAGCATCACCACCCAGCCGAGGCCGCTCATGGCACCGGTTTCGGTGTTGAAGAGCTTCATGATGAAACCGGATTCAACCGTGTAGTAGGCCGCCGTGGCCGTGACCACCAATCCGGCGACCATCCAGCTGAATACGTTGGCGATAAAACGCGAGACCACGGACTCGTCTTGGATGAGTGCGTCGTCAAAAATTCGAGGCGATTCAAATTCGTTCATGGCGCAAATGTGGGAAGAAAAGCCGCATCAGTGGCTCGACCCGTTCGCCAAAATTTCCTTCCAAAGGTGCGTCCGGCTTACGAAACGTGGATGAGGCTGGACCACAATTCGTGGGGCACCTCTCCGCTGAACTGGCTGTCGGGTGCCAAAATTACCGACACCGCGTCGTGCGAGTGCAACGACTCTTGGTGGGAGCAAATGACCCGGAAGTCCTTGATGCGGTCGTCCTCGCTCAATTGCTCGTACAGCAAGCGAGCCGCATCTTCTACAAACTTCAGGTACGCACCGTTCATTTCGGCAAAGGCCATCTCGTCTTCGCGCTTGACGATGACTTGGGTCTCCGTCTTCAAGGCTGCCTCGCAGATTTCCTGCAAATCTTCAATCCAAACGATGTCATCGACCTCCACCGAGATGCGCGCTACCGATCGCTGGGAATGCGGCACAGCGGACTTACCGCGGTGCTTCCGCGCATGCTCGGACAATTCGTACGAACACGGACACGCCGAAGAGTAAACGAAATCGAAGTGAATGATCTTCTTCAGGGTGCCTGTTTTGTCCAGGTCGCCCTCCAGCGTGACATTGTAGTACTGGTAGCCTTCATTTGCTGAGCGCAACGACGGCTTCATGATGGGGTAGGAAAACTTGAGCGCCACCTTGGAATCGAATGCATCGAGTCGCTGCTGGTAGGTGTTCAACACGGATTCGAGTTTGTCCATGGTGAAGGCGTCGTCCTTGAAATCGTAGAACGAACGCATGATCCGCGACATGTTGATGCCCTTCTTGTGCGCCTCCAATGATACCGTACCCGTCACCTTGGTCTCGAGCACAATCGATTCGTTATCGCGGGTTTTGTACTTGAGGGGCAACCGGAAGTTGTGGATGCCGACTTGCTGAATCTCCACGGCCGCGCCCTGGATGAGCGAGGAAGGACCGTTTTGCAGGTCGGGGAATTGTTCAATATCCGCTGCGGTGGGGCGGTACTCTGCGTCGTATTCCATTATGAGGCTCCGTAGTAATCCGCGTAGTTGTTCTCCGTTTCGTAGAGGCGGACACGTTCAAGAGTACAACCATTCTCCTTGATGATTGGTTCAAGTTGTTCCCAGATTGCAATGACCAAATTTTCGACGGAGGTTTGCTTTCCTTGCATCCACGGAACATCCAAATTGAGGTTCTTGTGGTCCAGCGGCTCCTCCACCTTGTCCTTGATAATGGCCTTCAAATCCGAAAAGTTGATGAAGTAGCCCGTGGCTTCGTCGATCTCACCGCGTACAGTAACGAACACCTCGTAATTATGCCCATGCCAATTGGGGTTGGCGCATTTGCCGAACACCTCGAAATTCTTTTCCGTATCCCAGGCGTCGTTCCAAAGGCGGTGCGCGGCATTGAAGCGCGCTCTGCGGGTGATGGTGACTTGTTTCATCTGACTCGGCTGCAAAGATACGCCATGTACCTTTCTTACCTTTGGCGCATGATCGTCATCACAGGTTCTGCAGGGTTCATTGGAAGCGCATTGGCTGCGCGTTTGAATGAGGCACGATTTTTTGATTTGGTCTTGGTGGATGACTTCAGCCGCGTCGATAAGGCACCGAATCACGCGGCGTTGAAATGCACCGAACGCGTCGATCGGCTGGCGTTTTTCGATTGGCTAGAGGTCAACGAAAACCAAGTCCAATTCATCTTCCACCTCGGCGCGCGCACCGACACCACGGAGCAGGATCGCGCGATTTTTGACGACTTGAACGTATCGTACAGCCAACGCATTTGGAACGCCTGTGTCAAGTACGGATTGCCCTTGGTGTACGCCTCATCCGCTGCTACCTATGGTGCAGGCGAACACGGGTACCAAGACGACCACGGCATCGTGGAAGCCCTTGCCCCCTTGAATCCCTACGGTGAATCCAAGAACGAATTCGACCGCTGGGCGCTGGCTCAAGCCGCGGAGGGCCATGCGCCTTACTTCTGGGCAGGGTTGAAATTCTTCAACGTCTTCGGCCCCAACGAATACCACAAAGGACGCATGGCGAGCGTGGTCTTCCACACGTACAACCAAGTGAAGGAAACCGGAGGCATGAAGCTGTTTCGGTCGCATCGGCCCGATTACACCGACGGCGGTCAGACCCGGGATTTTGTCTACGTCAAGGATGTGGCCGAAGTATGCTATTTCCTCATGCATCACCGCCAACGCGGTTCCAGCGGATTGTACAACCTCGGCACGGGCAAGGCGCGGACGTTCCTCGATTTGGCCACGGCGACCTTCCACGCGATGGGAAAGGAACCGAACATCAGCTTCATTGACACACCGGAGGACATCCGGGATACGTACCAATACTTCACCGAGGCCGATATGTCCAAGCTACGCAGCATCGGTTACGACCGCGAATTCCACTCCCTGGAATCTGCCATTGAAGATTACGTTCAGAAGTACTTGGCCACGGGAGCACGTTGGGCAGTGCCGGCGTAACAGGCTTACGATTCAGCCAACCGGTCGTTGAGTTCTTCCAGCTTGGCCTTCACACCGTAAAGGCGCTCCAGCAGCTCTTCCTTATTCAACGATTGCTCCTTTGCTGAAGTCGTCGCAGCCGCCATGGCTTCCGCTACTTCTTTACGCTTCTTGAGCGCCTTGCGCGCGCCATCAATCGTGTAGCCTTGGTCCTTCACCAGCCAAGCAATCTGTTGAATCAGCGCTTTATCCGAGGCAGTATAAAACCGCTTTCCTCGGGCATTCGTACGGGGGTTCAACGGTGTAAACTCCTTTTCCCAATAGCGCAATTGGGATGCGTTCAAGCCCAACTCCTTGGCCACCTCCGTGATGGTGAAATAGCGCTTTTCAATGGGCTTGTTCAAGGGCATGGGCGTTGCATTGACCGTTTGAACGAATGTAGGATAATTTTCAACGGGTTCAAAATGAACCATCTACGCCCGATGATAGGCATTGTTCTGCTCAGTCGAATGACTGATTGGAGCTGGCCGATTGCTTGAGCATCTCCTCGTATTGCTCCGGCGTCAAATCATTGAAGTAATACTGCGCCGGATTGACCTTTCGACCGTCTTTGTGAACTTCGTAATGCAAGTGAGGCGCCACGGAAGTGCCCGTCGATCCGACAAGGCCAATGACTTCACCGCGCTTCACCTTTTGGCCCTTGCGCACAAGTACTTTGCTCATGTGGGCATAGAGGGTTTCGTATCCGAATCCGTGGCGTATGATGACGTGGCGTCCGAACCCGTTCCACGTGCGCTTGGCCATGATGACTTCTCCATCGCCAGTGGCGAAAATCTCGGTGCCTGTTGGTGCTGAGAAGTCCATGCCATAGTGCATCTTCCTGACCTTGTAAATGGGGTGGATGCGGTAGCCGTAACCGCTGGCCATACGCTTCATGTCTTCATTGCGAACGGGCTGAATGGCCGGGATGGACTTGAGCAATTCGGTTTGGTTTTTGGCCAAATCCAGCACCTCCTCAAACGACCGGCTCTGGGCGACCAACTTGCGTTGCAATTCGGCCAAGCGCTCTTCCG
The DNA here is from genome assembly GCA_029979565.1 of bacterium. Classification (GTDB taxonomy): domain Bacteria; phylum Bacteroidota; class Bacteroidia; order Flavobacteriales_D; family Sanyastnellaceae; genus UA16. The sequence goes on from JAPOHG010000029.1 coordinate 11,143, forward strand.
ATGAAATAACAGCTTGGCTGTGGTCGTAGCCGCGCAGCGTCCGGCTGCGATCAATGCCGCCAATGCCTGGGTTGCGCAAGTGACTCGGGTACGACTCCACCCCAAAAATGGAGCGGTAGATCGCGTCATCGCGGTCCGAGATGTCTTCAAGGATGATGGCCATATCCTGCATATCCTCGTCCATTGTGCCCAACCGGTCTTCGAGAAAGGCAATCTCTCTGCGCTGGGCTCGGTCGGTTGGGCTCTCGAAGTAGGTATCAAAAATGTAGATGCTCCCGAATGAAATCAACACCAACACTCCGATTCGCTTGACCGCTAAAAGCACATAATCCTTGAGGTCGTATGGAACCTGCTCCATACGAAGGGATTGTTCGTTGTACCGGATTTTGTGAAAGCGTTTCGCCATTACCATGCAAATGTGCAAACTTAATTTGGTGCGCCGCGCGTTTAGGCGGGCCTTTTGTAGATTTTTGCAGTGAATAACCTCATTTACCGGGCTACATCTCCCTGACAATGGAATCAAAACTCATTCGCGAGCGCTTCCTCGAATTCTTCGCCTCAAAAGGCCACGAAATCGTTCCTTCAGCTCCCATGGTCATCAAAGACGACCCAACGCTGATGTTTAACAACGCGGGGATGAATCCGTTCAAAGACCTCTTTTTAGGAAACAGCCCAGTGGTGCACCCGCGCATCGCCGATACCCAAAAATGCCTGCGCGTGAGCGGCAAGCACAACGACCTGGAGGAGGTGGGCGTTGACACCTACCACCACACGATGTTTGAAATGCTCGGGAACTGGTCGTTTGGCGATTACTTCAAGCAAGAGGCCATCGATTGGGCGTGGGAATTGCTCACGGAGGTGTACGGCTTGAACAAGGATCGCTTGTACGTGACTGTGTTTGAAGGGGACGCTGGGGACAGCTTGGAAGCGGACGAGGAGGCCAAGGGCATTTGGGCCAAATGGGTGCCCGAAGACCGCATCTTGCTCGCCTCGAAGAAGGACAACTTTTGGGAAATGGGCGAAACCGGGCCCTGCGGACCATGCTCGGAAATCCACATCGATCTCCGCGGTGACGCCGAGCGGGCCGACACCTCGGGCGCCTCCCTGGTCAACGCCGACCACCCGCAAGTGGTCGAAATCTGGAACCTCGTCTTCATGCAGTTCAACCGCATGGCCGACGGGTCATTGGCACCCCTCCCGAACAAACACATCGACACGGGCATGGGCTTTGAGCGCCTGGCGATGGCCATGCAGGGCAAGCAATCGAACTACGACACCGACGTATTTCGGCCGTTGCTCGACCGCGTCGCCGCACTGAGCGGCAAGACCTACGGCCGGACCGACAGCAAAGCTGACGTGGCCTTCCGCGTCATCTCCGACCACATCCGCGCCGTGGCCTTCAGCATCGCGGACGGCCAACTGCCCTCCAACACCGGTGCGGGCTACGTGATTCGCCGCATTCTCCGCCGCGCAATCCGTTACGGGTACTCCTTTTTGGACTTGAACGAACCCTTCATGCATGCCCTCGTCCCGACCCTCGCCGGTCAAATGGGCGATGCATTCCCCGAACTGAAAGCCCAGCAGCAGCTCATCGAACGGGTCATTTTGGAAGAGGAAGAATCCTTCTTGCGCACCCTCGCCAAGGGCATTGAACGCCTCGAGGCGCGTTTGGACGAATTCAAAAGCACCAAGGTCCTCCCCGGCGACGTCGTTTTTGAACTGTACGATACGTTCGGGTTCCCTGTGGATTTGACGGCGCTGATGGCCGGCGAACAAGGCGTCGAAGTTGACGAAGCCGGGTTCGATGCGGCCATGGAAGCCACCAAGGCCCGGAGCCGAGCCGCGGGCAAACTCAGCACCGACGATTGGGTCAACGTTCACGACGACGCAGAAACCACCTTCGTGGGCTACGACACGCGCGAAGCGGAATGCCGCATTCTGCGGTACCGGGAGGTAAAAGCCAAGAACAAGCAGTTCTACCAGGTCGTCCTCGACACCACGCCTTTCTACCCCGAAGGCGGCGGACAAGTCGGTGACGCCGGCACCCTGACGGCAGGCGGCGGCAGTGTTGCCGTCTTCGACACCAAGAAAGAGAACAACCTCATCGTTCATTTCGTGAACGAATTGCCGGCCGATGTGAATGCCACCTTTATGGCGCAAGTCAAGGGCTCTCGCCGCGATGACACCCAGCGCAACCACACGGCGACCCACCTCGTTCACGAGGCATTGCGCGAAGTGCTGGGCACCCACGTGGAGCAAAAAGGATCCCTCGTTAGGGCCGAGTCCTTGCGCTTTGATTTCTCGCACTTCTCGAAGGTCACGGACGACGAACTCGCCGAAGTGGAGGCCAAGGTGAATGCCAAGATCCTCGCCAACCACCCACTTGTGGAGCACCGCGCCATCAGCATGGAGGAAGCAAAAGCGAGCGGTGCCATGATGCTCTTCGGAGAGAAATACGGCGACGAGGTGCGCATGATCGAATTCGATTCGTCCAAAGAACTCTGCGGCGGCACCCACGCACCGGCCACCGGCGCACTGGGCTCGTTCCGCATCACGCAAGAAACGGCCGTTGCATCGGGCATCCGCCGCATCGAAGCCATCACGGGATCGGCAGCCCTTCAGGCCATGAACACGGAACGCGCCGCACTGCAAGCCATCAAGACCCTGCTGAAGGCGCCTGCGAACATCGAGAAGGCCGTCGAAGACCTCCTCACCAAGCAGACAAGCCTCCAAAAGGAATTGGATGCGGTGAAGCAGAAGGAAGCGGCAGCGGCCAAATCCGACCTCGCAAGCAACCTCGACACCATCAACGGCATCAACACCTTCATCGGTGAAATGCCGCTGGACGCCGGTGCCATCAAGGACATCGCATTTCAACTCAAGAATGAGAAAGCTCCGTTCTTCGGTGTGTTTGGATCAAACGTCGGTGGCAAGGTGACCCTCACAGTCGCCATCAGCGACGATCTGGTCAGCGGCAAGGATTTGCATGCGGGAAACCTCGTTCGCAACCTCGCCAAACACATCCAAGGTGGTGGTGGTGGCCAACCGTTCTTTGCGACTGCGGGCGGAAAGGATCCTGACGGCCTTGGAGCTGCCTTCGACGAAGCCAAGGGCCTTCTCTAACGGTCCAAACTGCTCAGCAACAAAAAAGCACCGCCTCGCGGTGCTTTTTTATTTGACGTCAGGAAATGACCTTACGCCGCTTGCAAGTTCGATGTTCGTTGCGCGGACTTGCCGTAAACGGGACCTTCGTACTCTTCCTGCCAAGCCAGACTCAAATTCAGTACGTAGAACACGTTGAACACGGCGGCTAACGCGAAATCCGTTACGGTGTTCTTTCCAAATGCTTGGGCCAATTCAATGATGGTCTTAAAGAAGAAGTAGATATTGAATAAAGGAACCAAGAAAAGCAAGGCGTGGACATCGGGACGACCCAAGATGCGCATGGCAATAACCACGTTGTAGCCAGGGACCAAAGCGGCCCAGATTGGCTGCTCGCATTTCATGAACAATTTACAATTCGCGCCAACGGCTATAATGGCCATGAACATGGCCGCCATTCCGGTTGCTCCGCTGAACTCCATACCAAGTATTGCAATGTCACCCATGAGATTCGCTGTTGTGTTCACTAGAAAGACGTGTCCTTTGTACAAAGGTTGCCTTTCAACCAACACAACATGAATGAATTACGTTATGAAATCAACGCTAAGCGGTTAATTTATCAGGAGGATAGCCCGCCAAACCGACGCACCAATGCACCGTCAATGGCCCCGCCTTTCGGTGTGAGGATGACAAGGCGTTCCACCACATTGCGCAGCTCACGGATGTTGCCGGTCCAATTCGCCGCCTGGAGCAATTCCATGGCCTCGTCTTTCACTTCGAGGAGCACCTTGCCGTGCTGCTCGCAAATGATTTTCAAAAAATGCGCCACGAGCAAGGGTACGTCGTCGCGGCGATCATTCAATGCGGGCACGTGAACCGGAATGACCGCCAGCCGGTGGTACAAGTCCTCCCGGAAATTGCCCTCTGCAATCTCTGCGCGCAAATTTTTATTGGTCGCTGCCACCACGCGGACATCCACCTCGATTTCCTTTTCGCCACCTACCCGCGATATGCGGTTTTCTTGCAATGCACGAAGCACCTTGGCCTGGGCTGAAGCGCTCATGTCCCCAATCTCATCGAGGAACAGGGTCCCGCCTTGGGCCTGTTCAAACTTGCCCTTCCGTTGCTTGACCGCGCTGGTGAAGGCACCTTTCTCGTGGCCAAACAACTCGCTTTCGATCAGTTCGGAGGGAATGGCAGCGCAATTGACCTCGACGAACGGCGCGTCGTGGCGGGTGCTGAGTTCGTGGAGTTGGCGCGCGACGAGTTCCTTTCCCGTCCCGTTTTCGCCGGTAATCAACACCCGTGCATCGGAGGGTGCGACGGTGCAAATCAGCTCCACAATCTCCCGAATGGTTGGCGAATCGCCGACAATGGCCGTGGAGCGTTCGGTTTGGATTTTGCGCGTCAACCGCTCGGTTTCTTGTTCAAGCTGACCTTGGTCCAAGGCATGGCGCACAGTCAGAAGGATGCGGTTGAGGTCCAACGGCTTTTGAATGAAGTCAAAGGCTCCCACCTTGATGGCCTGCACAGCGGTCTCCACCGTGCCGTGGCCGCTGATCATGATGACGCGGCCGCCAATGTGCTTTTCCATGAGGGCATCCAGGACTTCCAACCCGTCCATCTTGGGCATCTTGATGTCGCAAAAGACCGCGTCGAAAGCAAACTTCGTTGCCAGCTTGAGGCCTTCCACACCGTCCTCCGCTTCCATGACCTGGTAATTCTCATACTCGAGGATTTCCTTCAAGCTCGCTCGAATGGGTGCTTCATCATCGATGATGAGAATTTTGGGAGACTTCTTCATGGTCAATTCGTTTGATCGCTTGCATCGGTGCAAAGATGTTGCCAAACTGCCTCCATCAAGCCCTCGCGCATGGCAAATGGTGATCGGTAGACGGTCGCCGTGGGGGCCATTTTCCCCAGCACATGCATGAGCAGCATGCTGGACAAGGGGATCATCTTGGCCCGGGCGGGAGCCATGCCGGGGATTTTCAAACGCAGTTCGTGCGATTCGGTCAGCAGCCTGCTGTGCAACCGCTGCAATGCTTGGCGGTCGATGGGTTCGAGGTCCCGCCGTTGCAAGTATGGCACGTTTGCGCGTGAACCGTTGACGGCCTCTGCGAACGTATCAAACGACCCGCTCGATCCCACCAGCGCAGTAGGCTGGTGTTCGGAGATGACGGCTTCTAAAGGCTCCATGACGTTCTCCAAAAACGCTCGGTAGCGCTCCTCGCCCGCTGCCCCGAGTGGGTCGGTGGGCTTGCCGAATTCCTCCAGCCGCGCCACACCAGCATCGAGGCTCAGTGCAGCCTTGGATTGCCACGCGCCGGCATCGTTGCGCTCGGCCACCACAAACTCGACGCTGCCCCCACCGATGTCCATGATGAGCACCCGAACCAACGCGTCGGTCAAGGTCTGGGCCACGCCGCGGAAAATCCAATCTGCCTCTTCTTCCCCACCGATGATGTCCATGTCCCAGCCGAATTGCCGATGGATCGCTTCAGCAAATGCTGTTCCGTTGTTGGCATCCCGCAAGGCACTGGTCCCGACCACCCGCATGTGTTTGACGTTGTAGTTACCTAGAGCTTGGTGGAACGTCTGCAACGCATCCAGTCCCCGAGCGAACCGATCGGAGCGGATGGAGCGGTTTTGAAACCCGCCTTGGCCGATGAATACCGGTTGCCGGAGGACGTGCTTGCGTTCCCACGTGGCGCCTTTGCCCTCGGCAATCAGCACCGTGAACATGTTGGTTCCGCAGTCAATCACCGCGGCGCGTTGGATTTCTGCAGTCGCCTCAGTCATGGCGGATCCAACGGAACAACTCCCGCACGGTGATATTCTTGCCGTGCATCAAAATTCCGGTGCGGAAAATCCGCGCCGATACCAAGACAAAACCGTACGCGGTGGCAATAACCCCGGAAAGCGAGAGCGCCAACTCCCACCACGCCACACCCAGCGGCAAACGGATAAGCATCAAGATAGGGGCCGTCAGCGGTACGTAAGACCCGATCACCGCGACCTGGCCTTCCGGGTTTTGGATGGCCATGGCCGCTGTGATGTAGGAGGCAAGCAACGGAAGCATCGCGGGCAGCATCAAATACTGGGCATCGGACTCTTGCTCCACCGCCGAGCCAATGGCGGCAAACAGCGCCGCATACATAAAGAATCCAGCAGCAAAATACACCAACGCACACACCACCATCAAGGGCCAGTTGACCTCCAACACAAAGCCCAACAGGTCATTGGATGCCATCCACGTTTCGAAGTCAAGCTCCACCGCCTCGTTGGACGCCGAGGTCAAGACGCCCGACATTTCTAGAGCTTGTCCGCCCACTTGGAACATCAGGAAGCCCAACACGGTCAGCGCGATGACCTGCGTCACACCGACCAGGCCGATGCCGATGATTTTGCCGGCGAGCAATTCCATGGGACGCACAACGCTGATGATCACCTCAACGATGCGGTTGGCTTTTTCTTCAATGACCCCGCGCATGACGTGCATCCCGTACACCATGATTTGGATGAACATGAACAGGCTGAATACGAATCCAATGAGGGAGCGACCGGTGGCGTTGCCGTCTTTGGTAACAATGTCTTCACCCACTAAGCTCACTTTGGTCTTGAGCCGTTTGTAGGTCTCGTAATCGAGGGACAATTCCTCCTTGACCTTGAAACGCTCAATGGCCGAGGACAGGTCCCGCTCGATGGCATTTTGGGCAGTGATGGAGGGTGATTTCTCGTAGAGGTTTTTGGCTTGACCGTGTTGCAAAATGGCATCGTCCAACAATACCATGGAGGTGAAATCCGAAAGCAAAAAATCCGCATCATCCAGAGCCTGGTCTGCAAAGCGGTACTGCAGGTGTTCCCGCTTTGGGAAGCATTCTGGGCAAATGGGCAAGTAGGCCTGGCGCGTGTCGTCCCAGAACGTGATCATGCCCGAGAGGTCCACGACCAAAACCTTGTTCTGCTCCATTTCCGCATTTTCCATCCAGGCCCCGAAGCCCACCCCGAGGGCCAGCAAGACCGGCACGAGCAGCGTTCCGATGATGAACGCCCGACGGCGGACGCGGGTGATCCATTCCCGGTATATGATGAGGCCGAGGCGGTTCATGCGGCGGGTTCGTTTTGTTGTTCTACGGCACGGATGAAGATGTCGCGCATCCCTGGTCGCCATGGCATGCAGGACGTGAGCTCCACTTTTTCCGAAATCCACCGCACCCACGTTGCGATGTCGGACTCCGCGGGCAGGCGCAGCATGGCCACGTGCTCGCCCGGTACTTCCGGATTGGGGTTGACTTCGATCAGCTCGGCACTGGCACCCAAGGCCACGGTGAAGCCCATGACGCTATCGCGGAACGATACGGCGTACCGGCCGTCGCGGGCGGCTTCGCGGAGTTCGGGCACCTTGCCGTTGAGGACGAGCTGTCCCCGGTTGAGCAAGGCCACCTCGTCGCACATTTCCTCCACGCTGCCCATGTCGTGCGTGGACAGCAAGATGGTCGTATCGCCTTTGGCTTTGAGTTCGAGGATGACTTCGCGGATGCGTTGGGCGTTGATGGGATCAAACCCACTCAACGGTTCGTCCAAAATCAGCAGACGCGGCTCGTGCAACACCGAGAGGATGAACTGAATCTTCTGGGCCATGCCCTTGCTGACTTCGCTAACTTCCTTGTGCCACCAACCGTCCACCTCGAGGCGGTCAAACCAGTAGCGCAGGCGTTCGCGCGCTTCTTTCTTATCCAGTCCCCGCAATTGGGCAAAATACAGGGCCTGCTCTCCGACCCGCATGGACTTGTACAAACCGCGTTCTTCTGGCAAGTAGCCGATGCTCGGCAAATGGCCGCGTGTAAGTGGTTCGCCAAAAAAGGAGATGGAACCGGCGTCCGGTGCTGTTATGCCATTGAGCATGCGGAGCAAGGTGGTCTTGCCCGCTCCATTGGGGCCCAAAAGGCCGAAGATGCCTGATTGAGGAACGTGAAAGCCTACATCGGCCAAAGCACGCTGCTCTCCAAATCGCTTTTCAATTCCTGAAATGTCGAGGGCTGGAGCGGTCGGCATGCCTGCAAATTAACCATCAAGTGAACATATCCCGCACCTTGTCGAAGAAGCCTTTTTCTTGGTGGTTGGCGTCGGGCTGGAAATTCTCCGACTCACGGAGTTGTTCGAGCAATTCACGCTCTTCGCTGGAGAGCTTTTTGGGCGTCCAAACGTTGATGTTCACCAGCAAATCGCCTTGGCCGTAGCTGTCCACTGCCGGCAATCCCTTGCCGCGGAGTCGCACGATGCGGCCGCTTTGCGTGCCCGGTTCGATGGTGATTTTCGCCTTGCTTCCCACCAATGGCACTTCCGCTTGCGCACCGAGCGCTGCGTCTGTGAACGGGATATACAAATCGTAATGCAGATTCTTGCCGTTGCGCTGGAGCGTTTCGTGCGGAATCGCCTCGATGACGACGAGCAAGTCGCCCGGCACTCCGCCCATCGGAGCACCGTTGCCTTCTCCGCGCACGCTCAACTGCATGCCGTCCTCGACGCCGGCAGGGATCTCGATGGTGACCACGGCCTCTTTGCGAACCATGCCCCATTCGTCCGAGCCGGAGGGGCGCTTCTTCACTGATTGCCCGCTGCCTTGGCATTGGGGACAGGTGCTGGCCGTTTGCATCTGGCCAAGGATGGTGTTCTGGACGCGGCGAATCTGGCCGGTGCCTCCACATGTCTGGCAATCCCCGTATTCCGCACCTTCCGCTTGGACTTGCTTGAAGACCTTGACCTTCTTTTCGACGCCGCTGGCGATTTCTTCCAGGGTCAGTTTGACCTTGATGCGCAAGTTGGACCCCTTCATGCGCCGTCGACGACCGCCGCCGCCGCCTCCCGCACCGCCGCCAAAGGCGCCACCGAAGATGTCGCCGAATTGGCTGAAGATGTCCTCCATGTTCATCCCGCCGAACCCCGCGCCGCCGCCCGGTCCTCCGCGCAAACCATCGTGGCCAAATCGGTCGTACTGAGCTCGCTTCTGGTTGTCTTGGAGCACTTCATAGGCCTCAGCGGCCTCTTTGAATTTTTCCTCTGCCGCCGCGTCACCTGGATTTTTATCCGGGTGGTATTTAAGGGCCAATTTGCGGTAGGCCTTCTTGATGTCGGAATCCGAGGCCTTTCGGTCAACCCCTAAGATTTCATAGTAATCCCGCTTCGCCATGCGTTCCCTTATTCACCGACCACCACTTTCGCGTAGCGGATGACGGCATCGTTCAATTTGTAACCGGCTTCCACGACGTCCACCACTTTACCAGAGAGTTCGGGCGAAGGAATGCGGGTGATGGCTTCGTGGATGTCCACATCAAACACATCGCCCGGTTGGACTTCCAACGGTACTACGCCTTGGGCCTTAAGGATTTGCTTGAGTTTATTGTAAATGAGCTGCTGGCCTTCTTTCAGTCCGTCGGCATCTTCAGAGTCGGCCGCAGCTGTTTGCGCTCGTTCAAAATCGTCCAACACGGGGAGCAAACTTTCCAAGACGTCTTTCGACGCGTTGCGGATCAAGTCGCCTCGCTCCCGCATGGTGCGCTTTCGGAAATTATCAAATTCGGCATACAAACGGAGGTAGCGATCCTGCCAATCCGTCTGTTCTTCTTGCCCTTCCGAGTCACCTTCCGCCGCGTCTGGCGGTGCCGCTTGGGGCTGTTCCTCGGATGCTTGTGCTTGAGTCTCCTCTGTTTCCGCTTGGTTCGCGGTGGTTTCTTCCACGTTCGACGTATTCATGTCTGGGGGTACTTTCCTTGATTTGACTCATCCTGTTCAAATCCAATGCCACACCGCGGCAACCGGACAACCTGTCAGGTAAACTGGGTCAAAAGGATTTAACGTGCTTGTCGATTTGGCGGTGCAATTCGAAGCCGCGCAGGTTCTTGCCCACAATCACCCCGTTCTCATCGATGAGGAAACTCATGGGAATGGAACTGACGCCGTACATGGCGGCGGCTTCGCTCTGCCAACGCTTGAGATCAGACACGTGCCATTTCCAATCGAGTTCGTCTTGGGCAATGGCCGACTCCCAGCGGGCCACGTCGCTGTCCAAGGACACACTGAAAACTTCGAAGCCATCGGCTGACTTGAATTTGGCCTTCTTGTACTTGTTGTATGCGTTGACCACGTTCGGGTTTTCCCGGCGGCACGGTCCGCACCAAGACGCCCAAAAGTCCACGAGCACCAAACTTCCTCGCAAATCGCTCAGCTTCATGGTCTTCCCTTTCGGATTGGATAGGGCGATCTCTGGCGCAGTATCTCCGATGGCCGTTCCTACTCGGTTGGTGGGAATGACCGCAGTTGAATCGGGCGCTTCGACGGGCGATGCCAAAAAAATCGCTGCGGCCAGCGCAAACGACCCGAGGGTGGTTTTCAAAATCATGAAGGCAATTTACGCAATCAATCGACCCGTTCAATGCGAGCACCAAGCGCTTTTAACCTTCCTTCGATGTCCTGGTAACCGCGGTCAATCTGGCCAATGTTATGAATCACCGACTGGCCCTCGGCCGAAAGCGCCGCTATCAGCAGTGAAACCCCGGCACGGATGTCGGGCGACGTCATGGTCACCCCCCTCAACGGACTCTTCCGATCAAGGCCAATAACGGTGGCCCGATGTGGGTCGCACAGGATGATTTGCGCCCCCATATCGATGAGCTTGTCCGTGAAAAACAAACGGCTCTCGAACATTTTCTGGTGGATGAGGACGCTGCCCTTGGCTTGGGTGGCCGTCACCAATACAATCGAGAGCAAATCAGGGGTGAATCCCGGCCACGGCGCATCCGAAACGGTGAGGATGGAACCGTCGATGAAGGTTTCGATTTCGTACGATTCTTGAGCGGGTACGTAAATGTCGTCGCCACGGCGTTCGAGCTGGATGCCGAGTTTTTGGAAGACCTTCGGGATGACGCCAAGTTCGTCATACGCCACATCCTTGATGGTGATTTCGCTTTGGGTCATGGCTGCCAATCCGATGAAGCTGCCGATCTCAATCATGTCGGGCAGGCAGCGGTGGTCCGTACCGCCGAGTGACTCCACGCCTTCGATGGTCAGCAGGTTGGAGCCGATGCCGCTGATCTTGCCGCCCATTCGATTGATCATTTTGCACAGCTGCTGCAGGTAGGGCTCACAGGCTGCGTTGTAAATGGTCGTGGTTCCTTGGGCCATGCACGCCGCCATGACGATGTTGGCGGTACCGGTGACTGAGGCTTCGTCGAGGAGCATGTCGGTGCCCTTGAGCCCATTGGTTGCACTCGCCTGGAAAAAGCCGGTCTTGCCGTCGTAGGTAAAGGTCGCACCGAGCGTTTCGAACCCAATGAAGTGGGTGTCCATGCGGCGGCGGCCGATCTTATCGCCGCCCGGCTTAGGCAGTGCACCCACGCCAAAACGCGCCAGCAGCGGCCCCAAAATCATGGTCGAACCGCGCAGGGATCCGCCCTTTTGCCTGAATTCTTCGGTGCTGAAGTAGTCGAGGTTGACGTCGTCCGCTTGGAAGCGGTAAGCCCCGGGTCCTTTGCGTTGGATTTTGACACCCATGCTCGCGAGCAGGTCAATCAACTTGTTCACATCGACGATATCGGGAAGGTTGCTGATGGTAACCGGTTCCGGCGTCAACAGCACCGCACACAAAATCTGCAGCGCCTCGTTCTTGGCTCCTTGCGGGATGACTTCACCCGAAAGGCGCTTCCCTCCTTCGATGATAAAACTGGACATGGTCGTTTCGATTGACAGTTGGCAGCGCGCGAAGGCAAAGGTTCATTGCCTCGCCTTCTGCCGCTTTTCGAAATAACGGCGCAAGGTCACCTTACCGTCTGTTCGACGGAAAACTTTTCAACCCTTAAAATTGGAATGCCCCGGAGGGTTTAGCGCTTGCGCTTTTTGCCGCGGTGGCGATCGAGCGCGTCGCTCGTCTTGCGCTTGCTCTTCAAAATTTCCGCCGAGCTCACGAGTTCGGCGTCTTCAGGCAACGTCAAGGCCCCTTCGCTCATTTCCTTGATTTGCTCTCGGATCAGCGCGTTTTCGACGGTGTTTTTGTTCCACGTCAAGAAATGACGCTTCATCAAATTGCCGATGGTGATGACCAAAGCGGCTTTCTCCTCTCCTTCCTCGTAGGTCTTGGCCTTTTCAATGAGGTCACGTGTCAATTGGCCGTAATGTCCCAGGCGCGACATCGCCCCGGGGTAATTCAACCGACCGGGTGCCTCCGAGCGGCTCTCGGGCGTTGGGCGTTCCACCGGGCAGTCGACGTCCAAATCGTACCCCGCCATGAGGAACAACTGGCCCCACAATTTTTTCTGCACCTCATCCGCGTCACCTTCTTGGGTGACAACCGAACCCATGACGCTAACGATGGCCTCTGCGCACTTGTTGCGCTCCTCCTTATCTGCGATGGACTTCAAGTGATCGACCATCTCTTGGATGGTGCGGCCGTATTCCGGGATGACCAAATCCCGGCGGGGGGTGTTGTAGGTCATTTCAACTACCATGTGGTAAAGGTATGGAAACCCCTGCAGTTAGCAGGCAAGCAGGCGTTCTGATTGCACAAACGACCGGGCTTCCGTTTGTATGCGCATCCAGAATGGCATGAACGATGCTTCGACGCCGTCGAATCCAGCCGCATCCGCCGCTTCGAAGAGCCGGTGCAACGGGCTGGCGATCTGAAGGCGTTGCTCCAACCGAGCATCCATCGAGCGGCACACGCCGAGCATGCCCTCCCGCGATCCGTACTGCACGAGCCAGTCGTGCGCCACCATAGCGTGGAGAAATCGTTGGCTGCGGGCGGGCATTTCAACCGTGCGGTTGAGCAAGTCGCTCTGCGCAGCCTCCGCGAACTCCGGGAGGGCTATCTCAGGGTGGAGTTGGGCAAAATTCTTCGCCAAGAAGTGGTCGTACAGCAAGTCCACACCGACGCCGGAAAACCGGCCGAGCATGGGCCGAATCGCCGCACGGGCCGCACGGGCTTCGGGGGCTGTGTCGGCGTACGAATCGATCCAACGGTGCAACACAATGCCATTGGCAATGGGCGCGGCATACGTCTTAAAAGGGTCGCCTTTGACGGCGTCGCCCATGAAGTTGCCCAGGCGCAAATCCGAATCCCCTCCACTCAATACCAAGTGCGCCAAGTAGTTCATTCGGCAAACTTCGAAAATTCGCAGCGAACCCAAAGATTTTTGACGAATGCTTTGGGGCAAAGGAATGTCTTGCGTAATTTTGCCGTCCGCTTCGTTTCAAAGGAAACAGCGCACAAGCGAGAATAGCTCAGTTGGTAGAGCACAACCTTGCCAAGGTTGGGGTCGCGAGTTCGAGTCTCGTTTCTCGCTCAACGAAAAGCCTTCCAATACGGGAGGCTTTTTCATTCACAGCAATCGATTCACCATGCACGCAAAAATCACCACCGACCGCGGCACCATGACCGTGGAATTCTTTGAAAAGGACGCGCCCAACACGGTCGCCAACTTTGTCAAACTAGCGAAGGACGGCTTCTACGACGGCCTGAAGTTTCACCGCGTCATTCCCGGATTCGTGGCACAGGGCGGCTGCCCCCACGGCATCGGCAACGGCGGTCCCGGCTACACCATCGACTGCGAATTGGACGGTGAAAACCAGCACCACGATTTGGGCGTGTTGTCCATGGCGCACGCCGGTCGCAACACCGGTGGATCGCAGTTCTTCATCGTGCACAGCCGAGAGGCGACAGCGCATTTGGACCGCAACCACACGTGCTTCGGCAAGGTGACGGAAGGGCTGGACATCGTGACGCAAATTGCGCAGGGCGACACGTTCTCGGTCGAGGTCATCGAGGACTGATCACAAGGCAACGAATTTGAGAAAGCGGCTTTGGGCCGCTTTTTTTTTGTGGCCGAACGAAGAGGTGGTACTTTGAGCCTCATGCACACATTGACTCGGTTTGAATTCGCCAACAATAGGTTGCTTGTTCCATTGGTAATTGTATTGGTTGCCTCCGGGTGTTCGCTCGAAAAGCGCACCCTGATGTCTGGATTCCATGTGGAACACCGGAGCAAAGCCTCACACAGAACGCCTGCGCAGCATCAACCACAGCAAGTCACTTCGGTAGTGGAATCGACGTCGAATGTGTATGCCTCATCAGAAGCCATCGAACCTGAATTCTCAGAGCCCGAGACCAATGTTTATAACCCGATAAGGATGCACGACGACGCAACTGCCTTGTATTCTTCAGCACACTCGCCTGCACCTGCTCATAAGGTTATGGCGGTTGCCATTGCCGACACCACGTCAAGCGCAGGAAAATCGTTCGAGGCATCCCCCGAGTTCACCCAAAGGGAACTCAATCGATGGCGTGGGCGCGCCATCCTTCGGGCATTGATGTCTCTTACAGCTGCAGCGATAGCAATCATTTCAGCAGCAATCGATGGATTCGCCCTGTCCTATTTTCTCGGAATTATTTTCATGCTATCCGCCATCAAGTGGATTATTTTAGCAGGAAGACCAGGGCGATTGCGCATGTGGCGGGACGAGCGAGCGCGGGCACGTCAAGATCGGACATTTAAATCCATCCTCATACGTGTTTTGAAGTGGCTACTCGCCATCCCTATATCCATTGCCTTACTCTTGGGGCTCCTATTCAGCTTGTCGGGAGGGCTTTAACGGACAGCACATC
>JAPOHG010000002.1 GCA_029979565.1 bacterium
GGCGGGTGGTTACATCCAGATCGATGTGCCGGAAACGGTGGTCAACTACAAGGACATCGATATCACGGCACACCCTGAGCACCATAAAGACGCGAACACCTTCCAAAGCGAGTGGGATAAGTTTGGATTGTGGGATCTGAAAATGACCAACGAAGAGCCCATCGTTCGGGCGTATTCGATGGCCAATCACCCGGCAGAGGGCAACATCGTGATGTTGAACATCCGAATCGCCACTCCGCCGTGGGATCGAGCCCGCAATGCGTGGATGCAGGTGAATCCAGGAATTTGTTCTTCTTACGTGTTCGCACAGAAGCCAGGGGATAGGGTGACCATCTCCGGACCTTACGGAGAGTTCTTCATCAAAGAAACCGAGGCTGAAATGGTGTACATCGGTGGAGGTGCCGGTATGGCCCCTATGCGATCGCATTTGTTCCACTTGTTCCACACCTTGAAAACGGACCGAAAGGTCACCTTCTGGTACGGTGGACGTTCAAAGCGCGAACTGTTCTACTTGGACGATTTCAACAAAATCGCAGCTGAGTTCCCTAATTTCGATTTCCACGTGGTGCTTTCTGAGCCTGCCGAGGAAGACGATTGGAAGGTGAAGAAGGACGTAAACGATGAAGGGGATGGATTCCTCGGTTTCGTGCACAATGCGGTCATCGAGCACCAGCTGTCACACCACGATGCACCGGAGGACATTGAGTTCTACTTCTGTGGGCCGCCGTTGATGAACCAAGCGGTTCTGAAGATGTGCGACGATTGGGGTGTTCCACCCGAAAACGTAAGCTTCGATGATTTTGGAGGCTAATTCCAACTTCAAAACGAACCGACACCCTGTGGCATTTGTGCTGCGGGGTGTTGGCGTTTTAGGGCTCTGTGCTGTGCTGTGCTTTTCGTGCAGTTCCCCGCAGCAGGCATCGTCGGATATCGTGCACCTCGGTGAAACCCAGGGCACGACGTACATGGTCAAATACCACGGGGTAGACTCAGTCCCACAGACCGCCATCGATTCTGTGCTTGAAGCCGTTGACGTGGAGTTCAATTTGTGGCGGCCTGAGTCACGCATCAACGCCATCAACGCCTTTGAACGTTCGGATTCGCTCTTTCAATTTGTGGATGGCACGGGCTTGTGGTCCTCCATTTGGGCTCAAATCCTTGATTTGCATGCTGCCTCGCAAGGCGCATTTGATCCGACCGTTCAACCATTGGTTGAATTGTGGGGGTTTGGATTGACCAAGCGCGCCGAGGTCGCAGACGAGGACGTACAAGCGCTGATGCCGCATGTGGGTTTGTCCTTTGAACGCATCGACTTGAATGAAGTTACGGAGGCGAAGCAATACCGGTTTACAACGGTGCGCAAGCGCGACCCGCAGACCCGGATTGATTTCAATGGCATTGCCCAAGGAATGACCGTGGATTTACTGGCGGAATTGTTGCAATCGCGCGGTGCGTCGGATTTCATGGTAGAAGTGGGTGGTGAGGTTCGCTGCGGAGGAAAGCGGTCAGACGGGGATCCATGGCGCATTGCCATTGACCGTCCCATTGAGTCGCAGGACGGTTTGGCTCAACGCGAAATGCAAGCGGTGGTCGGCATTTCTGATGCGGCCATTTGCACCAGTGGCAACTACCGAAAGTTCTATGAAGAGGACGGCATCAAGCGGTCACACACCATCAGCCCTTTCAATGGCTACCCGGTGCAACATAGCTTGCTCAGTGCGACGGTGCATGCCGTAAATGCAAGCACCGCCGATGCGCTCGCCACGGCGTGCATGGTCTGGGGGCCTAAAGAAGGACAACGCTTCATTGAGACGTACCGCGAGACGAATCCGTTCGAACGGGTCGAAGCTTACTTCATCAGTGATGACGGGGGAGGAAATTGGAAGGTATGGGAGTCAGCCGGTTGGAAAGACCTCGTTATTCGTTGATTCAAATCCGCGAACCACTCAAGCCGCTTCTTCTGCTTTGCATTGCTCTTCGGGACGTGCACCGCAGAGCGAACAGGCTTCCCCGTCTTTATTGAGCAAGGGGTTTTGGCTGGCGCACGTTCCGGCGAATTGACCGTCTTTCTTAACCAATATCTTGATGGCAATTCCTGCAAACCCGATGGCGAGCAAGGCGATAGCGAGCAGAACAACTTTCCATTCCATGATGCAAAATTAGGTTGTTCTTCGTGGATGGCTGGTGCGCTGGAATGACAATCTGCGGGAATTTGCGTAAATTATACCTGCTTAACCAATAGCATGAAACGCGCAACCCTTCAAATATTGATTGTGGGGTGCCTGTCTGCATGGGCATCACCGGCCAATGGTCAGATGGGCCCATGTGAGTGCCCGCCTGTCTCGGAACGCCCGGTTGTAGAGGTCAGCGACCTCGATGGAAGCGGGACGGGAACGGTCACTTGGTCGTGTGATTCGTTGTACGTGCTGACCGAAACGGTCTTCGTCAATCCGGGCGATGAATTGACCATCCTGCCCGGAACGGTTGTTCAAGGAAGAACTGGTATCGTGAGCGATACCTTAACCTTCACATTGCCGAATGGCAACCCCTCGCCTCGGCAGGATTACATCTTCAGTCAAGAAGCCGGAAGTTTGGTCGTCAGTGCTGGTGCCACCATAGTCGCGGAAGGAACGTCCAATTGCCCCATTGTCTTTACCTATGAGGGGGATCCGTTGGACGGCAGCTCAGGTTACGACGTCACAGGCATGTGGGGCGGTTTGATTGTATGCGGAGACGGGGCATTGAACACCTTCGATGGCAATGATGAAGTGGAAGGCGTGGTCGATCCCACCGGACAAGAACGGCATGTATACGGGGGTGATGGCACCCTCTATCCTTCGTCGGGTGTTTTGCGTTACCTCAGTTTGCGCCATGCGTCCACTTCCCTGGGCATAAGCCAGTTTGAAAACGGCTTGGAGACCAACGCTCTGACGTTGTGTGGTGTTGGCCCAGAGACCACCGTAGAATACATTGAAGCCGTGGCCAGCGCCGATGACGGTGTTCAAATTTTCGGAGGCTTGGTCAATGTGCGGTACTTGGGGCTCGCCTTCAACGCGGAAGATGGCCTCGAATACGATCAAGGCTGGCAGGGCAATGGGCAATTCATTTTCTCGATTACGGATGAGTTGAACGGTGCCGGCGAACACGGAGGCGATTACGAAGGCGATGACTACGAGGAGTTCGATGTGGACATGACGTTCATGCCGTATTCGAACCCCATGCTTCACAACCAGACGTACATCGGGAAGGGAGCGGCCACCGCCATTCGCATGCACAACGGAGCCGGTGTACGCATGTACAATAGCCTCTTTGCACATTTTGGATTGGGCATTGATTTTGAGGATGAAGACCCGTGTGATGCTTGGGAATTGTTTCTGTTTGGAGAAACGCAGATCCACAACAACCGGTTTTGGGCGATCGGCGATTCTTCCGGTATTTCGGAAATGATTCTCTACAACGAAGGGTTTGTCTTCAATGGCCAAGAAGAAATCGAAGCCCATTTTATCGACAACAACAATTACGCCGCGGACCCAGAGTTTGATGCGGAATTCGCTTCCGAAACAGGGCACATCACGGATGCCATCAACTTGTCGCCCGTCGCGGATTCCAACTTTACCGTGACTGCGGACTTTTTACCTGTCGATCCATGGTTTATACCGGTCGAGTATATCGGGGCGTTCAATCCCGATGGTTCCAATTGGCTGACGTGCTGGACCTACATGGAGCAGCTTGGCCTGTTCGGTGAGTGGGTCGATCCCGAAGTGACGGTTGCCGGTTGCACATATGATTTTGCATGCAATTACAACCCCAATGCAACGGTGGATGATGGTTCATGTGAGGTGATCACTTGTGCAGGTTGCACGTGGCCAGAAGCCGCGAATTACGACCCTACCGCACTGTGGGATGATGGATCTTGTCAGTTGCCGGTGAATGCTTGTCCAGAAGACATCAATCATGATGGACAAGTGAATACGGGCGACCTCTTGATGTTCTTGGGGGCTTTTGGGGTGATTTGCCCCTGATCAACGTGACGAGGGAAGTCGATGCCGGATTCCAATGAATGGATAGTCGGCCCTTAAACGAAAAGAACGCAGCCCCATTTCGAAGGCCCACAATGAACTGAGGTCGAAAGCAAAGACAGACTGAAGGTGTCGGCGACCGAGCGCTTCATCCGGTTGGGTCCAGACCCAGCCTTGAAGGAGCATCAAATGCCCTCGTCCAAAATGCAGGTTGATGCCGGCCAAGCTTGCGAGTTGCAGACGTTGGGCCGACGATAGCGGTTCTGCGCTGAACTGCTGGAGGCTTTGGTTGTGGGCGAGGTCCAGGGCAAGGGTCCAGGAATGCGTTCGGCGCCTTCGGCTTTGAGCGTACACACCTGCGCTAACCGTAGGATGGAGGTCACCACCGGGCAAATTGATATCACGTGCCCCCGCCCGGCCAGCGAAGGCCCACTGCCACCCTGCACCTTGATGGACAAATTGCGCTGGGTGCCGCTCTGAAATTCCGTGTTTTGCGTTCCAGCCAGCGCGCAGGCGGAGGTGAACGTTGTTCAATCCCAAATTGGGAAGGGCCAAGGCTCCGTTTGAAAAATGGGTAAGTCCAGCGCCAACGTCCACCCAGCCTTGCTGACGATGCACCAATTGAACGGCAGAACCCAGGTGGATACCTGCGTTGAGTCGGGTGCCTATGGCGATGGACAAGGGGCGTTCAATGGGATCATACGGGGCTGAGGACCAGCCTAACCCCGAGCCCAATTCGACGTGCCAACGCGGACGAATCGGCAACGAAATCAGCCACATCGCACTGGTCATGTTCCCCAGTTCGTCGCTGCCGCCATTGAGCCAGCCAACCTGAACGCCTTGCCAGGTGGAGCCATGCCTGTTCCAGTCTTTGCGCCAACCGCTCGTATTCCAATTGCCATGGCGAATGGTCAAACCAAAGGAATGTCCCGTAACCAATGCTAGCATTTCACTGCGATGGGGAAGGGCAAAGCCGATGCTCGTCCCAACGCTCCACGTGCTCTGCTGGGCATGGAGTGGCAAGGCCCCAGAAATCCAGAGCAAGAATCCCACGCTGAGCAAAATGATTCTGCGTGTTGCCATCGTCGACCGAATTTAGCAAGGTATACCTTTGTGTCATGCACAGCATTGAAGAGAAATTGGCCGCGTTTGAACGGCTGTTGAAAATCATGGTCGAGTTGCGGGAGCAATGTCCATGGGATCGGAAGCAAACGTTCGAAACGCTGAGGCATTTGACCATTGAAGAAACCTACGAGCTGTCCGAGGCCATTATGGATTCGGATTTGGATGAAATCCGAAAGGAAACAGGGGACTTGCTGTTGCACATGGTTTTTTACGCTCAGATCGCAAGTGAAACGTCCCGTGAACAAGGAGGGTGGGACATCGCAGACAGTTTGAATGGCATTTGCGATAAGCTGGTCGCTCGCCATCCGCATATTTACGGAGATGTGGAGGCCAAAGACGAGGAGACAGTCAAGGCCAATTGGGAACGGTTAAAATTGAAAGAAGGAAAGAAGTCGGTGCTAGAAGGCGTCCCGAAAGGCCTGCCAAGTCTGGTCAAAGCTTACCGAATTCAGGACAAGGTACGTGGCGTGGGCTTTGATTGGGAAAACGCTGGTCAAGTATGGGATAAGGTTCAGGAAGAACTCACTGAATTTCAAGCCGAAGTAGACATCGATTCGGAGCGTGCGACGGATGAATTTGGGGATGTGTTGTTCGCTTTGGTCAATTATGCACGCTTCAAAAATATCAACCCGGATGAAGCCTTGGAACGCACCAACCGTCGTTTTCAAGCCCGCTTTCAGCACATGGAGGCGGCCATTCAAGCCGATGCTTCCGAAGGGGGAAAGGCCATGGCCGATATGTCGCTTTCGGAATTGGATGCTTACTGGAATCGGGCCAAATCAGCCATATCGAACGACCACGCCTGATGGCCACCAGTCCCATTTCAATTGGGCGTTGGTCGGTTATGCTTTGTATTGTAGGCATAGGGCTTGCGGGCTGCAACCGACCAGATGCTCCGGGTTGTTTGATGCGGGCTGGGGATTGGATTGAAATCCAGGAGGTGGACATTGCTTCGCCAGAGGCACTGAAATTGCACAACCACATGAACGTGGTGATGGAAACTTGGGATTCTGCGGCCATGGAATTGGTTTGGAGTGGACCAGAAAATGTACTAGCAAACCGTTGGGTGGAATGGGACGGAACAACGCTGGAACTTGGTTATGAGGACCGCTGCCAATGGATGCGAGACCTGGACGCGAATGTGGGCCTGATCATCAAGACCCCGGGCATTCCGCACATCGCACTTCACGGACAAGGTCGGTTCCATGCATCGCTGTTGGATTCGAGTTCAGCGGTTTCCATTGATGCGCATGCCTATGCTGGATACATCGAGCTGGATTGTGAGCTGGACAGCCTCACCGTCCGGCTTCATGCCGGTGCGAGCAGCGCAACGGCCGAAGGCGATGTGGGTACCCTTTTGCTATTTGCCTCGGGATTGTCCGGTGTGGATGCATCGGCCGTGCTCGCAGACCGAGCTTTCATCAACCAGTCGGCGCATCCTCCTTTGCGTTTCCGGGCTTTGGAATATGCTTACATCGAATTGAACAGCCACAGCAACGTGGTCGGAAGGCTTCCAAAGCCATTGGACTACCAAGTGGTTCGCAACGGGAGTGGAGAGCTGCTATGGGAGGATTGAAGGGTGTCGGTTTCTGATGTGGTTGGTGTAAATTGACCACCTATTCTTTACCATGGCCAAGAACATATTTCGAATGGCTGCCTTGGGATTCCTCTCCTGGACCTTGGTAGTTTCTCCTTCCGATGCACAGCAGACCTTGCAGGATGTGCCAACACAAATCAACACGAGCAAATTCAAGCAACTCGGACAAGAGCTGCCGACACCGAATGTTTACCGCACAGCGAGCGGAGCGCCAGGGCATGAATACTGGCAGCAACAGGTGGACTACAATATCCAGGTGACGTTGGATGATGCAAACCAACGCATCGACGGTGAGGAGCGCATCCTGTACAAAAACAACAGCCCGGATGAGTTGCGCTACCTCTGGTTGCAGCTGGATCAAAATGTTCGTTCCTTGGACAGCGACAGTTACAAAATCCGAGAATCGCGCATCAACGGCCGCAGCAGTTTTGGATCCATTCAGGGCCTCGAGCCATCTTTTGATGGAGGATTCAAAATTGAATACGTTGGCGATGAAACCGGCAAGCCCCTGCAGTACACCATCAACAAGACCATGATGCGAATTGACCTGCCGAGTCCTTTGAGGCCCGGTGGGACTTTTGTCTTTGATGTGGCCTGGTGGTACAACATCAACGACCGCATGAAAGACGGTGGTCGAAGCGGATACGAGTACTTCGAGGAGGAGGACAATTACCTGTACACCATCGCTCAATTCTATCCGCGGTTGGTTGTTTACATGGACAACGAGGGATGGCAGAATAAGCAATTCTTGGGGTCAGGTGAGTTCACATTGAATTTTGGAGACTACCACGTGGAGATTACGGTTCCGGCCGATCATGTTGTGGCCTCAACCGGTGTGCTGAAAAACGAAAAATCGGTGCTGACGGCAACGCAACGTAAGCGTCTGCAACAGGCTCGGAAAACGTACGACCAGCCGGTAATGATCGTCAATGAGGAAGAAGCGCGAACGGCAGAGCAGAGCAAGAAAGCGGGAACCAAGACGTGGGTTTTCGACGCAGAGAATGTGCGGGATTTCGGATGGGCTTCAAGCCGAAAGTTCATCTGGGATGCTATGGCTGTGAAGGTCGGAAACAGCTCTCCGCTGGCGATGAGTTTCTACCCCAAGGAAGGCAATCCACTTTGGGAGCAGTATTCCACGAAGGCCGTGGCGCAGACGCTCAAGACGTATTCGAAGTTTACCATTGACTATCCGTATCCGGTGGCCATTTCGGTGCACACCAAATGGATTGGCATGGAATACCCGATGATTTGCTTCAACGGGGGACGTCCTGAGCCGGACGGTACGTATACGGAGCGAACGAAGATTGGGATGATTTCGGTCATCATTCACGAGGTCGGACACAACTTCTTTCCGATGATCATCAATTCAGATGAGCGCCAGTGGACGTGGATGGATGAGGGACTGAACACGTTTGTGCAGTACCTGACAGAAAAGGAATTTGACCGGGATTACCCGACCCGCCGCGGAGCAGCTCGCGACATCCGGAATTACATGGGCGGTGACAAATCGCGCATCAGCCCCATCATGACCAATTCGGAGTCCATCTACCAATTTGGCAACAATGCCTATGGCAAACCGGCGACAGCATTGAACATTCTGCGAGAGACCATCATGGGCCGGGAGTTGTTCGATTACGCTTTCAAGGAATATTCCCGCCGTTGGGCTTTCAAGCATCCGTCGCCAGCGGATTTTTTCCGTACCATGGAAGACGCATCCGGTGTGGATTTGGATTGGTTTTGGCGCGGATGGTTTTACTCGACCGACCACGTCGATATCGCTCTCGACGACGTCATGTGGTACCAAATCGACACACAAGACCCTCAAGTGGAGGCTGCATTCAACCGTGAGGCAGCTGCTCAAGAGCCTGCGGATATCGCGCTGATTCGTGATGAGGAATTCATCCCTACTTCGTACCTCGAGGCCGATCCGACCTTGAACGATTTCTACACGACAACCGATCCTTTCATGGTCTTGGAGCTCGACAAGGTGGAATACGAAGAGCGTATGGCATCGTTATCCGATGAGGAGAAGGCGCTGCTCGCGAGTGGAAAGAACTACTATGAAATCACGTTTCGAAACGAGGGAGGCCTCGTGATGCCATTGATTCTCAAGTTTGAGTACGAAGACGGCTCCACGGAGATTCGCCGCATACCGGCTGAAATCTGGAAGATGAGCGAACCCACTGTGACCAAGGTTTTCGTGACCGACCAGCCGGCTTCCCAAATCACGCTCGATCCCCTGTTGGAAACGGCAGATGTGGACATGAACGACAACTACTGGCCACCGCGTCCGCAGCCCACGCGATTTGAACTCTTCAAGTCAGAGCGCGGTCGACGGGGGAGTGGCGGTGGCGAAAATCCCATGCAGCGTGCTCGCCGCGATGCTGAAATGCAGTCAAAAGGCGAGTAATCAACCGTTCAGGGATTCCCAAAGCAAAAGCAAAATAACCAGCGATCCCAAGGCCAAACCGAACCGGTTGCGTCCGTTGAGTCGTTCCCCCAGGAAGAGGACAGAAGCTGCTGCACTCATCAAAATCACGCCGAGGTTATTGACCGGCATGACACCGCTGCGTTCGAGGTTGATTTTGTCGTACGTCTCCAGTAGGAAATAGAGGGAGCCAAAATTGATGATGCCCAGGCCGATTCCAGCCCAAAGCGTGCATTGAGTTGGCATGCGCAATTCACCCATTGCTGCAAGCCATAGCACGCCTGCTATGCATGCGGTCGTTAGCGGCAAGGATGCGAAGAGGTACCGATGCTCGACCGATTGCATATGGGCATCTCCTGAGTAAGCGGCGAACATCAAATCAATGCACCCACTGCCAACGAATATGACCAAGGGCACGACCCATCGCCTCATCCCATGTTGCGTCGAGACGTGCTCTTCTTTCCATGAGGCCATGATGATGGCGGGAATCGCCATGGCAATGGCCATTCCTTTTTTCAGTGTCAACTCATCGAGCGGATCGAAAGCCAGAAAAAGAGCCACGGGCAAAACCATGCTCAATTTTGAGGCGATTGAGGTCACGGTAAGCCCGAACGACTGGGTGGATTGGGCAATCAATTGGAACAAGTAGATGAAGAGCAAGCCCATCGCCAGCGCGGTCCATACCCACGGCTCCGATTGAACGCGTACGAACATGGCTCCGCCACCGCAAAGTACCCAGCCCAATGCAGCCGCCACGCCGTAGTTGATGACAATGGCCTGCAGCGTGTGGACACCCCACGGCTTGAAGCGTTGAAACAAGACGAAGATTCCCGTTGACAGAACGATGCTGGTGAGTAGGTAAATCACGCAGCGAAGGTATGGATTCGGTCAATCGAACAAGTGGCGGGGGTGCAGTCGATTTTCCCACGAATCGGCTCCCAATTTACCGGATGAAGCTTGGCCGTATGGCAGGGGAACAGTCCGCTCCGGAAACCTTGGAGCGGACAATCCACCGTCTGTAGGCACTGGACTTGTCCATCGCTTGATTTCATTCCATGTTCCTTGGTTCAAAAAGTCGTTTAAGACCGCTGCGCCTCCTTCAACCAATAGGCTCGAAAGGTGGTGTTGGCTAAAGAGTCGTTCAAGCAGGACGTCGAGCCCTTCTTCCACCTGCCACGAAAGCCCACGGGAGGCGTTTTTATCCGAATCGTCACCGACCACATGAATCAGGTCAATATTGCGTTGAAACAGGGGGTGATGCGATGGGACCCTCCCGTCAGGGTCGAGCAAAACGATTTGTGGCGATGGTGCATCCACGCTTCGAACGTTGAGCTGAGGAGAATCGATGATGGCTGTGCCGGCACCGACGGCGATGCCTTGCTCCAATGCACGCCAATCGTGGGTCAAAGCCTGTGAAGTTTCGGATGTAATGGGAAAACCACCAGAACCGGGCAAGCGCTGTTCGCGGGGTCTTCCATCCATAAAACCGTCGATGGATTCGGCCCATTTCAATACGACCCAGGGGCGTTTTTCGTTGGCATTCCAAAAAAACCGTCTGTTTTGCCAAGCCAATTCGTTTGCCAGGCATCCTACCTCAACCTGAATGCCGGCCTCGCGCAAGCAATCTATACCTCCGCCCGCTACCTCGGGATTGGAATCGCGCGTGCCAATGACGACGCGTTTGGGCCTGATGCGCTCAATCAGAGCTGCACATGCAGGGGTTTTGCCAACGTGATTGCAAGGCTCGAGGGTGACGTACCAAGTGCTTTGCGTGAGGGCGGCTTGATCATCCATTGCGATCGATTCAAAGGCCTCGACTTCCGCGTGAGGACCTCCAAAAGCCTGGTGCCACCCTTGGCCGATGATTTGATTTTCGGCGCTGACAATGACACAACCCACCAAGGGATTGGGTGCTGCTGTGTATTTGCCGCGCTCTGCCAATTTCATGGCGGTGCGCATGAAACGAATGTCCGCGGCTGAAAACGTCATGTGCACAAATTACGACTGCTGCGCAGCGTCCAATGTGTTTTGGAGGAGCATGGCGATGGTCATGGGTCCGACGCCTCCTGGAACAGGAGTGAGGTACCCGTCGACTTCTGACAACCCTTCAGCATCAACGTCACCAGTCAGCCGGGTGCCTGATTTTTTGGTGGCATCCGGGATGCGGTTGATTCCAACGTCGATGACGACCGCTCCAGGTTTAACCATGTCAGCCGTGACGAAGTGGGGTCGTCCGATGGCTGCGACCAAGATGTCCGCACTTCGCGTGATTTCTGAGAGGTTTTGCGTGCGTGAATGGCACATGGTCACGGTGCAATTGCCCGGATTGGCGTTTCGGCTTAACAGCAATGTCATGGGGGTTCCAACAATGGCACTTCGTCCGAGTACCACGGCGTGTTTGCCGCTGGTTTCGATTCCGTAGCGCTTGAGCAATTCGATGATTCCTGCTGGTGTTGCGGGTTGAAACCCCGGAAGTCCTAGGCTGAGGTTTCCGGCATTGATTGGGTGAAAACCATCGACGTCCTTGGTGGGACGTACAGCTTCCAGTACCCGTTGCGCATCGATTTGGTCGGGCAGGGGCAGCTGGACAATGAAACCATCGACTTCGGGGTTTTCATTCAAGGCGTGCACTTCGTCAAGAAGCTGCTCTTCGAGAATGTTCTCCGAGAGCTCCACCAAGGTGCTGTCAAATCCGACGCGCTCGCACGCTTTGATTTTGTGGCCTACGTAGGCGCGGCTGGCTGGGTTGTCTCCGACGATGATGGCAGCGAGGTGGGGCTTCTTCGCTCCTGAAGCGACGCGTTGCTGCACCTCTGCTTTGATTTCGTTTTGGATGGCCAGGGAGGTGGCTTTGCCGTCAATGATTTCCATGGAGTTTCAATGTTAGCGACCCAATGCCGAGAGGCCGGCCATGCGGCTGCGTTTTCCGCCTTTGCCTTTGGTCATGACGTGCATCATTTTTTTCATGTCTTGAAACTGCTTCAGCAGCCGGTTGACTTGTGCAATATCGGTTCCTGACCCTTTTGCAATTCGGGCTTTGCGTCGGGCATCGATGATTTCGGGCTTTGCACGTTCACCCGGGGTCATGGACTGGATGATGCATTCCACTTGCTTGAACGAATTGTCGTCGAGTTCGATGCCTTTCAGTGCCTTTGACATGCCGGGAATCATCCCCATCAAATCTTTGATGTTGCCCATTTTTTTCAACTGTTGGATTTGGTTCATGAAATCCTCCAAGTCGAATTTGTTCTTGCGAATCTTCGCCTCAAGTTGAGCGGCCTCTTTCTCACTGATGACTTGCTGCGCCTTCTCCACCAGCGAAACAACATCGCCCATTCCCAGGATGCGATCCGCCATGCGATTGGGGTGGAAGGTGTCCAGTGCATCCATCTTTTCCCCGACACCCACAAACTTGATGGGCTTGCCGACCACGGAATGAATGGCCAATGCTGCACCTCCTCGGGTATCGCCATCGAGTTTGGTCAGAACCACCCCCGTAAAGTCGAGGAGGTCGTTGAACGCTTTTGCGGTCCGAACCGCGTCTTGACCGGTCATGGCATCTACGGTGAAGAGAATTTCCTGCGGCTGAACCGCATCGCGAACGGCCTTGATTTCTGCCATCATGGCCTCGTCGATGGCCAATCGACCTGCCGTGTCAACGATGACTGCATTGTGTCCATTGGATTTGGCATGAGCCAAGGCGTTTTTGGCGATGGTGACTGCATCCTTGCTTTCGGGTTCGGAATAGACCTCAACGCCGATGCTTTCCCCCAATACAGTAAGTTGATCGACCGCTGCAGGTCGATGCACATCGCAGGCTACCAACAAGGGATTCTTCTTGTATTGGTTCCGCAATAGCTGGGCGATCTTACCTGCATGGGTGGTTTTACCCGCGCCTTGGAGGCCGGCCATCAGGACCACGAACGGGTTACCCACGGGCTTGAATTCAGCCGCTGCTGAGCCCATAAGTTCGGTCAGCTCGGCGTGGGTTATTTTGATGAGAAGCTGCCCAGGCTTGATGGAGGAGAGGACTTCCTGCCCCAGTGCTTTGTCTTTCACGCGTGCCGTGAATTCCTTGGCAGTCTTGTAATCTACGTCCGCATCCAAAAGCGCTTTTCGGACTTCTTTTAGGGTCTCTCCGACGTTAACTTCGGTGATTTGACCGTGCCCTTTGAGCACTTGAAAGGCCTTTTCAAAGCGTTCTTGGAGGTTTTCAAACATCTTTTTTTTTGTGCAAATTTAAGACCTCAAGGCCTGATTATACACAGCTTTATCGGTTCGTTGAATAGCCGATTTTACTCGATTGAAATATTTTTCTAATCGATGTGTTTGCTTTCATCCACGTTATTTCGTAATTTTCGGATGCTTAACCTAGGAATGATGCAGACGAAATTTTCCATTATGCTTGGAACCCTCGCAATGATTGCGGGTCTTTCCAACCAACTTTTCGCTCAAACAGCTTGTTTTGGTTCGGACTCAGATGCCGATGCTCCAGCTGGCTTTCAACTCACTGTTGAAAGCTACGCCAGCTTCGACGGTACAGAGTCAGGAGAGCTCGCTAGTTTGGCTGGTCTCACAACTTACCGAGTTTATCTGGAAACGAATTCCGAAATGGACTTCGTTTCGGCGGTTCATACCGACGGAGCAGACGGTACGGTTGATTTGACAACTTCCACTTCGTTCTACATGAACATGTTCGGTGGATTGACGGTCAATGATATCAACCCCG
Organism: bacterium; assembly: GCA_029979565.1. Taxonomy (GTDB): domain Bacteria; phylum Bacteroidota; class Bacteroidia; order Flavobacteriales_D; family Sanyastnellaceae; genus UA16. The sequence goes on from JAPOHG010000002.1 coordinate 13,899, forward strand.
GCTTGTTTTCCTTCTTCCCTGCGTTGGAATACGACAGCCATGTGACCATTGGTTTGGAATCCGAAGCTATTGGAGATCAGTCTTCTATCGTGGTTACAGGTGTAAGTGCGACCGAAGAAGATTGGAGTGATTCGTTCTTAGCTGGTGGCGATTTGAGCATCAATGGTTCGAATGCCACGGCCGGTGATGGATGGTCTGTGCCTGCAGGTGCGACCAACGGTTACGCTGGTGAAGACATGCGTGTCATGTTGGCCCAGGTCACCACGGACGGTGACTTGAATGGAAGCCTGTTTGTGGAATTGACTCCTGCTGGCGAATCGACATCGGTTAGCCACCAATATTCTTTCTCATCTGAGCTATGCGGTTGCACAGACGATACAGCGTCGAATTATGACCCTGCAACAACCTTGGATGATGGTTCATGCATCTATCCTGGTTGTACGGATTCTGCAGCGTGCAACTACGACGACATGGCTAATGAAGATGACGGAACATGCGATTACTGCTGCGATTCCGTTGAATCGAGCAACCCTGATTACGGCGTAGAGGTTGAGTTGCACGCCGTGGGTGGAATTACTGGATTGCGTACATACCGACTATATGTAACAACCGCGAACCCTACAGACGTTCTTTCTGCAGTTTCTGGTTACTCTGAATACCCATTGAATATCGCAACATCTACGGATTTCTATCAATATCTAGGACCAGGTGGAGGTGTAACTCCAGCAGCTTGGTTGCCTGACTTTGGAATGTTGCCTGCGTTTGCTGATGGTGCGTATGACTCTTTCGTAACCATCGGTATCGATCAAATGGCCGACGTAGGAGCGGGTGAGTCCGACGCTACACTGGCGATAACGCCCGGAGAAGAATGGGATGATGAATTTGAGGCCGGAAACGACATTACCATTTCCACATCATCAGGAGGAGCTTGGTTCTTGTCACCCGGTTCGACCAACGGCATCGCAGGTGATGATAACCGCGTGTTGATTGGACAGTTCACCACGGATGGCTACATGAGCGGTGACGTTTATGTGCAAATCTTCCCTGAAGGCGATCAGGCGCTTTCTGAAGAAATTTACATTTCATGGACGTCGCCATTGTGTGCTTGCACGGATGAAACGGCATGCAATTATGACCCTACCGCTACATGGGACGATGGATCTTGCCAGGACGGTCCTGCATACTGGGGTGAAAACCTCGACTGCGAGGGCAACTGCCTTAACGACGCAGATGGCGATTACGTATGCGATGAAAATGAAATTGAAGGGTGTTTGAACCCTGCCGCATGTAACTACGTTGAAGCACCAACTGATCTCGTGGCTTGTATCTTCCCTGAAGAGGGTCTTGACTGCGATGGCAACTGCTTGAATGACGTGGACGGCGACGGTGTGTGCGATGAGGACGAGGAAGAAGATTGTACGGATCCTGCAGCGTGTAACTACAACGACGATCCTACGGCTGACACCGACAACGCGCTTTGCCAGTACCCAGACCCTTTCGAGGACTGCGACGGCACCTGCTACAACGATGCTGATGGTGATGGCGTTTGTGACGAAGCTGAAGTAGACGGGTGTACCGATGCAACTGCTTGCAACTACGACGAAGCTGCGACGGAAGAAGATGGTTCATGCGACTACTGCTGTGCAGCTGCTGCATCTGTAGAAGGATATAATATTGTGATTGAGACTGTTGGTGATTCACCTGAAGGTTCCGTTCAGCGCATGTACATCGAGACGCCGAACACAACTGACGTGTTGTCTGCCGTCACGGGTGATGCTTTGAACCCAACGTACATTCGAAGCACGCAGCCATTCTTCCAATCTGCTTTGGTATCGGACGTTACACCGAATGGTATCAACCCCGGATTCTTTGGCTTCTTCCCTGAATTGGCCTATGACAGCTGGGTGACCATTGGTGTGGAGAGCAGTGTGGTAGGTCCAACAGAATCAGCGGTACAGGTTGTACCCGCGACGACGGACTGGGGTGTAAACTTCAACGCTGGCGGCGACATCGAAATGGAAGGTGAATTTGGTGACGGATGGTTTGTCACATGGGATGAGAACGCCGGCACATTCACGAACGGTTTGTCCGGAGATGACAACAAAGTATTGGTGGGTCAATTCACCACAAACGGCATTTTGAGTGGGGAAATCTTCATTCAGATGTTCCCCGAAGGCGATCAGCAGAACCCCATCCAAGTGTTCTTGCCGTTCGGATATGCAAGTGACGATGCGGATGCTCCTGTATTCACATACGTTCCTGCAGACGTAACCCAGAGCTGCTCGGATGCCTACCCAACAGAAATGGCGATTGCCGTGGACGAAGGATGCATTCCTGAGGTTTCCTTGGATTTGGAGGAGACCATTGCGCCTGCGGCCTGCGGCTATACCTTGACTCGCACCTGGACTGCCACGGATGCATGGGGCAACACGGCGACGGCTTCACAAGTGGTTAGCTTGGAAGACAACGAAGCGCCAGTTGCTGTGGCACCCGCAGACCAAACAGTTGAATGCACGGATGACTTGACACCCGGTGCGGGCGTCGCAGAATACCCTGTGAACTCTTACGATAACTGTGCAGCGGAGGACCTGATCTTCGAGTACACCGATGTCGCAATGGATGGAAGCGTTGATTTGACAGGTGCAACAGCCGACTTCCACGTAGAAATGGGTAAGGACTTTGGTGGACCGTTCGGTCAATCGTTGATTCTTGAGGCCCAAGGCGTTACCATCGGAGAAGGTGTTGAAATCGATTACGATGATTTGACGTCGAATCCGTCATCGCACCGTGGAGCGATTGCCATTGACATCTCTGGTGCAAGCATCAACGCTTTTGTTGACGGTACCAATGGGTTCCCGTACGAGTACGATTACGCAATCGTAACAATCTCGAACATTTCAAGCAACGACATTGCGAGCGTGACATTGGGTACGAACGGAATCGCTTCAGGTACTGAAGTTTCTGCAGCTACAACGTCGAATAGCATTGTTTTGACATGGGACGGAACGGCTACATACTCAGAAGACGAAGCAGCTGACTTCGCCATCGAGAACAATACTTCTTGCTTGGCGACCTCGGGCATCATGCGTACGTGGACTGTGACAGACGGATGCGACAATTCCGATACTGCAGTTCAATACTTCACCATCGTGGATACACAAGGCCCAGAATTCACGTCGACTCCATCGAACATTGAATTGTCTTGCAACGACGAAATCCCAATGGCGATGGTGGAAGCGGTGGATTGCGGAGCTGTAACCGTTTCAGATCCTTCAGATGACATTCAGCCAGGCTCTTGTGGCATTTCTTACACCATTTTCCGCACGTGGACGGCTTTGGATGAATGCGGCAATGCGTCGACATTTACCCAGACCATCATGGTAACAGACAACGAAGCACCGGTCTTCACTTCGTTCCCTGATGACGTTACATACACCGCCGGCAATGAAATGGAGATTGTGGAGCCAACGGCAGAGGACGATTGCAATGAAGTGACCATTTCATACAGTGACAGCCAAGACAACAGCGACATTGAGATTACGGTTATTACCCGCACGTGGACGGCTACCGATGCATGTGGCAACAGCGTATCAGCTGACCAGATCATCACCGTAAACGAGGTGTTGGGCTGCATGGACGATACGGCCTGCAACTACGATGAGGGTGCATCATACGATGACGGAAGCTGCGATTACTGCTCTTGCGGTTCTGGTGGCGAGGCTGGCTTTGGACTCGAATTGGAATTGGTGGCCAACCACGACGGTTCCATCGACGGTCTTGCGGCCGGTATGAACACGTACCGTGTCTACGTTACCACTCCAACGACAGAAGACTTCGTGAGCTCTGTGTCCGGTGATGAAAATGTTCCTGCTTACTTGAGCACGACCACATCGTTCTACCAAGATCCGTTCGGCTCGCTGAGCCCAGACAACATCAATACATTGTTCTACACTGTTGTACCAAGCTTGGCTTACGACAGCTGGTTGACCATTGGCATCGAGTCAACGCCTCAAGGCGATGAGAGTGCGATTACGTTCGTTCAAGCTCCTGAGGATGATTGGGTGGGTCAATTCAATGCGGGTGGCAACCTCGAAATCGATAGCTTCTTTGGCGGTTCATGGTTCGCCTTGATCACAGCGAGCAACGGTTACGCCGGCGACGATCAGCGTGTGTTGGTTGCTCAGTTGACCACATCAGGCGAAGTGACGGGCCAACTCTACGTTCAGGTATTCCCGAACGGTGATCAGAGCCAGGATACATACCTGACGCTTGGATTTGGCGGCAATGAGTGCGGCTGTACGGATGCTGAGGCATGCAACTATGATGCAGAGGCAACCTACGACGACGGCTCTTGTGCATACCCAGAGTTCGCCTATGATTGTGACGGCAACTGCCTGAGCGATACGGACGGTGACGGGGTGTGCGATGAGTTGGAAATCTACGGATGTACTACCGAGGGCAACTGCTTGTACGATCCTGAAGCGACGGAACACGATGAGGACATGTGTCAAGTGTCACCGTTCTGCATCGGATGTAACGACGAAGCGGCATGTAACTTCAACCCGAACGTCATTCCAGAACCCAACTTCAATGACGGTTCTTGTGAATACCCAGAGGAAGGGTTCGATTGCGATGGCAACTGCCTCGATACCAATGGCGATTTGATTTGTGATATCCTTCAAGGATGTGGTCATCCCGATGCCTGCAACTACGAAGAAGGTGTGGAGTACCCGTCCGTGGACTTCTGCGACTTCTGCAGCTGTGCGAACGTGATGAGCAGTGCTGAGGGGTATGGCATTGAAGTTGAAGCCATGGAAAGTGGCATCGACGGATCGACGACTTACCAAGTCTTCGTGACCACGCCAAGTGCGACCGACGTCGTAAATGCAATCTTGGGCAACGAGTTGAACCCCATCGTATTGGCTTCTTCAAGCCAGATTTACCAAAACGTGAATGGTTCGGCATTGCCAACCCCATCGGAGATGCTGGCGTTCTACCCCGCGTTGCAGTACGATTCGTATGTAACATTGGGAGCTGGAACACCCGCTGAAGCGATGAGCTTCCCACCAACCGACGATGGCAATGACCCAGCATGGGTGACTGCTTTCGAAAACGGCGGTGACATCGTTATTGACGATGTGGTCGGTAGCGGTTGGTACATGAACGCTGATGTTATGGGCCAATACGGTGTAGCCGGTGACGACAACCGCGTCATGGTTGCACAGTTGACTACGCCTGGTACAATTCACGGTCAATTGTATGTACAGGTCTTCCCAGAGGGCTTGTCTGCTGGTAACACGTTGTACCTGACGCTTTCGTTCGGTAGCGAACACTGTGGATGTACCGATCCGATGGCTTGCAACTACGACACGGAGGCCTTGCAGGATGACGGTTCATGCTTCTATGCTGCGGAAGGCGAATCATGCGAGTCTACATGCTTGTACGATACTTACAATCCTGAGCTTGTATCTGTAGAGGAGTCCTACACCACTACGTGTGAGTTGGCAGCAACGGATATCCGTGAGCCGGAATTCACTGACAACTGTGACGACAACTTGGATTTGTCTTACACGGATGAAGTTGAAGCAGGTGACTGCGAAGGTTCTTGGACCATCACACGAACTTGGACAGCTACGGACAACTTGGGCAATACAGCTTCTACTGTCCAAACGGTGAACGTTGTGGATACGACTGCTCCTGAATTTACAGCGCCAGCGGATGCGACCATTGCTTGCACAGACGATGCTATGGATCTCGCTTTGACGGGTGACGTAACCGATGCGAGCGATGCATGCAGCAACGAGGTTGAGGTGGCATACAGTGATGCAAGCGCAACCTCTGATGGTGCGTGCTTCGCCAACGACATCATTATCCGTACTTGGACCGCCACTGATGCATGTGGAAATACCACATCCAAGGAGCAAATCATCACACTTGTGGATGAAAATGCACCTTACTTCACGAGTGTTCCTGCAGGATTGACCTTGTCATGCGGAGACGACGTACCATTCGCCGATGCAACGGCATCTGATGCTTGTTCCGCGGTGACCGTGACGCATGTGGATACGGAAGGCGACATGACATGCACTGGTTTGAACGAAATCATTCGCACGTTCACGGCGACAGATGCCTGTGGCAACACAGCGTTTGCGACTCAAGTCATCACTTTCGAGGACAATGAGGCACCTGCAGGTGCCGTAGAAAACGTCACACTCGATTGCGGTGATTACGACGCTGCTCAAGCTTATGGTTCAGTTGAAGTTAGCGACAACTGTGCAGCAGATATTACCGTGACTTGGGTTGAGCTCGCCGACGAGACATCAACGCTTGTGTACGACGAAGATGAATCAGGAGATTTGTCCAGTGATGCTGCCAATCCAACAGAATTGGGCGTATTGCCACTTGGAACCACAACAATCTCCGGGTCAATGGCGAACTTCCAGAGCATCAACGCTGATCCAGAGTACTTCACTTTGCAAGTTGCTGAGGGCCAAGTGATTTCGTCCATTGTCATGGCTGAATACACGCAAAATGGTTTCCCAACAGAAGGTGGAGGAGGTTTCATCGGAATTGGTGAAGGAACTTCATTGCCTGTATTGGCTTCAATGGAAGATTTCCCTGCTGCCGCTGCTGCCTTGTTTGGTGGAGCATTGGTCGGAGTGATGCCTGGCACCGAAGAGGGAGATGAAATCCTCGATGATATGGCTGCACCATTTGACTTCATGGGCTTGTACATCGGCGGCTTCGATGATGTCGTCACCGATGGAACCTATACTATGATGTTCAAAGAAGGCCTTGAAGTCGCAGGACCAGACGCCTATACAGACTACACGCTCGTTATTACCGTGGAGGAAGAGCAAGCAGGTTGCTTCGAAGTGTTGCGCGAGTACACCTTCACTGACGGTTGCGGCAACAGCTCAACGGCATTGCAGACAATCACTGTTGAAGACAATGAAGCTCCAATGTTGAGTGAAGTGGCCACTGAAGTTGTATTGCAGTGCGGCGATGAAATGCCTGCGGCACCAACGGCTACAGATAACTGCTCAAGCGTGGAGGTGACCTTCACGGATGAAGCCACTGGAACGAGCTGTTCAGGCGAGGCGTCATTTACCCGCACCTACACCGCCACGGATGCATGTGGAAACGCTTCCTCTGTTTCGGTTGAGGTGTCTTACAACGACACCATTGCGCCGACCTTCACAGCTCCAGCGGACGTGACGGTCGAATGCGACAGCGACGTGAATGACCTCGCCTTGACGGGCAATGTCATGGACGCTATGGATGTATGCAGCGCAGACATCTATGTCGACTACGTTGATGCCATCAGCACATCTGGAATTGAACCTGGTGTGATTGGAACTTGTGATGTATTTGCAGATGGACCAAACGCCACGTGGCAATATGTTTTGACCGCTACTACACCAGACGATCCTAATAGCAATCAGGCGCAGACGTTGTCGATTAATGTGACCTCGTTGCCTGAGGGCGGAGCGAACTTCCGTGTTGCGAAAACCACAGCCAATGGTAACTGGTTCTTTGGACCTGCGGAGCCATTGAGCGTTGGTCTCAACGTGAAAACAGTTTCTGGGGTGTCCTTCGCACGTTCGGTGAAGTTCCAGTTCACTAGTGGCGATGTAGCGTTCACGGAGTTGGAGTTGAATGGTGAAGACATCAACACCTGTGGTTCGGGTGAGGCGTCTTGCCTTGCTGACAACGTAATCACGCGTACGTGGACCGTGACCGACGGTTGTGGAAACGCAAGCTCTGCGACGCAGACCATCACGTTGGAAGACACGACTGCACCGATTGTGACCTTTGAAGCGAACGTTGTTCTCGACAACGTAGCGACCAGTGAATTGGATGATTTCGAAGGCGTTGAAGTCTTTGATGCGTGCAGCGATTGGACCTACACTTCTACGGACGTTTGGGTGGGCAACAGCTTGACAGGATACGAATTGAACCGCACCATGGTCTTCACGGACGCGTGCGGCAATTCAACAACCATTGAACAAAACATCACAGCGGTGTACGCTACGGGATGTACTTACATGGATGCTGCGAACTACGATGCAGAGGCCATCATCGACGATGGTTCATGTGAATACACCGGTTGTACCGATATGACTTCGGCCAACTACAATCCTATTGCGAGCATTGATGATGGATCGTGTGTAATTGTAGGTTGTATGGATCCTGATGGACTCGATTACGACCCGGATGCAAACTACCCTGGTGGTTGCTGCTACCCAGATCCTTGTCCTGGTGATATCAACGATGACGGCCTTGTCAACGTTGGTGACTTGTTGGAGTTCTTCCAATACTACGGACAAGACTGCGGCGAGTAATCATTGCCTAAAACGACTAAATAGCGAATTCGAGTCTGGCAAGACCGATTCCTAGGGAGGGGGCTGCATTCCGATGCGGTCCCTTCTTGTCGTTTTCTGAGGTTGGCAACAATCGGCCATTCGGAGGTCTGCTTGCTGTATTTTTGCAGCCTACTTAAGAGTTCATTCTGCATGAGTCAACAGGAAACGGAAGAGGCCAAGCGCGAGCGATTGAGAAAGCAACTGGATGACACCCACTCGTGGCCTTGCGATTTTACGTTTAAGTTCATTGTCTCCACGGATACCGAAGGCGAAGCTGCCTTAAAGGACATTTTCGCCAGTTCGGCATCCTTTTCTTCGCGCGCTTCTCGAAACGGTCGGTACACCGCTTTTACCATTGTGGATCGAGTGCATTCGGCTGAGGAAGTGTTTACGCGTTATGAGTCTGCTGCGCACATTCCCGGTATCATATCGTTGTAATTCTTAACACATGACCGGCGATCGATTTGTATCCATTATAGAAACCGGCGTGGCCGCTTTGTTGGTGACGTTGGCGTTGGTTGCGGGATACATCATCTTGAGACGTATGGCTCGACAAATGAGAAAGGGTGTGGACTTGGCGACAAGTCAATCCATCGACGATGTTGAGATGAGGTGGAAGGGAGACGGTACTTTGTACGTTCGAGTTCAACTTCCTCAAGGGATGACCGGTCGGCTGTCCATATCCATTGAAGCAGGGGGAAAAGGACTCTTGCCACCGGCATACGAAGTGGAAGATGCGTCAGGCCCGATTGAAATCAACATCCACGTGCCAATTGAAGCCGAAGCCATTGTTGTTCAGGCTCCATCGGAAAAATTGTACCGCCCGCTCCCGAGAAGAAACTAAACTCACATGCGCTTGGGCATTTCAATGCCCAGCAAGCCCATGGCTGTTTTGATTTGATGTGCAATGAAATGGGTCAGGGCTATACGTGCATCCCGAATGGATTCATTCTTCTCGCCTAAGACTTGATGATCCTGGTACCAGCGGGAAAAAGCCTTGGTCAAATCGTAGATGTGATTGGCCACCAAACTGGGATCGTATTGCTCCACGGCTGTTTCAATGATTGAGGGCCACAGCAACGCCTGTTGGATCAAGCGCAGCTCATCAGTATCCCACACGGACGCATCGATGTGTGTGATCGTCGTATTGATGCCTGCATCGGCGCATTTTGCCAACATGCTGGCTGCCCGAACGTAGTTGAATTGGATAAAGGGACCAGTGTTTCCAATGAAATCGATGGAGGCCTTGGGATCAAACATCATGGACTTGGTTGGGGATACTTTCAACAAGAAGTACTTCAACGCCCCGTATCCTACCTGTTTGAAGAGTGTTGCTTTCTCTCCTTCGGTTAAATCGTCGATTTTGCCCAATTCTGTAGCCATCTCCCGGGCCGTACCCGCCATCTCTTCAAGCAAATCATCGGCATCAACCACTGTTCCTTCGCGGGATTTCATTTTTCCTTCAGGCAGTTCCACCATCCCGTAGCTCAGGTGATAATTTTTCTCTGCGTCCTTTACGCCGAGCTTTTTCAAAATGGTGAAAAGGACCTTGAAATGGTACTCTTGCTCATTTCCGACCGTGTAGATCTGCCGCTCCAAGCCGGGAAAGTCGCTGTAACGGAGAATGGCCGTTCCAATGTCCTGTGTCATGTAGACGGCGGTGCCGTCTTTGCGGAGGAGCAGTTTTTCATCCAATCCCTCGTCGCTTAGATCGATCCACACGCTGCCGTCTTCCTTCTTGAAGAAGACACCGGATTCGAGGCCAGCAGCCACTTGATTTTTTCCGAGCAGGTAGGTGTCCGACTCGTAATACAGTTTATCGAAGTCAACACCCATTTCCAGATACGTTGCTCCGAAACCCTCGTACACCCATCCGTTCATGGTTTTCCACAAGTCGACCACTGCGGCATCTCCTTGTTCCCATTGATTGAGCAGGGATTGGGCTTCGAGCAGGATAGGGGCTTGGCTCTTCGCGTCTTTTTCGTTCATGCCCTTTGCGACAAGCTCGGCCACTTGTTCCTTGTAAGCACGGTCAAATGCCACATAATATTTTCCTACCAGTTTGTCCCCCTTCATACCGGAAGCGTCGGGGGTTTCTCCGTTGCCGAATTTTTGCCAGGCAACCATGGATTTGCAAATGTGAATGCCGCGGTCGTTGATGATCTGGACTTTGATGACCTCGTGCCCAGCCGCTTCAAGAATGCGGGCTACGCTATACCCCAAGAAATTGTTTCGCAAGTGACCGAGGTGCAATGGCTTGTTGGTATTGGGAGAAGAGTACTCCACCATTACCTTGGGTTTGCTGCCTTTGATTTGAAGGCCAAACGATTCATTATCGTGGACTTGGAGCAATTGTTCCGTCCAGTATGATGGAACGATGGTGAGGTTCAAGAACCCTTTGACAACTTGATAGGCATTGACAAGTTCATCATTGGCTACCAACCATTCGCCCAATGCCGTCCCTGTTTCTTCGGGCGATTTCTTCGAGTGGCGCGTTAACGGAAAAACCACCAATGTGCGTTCTCCTTCAAATTCCTTGCGGGTCTGCTGAAGTTGAAGTTGTTCGGGTGCAACTTGCGCTCCGAAACAAGCGGTGCATGCGGTAACTGCCGATTGCGCGAGGCGCTGGTCCAGTGCATCCATGGGTTAGGCGATTTGCTTGGGTAAGTGAATTTCTGCGATCATGCACCGTGCACTTCCGCCACCACAGGTTTCAATGGTAGGAAGGGGTGCATGGAGCAAGGTGGTGTACCGCTGAAGTTCTTCGATTTGTGCTGGATTCAATGATTGGTATGCGCTTTCGCTCATGACCAAGATGGGGCCATTCGCTCCCTTTAATTCGATCATGTTTCCTGCGAATTGATTGACTTGATCTTCGGTCAGCTCAATAAGTTTCAACCGGTCTTCGATGATGGTTTCTTGTACCCGTTGTCGTTCCAGGTCGGAATCAATGCAGTCCAAGCAGACCACGGCGTATCCGGTTCCTATGCTCATCATTACATTGGTGTGATAAATAGGAAGTCTTTGACTTTCAACGGTTTGAAAGGCATTGAATGCAACAGGTTCGAAATTCATTTGATTGCAAAAGTGCGCAAGTGCTCGAGCGTCTGTTCGCTCGCTCAAAGCCGCGTAGGCTTTGCGGTTGACCCGGTCAAGGACAATACTGCCCGTGCCTTCGAGGAATTTGTTATGGGATTCAAATTCTGTGAAGTCAATGATTTCCCTGACGTCAAAGCCGTGCTGGTGTTCCAACACCAAGGCGACATCTTCCCTGCGTTCTGCCCTTCGGTTGGGGGCGAACATTGGATAGAGGCCAATCGAGCCGTCGGCGTGTGTGGAAATCCAATTGTTGGGGAACAAGGCGTCGGGCGTTTCGTGCGGTTCCGTTTCATCGAAGACGATGACCTCAACCCCGGCTTTCTCAAGTTGTGCAACCAATCCGTTAAACTCTTGTTGCGCACGAAGAATGATATCCTGCGGCGAGGCCTGCGGAAGGTCACGCTGGTAGTGATTGTTGCTCGCCGTCTCTTCGTTCTTGCGGAAAGAGTGTGGACGAATCATGAACACGGTGGATGTCGATTGATTCATGCTGCTGGGGTTCTTCGAAGCGGCAGGGTGGCACAACGAAGCAGTCCACCCATTTTCGAGGTTTCCTGCAATTCAACTTCAATCACGTCATACCCCCAACTTTTGAGGATGGCATTGGTCCGTCCAAATCGTTTATCGGATACCACCTTCTCGGGCGATATGCTGAATACGTTGCACTGCATGCGCTCCATTTCTTGAGCGCTTATTTCACATACATCTGAAGCGTCGTAACGGTTCAGGAGGGCTTGGAGCTCTTCGGCACGTTTGAATCCTTCTGAATGCACCAAAAGATGACCCAGACCCAGTGGGGCGAGGCAGCAATCAAGATGCAACGCATTGCGTTGGGGGTCACGGTCTGATTTGCGCAATTCAAATGCTCGGATTGTCCGATTCGGGAATAGCGCTCCTAGCCATTCCGCTGCTTTTCGATTGGTTCGAGCGGTTGTAAACGTATCGAAATCATCATCGCTTGCGCATCCCACCCAAATTTCACCGGGCATGGGCATGATGTCCCCCCCCTCCAATCGCACATCAGCGGGCGGGTAATGCACCTTGCCGGGATTGCCATCCAACATCCGTGCGATGCCGGCTTGTTCTTGCTCTCGGTCTGCTACCATGCTGGTCATGATGAATGCATTGTCGATGACAACCCCGATGTCTCGAGCAAAAACTTGATTGAATCCCAGTGTTTCAGGACGCTTGATTTGAACCCCACACGCAGACAAAACTGCTGCAAAGGCATTGAGTTCGCGGGTGACATCAGCTTCTAGAGGGTAGGTGCCTCGTTGCACGTGTTTCCTCGACTGGGGATCGTACGTCGCTTCAAGTTTCGGAACCGGACCCATCCCTTCGCCAATGCCCACCATAACCGCTTCCAACGGTTGCCACTCATCTTGAATGTTCCATTCGATGGACTTCATGGAAAGCGTGGTTTATCGCTCTGCGGTGGGGTCATTGGCTCTTCGGTGCCTCAGTGCCTCAACCATAGCGTTGGCGCCCATCATGGATGCAGCGCCCGATTCATTGAAGTTGGGAGGGAGGAAACACCAATGCGACGAGTCGACATGGCTTACAGCCCAGATGCGGTTCAAGCCAGATACTTCCCAATATCGCAGAGGAAGAGAATCTCCAGGTGCGAGGGGTGCTTCTTTGTACACCGCATTCCCTTTTCCGTAATTGGATTCGACCATGCCCTTCATGCCGTCGGGTCGAGGACCATCGTAGTGGGGATGAAATTCAACAAAATGACTCAGTTGCATGTTGAGCAAAACGACTTCTTGATCACCATCGGTGAATGAAGGACTGGCGTAAACGATTTCAGCCGCCGCGGTGCGGTTTTTTACTCCGCGCTCTGTCCAGTGGTCCAATGCTTCCTTGCTGCTTTTCACAAACGTGGTATCTCCTTGTTTTTTGTGCATGGGGAAGTAATGCATCAAATCATCCCATCGGCCTTCGTTGGTTGCGGCAAAGTATGCTGTTAAATCGTGAGCGATTCCTTCGAGGGTGTCTGAAGACACGAATGAATGCAAGGCTTCTTGGGAAAGCGTAACCCGATCAATCATGTCTCCTCCCAATTCGGGGAGGTCTTGAGCACGAGAAACCGGAGATGTTGGCGAAGCGCAGGAAAACCACATCATTCCGAGGAGGCAGAGACCTGCAAAAGGCAGAAGAGAAAATCGATGACCCATGGAGCAAAAATAGCTCCTTAATTGGGAAACTGCCCTTTCGATTTCAATTGCATTTGCTGCACGATGAGCGCCTTGAATTGAACGGTCTCCGCAAAGCGCACGTAACGCTTCTCGTTGCTTTTGCAGCGAAGCACTTCATGCCGTTCGATCGGATTGAAGTCGTACCGCACCATGGCCTCGGTAAGGGACTGCACGGGGCCTTCTGCTTCGGCCTTGCTCCCTTGCGACTTCCAATACTGCGCGAGCTCCGCAATGCTTCCCTCCGCAGAAGCAGGAACTTTCCAATTTTTCCATGCCTGCATGCGCACAACGATACCGGTGGGATAGGGCGGAACATCGAGGGCATCAGCCACGTGAATTTCATTGGTGGTGAAGAGGTTTACGCACTGAACCACCGCGTCACGTTCACCGGTTCGTCCTGGCTCGGTAGCGAAAACGAGCCGCACGATGCCCCCGTAGATCGGTGCATCGAACGAATGGGGATTGGAAGGGGTGTGGTAGGCAATTCCGAACTCTTCTACCTCATTGGCTTCCAGCGCGTGGAACAAGCGCTGGTACCGAGGTTCGAAAATGTGGAGTGCCAAGCGTTCACCGGGCAAGGGCAGCAGGCCCAGCGGAAAAAGCGGGAAGGAAGTAAGGGGTAATTGCACAGTACCAAAGGAACACACACATCCTCAAGAGGTTCTTGCGTTTGTTCACCTCATATTACACCCTGTGGCTCAGGGTCTTACAGCCATCCCGTAATAGGCTTTTTGACCATTCGGATAGAGGCCTTCGACCAGCAACCCACCATCATTTTCTTCAAACGCAGATTCGACATCAGCGGGGCCTTCAACCGATTTGGAGTTGATTTTGGTAATGATGAAGCCTTTGCGAATTCCTGCGTTGGCAAATTTTCCATCCGCCAATGAAGTGACTTGTGCTCCACCATCTGTGCCGAGGGAAGCAGCAATGGCAGTTGGAACGTGAGATAGCCCAGCGCTCGCCGCTTCAATCCAGATTCGATCGTCCTCTCCAGTTGATTCGGCCGCAGGTGCCCATGCCGTCAGACCTGCTCTGGTTTTCAATTCAACGTCCGTTTCGGTTAGCAATCCGTCCCGCGCATACTGCACGGTTACAATGTCCCCCGGATGAAAGCGTGCGATGCACTCTTGCAGCTCTGGATAGTCGCTAATGGGGGTACCGTCGATGGCCAATACGACATCCCCAGCCTGCAAGTGCGATTCGGCGGCTCCACTCCCCGGAAGGATGCCGGTGATGGCACAGCCGGAAACATAATCCAAGTTGAGTTCTTTCGCTAGCGCCTCCGTGACGGGTTCAATTTGAACGCCCAGGTAGGCCCGCCGCACTTCACCAAAGTTGAGCAAGTCACCGACAACCTTTTCAACAATGGACGACGGAACAGCAAATGAATAGCCACTGTAGCTTCCGGTGCGGGATGCAATCGCTGTGTTAATCCCGATCAATTCTCCTCTGGTATTGACCAAAGCGCCTCCGCTGTTGCCGGGATTTACCGCAGCATCTGTCTGGATGAACGATTCGATGGGGTATTCCATTGTCCGCGGATCACCGTGGAGGATGTCAATGTCGCGTGATTTGGCCGATACAATGCCTGCCGTTACTGTGGAAGTCAAATCAAACGGATTCCCAACGGCGAGCACCCATTCGCCGACACGGACTTCACTGGAAGAACCGAAAGGTACGGTGGGCACCAATCCGGAAGGTTCAATTTTCAAAACAGCCAGGTCGGTCGATGGATCTGTGCCTACGATTTGTGCAGGATACGTACGGTTGTCATTCAAAGACACCATAACCACATCGGCTTGGTCGATGACATGGTTATTGGTTACGATGTACCCGCGCTCATCGACGATGACGCCCGAACCTGATCCTTGAGCGATGCGATCAGGAGCACCATAGCCAAAGAGCTCGAACCAGGGATGAGGGGCCGTTGTTTGCCGCTGCAAGGTTTTGACATGAACCACCGCATTTACGGTTCGTCCAGCAGCCTCGATAAAGGATGGAGCCTCTGTCGACTCGGAAATAGCATAGGCGGAGGTGGTTACGGCCGGTATGGACCGCTCCTGACGTTGTTCAGGCCGTTCTATGGTGCCATGGGAATTCAGGGTTAAGATTGCTCCAAAGCATCCGGCTCCAAGGCCAAAGGCGGCAGAAATGATATGATTCTTCATCGTGGGTTGATTGCAAGGTTGCATCAAAACAACACGACGCTGCAATCAAGTCGCACCTGGAATTTCCAAACAAAACCTAACCGGGTTCTTAACGCACGTTAAATGCGCTACTTCGCGAGGCCAATCTCCCGCAGTCGCTGCTTGAGGTAATCACCTGCATTGATGGGAGGATCGACGGGCTCCATACCTGCTTCAACCAAATGCGGCATGGCATCGAGGCGCATGTCCGGTTTTGGGTGACAGAAGAAGGGCATGGAGAAACGCGGCTTGCCCCATTCCGAACGCGGTGGATTGACAACTCGATGCGTTGTCGATTTCAAGCGGTGGTTCGTTAGGCGTTGGAGCATATCTCCGACGTTGACTACGATGTGTTCTGGGAGTGCCGTGATGGGAATCCAGGTATTGTCGTTGCGCAGTACTTCCAATCCTGATGCGGACGCCCCGACCAGTAACGTGATCAAGTTGATGTCTTCGTGTTGGCCAGCGCGAACAGCTGAATCCGGTTCAGAGGTAATGGGCGGGTAGTGGATGGCGCGCAAAATTGAATTCCCTCCTTGGACCCAATTATCGAAATAGAATTCATCCACACCAAGGTGAATAGCGATGGCACGCAAAATGGTTTGCCCCAACGCTTCGAGCGCCTCGAACGTTTCAATGGCTGTCTGCTGGAATCCGGGACATTCCGTGACTGCATCGTTGCTGGGGAAGTGCAGCGGATCGTGGCCAGTCGGAGGATGAGGTTGCCCAACTTGCCAGAATTCTTTCAAATCTGCAGCCTCACTGTCTTTGGCATGTTCAATGCCCATGGATACGAATCCGCGTTGGTTGTTGGCTTCGGGGCGGGCGTATTGACGCTTGGTTTCAGCTGGCAAGCCAAAAAATGCTTCTGACTCACTGTATAGACGTGCGATCAGCTCGTCGGGTATTCCATGGCCGTGAATGGCTGCAAAGCCAATGGTTTCATATGCTTCTCCGAGCGCCGAAGCAAAGGCTGCTTTTTCCTGTTCGTTGCCGGTGATAAAGGCACGAATGTCGAGGGTTGGAATGCCTGCTAAAAGGTTGGGGTCTGATTGGGCCATACCGATGAATCCGTTTCGTTGGATATTGAATGTACGAATGTATCGGCTAGTTTTTCGGTTGAGGCGCCCCAATCGCAGTGTTTTTCAACCCACTCACGTGATAAACTTCCGAGCGACTTGCATTCGTCATTATCGTTCAAAAGCCGGTCAATTTGGCGGGCTATACCTTCGGATGAATTGGCAATTTGCAACGGAGCTGCGGCTTCCTTCGTAGGAAATCCGC
The DNA here is from genome assembly GCA_029979565.1 of bacterium. GTDB lineage: Bacteria > Bacteroidota > Bacteroidia > Flavobacteriales_D > Sanyastnellaceae > UA16. Next base: position 31,035 of record JAPOHG010000002.1, read on the forward strand.
TGGCCACATGCTGGGTCGTGATGCACGGCAAAGCCATGGCCATGGCTTCTAAGATTTTGTTTTGTTGGCCCGTACCAATGCGCAACGGAGCTACAAATACCGTGGCTTGTGCATAGGCCTCACGAATGTCCTCCAGCCAACCGGTGACTTGAACGTTGTCGGCCGCGAGGGCTTGAATTTCTGGGGAAGGGTTTGTGCCAGCGATCACCACATGAACACCCGGCGTTTTCACCTGAGGGAGGACTTCTGTTACGAGTTGCTTCGCCGCATCCACATTCGGAGGGTAGCTCATGTTTCCAGAGAACAAAAGAACCGGGCGCTCGGAGTGGAATTTCGGCGAAATCTCCCCATCAAAATACACCGTATCAATGCCATTGGGAACGACATCAATCAGCTGGTTTTCAGGATGATGTATCAGTTTTCTGTCTGCATTGCTGATGATTGTTTTGCCATCGAAATAGTCAAACATCCTCGATTCAAAAGCCTTGAGACGGCGGTATTCTATCCGGTAGATCCACCGCATAAACCACGGAGCCAATCGGGATTGTCGTGCAATGCCTGCACTCAAGGCATCCATGTAGTCAATCACTTTCGGAATGTGGTGCATTTCTTGGACGTAGGTGGCCGTGCGAACCAGCTGGCAATAAATGAGGTCAGGGCCAATTTCATCCACCCAGGCATGGAGCGTACGCTTTGCGGCTCGTTGATAAAACCAATGCACTTGGAACGGTTGTGAACTCAATGGGGCTATGGCGAGGCGACAGATTCTTTTGAAGGCACTAATCCGTTGGATTTTGAGCCCTTGCGTCATGTCTCGAAGCGGCGACAATTCGGAGTCGAGGTACTTTTCTTTCCCCGATGCCAAACAGAATAAGTAGATTTCATGGCTTTTGGCCAACTCACGCATCTGATGGTAGGCGCGTAACTTATCCCCCTTATCAAGTGGCCAAGGTAGCCTCGACGTGAGCATCAGGATTTTCACAGGTCAAAGATGCGCTGGATGGAACGAAGGAGCGATTGAATCAACGCTTCATTGGCGAATTCGGTTTCTACAAACTCGCGTGCTGCCGCACCCATGTCATGCGCTAGTCGCTGGTTTTTGTGCAGGTCAATGATCCGCTGAGCGAAAGAATTGGCATCGTCCGCCAAGTAAAAATGCGTTCCATCAGTCCCGTGGATTCCTTCCATGCCCAAGGAGGTTGAAACCACCGGCCGCCCGGCCGCCATGGCTTCAATGGCCTTGATGCGCATTCCACTTCCCGAGCGCAGTGGGATGACCATGATGCCGGCATTGCCGAGCACATCCCAGGCATTTTCCACCTCTCCCAAAATCACGGTATTGGTTCGGTTCACCTGCAATTGGTCGTTGAATTTTCGTCCTGCCAATTTCAATTGGGCTTCAGGAAGCTCCCGCAATACCGTCGGCCATACGTGATCTAAGAACCAATAGATTCCTTGCACATTGGGTTGCCAATCCATGGCGCCTATGTGAAATACATGATGGACAGGACCCGGAGTCGCCGGGGGCATTTCTGCTGCATCGAGTCCAAAGGGCAGGGTGAAAACTGGACACGTGCATCCCAGGGCTTCGAAATGTTCTTTGTCCTTGGTTGAGATGGCCGCAATGGCATCGAAATCGTGCAGGGCATTGACTTCATAGGCCTTGAGTCGCTCCGCCAAATGTTGCAAGTACATGCGTTTCGTGAAGGCATCAGTTTCCGCAGCCATCAATTCCCAAATGCGATGCTCCACATTGTGTGCCCGAAGAACCAACGGGCCATCGCAATATTGTCGGACGACGGGCAGGTAGGGGGCCGTGAACAAGCTTTCGAAAAGGACGAGATCGTATACGTTACGCTGCAGGACGTGAACGAGAAGTCGCTCGAATTCTGGAGCGTGAAATCGACTGATGTTGTAGCTGTCCCCCGTCATGAGGTTGGCAAAGGCATCGACCCGGTTGATTCGGGTGTCAACGTGGACCGTTTCCATTCCCGTTTGCGCGATGTAGTCCGATTCCACGCTTTCTACGGACCAAGGATGCTTCTCGGTAGTGATTGACAATAATTTCACTTCATGTCCATCCGCCAACAAGCCGCGGGTCATCGCATCCATGGCTCTGCAACCACCGTCTTTACTCGGACGAGGGGGTTTATGGCAAAGTTGAAGAATGCGCATGCCTCAATGCGATTTACGGAATAACTGAATCGGCCAATTGATTCGAAATGCTTGTGCATCTCGCATCGCCTGCCGCGTGAAGAAAATGGCGAAAGGGAGCAGCGCCAACGAACTCATCCACATTCCAAACGCCGGCGTCACGGTTCCGGCTTTGACCATCTGTTCACCAATCATGGATAGGATGTAAAAGGCGAGAAAAATCCCAATGGCCAGCACGGTGGGCATTCCCAAACCGCCTTTGCGAATGATAGCTCCAAGCGGCGCACCAATAAAAAAGAGGAGGATACAACTCAAAGCCAAAAAGAACTTGCGATGCCATTCGATGGCATGTCGGTTCATGGCCCGGACCCGTGTATCCGCGTTTTCAATCCCGTTGGCGATACCTTGCCGGGTATTGCGGGCTAGACTGCGGGCACCGTCAAACGCCATGCGCCGTTCCGTAGGGGATAAGGCTGTCCAGAGGGGTCCTGCCGCTTGAACTGCGCCCACAGCAGTCACGGTGTCCCGCAACAGAACGGTTTGCCGACCGCCATACAACTCGACTTCTTCCAGCCGTTGATCGACGAGTCCAAGCAATGAATCCATGGCAGCGCCCAACTGCGCAACGGTCATCATTTCATGCGCCCGCTTGAAGAGACCTTCATCCGCTTTGCTGAAGTCCAACGAGGCAAGGTCTATTTCGAATTCCTGCCGTTCGAATGAGGAGGCAATGTGCGGATGTAGGCGTTCTTTCCGCCGTTTGGATTGTTCCAAATCTTCTTCGTAGCTGAAGCCATTGTGCAATACAATGGTGAGCCGATTGCCGCGTTGCACCATGGTGCCCTGCTCTGCGCGGATGACGCGCGAAGTGCCGGTTTCCCCTTCGCGGTGGTCGTGGATAAGCACGTCATTCAACGTGCCGTCCTCCTTTTTGCCGTCGATGCGAATGGCAAATCCTTCGATGCCGTTGTAAAATGCACCGGGCACCAGATTCAGCGTCGGCTTCTTTTGGGTGACGGAGAAGAGCAGGGCCCTGAATTTGAGGTTGGCGACAGGCCAAGCCGCATTGGAGAACCAAAAGGCACCCAATGAGATCAGCAACATGGTGACAATCAGTGGCCGAAAAATGCGGAAAACAGAAAGCCCAGCAGACTTGAGCGCCGTCAGTTCGTTGCGTTCGGCCAGTGAACCGAAAGCCATTATGGAGGCAACAAGTATGGCCAATGGAAGGGCGAGGTTCACCAGTCGTGCCGAAGCGTAAATCATCAGCTCTGCGATGACCCAAGGTGCGAGTCCTTTGCCGATTAAGTCGTCAGCATACACCCACAAGAACTGCATGTCCAAGATGAACAACGCCACCGGCATGGTGACGGCGAATGGTGCCAAAAATGACCGCAACAAGAGGCTCGCGAATCGTCTCACGTTTCAAAGATAGGATGCTGTAACTTGCCGTCGCTAACCAGATAACAACGCAACCATGACCTTTAAATTATTCACCCGTTCAGTGTTTGCACTCGCTACGGCATCACTGGTATTAATCGGCTGCGGAGATGGCGCCGGTTCAAATGACGGTGCCGCTTCTGATGATTGGGCGCCGAGCGTAGCTGCGGAAAAGGGAGCCAGCGAACCCGATGCCAGCGGTTTCGTTTGGCAAACCGAGCAATTTGCAGATTTGAAGATGATTCGATACCAAGTGCCCGGTTGGGACCAACTCTCCTCGAAGCAGCGGGCGTTGGTGTATTGCCTCAATCAAGCCGGACTCAGCGGTCGGGACATGATGTATGACCAGAACAATCGGTACAATTTGCGCATCCGTGATTTGCTGGAATCCATTTACACGGGCTTCGACGGCGACAAATCGACTCAGGGTTGGAGTCGTTTCGAGACGTACCTGAAACGCATTTGGTTTTCAAATGGCATACACCATCACTACGCGAATACCAAGATTATGCCCGAGTTTTCAGAAGCTTATTTTGCGGAACTCGTTGACGCTGTTGGGTCAGAGGTTTCTGATGAATTGATGGCGGTCATTTTCGACCCAACGGTTGAATCCAAAAAGGTAGAACAAGATGCCACCAAAGGGTTGGTGGAGGCCTCTGCGGTAAATTTCTACGCCCCCGATGTGAGCACAGAAGAGGCGCAAGCATACTTGGCGAGCATTGTCGAAGAAGGCACCCGAACGCCTGTCGAATACAGCTTGAACTCCCGTTTGGTTAAAAACGCCGAGGGTGAAATTGAAGAACAGGCTTACCACGTCGGGGGCCTCTACGGAGAAGCCTTGGAACAAGTGGTGTTTTGGTTGAATCAAGCGGCGCAATACGCTGAAAACGACAAGCAAGCTGCCGCGTTGCGTAACCTCATCGCCTACTATGAAACAGGAGATCTGGAGAAGTGGCAGCTGTACAACATCAACTGGGTCCAAGACACAGAAGGCGATGTGGACTACATCAACGGATTCGTCGAGGTCTACAACGACCCATTGGGGTACACCGGGAGCTACGAAACCATCGTCCAAATCAAGGATTTCGACGCCAGCGAGCGCATGAAAGTCCTCATGGACAATGCGCAATGGTTCGAAGACCACATGCCGTTCATGGACGCGCACAAGAAAAAAGAGGTGGTTGGCATCACGTACAATGTCGTCAATGTCGCAGGTGAAGCCGGTGACGCCTCACCAAGCACACCCATTGGCGTGAACTTGCCGAATTCGAATTGGATCCGAGTCGTTCACGGTTCCAAGTCCGTAAGCTTGGGCAACATTGTGAGCGCCTACGACAAGGCGAGCGGCGGCGGGCTCCTTGCGGAATTTGCACACGATGACGTCGAGGTCGCACGAGCCGAAAGCCATGGATCGCTTGCAGGTAAGCTTCACACCGCCATGCACGAAGTCATCGGCCACGCTTCAGGAAAATTGGAAGACGGGGTGGGTGAGCCCAAGCAGACCATCAAAGAGTACAGCTCAACCTTGGAGGAAGGCCGCGCGGATTTGGTGGCCTTGTACTTCATGCTGGATGAGAAGATGGTCGAACTCGGATTGATGAAGACCCTCGAAACCGGAAAGTCAGAATACGACAGCTACATCCGCAATGGAATGATGCTCCAATTGCGCCGTTTGGAACAAGGTGCGGACATCGAAGAGGCGCACATGCGCAACCGCGCTTGGATCAGCCATTGGTGCTTTGAGCGCGCGCAGGAAAGCGGCGCCATTGCCAAAGTGGTACGCGAAGGCAAGACGTATCTTGACATCAAGGATTATGAAGCGTTGCGCGGTTTGTTTGGAGAGTTGCTCCGTGAAGTGCAGCGCATCAAGTCGCAAGGCGATTACGATGCGGCCAAAGCCTTGGTGGAAGGGTACGGTGTAAAGGTTGATCAAGCCATCCATGAAGAAGTCCTGACGCGCTCGGAAGCTTTGGGAATCGCCCCATACGGCGGATTCATCAATCCGGAGATGCAAGCAGTGTATGTGGAAGACGGCATGATTGGTGACGTGAAACTGGTCTACCCGGACGACTTTGCCACCCAGATGCTGCATTACAGCGAGAACTACGGATTCCTTCCGTTGAATAACGATTACGTAGCTGAATAACGAAAGTAACCGGCCCGTGCAACGAATTGCACGGGTCGGTTGTTTTGCATCCGATTGAAACCAACAACCATGCGCATCATTCTCTCCCTTGCAGCTGCCCTTTGTACAGGCTTTGCATTAAACGCCCAATCTCCTTTCCCGTGCGAATTATCAGGCGGCGAAGGCGATCCCGCGACCGGCGGATTGTCCCAAACGCAAGTGGGGCAGTACCATGACAACAGCAACTTCTTCAACATCATTGAACTTTATCAGCCAGTGACGCTGGTATCGGCCAAGGTGTTCGCCAACGGGGCCGGACCGCGTACGTTGGCCTTGTTTTCACCGGATGGCGATGTGCTGATGACGCAAGTGGTTGACATCCCCGACGGCGAGAGCATCGTTGAATTCGATTGGGAAATGGGACCTGGATCCGTTGGTTTAGGCAGCCTGTCCAACGACCCCCAACTGTGGCGCGATGATCTTAACAGCGACATCAACTATCCGTATGAGATTGGGAGCTATGGCGCCATAACAGGCACCAACATCCAAGGGGACAATGAATTCAATTACTACTACTTTTTTTATGACGTAACGTTGGCCCCTCAAGGTCCGACGGTCAATTCCGGTGGCTATCCGTGCAACAATGTCGAATTGATGGATGTCGAATCGCTGAACGACCTCGGCGGCGGCGACAACGGCAACGATTGCTGGGGTTGGGTTGATGACGAGACGGGACGTGAAATTGCGATGTACGGCCGATCAAACGGCACAGCGTTCATCGATGTTACCGACCCAACGGATATGAAATACTTTGCCAATTTGCCGACCGCCTCAAGCCCGAGTTTATGGCGCGACATCAAAGTCTACGGCGAGTATGCCTACATCGTCTCAGAAGCCGGTGAGCACGGCTTGCAAATCGTCCGGATGCCCAATCTGATGAGCCTACCCGTAGACCAGGTCACCACCATTTCACCGGATGGGTATTACGACGGTTTTGGTAACGCACACAACATCATGATCAACGAGGAAACCGGGTATGCGTACCCGATCGGGACAAACACCTTCAACGGTGGATTGCACGTACTCGATTTGAATGATCCGTTGAATCCTGAGCTTGTTGGCGCATATGACGGTGCATATTCCCACGACATTCACCCCATTGTTTACAATGGTCCGGACCAAGATTACGCAGGGAAGGAAGTCGTTGTTTGTTTCAATGGTTACAACGGAATTTCCATTTTAAATGCTGAGGACAAAAGCGATATTCAGCTCATTTCCCAGGTGTCTTACGCGGAGTCAGGCTACACCCACCAAGGCTGGGTTGGTGACAACCACCGCTTCTGCTATTTCAATGATGAATTGGATGAGTCAAGTTTTGGCAACAACACCCGAACGTACATTCTCGATCTCGCCAATCTTGACGCCCCTGTCATCATTGGGTTTTTCGAGGCACCGGTGGAATCCATTGACCACAACCTCTATACCATCGGCGATAAACTGTACCAGTCCAATTACCTCAGCGGCTTGCGTGTATTGGATGTCAGCGATGCTGCAAGCGCCAACTTGGAATTGGTTGGGTACTTCGACACCAATCCCGAATCCAATGCGCCTTCTTTCAATGGCACCTGGAGCAATTACCCGTATTTCCCCAGCGGAAACATCGGCGTCAGCACGTTCACTCATTTCTTCATGGTTCGTCCGTCTGATGCGATTTCACCCAATCCGTTGACAGTTCCAGCGCCAGATGCGCCATTGTCGGCAGCCGTCTACCCCAATCCGGCGCATTCAACCATCCAACTCGAAGGCTTCACTGGAGAAGATCACCTGGCGCTTTACAGTGTGGATGGGCAATTGGTCAAGGCTTGGGAAGGGTTGCCGGTGGCTGCTGGACTGAACCTGACGGTGGGCGACTTGCCCGATGGTATCTATGTGCTCAAGGGGTTGAAAACGGGACGGTCGGCCCGCTTCGTGGTTACGAAGTAATCGGTGACGGTTCCGCGTGAACGGCGTTGTGCAAAGCGATCACTTCGCGCGCCTCGGCAACGTCGTGGACTCGGAGCATGTGGGCTCCGCGGTCCAAGGCCAATGCGTGCAGCGCTGTTGTACCGTTCAAAGCCGTTTCCGGTTGTTTGTTGAGGGTTTTGTAAATCATGGATTTTCGGCTGATGCCCACAAGGAGGGGTGCCGTTAAGGCTTTGAATTGATTCAGCTCGCGAAGCAATTGGAAATTGTGGGCGGCCGTTTTGCCAAAACCAAATCCCACATCGACCATGAATTGCCGGACTCCTTGTTGTTCCAGCCAGGCCATACGCTCCTTCAGCCAGTGGAACACCTCGGTGGTAATGTTGCCGTAGGTCGGCCGCTCTTGCATGGTTGCTGGCGTGCCCTGCATGTGCATGATGGCATAGGGCGCGTTGTGCTCTGAGATGACCTGAGCCATCCTGGTGTCCCGGGACCCTCCGTAAATGTCATTGATCATGAAGGCTCCGGCTGCCAAAGCCTTCAAGGCCACTTCGTGGTGAAACGTGTCCACGCTGATGAGCATTTCTGGATCGGCATCGAGCAGTCCTTTGATCGCGCCTTCAATCCTCTGCCATTCATCGGATGCTCCCACTTCCTCGGCTCCTGGACGGGAAGACTGCCCCCCAATATCAAGGACTTCCGCACCGGCCTTGGTCATTTGCAGTCCGGACTTAACCGCTGCCTTGGTCGATTCAGTGCGGCTACCGGCAAAAAAAGAGTCAGGGGTGCAATTCAAAACGCCCATGACGCGAGGGACGCCAAAGGTCAGCGCGCGGGAACCGTTCTGGAGTTGATAAATCGGTGAAGACATTGCGGAGTCGTCAGATTTAGGCGTCTGGGTGCGTTGTATCTTGGCGCAAGATATTCCAAGAATGAAGGCTGTGCGTACGATTGAAGAAACGTTGAAGCAATACGACCTGGCGTTTGCCCGGTGTGCTGAACTTTTCGAAGCAAAAACCTCGGACTATGGGACGGCGTGGAGAATCCTTCGGCCTTCGTCGTTGACGGACCAGCTCTTCATCAAGGCGAATCGAATCCGAACCTTGCAAGAATCGCAGGAGGCCATGGTCGACGAAGGCATCGATGCCGAATTCATTGGCATCGTTAATTACAGTTTGATGGCCATGATTCAGTGTGGATTGCCCGAGGGCCATCCATTGGAATTGCCTGCTGAAGAAGCCATCAAACGGTACCATGAGGCCTTTCGAGAGACCCGTGAATTGATGATTGCGAAAAACCATGATTACGGCGAAGCTTGGCGGGATATGCGTGTCAGTTCATTAACGGATTTGATTTTGATGAAGGTGCTTCGCGTGAAGCAGATCGAGAACCACGATGGCCAGACGCAGGTTTCCGAAGGCGTGGAAGCCAATTACCAGGACATGGCCAACTATGCCCTTTTCGCTCTGATTTTGCTTGAATTAACGGGAGGATAGGGTGCCTTCGTCGCTGTTCAAAGTATTTTTCAATGAAATTCATGTCCATGTGGAATACGGTCATTAAACTCTGCAGGCTCCTCGTCGGGTCGCTCTTCATCGTTTCGGGATTGATCAAGGCCAACGATGCGCTGGGCTTCATGTACAAATTGGAAGAGTACTTTGAACCGGGAGCATTGAACTTGCCCGGATTGACCGAGTGGGCGTTGCCTCTGGCTGTGTTCATCTGTGCAGGTGAGATTTTGCTCGGGGTAGCCATGGTGATTGGTGCATTGCCTCGCCTAACAGCGACACTGACGGGTGTCATCATGGCATTTTTCACGTGGCTGACGTGGTACACAGCCAATTGCGATCCATTCGGCACGAAAATGATCACCGATGCCATGGGAGCATTGGTGGAAATTGACAACCAATGCGTTTTGGCGTGTGGTTGTTTTGGCAATGCAATCCCGCTTACGCCCTACGAGAGCTTCATCAAGGATGTGGTGTTGTCCGTCTTGACGGCACCCATCTTGATTGGTGCTTTTACGGATCGCATCACCCTCAATGACAAGCGAACAGGGATGTTCATGATTTCTGCAAGTCTGGTGATGATTTACTTGTTTGGAGAGCTCATGTTGGATTGGAATTTCCCGGTGCTTTTTGCGGCCATTTCATACGCGGTGGCGGAGGGACTGAAAACCCGCCTCAACAATGAACGCAAAGAATGGATCATGGCGGCAGGGGTGACTGTTGTGTGTGTGGCGTTTCAGGTGCACACCCTGAATCACCTGCCGGTGAAGGATTACCGAGCCTACGCGGTCGGTGAAAGCGTCATTGAGAACCGCAAATCCGCCGAAGAACTCGGGCTTCAAGGCCCTGTATTCGCAACGGAGTACACCTTCCGCAACATCCAGACAGGTGCCGATACGGTTGTGTTGAGCAGTGATTGGCTCAAGATTTACAATGAGCCGTGGTTCAAGTCGACGTATGAGACGGTTTCCTTCGATGGTAAGGAAGTCAAGGTGGCCGACGGATACGAACCGCGAATCCTCGATTTCCAAATCATCGATAACCTGGGTGACGACCGGGCCGATGAGTTCCTGAATTACGATGGAAACGTACTGCTCTACGTTTCAAAGGACTTGGAAAACGCCAACACATCGAAGCAAGATGAGATGAACGCTCTGGCCGATGCAGCCGGTGCAGCCGGTTGGATGAACGTTGGATTGACTAACGCACCGTGGGAGGAGAACCGGGCGTTCCAAGAAGCCCATGGGGTGACGTATGGCATGTTCACGTGCGACCAAACCGAGTTGAAGATTGTGGTCCGGTCCAATCCTGGTATTGTATGGCTCAAAGACGGTGTGGTCCAACAGAAATGGGCTTGGCGAGATGTTCCGTCATGGAGTGACTTGAAAGGGAATCCATAATGGGGCGCAAGGTGCTTCATGGATTGGGTGTGCTTTGGGGCACCTTAACGCTCGTTTTCATGTTGTTTGCCGTGGCGCCAGATCCGGCCCGGCAATTGGCGGGTCAAAATGAATCCGAAGAAATCGTTGAAGCCATTCGGACCAAACTCGGTTTGGACCAGCCTGTACACCTGCGCTACGCTGCCTTTTTCTCAGGATTTTTGCCAGTGAGCATGGGTGATTCAGGGCTGACATGGACGGGCTTGAACCTGGGGAATTCGTACATCTCCGATCGACCGGTTGTGGATGCAATTGCGGAGGCGCTTCCAGCGACATTCTTGCTTGCACTTACAGCCATGAGCCTCGCGATGGCCCTTGGATTGTGTGTGGGATTTGGCCTTGCGATGGTGCCGGGCAGTGCATTGGATCGGTGGGTGCTTGGGCTAGCTGCGTTGGGCATGAGTGCACCCTCTTTTGTTATGGCCATTTTGGTTTCTTGGTTGTTTGGCTCGGTATGGCACGCTTGGACGGGATTGCCCATGACGGGTGGACTCTGGGAAGTGCACCCCTTTGCTGGCCCTCAGTTGGCATGGAATCACCTCGTTCTTCCGGCTGTGACTTTGGGCATCCGACCTTTGGCGGTGGTGATTCAACTGACGCGCAACAGTGCAGTGGATGTTTTGAATATGTCGTACGTGCGCACAGCGCGTTCCAAAGGCATCTCTTCGCTACGCTTGTTGACTCACCATGTGCTCCGAAATGCATTGAATCCTGTGCTTACAGCGGCTTCGGGTTGGTTTGCGAGCATGCTAGCCGGAGCGGTTTTTGTGGAATATGTTTTCGGATGGCAGGGCATGGGCTTGCTGATGTTCCGGGCACTCGAGCAAAGCGACCTGCCCGTGGTGCTCGGTTGTGTAAGTGTTGTTGCGGCGACCTTTGTCGCGGTCAACATGGTAGTTGACCTCGCTTACGGCTGGCTGGATCCACGCATTAGGCTTTCAAGCGCGCGTTGAGCAATTCAATCAACGACTTGGCGGTCGAATTGAAGTAGCGTTTGGTTCGGTAACTAGCGACCCATTGAATGCCACGGATGGCGTTGGTCAGGAACAATTCGTCGGCCCGAAGCATTTCCCCGGGGGAAATGTTGCATTCGTACACCTTGAAGCCTTCTTCGAGGGCCAGGTTGATCACCGCGGCGCGCATCACGCCACCAATCGGTCCGCTCTCTAAGCCCGGTGTATACAGCACCCGGTTGCTGACCAAAAAGAGATTCGACCGTGTGGATTCAATGATGCTGTGAGCGGTGTTGGTAATCAACGCATCATCCAATTCTTTTTCCCTTGCCCACAAGCTGGCTTGCACGTATAACAGTGCCGAGGTGTTTTTGAAATTGGCCAATGGTCCATTGAGCTTTTTCATGTCTGGATAGACGTCAACAGATAGCCCTTTCTCATTCAAGGCATAGGCATTGGAATGAAGCGGTTCAACCTCAGCGACCCACTCCAAGGCATTGGTTTGCGGTGTGTATCGGCCACCGGCCATCCGGAAAAAAGACACGCGCAATCGACCGCCATCGTGCACCTCATTTGCCTTGCAAAGTGACTCCAAGGTTGCCTGCCATGCAAGGGCATTCCATCCATTTGGTTTTTCGATTTTGTGGGCTTGCAGGCTTTTTGCCACCCGGTTCCAATGCAAATCCAAATGTTGGGGCATCCCATTGCACACGCGAATGGTTTCAAAGAATCCATCACCGTATTGGAAGGCTCGGTTGCGCGCAGCATGTGGCAATGCACTTGCATCACACAACACGCCGTTGACGATGTATTTTTCCCGGCGCTCAGGGTGCCATTCTATGCTGTCAAACATGGGGTTCGAGCATTTGAGGGACGGAATCGATGAGGTCGCCATTCACCGGCATTAGGATGCCGCGGACGCCGGCATTTTCGCCGGCTTCAACGTCCCTTGCTTTATCGCCGATCATCCACGACAACCCGGGGTCGATTTGATACCGAGCACATGCTTTTTCAATCATCAACCCCCCAGGTTTTCGACTGAGACTCGCTCCGAAATCCGGGTGGTGAGGGCTGTAGTATACGTCGGTGATGATGATGCCCCGGTCTGCGCAGGATTGGATGAAATACCGGTGAATTTCATGAACAGCAGCGTGCGTGTATTGCCCTTTGGCGATGCCGCCTTGGTTGGTGATTAAAATCAACAGATACCCCGCTTCTTGCAATAGCTTCAGCGCGTCGTAAACCGTCGGCAAGACGACAAACTCATCCAGTGCTCGGGTGTAATCCCCCGGGTCGTGGTTGATGACCCCATCTCGGTCGAGGAAGACGGCTTTGTTCCATTCCATTGCGACCCGAAGCTACATCAGAATCTAGACCAAAAACAAGGGTCAAGCGATGCGGGTACCCGGCGCTACATCGTCAGATACTTCAAGAACAGCCGTTCCACGCACCTTGTCCAATGCGCCGAGTAATAGGAATTCAGATTGAATGGGACCGATTTGCTTGGGCGGAAAGTTGGTGACGGCCACGACTTTTTTTCCAATGAGCTCTTCGGGATGGTACCGGGAAGTGACTTGAGCCGAGGTTTTACGGGTTCCAATCTCAGGACCAAAATCAACATCGATGATGTAGGCCGGAATTCGTGCTTCTTCAAAAACGCGGGCATTGCGGACCAAGCCAACGTGCATGTGGATGCGTTCAAATTCGCTCCAAGTCAAAGGGTTTTCCATGAAGTGAAGGTACGGCCATTGAGCGCTGTGGCTAAGTGCTAGACGGACCGAGGTTTCGTATTTTTGAGGCATGGTGGACCATGGATGGCTTGATTTTCCAGACTTTGACCTCTCACGCTGGGAAGCCGATGCAGCGCGATTGCAGTCCGCCAAAACGGGAAAGTGGCGCAAGCCTCCCTGGATCCACAATGTCCATTCCATTGAACTGCCGGCCAAAGCCATTGGGTCGAAGAAAGAAGGCAATCCGTGGTCATTGACCCAACGCGCAGAAAGCTCGGCAGAGGTCATGCCATCGCTTCTAGGCGGAGCGGAGGGGATTCGTCTACAGGATGAATCGAGCACCATGCAATGGCTCGAAGCGGTGCACTTGGAAATGATTCATCTGCACCTGGATGCTGACCGGGTGGAGCTCGGTAATTTTCTGGTTAAGCGGATGCTCGATGGCGGATGGAAAGGCAGTTGCACCCGCAATGTCCGGTCTTTGACTGCGGAAAAGGCCCTTTTCCATGCTGAATGCCTTTCGGAGGCAGCTTCGGTTCGAAAATGGTCCCTTGATACTTCTGCAGCGGAAGGACCGGTGGATGCGTTGCGTTTGGGGCTTGAACAAGCTCAAAAAGCTTTGGGCCTTTTCGAAGCCGCCGGACTCGATGTGAATGAAGCGTTTCAATCCTTTATTTGGACCTTTAAGACGGGACCTCATGTTATGGAGGGCGTTGCCATGATCCGGGCCATGCGCTTGCTTTGGCAGCGCTGGTTGACGAGCCAAGGCATTGAGCCTGGAAGCATATGGTTGGATGCTCAAACGTATGTGCCGGAGGTGGATGATGGGTTGCCAACCGATCGCCTCATCGGAATGACTGCAGCGGCTTATGCCGGAGCCATTGGTGGAGTGGACGCTTTGGAAGTTGTTCCGCATGATGTCGGGATGCGACCTGGCTCAGCGGATGGAAGGCGCTGGGCACGAAACATTCAACACCTCATGCGTGAGGAAGCAGGATTGCATCGGGTTTTCGACCCCATGGGGGGAAGCCATGTGGTGGAGACTTGGACCGCCTCGCTGATCGAAACCGCATGGGATGAATTTAAAAAGGTTGGACGACCATGATGGAACTGGCACCGCATTATCCGGTTGAAGGATCGATCGAGCGCAGCCATGAGTGCTTCGGTCCAGGCCAAGCGCCCTTCCTTGGAGGCCCGTACGCCACCATGTACACCTCACGCCCGTGGACCATTCGGCAGTATGCAGGATTTTCAACAGCCGAAGCATCGAATGCTTTTTACCGCGCCAACCTGGCTGCTGGCCAAAAGGGGTTAAGTGTTGCCTTTGATCTCGCGACACACCGTGGGTACGACAGCGACCATCCGAGGGTGTCAGGGGACGTGGGCATGGCAGGGGTTGCGATTGACTCCGTGGAAGACATGAAACTTCTGTTCCAAGGAATTCCATTGGATCGGATGTCCGTGAGCATGACGATGAACGGTGCGGTCTTACCCATCCTCGCCTTTTACATAGTCACTGCTGAAGAACAAGGGGTGCATCCTTCGCAATTGGCTGGAACAATTCAGAACGACATCCTCAAGGAGTTCATGGTGAGGAATACGTACATCTACCCGCCGAAACCTTCGATGCGCATCATTTCCGACATCTTCAAGTACACGTCGGAGCACATGCCGAAATTCAACTCCATTTCAATTTCTGGATACCACATGCAAGAGGCTGGAGCCACACCGGCACTGGAATTGGCTTATACATTGGCCGATGGGTTGGAATACGTGCGAACGGGCGTGGCTGCTGGAATGGATATCGATGCCTTTGCACCGCGATTGAGCTTCTTTTGGGCAAGTGGAATGAACCACTTTGAGGAAATCGCTAAAATGCGCGCAGCCCGTTTGGTGTGGGCGCAAAAGATGAAGGAGATGGGGGCGAAGCAGCCTAAATCCATGATGCTGCGCACCCATACGCAGACAAGCGGTTGGTCCCTCACCGCCCAAGACCCCTGGAACAACGTCGCCCGTACGGCATTGGAAGCCATGGCTGCAGCCTTCGGAGGCACGCAATCCTTGCACACCAATTCCATGGACGAAGCCATTGCCTTGCCCACCGAGGCGTCAGCACGCATTGCTCGGAATACCCAATTGTTTTTGCAGCAAGCTGCCGGCTTTACAGAAGCCATTGACCCCTGGCACGGATCCCGTATGATGGAAGACCTCACGGATCGGATGGTGCAGGAGGCGTTGGCTTTGATTCATGAAGTGGAAGAGGAAGGGGGCATGGCCAGTGCCATCGAGAAAGGCCTGCCCAAACTGCGCATTGAAGGTGCAGCTTCGGAAAAGCAAGCGCGCATTGACCGAGGGCAAGATCGAATCGTTGGTGTCAATTTGTTCCCGGTGGAAGAAGAGGAGGACCTGGAGGTGCTTGAAATTGACCAAAAAGCCGTTCGTGAACAACAAATTATTCGCCTCGCTGAAGTTCGCGCCCAACGTGACGCTGCAGCAGTTCAAGTCGCATTGCAAGCGCTGACGCAGGGAGCCAAAGCTGCCGACAATCTCCTGGCATTGGCAGTCGAGGCTGCCAGGGAACGGGCCACATTGGGGGAAATCAGCGATGCGTTGGAAGTGGCTTTCGGTCGCTACGAACCCCAGGTTCGCAAAGTGAGTGGTATCTTTTCCAGGGCGATGGAAGGCCAAGCTGCATATCAAGAAGTCATTGATTTGACACGTACGTTCAATCAACGCGTTGGTCGACAACCGCGCATTCTGGTCGCTAAAATGGGGCAGGATGGACACGACCGAGGAGCAAAAGTGATTGCTTCCTCCTTCGCTGATATGGGGTTTGATGTGGATTTAGGTCCGCTTTTTCAAACGCCCGGAGAGGTGGTTCAGCAAGCGATTGACAATGACGTGCATGTTGTGGGCATCAGCACCTTGGCGGCGGGTCACAAAACGCTTGTGCCGGAGTTGATTGAAGGACTTCGCAAAAGCGGTCGTGATGACATTTTGGTCGTTGTCGGAGGCGTGATTCCTCCTGGAGATCATGAAGCGCTGTACACCAGCGGAGCCGTTGGCGTGTTTGGTCCGGGGACCCCGATTACCGCCTCGGCGAAGAACATCCTTGAATTGCTGCTCGAGGCTTACGCTTGATCTCCGAATCGAGCAACAGGCGAATGCAGTCCGTTGGACCACGCCTGACCTGACATGCGTCCTTTGCCGGGTGGGATCAATGCATCAATGCCAATCCAACCATCGCTGCAGCGAACAGCAAGCACGCCCTTCACTGAAGCCACCGACCCTGGTTGGGCATCATCGGCATGTTCAAAAGTGGGGAGAAAATGGGCTTTGAGAATCTTGATATCACCGATTGGAGAAGCCGTCCAAGCTTTCGGAGAGGGATGAAGCCCTCTGATTTTATTCAGCACATTTACAGTGTTTTGACTCCAGTCGATTGAGGTGTTTTCTCGTGTCAATTTGGGGGCTTCCAAGCAGAATACATCCGTCCGTTGAGGCTGCGGGGTAAGTCTTCCTTCCACCAGTTCGTCCAGCGTCCTCACGAGCAGAGCTTTGCCATGTTCCAGCAATTTGCTGTAGAGGGCACCTGCGTCGTCCATTTCGTCGATGGATACCTCTTTTTGGAGCAACACATCTCCGGTGTCAATGGCATGTTGAAGGGAAAAGGTTGATACCCCAGATGTTTTCAATCCGTGGATGATGGCCCATTGGATGGGTGCTGCGCCCCGGAGTTGCGGGAGCAATGAGGCATGGAGGTTGATGGTGCCGAACTCGGGAGCATCCCAAACGATTCGAGGAAGCATGCGAAATGCAACAACGAGGTAGACGTCGGCTTCCCATGCTGCGAGCGATGCATTGAATTCTGGGCTTTTCAGATTGGTTGGCTGCAGCAACGGCAACCCCCGTGCTTCCGCTGCGGTTTTGACAGCTGATGGCTGGATGTGCTGGCCACGGCCCGATCGTCGGTCAGGAGCCGTGACAACGCCTGCAATTTCATGTTGCGATCCGGCCAGTTCATCAAGGCACGCTGCAGCAAACTCAGGCGTGCCGAAGAACACAATGCGCAACGATCGTTGTAAAGGAGATGTAGGGAATTCAGCCATAATGCGATGCTAGGACGGTTGTGAGACCTGGCGCCAGGTGCCTTTCCGAAGGTACAGCCAACTCCCCAATCCAATGGAGGAGAAGTACACCAATTCGACCCGCCATATGACCCAAATGGGCTGTGGCCAGACCAACGTGACTGCCGCTGCAACCATCATGTAGATGGTAACGGCGGCGAGTTCAACGCGGAACGCTACTTTGGTCGCCCCGCAGCCTTGAATGGTGGATAGCATCACCCCAGTGAAGGCATAGGTGCATACAGCAATGAACAACAAGTGCAAGGTGTTCACCATGGCCACTTGCCCGGCAGCGTCAGTAAAAAACACAGCCGCAAGGGTGTATGGGTAAAGCACATACCCATGGCAAAGCAGTAAAATCCCGAGAATTGTCAACACGACCAGCCGGCGCAAGGTTTGGTCCAATTCCTGCAGCCGTCCCGCCCCGAGTAGGCCGCTTACGTAGGTCCTCGTTGCTTGCTGCATCCCTTGCGTGACAATGAATGCCAACATGAAAAAGTTTCGCGTCACGTGGGACACTTTCAGTTCTAAGCTTCCGACTTTTTCGACAAAGAAGAAAAATGCTGTCCACGTGGAGACGGTGGTCAAAAACTGCCCTATGAGTGGATAAGCCAACTTCCACCAAGCGCGGAGGTCTGCCCAAGAAAGCAAACTCCACGGTTGGAATGCTTCTGGCATTATCCTCAGCGTCAACATCAGGGCAATCAGGAATCCCGTTGATTCGGCACAAAGAGACGCCCACGCTGCACCGGTTGCTCCGATGGCCTCTACGCCCCACCAGCCTTCAACCCAGGCGGCATCGAGGACAATGTTGACCGCTGAACTGCAGATTCCGATGGCCAAAATGGGCCACGTTTTTGCCGTGCCGGTGTACAGCGCATTGAAGGCGAGCAGCGCAGTGAATGGGATGAATCCAAGAAGGCGAATGGCAAAAAAATCGGTGAATACTGCTCGGATGCCTGGGTCGGAGATGGCCGAATTGACTGGGCCACTGTTCAGAAGGATGCCCACGCCCATTAGGCAAAGCCCCATGAGGCCGTGCAGAAGCAATCCCGATCGAAACGTCTGCAGGGCCGCTTCCCTGCGTCCTTCACCCAGGCGACGAGCGATGACGATCTGCAGTGCCGCTCCACTGCCTACGGCAATCATTTCCAAGGTCAGATAGACCATCCCGGCGTTGCCTGCGCCATTGATGGCCTCTTCGCTCAATCGCGCCAAGAAAAAGTTGTCTGTAAGCAGCACGAAAAACTGAAGCATGGTGCCCATGGAAATGGGGATGGCCATGCGCAACAAATCGGCGTAACCTGTTTTCAATTCACCCGCTCGGTTCATGGCCGCAAAAGTCAGCATTGTTGGGCCAAAATCACAGCCCCAGGTGCTTCAAAATGGCGTCGGATTTTTTAACCGATTTCAAGGCCCAATCCAGCATTATGGCCTCCCGTTCATCAGCGGTGAGTTGCCTTGCATTGGGCGGAAGTTCCTGAATGTTCTCCATGATTCGGTGCATGATCATCCCGGCAGCCACACTGATGTTTAGGGACTCAGCCATGCCGCGCATGGGGATGAACACGTGGTAATCCGCGACGTCAAGCATGCGTTTTGAAGCCCCCTTGAACTCTGTGCCCATGACCACTGCGACGGGTTGATCAATGGGAAGGCTGCGTGCCTCATAACCGTTGACGTGCGGGGAAGTGACTGCAATCTTGTAACCGTTGCTGCGCAATGATTCAATGCAGGCAGCAGTTGGGTCTTCGGCATCAGTGTATCGATGGAGCGTTAACCACGAAGGCGTTCCCTTGGAAACACCTCGGTTGAACACCCAAGGGTTCACGTCTTCGATCAAGTGAACATCTTGAATGCCCATGCCGTCGCAAGAGCGCATGACAGCGCTGGCGTTTCTGCTTTGGTACACGTTTTCGAGAACCATGCAGAGCCGCCTCGTCCGATGGCGCAACGCCTTATCAAATTTTCGCAGCCTTTCTTCACTGATGTAGGGAAGGAGTGCTTGCAATTTGGGGTTCGACATGCAGGAGGATTCGATGAAACAAAAAGGCCCCGAGCATGTTGCTCGAGGCCTTCTTCGGTTTGGGCCGGTGGCCTTATACCTTCGAGCTCAACTCAGCACCCGCCTTGAACTTGATAACGTTCTTAGCTGCGATGGTGATGGTCTTACCCGTTTGTGGGTTGCGACCTTGGCGCTCCGCACGGTGAGATACAGAGAAAGAACCGAATCCAACGAGGGATACGCGGTCTCCTTTGCTCAATGCACCAGCGGTTGCATCAACGAATGCGTCCAATGCACGCTTTGCGTCTGCTTTTGAGATGCCGGCTCCTTCGGCCATTGCATCTACCAATTCTGCTTTGTTCATGGTATAGAGATTAAGAATAATTGTTCAACTCGGCCAAATATATAGGCGGGATTTCAACGCTGGCAAGGGGTTCCGGTCATTTCGTTAATAAACCCATGCAAATTGTTGATAAGCATGCGAAAATGCGCTCATTTTGACGTGAAATTCCGGGAATCGGCTGGTTTCACTGCCTTTTTGTGGTGGATGTGCGCTCGTGTACAATCCACAAGATGAGGGACCCAACCGGTAGGGTTGCCACCCACGCTGGTGAAGCGCCCAATACTGCCCATTGTCCCAAGCTGACGGCAATGGCGACGATGATGAGGCTGATGACGGCAATGGCAAAAAATGCGCGGTCCCATTGCTCACCGTTCAGAAAGATGCTGATCAACATTGGGGACAGGCAGGAAACAGTCGCCAGCAACCACGCCACGGCACCAGGGGATTGGTAAAATCCGGCAAGTGCTATGGTGAGCAACGTGCCCCATCCGACTTGCAGAATCCGTTGGATTTTTTGCATGTACCAAAGGTACGAGCCGGTACTTTTGCACCATGCAAGATTTTGGTCTTCCCGCAGGTCAGGTGTACATACCAGAAATTCGATTTGTCGATATTGACGCTGCAGGCATCGTGAACAACGCCACCTATTTCAATTATTTCGAGCAGAGCCGGATTGCTTTTTTTGAACCGCTCCTTGGCAAGAAATGGGATTGGAATGCAGCGGGCATGGTCGTGGCTCGGCACGAAATCGATTACCGCGCACCCATCTTATTCAATGATGATGTGCGCATCGTCACATGGATTGAGCACATTGGAACCAAAAGCATGACCGCTGCATACGAAGTTTACAAGTCGAACCAAAGAACGTGGGTGTTGTCCGCCCAAGCAAAGACGGTGCTGGTGTCATACAACCACGCCGAAGGGAGGCCTGCACCGTGGTCGGCAGAAGTGGTGGAGGCGGCGAAAGGGTTTGGTTTCGGTAGGCCTGAATTCGGCGGTGAAGGTCTTGCCCAGTGAACCGTTGAAAAAAAGCGGGCTGAGATTGCGGCTTGGGGACAGGATTTCGCATACTTTTGGCTTCGTGTACTTTTCACACTACTAACCACAACTGCTTTAATCGCATGAAAAACTATTACGCTTTTACAGTTTGCTTGTTGGTGGCTGCCGCGGGCATGGCCCAAGTTCCGGTCACCTTTCAAGTGGACATGAATAATGAAACCGTCTCAGCGGACGGCGTTCACTTGGCAGGCGGCTTCCAAGGATGGGACCCCACTGCTACCTTGATGTCCGATGATGACATGGACGGTGTTTATGAGGTAACCATCGACTTACCTGCAGACAGCACATATGAATTCAAATTCATCAACGGCATGGCCTGGGACTTTGTCGAAGACGTTCCTCCAACATGCCAAGTAGAGGTTGCTGGCAATGACAACCGTTTTCTGACGATCGGTGCTGATGCTACCGAAGCAACCTATCATGTTTGCTATGGCAGTTGTGCCGCATGCGGTATGACGACCGTTCGCATGCGTGTCGACATGAGCGTCGAAAGCGCCGTATCACCGAATGGTGTGCACGTTGCTGGCAATTTCCAAGGCTGGGATCCTGCCGGAACGCCCATGACCGATGCCGATGAAGACGGCGTTTGGGAAACCTGGGCTTCATTCTACCCTGATTCAATCGAGGATGGCATGTTGGTCTTTAAGTTCATCAACGGCAACAGCTGGTCCAATCCCAACGAAGGGCTGGCCGGCGAAGCGTGTGCAGATGATTTCGGCAACCGCGTATTGGCCTTTGAAGGTGAGAACATGGTCTTGGTGGGCGATGAATCCACTTTGGCTGCGCCGTGCTTCAATTCATGTGGCACTTGCGTGAGCCCAACGCAAGTCACGTTCCGTGTGGACATGACGACGCAAGAAACGGTATCGGTCAATGGTGTTCACATTGCCGGGTCCTTCCAAGGATGGTCGCCATCAGCAAACCCCCTGAGCGACGACGATGGTGACGGAATTTGGGAAGCAACGCTCGGCATAGCGCCAGGCGACATTCAGTTTAAGTTCATCAACGGCAACGATTGGAGCGGCAACGGCGACGGCAACGTCGACAACGAATTGATCGTCGGGGATTGTGCTGCAGAAGGCAGTGACAACCGAGCGTTGACCGTAGGTTCAGAAGACATCGTTTATGAAGTCTGCTACAATTCCTGCGAGGCGGGCTGTGTTGAGAACCCTGATCCAGCCGATGTGACCTTCCGTGTCGACATGACCGAAGAAGAAGTGAGTGCTACAGGTGTTTGGGTCATTGGCAACTTCACCAACCCCAACTGGCAAGCAGGAGCGCTGCAATTGACCGATGATGACATGGACGGCGTCTACGAAGTGACGGTGAACATCAGCGGTTCCGCAACCATCCTCTACAAATTCACCAATGGCGATCCAACGACTGGGGACAACGGCGTTGACTTCGTCGAAGAGTCCGGTATCTTGTTGGACGAGGAAGGAAACGAAATCACCAATTTCGAAGCTGAAGGCTGTGGTTTGCCCAACGGATTTGGTGCCTACAACCGCATCCACGAGCGGAGCGGCGAACCTGAAATCCTCGACGCTGTGTGCTTCAATAAGTGCAGCACATGTATTGTGTCTGTTGATGAAATCGCTGCCCTGCAATTCAGTGCCTACCCGAATCCATTCAACGCCTCCTTGACGTTGGACATGGTTCCTCAGGTAAGCAATACGCAGCTCGTCATCGCCGACCTCAGTGGAAGGGTGGTTCTTGAGCAGAACATTCTTGCCGGAACGGAGCGTTTGGTGCTGAATACCGAAGCATTGCCAGCGGGTTCATACATCGTACAGTGGCTGAACCAAGGTGTAGCACAAGCCAGCGTGTTTGTCAAGCACTGAGTCGTTCAGTTGGCATGAAAAGAAAGGGAGGGCGACCTCCCTTTTTTCATTGTCAACATTTCGGGCTGAAAACTCATTTCATTTTTCTCCCATGCGTCACGATTCGAAAGCTTCACCCGCCTATATTTACCCTCAAGATTCACATTAACTAAACTCTAATGAAACACTTTTTACTCCTTGCCACCTGTTTCTTGCTGTTCAGCAGCAGCTATGGGCAATTGGTGGAGGTTGCTGTGGAGCCATACGTTGTGCACGACGGCAGCATTGCAGAACTTGATGGCATGACAACATACCATGTGTACGCGGTCTGCACCAATCCTTCGGATGAGATTTCTGCCGTTTACGGCGATGCCACAGCACCATTGACGCTGACTTCAACGGACGGCTTTTATCAAAATGCACTGGGGTCGAACATCGGATGGACCATCAACCCGGCCTTTTGGGGTGCATTCCCAGCCATTGAATTTGATTCTTGGGTCACCATTGGGGTGTTGAGCCAAGACGAGGTGACCGGTCAGCCGGCCACGGTAGGCATGGATACGGCGTTTACTGAGTTCGCTGCTGGAGGTGATTTAACTGTGAATTCCGAGAATGGAGGATCATGGTTCACGCTGTTTGGCGACACGCAAGCCCAAGCTGGGGATGACTTAAAGGTATTGATTGCGCAATTGACGGTGTCCAATGACGCCATCATCACGGGCAACTTCAACATCCAAGTTTTTGTCAATGGTTTGCAATCCAACTCGCAACAGTTTGAAGGCCAGCCTTTCAGCTCGCAAGAGGGTGCCATCTTCGGATGCATGGATCCTGATGCGGTGAATTACAATCCCGATGCCACAGAATCTGGCGAAACTTGCATTTACCCATGCGCATTGGAATTAACGCTTTCAGAAGTCACTCCCAACACATGCCCTGGTGTAGCCGACGGAGAATTGGCAGTCACTTCCTCAGGCGGTCAACTTGGTGTTTTGTTTGGCATCGATGGAGACACGCCTTCCCTCGCTGTTGGAATATTTGATGATCTGCTCGGCGGAACGTACACGGTAACCGCTGTCGATGGCGCAGGATGTGAAGCCAGCATCGACGTGGAGGTTGTAGCCCCGGATGCGATTGTGATCTCGGCAAGCATGACTGAATCGGTTAGCTGCAACGGCGGTGCTGATGCTGTGATTTCGGGCTCCTCTGCAGGAGGAACGGGAGCGATGAGCTACAGCTTGTCGGAAACTTTCGCGAACAGCAATTCGGAATTGTATTTCGGTGATTTGGCGCCGGGACTGTACACGGTATATGCGATGGATGAAAACGGATGTACAGCAGCCTCGGGTGCCATTTCGATTGCTAACCCGCAGGCACTGACAGTTTCTGTTTCGGGCGGTCAGGGTGGAATTTTGGATGCAACTTGTGCTGACAGTGACGACGGAACCGTTGTACTGATTACCATCGGCGGTTCCGGCACGTCGGCAGGTATGCAATTCGGTACAGACGGCGAGAACTTTGCTCCTGGGAATATTTTGAACTTGGGAGGAGGAACCTATACGTTTTACGCGATGGATGTGAACGGTTGCATCAGTGCTACGGCGAATGAGTACACTGTCGGTGCTCCCGATTCTATTGTTATCTCGGGCAACACCAACGGCATTCTTTGCAACGGCGACACGAATGGTGCGGTTTCCTTCAATGGCGACGGCGGAAACGGAGGCTTGGTCTTCTCTTTCAATGGAGGGGAAAGCAGCGACGTAACGTCATACGGTGATTTAGCTCCAGGCGATTACGTGGTGGTTGCTACGGATGTGGAAGGCTGTACAGCCGAGGCGACCTTCACGGTGGATGATATTGATGCCGTTGCCGTTTCGGCTTCTTCAATCGCTGTTTCATGCAACGGTGACATGGACGGTTCAGTCGAATTGTCTGCATCGGGCGGTACGAGTTTGTTCGAGTACAGTGCTGACGGTTCAGACTTCGGTTCTTCGCCGCTGTTCACGGGACTGTCAGCGGGAACTTACACCTACTACGCACAAGATTCGAACGGATGTTCTGCTTCTGTGGAGGCGACTGTCGAAGAACCGGACGTTCTCAGCGTCACCGGTGTCATCACCAATGACAGCGGTGTTGGGGACGGTGCCCTCGACATCACCGTAGAAGGTGGAAACGGCGGTTACTCTTTTGCATGGAGCGGTCCAGATAACTTCACCAGCGCAGATGAAGATTTGTCAGGAATCGTCGCAGGCGAGTACACTGTTACCATCACCGATGCGAACGGATGTGAAGTGACGGAGACTTTCGGAGTGCCGGTAGGAATCGGAGAGTGGACGTTCTTGCAATCCATCAACGTGAGCCCGAACCCTAGTGTTGGTTTGTTCAATTTGAACTTGGTCGGTGCGGCTGGTGAAGACGTCGTTCTGAACGTGTATGACGCGCAAGCGCGTGTTGTTTGGACCAACACGTTGAATCAAGCCTGGGGGGCTGTTCAGTCGACCATTGATTTGGGTGGAATGGCAGCCGGTGTGTACCAGCTTGAATTGGTCGCCAATGGAAGCCGCCAAACGGTTCAATTGATGAAGCAGTAATTCAGCT
Organism: bacterium; assembly: GCA_029979565.1. Taxonomy (GTDB): domain Bacteria; phylum Bacteroidota; class Bacteroidia; order Flavobacteriales_D; family Sanyastnellaceae; genus UA16. The sequence continues at coordinate 56,295 of JAPOHG010000002.1, forward strand.
GCAAGCAAGCAATGATTTGAGAAAGGGAGCTTCGGCTCCCTTTTTTCATTTCAGGTCTCCCGTATGTAACCGAACACCATCGTATCACGTATGACCCTATATCTCTCAATTTTCCAGTTTGATTATGGGTCTTTCTTACCGACTTTTAGGCGTGATTCACGCTTTATTGATTTACTTTTTCGCGGGACTCTCAGCGGCTTTCTCGCAGGGAACTACCTTTCTGATTGAAGAGTACATGGTGCACGATGGTGTGCAGGGTGTTGCTGAATTGGCGGGGCAGACGACGTATCGCTACTACGTACAACTCAGCCATCCTGATGACTTTGTCTCTGCGATTTACGGCGGTGATCAAGCACCTTTGGAGTTGAATTTGGAGGAGCCGATGTTCAATTCTGAATTTGCTACCGGACCAACAGCTGGAGGTATCATCCCATTGGTGCAGAGCTACTTCCCCGAAGTTGCTTACGACAGTTGGGTGACCATTGGACTTGAAAATGCACCGGAAGGGGGCGGTGAAGTGGACGTATCTTCCCTTCAGAGTGAAGCGCAGCCGTTTTTGCAAAGTTTTATCGCTGGATCCCCTACGGACGGTGAAGGATTCATTGTGAACGACGAGTTGGGCGGAGCATGGTTTCTGCTAACAGGAGCTCCCAATGGTTATGCCGGTGACGACTTGAAAGTGCTTGTTATGCAAATCACCACGGCTGGCGTGCCATCAGGAGTCTTGAACGCGCAGGTTATTCCGGGCTCAGAAGAGAGCGACGCGGTTCAAGTGCAACAAGGCTTTGAGGGGACGGAGGTCTGGGATTTGTTGCCACCTGCATCGGTAGGTGGATGCACCGATCCACTTGCCTGCAATTACGATGAGTCGGCGACGGAAGACGATGGCAGCTGCGAATATGAATGCGGCGGATGCACAGACATCTGGGCCTGCAATTACGAACCCAATGCCACCTACGACGATGGAACGTGTGATTTCTTAGCCTGCATCGGCTGCACCGATGCTTCGGCCTGCAATTACGATCCAGATGCGGTGTACAATGACGGTTCGTGTGAGTACTTGAGTTGCGAGTCGTTGGGTTGCACCTCATCCACCGCATGCAATTTTGACCCATTGGCGACAGCAGATGACGGTTCGTGTGACTTTACGACTTGCGCAGGATGCACCGATCCAAATGCAGACAACTATGATCCGGCGGCAACCCTAGATGACGGGAACTGCGTCTTTTTGGGCTGTTTGAATCCATTGGCGTGCAATTATGACCCGCAGGCGAACGAGGCAGACGGGACATGTGAATACGAAAGTTGTGTCGGCTGCATGAACCCCGAGGCTTGTAACTTTGACCCTGCAAACACACTATCCGATCCGGCGAGTTGCACCTATGCGGAAGAAGGATACACCTGCGATGGAACCTGCCTGGAAGATGCTGACTTGGATGGGATTTGCGATGCGTTTGAAGTGCCAGGATGCACCGACGAGTTTGCTGAAAACTTCAATGCGTCAGCAACGGACGATGACGGTTCGTGCACCTACGCCATTGCGGGATGCACCAACCCCTTGGCGTGCAATTTTAATCCTGATGCCACAAGCTCAGATGGCAGCTGTGATTTTACTTCCTGCGTGGGTTGCACCATCGAAGGGGCGTGCAATTACGATCCTACCTTCACCATGGCAGACGATGCTTCTTGTTCCTTTGCCGAGGAATTCTACACGTGCGCTGGAGATTGTGTTGGAGACAACGACGGTGACGGCATTTGCAATGAATTGGAAATCGCCGGGTGTACGGATGAGCTTGCTCTGAATTACGACGCCAATGCTACCGATCAAGACGGATCCTGCGCGTATCCTGCGGTTTGCAACGACGAGTTGGCTTGCAACTACACCCCGTATGAAGCCTACTGCATTGAAATTGAAGCATATGCTGAGCACGATGGCATGGTCGGCACGACAGATCTGTCGGGGTACACGACGTACCGCATTTACGCGCTTTGTGAGAATGAGGACGACTTCGTAAGTGCAGTGGCAGGAGATGACGAATTTCCGACCTTCATTCACACCACCACTGAATTCTTCCAGCATGAAGCAGGTGGCGTCTTGGGTGAAAGCTCGAATCCGTTGATTTTTCCTTTCATTCCTGAAGCCGCCTACGATTCATGGGTGACCATTGGATTGGATGAAGCGGTTGATGGTGCCAACGGCGAATCGGGAGTGAGTATTCTGGAAGGATTGGATCCGTGGGTGGAGCCGTTTGAAGCTGGAGGTTCGCTGAACATCGCCGATGCTCTGGGTGGCGTGTGGTTTATATTGAACGGCGCTTCGAATGGCATTGCCGGTGAAGACAAAAAGGTGCTTCTCGGCCAGTTTACCACCGACGGCAACATCGACGGTCAATTGTACGTCCAATTTTTTGAGAATGGTGACGGCATCAATGGAGGATTCAACAAGTTAATCGGGCTTAATGACGCCTGCGGGTTGCCATCATATGATGCTTGCGAATATGCGGAGGAACATTACGACTGTGCGGGGGTGTGCTTGGAAGACGCCGACGCGGACGGAATATGCGACGCATTGGAAATTCTTGGTTGCACCGACGCTTTGGCCAACAACTTTGATCCGTTGGCAACAGACGACGATGGCACGTGTGATTATTACGTCGATCCGTGCATTGAAGACACCATTGCTCCGTATTTCACATTTGTACCTGCAGATTCTACTGTGCAGTGCGACCAGGCGATGCCGACCGTGATGGCGATGGCAGAGGATGCATGTGATGAATCGGTTCAAGTCATGTTCATCGACGGTCCCATCGAATTCGTGTTTGATTGTCCGCCGTACAATTACCTGTGCACGCGAACATTTTACGCTACGGACGATGCCGGGAATACGGCCCAAGCGATTCAAATGATAACGGTAGCAGACACCTTGGCTCCGGTCTTTTTGAATCAACCGGATGCATTGCTCGAAGTAAACGAACAAGAAGGAGAAGAAATTCCAGAACCATTCGTGGCCATTCAGGACGCATGCGATGGCAATGCGCAATGGGTTTCTGAAGATGCACTCCTCGAAGTTGTGGGCGATACGGCAACGTATTTACGGAGCTACACCGCGACTGATGCATGCGGCAATGCAGCTCACTTTGAGCAAACCATTGTGGTCATCGAGGCTACGGAGGGTTGCACGGATGCGTTGGCATGTAACTTCAATGAAGAGGCCACCAACGACGATGGCTCGTGCGTGTATCCCGAGGATTACGTGGATTGTTCTGGCGTATGCTTGAACGATGCCGACGGCGATGGCGTTTGCGATGAATTGGAGGTCATCGGATGTACATCTGCTACTGCTTGCAATTACAGCCCGATGGCTACTGAGGAAGATGGTAGCTGCGACTTCTGCTCATGTGCCAATGACGAAATCATTGCCTACGGTTTGGAGATAGATACGGTTGCGGTTCATACCGAAGGAGACCTTGATGGCATGGTGACCTACCGAATGTATGTGACCACGGTGGCTTCTGATGATTTCGTTTCGGCGGTGTACGGCAATGACATGGATACCCTCACGATGTCTTCAGATTCAGGTTGGTACCAGCATCCCTATGGCTCCCACTTGGCTCAAAACAACGACCCCGCATTTTTTGAGACGTTCCCGGATTTGGCCTATGACAGTTGGGTGACCATTGGGATTGATGGACCAACAGCAGGAGGGGAAAACCTCGTGAATACCGTTGGCGCCTCAGGTGCTGAAGGCTGGGTGGCTCAATTTGAATCGGGCCAGGCCATCGTAATGGATGATGCTGTGGGCGGTTCGTGGTTCATTCTGAACGGCGGATCCAATGGGGTAGCAGGTGACGATTTGCGCGTTTTGGTCGCGCAGGTGACCACATCTGGCGTGCTCAGTGGTCAACTGAACGTTCAAGTCTTTGAGGGCGGGGACAACGACAGTGCCTCGTTGCACACGTTTGCGTTCGAGGGCGCAACTTGGACCAATGCACCTGTATTTCCTAATGCATGCGGTTGCATGGATGGCGAGGCATACAATTACGATGCCTCAGCAGAATACGATGACGGTTCGTGCGTTGCTGTCGCATTGGGATGCATCGACACAGCCGCATGCAATTATGATGTTGCAGCCAATACCGACGATGGAACCTGTGTGTACCCGGAGCTCTATTACGATTGCGACGGCAACTGCCTGAGCGATGCAGACGGTGATGGGGTTTGCGATGAATTGGAAACAGCTGGCTGCACAGACGCGGCTGCACTGAATTTCAACGCAGACGCAACCGATGATGATGGCTCATGCATCTACTGCATGTTGAGTGCATCAATCGATGTGACGCATGTGAGTTGCGCTGAGGCCGGTGACGGAATTGTAACGGTATCGACGACAGGGGCCATGCCGGATTCGAGTGCCTTGGTGTACACCCTGCTTCCATTGGATATTCAACAGGCCGACTCTGTATTTACCGGTCTCTCCGGAGGACTCTACGAAGTGGTGGTTTTGGACGAGATGGGATGTTCGGATACAGTCTCCCTTGAAATCGTCGAACCTGAGCCGCTTGTTGTGTTGCTCGACGAAGTTGTCGGGTCTCCAGAAAATGGGGAATCGGGCAGCATTGCCATCTCCGTGAACGGCGGGAGTGAACCGTATTCGTTTGCTTGGATTGAGTTGGATGGAACGTTTACCTCTGATGAAGAGGATGTCGATGGATTGAATCCTGGAACGTACCAAGTGGAAGTAACCGATGCCAACGGGTGCAGTGTGCAGTCGTTTGAAATTGTAGTGGAAACCATTGTGGATGTTGCGGAATTCGGCGCTGATCTGGAACTGCGGGTGTATCCAAACCCTGCTGCGGATTGGGTAAACGTCCAATTGCCTTCGGTTGATTACGCCCTAACCGTCGCATGCTTTGATGGAGTTGGTAGATTGGTCTGGGAACAAGCTGGGTTGGCCGGTGGACCAACACTGAGGATTCCGGTTGGCGATTGGGCCAATGGGCATTACATCATCCGCGTAACGGATGGGTCGGTTGTGCGTCAAATGAAATTGCAGGTTAACAGGTAATTTTTCCTGTTGACAAAATTGAGAGAGAGTCGGGCGGCAACGTCCGACTTTTTCTATTTCGAATTAAATTGCAGCTCACACTAAACCTACCAAGAACTATGAAGGGATTTCTTAGCGCATTTTTCGTGCCGGTGATCTTCGGCTTTTTCTCTGTGGCATCTGCCCAAGAATACACGTTAACGCTTGAGGAGCATGCAACGGAAATTGTGCCTGGCCTCACGACGTACCGGATGTACATCGACATGGTCAATACAGACGATTTCTTGTCTTCCATTTACGGCGGGGATACGGCACCCTTGAGCATCACCACATCAACGGGGTCTTTTTGGAACAGCGGGTTCGGTGGGTCGACAGCGAGTTCAGTTCTCCCTACCATTTTGGCTTTCTTCCCAGAATTGGCTGCCGACAGCTGGATTACCATTGGAATAGATCAGCAGGAGGTGGACGATGAGGTTGGAGTTTCTTCACTGGAAGATCCCGCCCAGCCTTTCGTGGAAAATTTTGCGGCTGGATCGGAACAGGACGGACAAGATGTTTTGATTGACTCGTCAGTTGGAGGTGCATGGTACTTATTGAATGGCGCCCCAAATGGGTTGCCAGACGAAAACATGCGCGTGCTTTTCTTGCAGATGACTACAGATGGTGAAATCTGCGGCACAATCAATGCGCAGGTTTTCGAAAACGGTGTGGGGTCCGCAAGTTTGTACTTCACGTATGAATTCTGCGGTACGGGGACCTACAGTCCCGTGACAGCTGGTGGAGGCTGCACGGATGAACTGGCATGCAATTACGACGCTGAGGCGACGGAGGATGATGGTTCATGTGTTTATGCAGATGCCTACTACGATTGCGATGGCAACTGCCTGAACGACGCGGATAGCGATGGGATTTGCGACGAATTGGAAATCGCAGGCTGCACCGATTCGTTTGCTTGCAACTATAATATGGATGCCACGGATGACGACGGCTCATGCGATTACCTATCCTGTGCCGGATGTACGGATGAGGCTGCATGCAATTATGATCCAGGCGCAATCTATGAGGACGGTTCATGCGACTACAGTTGCAACGCGGGTTGCACGAATCCGCAGGCATGCAACTATGACCCCGATGTCCTTCAGGATGATGGGTCGTGTGAGTACATCTCGTGCGTTGGATGCACAGACGAAGGAGCGTGCAATTACGACCCGATTTTCACGGTGGACAACGGTTCATGCGATTACAGTTGCTTGGGTTGTACCGATGAAGCGGCCTGTAATTATGACGCGGGTGCCACACAGGACGACGGTTCATGCACCTACGCTGAAACCTACTACGACTGTGATGGCAATTGCCTGATGGACATGGACGGTGACGGTGTATGCGATGAGTTGGAGGTGCCTGGATGCATGGATGAGGCAGCTTGCAACTACGACATGAACGCTACGAACGAAGACGGCTCTTGTGAGTTCCCCGCACTGTATTATGATTGCGATGGCAATTGCCTGATGGATATGGACGGCGATGGCGTCTGCGATGAATTGGAAATTGAGGGTTGCACGGATGCTGTGGCATGCAACTACGATGCCGCTGCGACCGATGACGATGGCATGTGCGAGTATGCGGATCAATATTATGACTGCGACGGTACCTGCCTCAACGATGCCGACGGTGACGGCGTGTGTGATGAACTGGAGATTGCCGGTTGCACCGATGAAATGGCCTGCAACTACGACGCCACAGCTACAGACGACGACGGCATGTGCGAGTACGCCGAGGAGTATTACAATTGTGACGGCACCTGCCTGAACGATACCGACGGGGATGGCGTATGCGATGAACTGGAGATTGCCGGTTGCACCGATGAAACGGCGTGTAACTATGACGCCGCTGCGACCGACGACGACGGCATGTGCGAGTACGCCGAGGAGTACTACGATTGCGACGGAAACTGCCTCAATGATGCCGACGGCGATGGCATTTGCGATGAATTCGAGATAGCCGGTTGTACCGATCCTGAAGCGCAGAACTACAACGAAGAGGCCACGGATGACGACGGCAGCTGCTACTACTGCGATATTGCTATAGGTGCAGACGCGACGAATGAGACGGAAGGAGACGGCTCAGGCACGATCAGCGTGGACGTATCTGGGGGTACAGCACCTTATGAATTCGCTTGGACGGGTCCAGATGCGTTTGCAAGCACCGATGAGGATTTGACGGGACTTTCTGCAGGCACCTATGTCTTGACCGTTACCGATGCCAATGGCTGCACGGAAACCGTTGAAGTAACGGTTGACAATGTCACCGGAATCACGGAGTTGTATGCTGTTGAGTTCGATGTTTACCCGAATCCGACGAACGGAGCGTTCTGGATCAACGGCGCGGGCTTGAATGGCAAGACGGTGGTCGAACTGCTCGACGCCTCAGGTCGATTGATCAATCGTTTTGAGTGCACCATAAATGGCCAACCCGTTCAGTTCGAATTGAGCGGTGTAGAAACCGGCTTCTACCATGTGGTACTGCGGAATGGCCAGCAGCAGGGCGCCAAGCGCTTGCTGATCCACTGAGCATTCCAACTGGACTTCAATCAAAAAGGGCGCCTCTCAAGGGCGCCCTTTTTCATGTCAATTGGCGATGGGGTTACTTTCCCTTGAAGCGATTGATTGCTTCACGCGTGAAATCGCTGAGCACCAAACGGCCTGAAATCGCCGCACGCTCGGGCAAGAGGGATTCCCAATGGTCTGTACCCGCCCAAAAAACTTGTTTTAATTCTGCCATGGCTTCCGGGTTGGACGCAGCCAACCGCAGAGTCAATGCATCAATGGCAGCATCCATGGAAACCGCATCATCGAATACCTGTGCATAGAGTCCTTGTTCTTGCGCCCATTGGGCGTCATACCAGGTTGCTGCGTCAATGGCTAGAGCCGTGAAAGCCGCGGTGCCCATTTTGCGTTCTACAGCAGGCCCCACAACAAAGGGACCGATACCGATAGCGAGTTCGGAGAGCTTGACACCGGCATAAGAGGTGGCCATTGCATAATCAGCTGCTGCCGCGATACCGACACCACCGCCAACGGCTTTGCCTTGCACGCGGCAAATGATGAATTTGGAGCTGCGTCGCATGGCCAAGATGACCCTGCTGAATCCGCTGAAAAATTCGAGGCCTTCGTCTTCGTTGTGGATGGCGATTAATTCATCGAAGCTCGCTCCCGCGCAAAACGCACGGTCTCCCCAAGTTTTGAGGACGATGACCTTGCAGTCTGCATTGCTCGACGCTTCGTCAATGGTGCGGGCCAGGACATTGAGCACGGCACCCGGCAGTGAATTGCTCGCGGGGTGGCCAAACGCAACGGTGCCGACACCTTTTTCATCAATGGTCAGTTCGACACCGCCGCCTTTCAAATCGGCGCTCATCTTACTTGCGATCAGTCAACGGCACGAAGCTGCGTGCTTTCGAGCCGGTGAATACCTGACGGGGACGGCCAATCGGCTCCCGGTTTTCAACCATCTCTTTCCACTGGGCAATCCAACCGGGCAAGCGGCCCAGTGCGAACATCACCGTGAACATGTCCGTTGGTATGTTCAAGGCGCGGTAGATGATGCCCGAGTAGAAGTCAACGTTCGGGTACAGACCGCGCTGGACGAAGTATTCGTCATTCAAGGCAACTTGTTCCAATTGCTTCGCAATATCAAGAACAGGATCGTCAATGCCGAGCTTTCCCAGGACTTCATCCGCTGCTTTCTTGATGATGCGTGCCCGAGGATCGAAATTCTTGTAGACCCGGTGTCCGAAGCCCATGAGGCGGAACGAGTCGTTTTTGTCTTTGGCTTTATTGACCCATTTCTGTAAATCTCCACCGTCTTCACGAATGGCTTCGAGCATTTCGATGACCGCTTGGTTCGCCCCGCCGTGAAGCGGTCCCCACAGCGCAGCAATTCCCGCTGAAACACTGCTGTACAGATTGGCTTGCGATGAGCCAACGACGCGAACCGTCGAGGTGGAGCAATTCTGCTCGTGATCGGCGTGCAAGATCAGAAGCTTGTTCATCGCGCTTTCGACGATGGGGTCCACGGTGTATTCTTCCGATGGAAGCGCAAACATCATCTGCAAGAAGTTTCCGCAGTAGCTGAGCTTGTTCGACGGGTACACCGTGGGGTGGCCCATGTTGTGCTTGTACGCTTGAGCCGCAAGGGTAGGCAACTTGGCAATCAATCGATGGATTGTCAATTCGATGTCAACCACAGAGCGATTGGGGTTCTGCGATTCGGGGTAGAATGTACTCAAACTCGAAATCATGGAGCTGAGCATGCCCATGGGATGTGCCCCCGGAGGAAATGCTTCAAAGAAGCGCTTCATGTTTTCGTGCACCAAGGTGTGGTGGGTAATGCCTTCTTGGAAGTAGCTGAGCTGTTCTTTGTTGGGGAGCTCTCCGTAGATGAGCAGGTACGCAACCTCAATGAAGGATGCATTTTCGGCCAATTCCTCAATGGAATAACCTCGGTAGCGCAGGATTCCATTTTCCCCATCGAGGTAGGTAATCGCACTCTGCGTAGATCCGGTGTTCTTGAACCCATAATCCAGGGTTATGTACCCTGTTTGCGCGCGCAACTTGGAGATATCGATGGCCTTTTCCTGTTCGGAACCTTCAATGATCGGGAACTCATAGGATTCCCCATTCAGAATAAGTTGTGCTGTCTCACTCATTTTGTGACACGATTTGGGTTAAAAATCTTGCGGTAGGTTGCCCCGTGTAGGCCCTGCTTTCGGCTGCAAATATAGGCCACAGCAAATGGTTCTGCACGGCGGATAATTGCCTTGCATTCTGCGATTTCAGCAAGCGAATTACTGGAAATTCGGCTTGAACGAATCGCGGAATTTTTCCCATTGTTCTTGTTGTACACCGCTGGTGTATTCTTCGGCGAAAAATTTCAGGTACAATTCCAACTGTTGTGGCGTCTTGTAACCGGCAATGGGCGTAATGACCGTTGCGTTTTCGTCAAAATATACCAAGGTGGGGTAGGCATTGACACCCAAAGCACGCGAGAGTTGGTGGGTGCTGTTTCGGCCGCGGGCATTGGCACTCCATCCGGGATTCTCAAAGGTGCGGTCTTGGTAGGTGACCGGCCCGGGAGATTCGGCGTCGAATTTGACGGCATAATAATTCGAATTGATGTACGAGATGACATCGGAATTGGTAAACGTGTTCCGCATCATCATTTTGCACGGTCCACACCATTGGGTGTATACGTCCATCATGATTTTGCGGGGCTCATCTTGCTGCGCTTCAACAGCTTCCTCTAATGACATCCAATTGATGGATGTTTGTTGAGCCAATGCCGACCAAGGCACGAAAACAAGTGCAATCAACAGGTAAAGGGCAGAATGTGCAAGTCGGACAGTCATCGATAAAACCAATTTCCTGCAATATCGCAAAAGAAAAGCGCCTGAGGGCGCTTTTCGAAAAGGTTGTGAAGTCGGAACGAACTTCGTGTGCAGATAGTGCGTCTATCGAACACCGTGCATGAGTTTGTTCAGAGGTTTGTTGCACACCGCAATGAGCACAGCAAATGCAACCAAGACCAAGCCGATGGTGGAGAAAATATCGGTGTATTGAGCCAAGCCTTCTTGAGGCGTAAGCGATTCGCCGTCACCGCCGTGACCACCGGTGAAAGAGGCAATGATTCCGCCGAGATAATTGGCCATCGCGAAGCTTAAGAACCATGCGCCCATGGCGGTTCCTGCCATGCTTTTGGGGGACAATTTGGTCACCATGGAGAGTCCAATGGGCGAAAGGAACAATTCACCAGTGGTATGCAGCATGTACAAGAACACCAAGGTCAAAAGCGGCACCATGGCCTGCTCGTCAGCAAATTGCAAACCGACCAAGGTGACCAAGAATCCGGCTCCCAATTGCAAGATGCCCAGTGCAAATTTCATGGGGATGCTTGGGTTTTTGCCGATCTGGTCGAGCTTCACCCACATCACCGAGAAAATGGAACCGAAGATGATGATAAAGGCCGGATTGAAGAATTGAGTCATCGATGCCGGCATGGTCCAACCGAGGATTTCCCGGCTTACATTTCGGTCTGCGAAGAGCGTCAGTGAAGTTCCTGCCTGCTCGAAGCACGCCCAGAACACCGTGTTGATAATCATAAAGATGATGAGCGCAATCATGCGGTCCCGCCACATGGAGCCTTCTTTGATTCCAGCTTGCACCAGAGAAAATGCGATGTATACGAAGAGCCCCGTGAGCAGGTAGGTCATCCATTGATTCTGGCTGATGAGGAAGTAACAGAGTGGAATCAAGGCGAGGGAACCTATGGAGATCGCCTGGTACATCTTCAAAGGACCGACCGTCTTCATGCCGTCTTCAGTGATGTCCAATCCTTCGGCGGCACTGTAATTGTCTCGGCCCGACCAAAAAATGGCCAATCCGAGCAACATGCCGATTCCAGCGAGTCCAAATCCGTATTCAAATCCGTACGTTTCGCCAACAAACGCTACGATGGTCGTAGCCATCAAAGCCCCGATGTTGATGCCGATATAGAAGATGGTAAAGCCCGAATCTCGTCGTGGATCGCCATCCTCGTACAACTTGCCTACAATGGTGGAGATGTTGGCCTTGAAATAGCCATTCCCAACAATCAATGCCCCCATACCCATGAGCATGAACGCTTCATTGCTGCCGAATACTTCCGTGGCACCGAGGATCAGGAATTCACCGATGGCCATGAGGACGGCACCGAGGATGATGGCATACCGGTATCCGAGGTATTTGTCTGCCATTCGACCTCCCAAAACAGGTGCGGCGTATATAAGTGCCGTGTAAGCGCCGTAAATCAAGCTCGCTTCTGAGTCGCCTTTGAGGAGGGATTTGACCAAGAACAAGGTCAACAGAACGCGCATGCCGTAGTAGCAGAAGCGCTCCCACATTTCAGAGAAGAAAAGGGTATATAACCCTTTGGGGTGGCCCGAAGGCACGGTGGTTGTATCAGTCATGGGTTAGAATTTTCCGGTGAATCTAAGGCATTAGAGGTTTTCGCGCACAAAGTCAAGCATCATGTTGAACAAATGAAGCCGTGTATTTCCGCCGTAAATGCCGTGATTGCGGTTGGGATAGGCAAAGAAGTCGAAGTCCTTGCCGGCGGCTACGAGCGCGTCGACCATTTCCATTGAATTTTGGAAGTGTACGTTGTCGTCGGCGGATCCGTGCACGAGGAGCAAGGCGCCTTCGAGTTTATCTGCGTGGTTGACCGGGCTGTTGTCGTCGTAGCCGCTCTCGTTTTCGGCTGGCGTCTGCATAAACCGTTCAGTGTAAATGGTGTCGTAGTAGCGCCAATTCGTGACCGGTGCAACCGAAATCCCAGCGGTGTAGACATCCGCTCCTTTGGTCATGCACAAGAGCGTCATGAATCCGCCGTACGACCAGCCTTGAATTCCAATACGTTCTGCATCTACGTAAGATTGCGCTCCCAGGTATTCTCCGAAATCGATGAAGTCCTCCGTTTCCAGTTTACCCAACTCCTTGTACGTGCTGTGTTCAAAGGCTCTCCCGCGCTTGGGGGTGCCACGTGGATCAACGCTTGCAACAATGTACCCTTGCTGAGCAAGGAGCTGGTGCCAGTAAAAGTTGGCGCCGCCCCAACTGTCCGTCACCGTATTCACACCAGGTCCGCCGTAAATGGCCACATATACAGGATAAGATTGGCCCGGATCGAATCCGGGTGGCTTGATCATCCAAGCATTCAGGTCAACGCCTGCGTCGTTTGTGAAGGTGAAAAACTCTTTGGGTTGAAGGTTGTATTTTGCTAGGGTGGTCTTCAGGTCAGCGTTGTCCTTCAACGCGCGTACGATGCGACCGTTTCGGTCCTTCAACGTGTACACCGGAGGGGTGTTGGCCGTGTGGTGCGTGTGGATGTAGTAGTCGAACGAATTGGAATAGGCTGCACGGTGGGTTCCGGATTCTTCGTGCAGAATCGACATGTTGCCCTTCAAATTGACCCGAGCCAGGTGGGTCTGCGTGGCGCCGAGTTTGGAACAGGTGAAATAGACTTGCTTGCGCTTCTCATCATAACCTTGGACCGATAGCACGTCCCATTCGCCTGAAGTGAGTTGCACGCGCTCGACATCGCGGTCCAGGAAAAATTGGTAGAGGTGGTTGAATCCATCCCGTTTGCTCGTCATGATGAACGATTGACCGTCGGGAAGAAATGCAATGTCATCTGTGATATCAATGTAGGTGCGGGCTTGTTCTGACCAGATTTTCCGTGTAATCAATTGCTCGACACCGCGCGTGCAGCTGCTCATTTGGATGTTCAAAATGCTCTGGTGCCGATTCATCGTGAATACCAGCAATTGTTCGCTCGAAGCACCCCACTTCACACGGGGGATGTACTCGGTTTTGGGGTGCTTCACGGTTCCGGTTTTCTTCCGCTCGATATCGTACACCTTCACTTCGACCAGTGCATTGTCTTCCCCGGCTTTTGGGTATTTGAATTCATACGGTTCGGGATACAGCCCCCCATACATGGGCATGCCGAACTCCCGGACTTCGCTTTCGTTGAATCGCATGAAGGCCAGGTAGCGGCCATCGGGTGACCAAAACATGCCGTTGTCGTCCCCGAATTCTTCTTCATAGACCCAATCGGTCGCACCGTTGATGATGGCGTTCACCGCTCCATCGAAGGTCACTTGGGTTTCTTCCATGGTTGCCAGCTCGACAACAAATACATTGTTATCGCGCATGAAGGCTACGTGGGCTGCATTCGGGGAGAAGGCCGCCAAGCGTTGCCCACCCAAATCGAAATTTGTCAGGGGTGTGCAAGTCCTCGACTCCGTGTTGTAGACGTGAAAATTGGCTGAAAATGAATGCCGATAAATGGACGCTACGTCGGTCGTCAGCAAAACGTTCCGTTCGTCCCCGGAAAACGAATAGCCGCTGAATCCCCGGTCAGCTGTTCCAAAGGCGCGAAGGCTTGTGGCAATGGTATCCACCGCTTCGCCGGTTCGGTAGGCGTACTTAACGATGGCACTTCCAGCGTCTGTCCGCTCTAGGCTCGTGTAATGCTTTCCATCGTTCATGGAACGGATGCCGCCTACACGCTCTTCCCGGAACTCTCCACTGTACCAAATGAGCTCGTTGCTCAATAACTCAAAGGGAAAATCCTGAGCACTCAGTGGGGCGGCTGCAAAGAGCATCAGGTAGCATCCCAATGCCCAACCGCGGCGAAAAATGTGTTGCATGTCTTTTTGGTGATTTCTTGTTGCGTTGAGCAAGATAAGAAGTCCACCTCGCCGCAGGATTATTGAGCCCACAGAGTTATGTTTGGTGGCATGTCCAATTTGTGGAAAAAATCATTCCAGGAAGCATTCGAAGGAAAAGTGAGCTTCTCGGATTCGGAAGATCTTCGCCGCAAATTGGCTTCCGATCATACGGAGGATTTGGTTTTCATGCCCGGCCTAGTGGTCGAGCCGGCCAACACGCAGGAGGTTCAAGAAGTGCTCATATGGTCCAATGCCAACGGCATTCCCGTTACGCCAGCTGGAGCCATGACGGGGTTGAGCGGTGGTGCCCTCCCCGTTGAGGGCGGCATCTCGCTTTCCACCCGGAGGTTGAATCGCATCATCTGCATCGATGAGCGCAACCACCAGGTCGTTGTTGAGCCGGGCGTCATCGTACAGGAATTGCAAGAAGCCGTGCAGGCCTGTGGGTTGTTTTATGCGGTGGATCCGGCATCGCGGGGAACATGCACCATCGGTGGCAACCTCGCTGAAAACAGCGGCGGTCCGCGCGCTGTCAAGTACGGCGTGACCAAGGATTGGGTGCTCAACCTGGAAGTGGTGCTCATGGACGGCACGGTTATACAGACCGGGGCCAACACCTTAAAAAACAGCACAGGCTACAATTTGACCGCATTGATGGTGGGAAGCGAAGGGACATTAGGGGTCATTACACGTGCCACGCTGAAACTATTGCCGTGGCCTCGTCACACGGCCTTGATGCTGGTTCCTTTTGGTGACGCGGAGGCTGCGTGTCGAGCGGTGTCCGAAATTTTTCAGCAAGGCAACCAGCCTTCTGCTTTGGAATTCATGGAGCGCTCGGCCATCGAATTGGCCGCTGAATTCGTCGGCATCGCTCCACCTGCTATGGACGCATCAACACAAGCCCATTTGCTCATTGAGGTGGATGGTTTTGAGCCTTCGGCATTGATGCCACAGCTGGAACGGATCTATCCAGCGGTCAACGCGTGTGGTGCTGGCGAGCCACTGCTGGCAGAAGACGAAGCCGCCAAAAACCAATTGTGGAGGCTTCGTCGTGTTGTCGGTGAGGCTGTCAAGGCGGCTAGCACGTACAAAGAAGAGGACACCGTGGTGCCACGGGGGACCCTGCCTGAATTGCTTGAAGCCGTTAAGGCGGTGGGGGCGAGCCACGGGTTTGAAAGCATCTGTTACGGTCACGCGGGGGACGGGAATCTCCATGTCAACATCCTCAAGCGCGGTGTTTCAGAAGAGGTTTGGGAAAAGGAATTGCCGGTTGCCATCCGGGCCATTTTTGAAAAGGTGGTGGCCTTGGGTGGTACCATCAGCGGGGAGCACGGCATCGGGTGGGTTCAGCGCCCGTACATGGATTTGGCCTTCGGGCCTGCAGAATTGCGCTTGCAACAGGCCATCAAAGACCAATTTGACCCCAAAGGATTGTTGAATCCCGGTAAGATTTGGCCGGTGGAGGTCTCAAAAATCTGAAGTACGTTTGCGGCACAATTCACGACGATCATGGCAGAGAATTTATTGAAAGGCAAAAAGGGCATCATTTTCGGTGCATTGAACGACCAGTCAATCGCATGGAAAACGGCGATTCAAGCGCACGCTCAAGGTGCAGAGTTGGTGTTGACCAACGCACCGGTTGCCATGCGCATGGGTGAAATCCATGAACTCGCAAAGCAAGTCGGTGGAGCCCCTGTGGTGCCGGCCGATGCGACCAGCGTGGAAGATTTGACCAACCTGTTTGAACAGGCCATGGAGCACTTTGGAGGCCAAGTGGATTTCGTATTGCACTCGATTGGCATGAGCCCGAACGTGCGCAAAGGCAAGCACTACACCGACATCAATTACAACTGGCTGCAAACGACCCTCGACGTCTCCGCCATCAGTTTGCACAAAACCTTGGCGGTTGCGAAGAAGCTGGATGCCATCAGTGAGTGGGGCAGTGTTGTAGCATTGACCTACATTGCGGCGCAGCGTATTTTCCCGGATTACGGAGACATGGCGGATGCCAAGAGCTTGCTGGAAAGCATCACGCGCAGTTTCGGTTACCACTATGGGGTTGAGAAGAAAGTACGCATCAACACCGTCAGCCAAAGTCCGACAGTGACAACCGCCGGAAGTGGTGTCAAGGGATTTGATGAATTTATCGCTTACAGTGAGTCCATGAGCCCACTGGGCAATGCGGACGGTCTGGCCTGTGCAGATTACTGCATTTCATTGTTCAGCGATCTTACGCGTTTTGTCACCATGCAAAACTTATTCCACGATGGAGGTTTCTCCAATACGGGAGTCAGCCAAGAGGTGATTGGAAAATTCGGTCCAGACGCCTGAAATTCTTGAGTTTTCGCGCAACCTGACGGATGCTTTCTGCGTAGGAACATGCGTGGCGATACGCCGGCAACCTCCCGGCGACATGCGCTATAAATGGAATTTAGGATGGAAGTATTGAAGTTTGGAGGCTCATCGCTGGTTTCTGCTGAAGCCATGCAGCGTGTTCGGGACGTGCTCATTGCTCGTCGAGGCACGCAGCGTATTGTGGTGTGCTCAGCCATGGGTGGGGTGACCAACGCGCTCATTCAAATCGGGTTGAAAGCCGCCCAAGGAGATCCGGGCCATGCGAAGCTCTTGGACGATTTGATTCAACGGCACCGCGCGACGTTGGATGAGTTAGGCATGGACGCGAATGCCCCTGTTCGATCGGAGTTGCAAGAGAAATTCGACCGGCTTCGTTCCCTTTGTTCGGGTATTTGCTTGCTTGAAGAACTCAGCGCCAAAAGCATGGACCAATTGGTCTCTTTTGGAGAACGGTTGGCGGTGCCCATGGTGAATGCCTGGTTGGACCAAGCCGGACTCAAAACCCGACGAGTTGATGCACGTGAATGGATTGCCACCGACGACCAATTTGGTGCTGCAGAGGTGAATCGGAAAGCCTCTTATCAAAACATTCAAGCTGGAGTACAAGCCGATGATTCTTTTGAAGTGCTCATCACAGAGGGATTTATCGGGCGAACGGCTGCGGGCGAAACAACGACCTTGGGACGCGGAGGATCCGATTATACAGCCTCTTTGATTGCAAGCGCGATTGAAGCCGAATGCTTGGAAAAATCCACGGACGTCCCGGGTATGCTGACGGCCGACCCTCGCATGGTACCTGGAGCCCAGGTGATTGACGAAATGAGTTATGAGGAAGCGATGGAATTGTGCCATTTTGGAGCCAAAGTCATCTATCATCCTACGATTGCCCCGTTGCGCGACAAGGGCATCCCTTTGATTGTCCGCAGCACCTTTAATTCTGAAGCACCGGGAACCCGCATCGTATCTCAACCATCGAAAGCTGTTACAGTCCGAGGTCTATCGAGCGTTGACGGGATTGCCTTGTTGACATTGGAAGGCGGTTCGCTGATTGGGCGACCGGGTTTTTCAAGTCGCATTTTCTCTGCCTTGGCACAGGCCGGAGTGAATGTTACCCTCATTACCCAAAGTTCATCCGAGAACAGTTTGACAGTGGGCATCGCTGAGAGTGATCTCGATGCCGGCTTGGCGGCTCTCGAATCTGATTTGGCCTCGGACATTACCCTCAATCGACTCGCACCGATTCGCGTAGATGAATCGTTGAGCATTGTCGCATTGGTTGGCACCGGCATGGAACGTGCGATAGGCGTGAGCGGAAAGGCCTTTAAAGCGCTCGCTGATTCTCGGGTCAACATCCGAGCCATCGCCCAAGGAAGCACCGAGCGCAACATCAGCATTGTGGTGAACACCCCGGACGTTCCAGAAGCGTTGCGGGCACTTCACCGGTCGTTTTTTGACGAGCAGCCGGAACCATGCGTTCAAGTGTTTTGTGCGGGCGTTGGTCAAGTTGGACGGGAATTCATTGGCCAATGGGCGAATACCAAGTCTGCGATGGAGGCCCAACTCGGTTGCCCCATCAAACTTGTAGGCCTTGCGAACAGCACGGCTTTTGCGTTGGACTCCAATGGCTTGGAGGCAGACCTTCAGGCGCTGCATCAGGCTGAAGGAGCCCAAACCGCATCGAATCCATTGGAGGCTTTGCAAGCCTTTCACGCGCTTCCTGGAAATCGAAAAATATACGTTGACAATTCAGCTGCTGAATCGGTCGCTGATGCGGGTGTCGAAGCGCTTAAACTGGGCATGGGGTATGTGTGTTCCAATAAAATTGCCGCCACTCGCTCCATGGAGGATTGGCGCTTGTTGCAGGCTTGTGGACCTCGGTTCAAGAACGAAACCAATGTGGGGGCTGCGCTTCCTATTCTGCACGGCCTGCGTTCTATGTTGGAAACCGGAGACCGCATCAAGCGCATCGAAGCGGTGCTCAGCGGTTCAGTGAACTACATTTTTAGTGCATTGGATGAAGGGGTCAAATTCAGTGATGCCGTCCGTGATGCAGGTGCCAAGGGCTATACCGAACCTGACGCTCGAATGGATCTGAGCGGGATGGATGTGGCTCGAAAAGTGCTCATCTTAGCGCGTATGTGTGGAGCTGAATTGACATTGAATGAGGTGGAGGTGAATGGTTTTCTTCCAGCGGCTGCATTCGACGGCAGCGCAGAGGGGTTCATGGCACAGTTGGATGCCTTGGGCGAGCGCGTTGATGCCATGGCTGCAGAAGCCAAAGGTGGAGGGAAGCGTTTGCGATTTGTTGCAACTTGGAGTCCTGAGACGGGGTGTTCATGCGCGTTGAAGGCGCTCGACGCTTCACACGCCTTTTACGCATTGGAAGGAACGGACAACGCGGTATCCATTCTTTCGGATCGTTATGCTGATAAACCCCTTGTCATTCAAGGCGCAGGGGCAGGCGGTGCCCTCACGGCAAGTGGCGTGTTGGCCGATGTGTATGCGGTTGCACGTTGGATGCTCACCCAAGATGCTGTGCAATCATGAAACATCGCATTGAAGTGTGGGCTCCGGCTACGGTAGCAAATATGAACGTTGGATTTGATGCGTTGGGCTGTGCCCTTTCCGCACCCGGAGAACGGATGATTTTGCACCGTACTTCCGATGCAGGGGATGTGCGCATTCGAGCAATTCACGGCGCAGATCTGGATGTGGATCCCGAAAAAAATGTCGCAACCATCGCGGCTAAAAGCTTGCTTGAATCCTTGGGAAATCCCTGCGGTCTGGAGCTCGAAATTTTTAAATCCATCTTGCCGGGGAGTGGCATTGGTTCGAGTGCTGCGAGCGCTGCTGCAGCGGTCGTGGGCGTCAATGCATTGCTTGATGCCGGACTCCGCCCGGACGAATTGATTCCTTTTGCACTGGACGGTGAGTCGTTCGCCAGCGGTGCACGGCACGCTGATAATGTGGCGCCTGCTTTGCTTGGCGGGTTGGTCATTTGCCCGCCTGAGGGTCCTCCCGTCGCCATCCCTGCGCTTGAGAACTGGTCATTGGTGATTCTTCATCCCCATGTTCCCATCAAGACCTCGGAGGCGCGAGCTGTGTTGCCCGACCAAGTGAAATTGAAGGATGCCGCCGTTCAAGCAGCGTGGTTCGGGACGTTTGTGGCGGCATGCCACAGGGGGGACGACACAGCAGCAGCCTATGCACTGGAGGACTTGTTGGTGGGGCCGCATCGATCGCCCCTCATTCCGCATTATGAAGAGATCCGGTCCGTGGCATTTGCCCATGGCGCTCGCGCCGGTGGCATTTCCGGAAGTGGTCCTTCCACATTTTGGGTGGCATTGGATGCCTCCACCGCTGAAGGGATCGCCCAGGTTTTATCCGATTTGATGCAGCAGCATTCCGTAGCCTTTTCCATTCACATTTCGGCCATTTCCGGTCGTGGAGCCCATCCCATTTCATGAAGTATTTCAGCATTACATCGCCTTCCATTCGACGAAGTTTCGCTGCTGCGTTGCGGGAGGGATTGGCGCCGGATCGAGGCTTGTACGTTCCCGCGCACATTCCCCGGGTGGAGTGGTCAAGCTTGAGCGGAGTAGCGTTGCCTGAATTGGCAACACGCATGCTTTTTCCGTATGTAGACGGCGCAATTACTGAAGTGGAATTACATGACCTCATGGAGGACGCACTGAATTTCGAAATTCCGCTCGTTCATGTGGAGGGCAACGTGAGTCAATTGGAGCTTTTCCGAGGTCCCACAGCCGCTTTCAAGGATGTGGGCGCCCGGGTCATGTCCCGTTTGCTCGGTGCGACTTCTACCGAACGCCTAACGGTGCTTGTTGCGACTTCAGGCGATACGGGGTCGGCAGTCGCGCAGGGATTTTTCAATGTACCCGGAATTGATGTGGTTATTCTATATCCGAGTGGCCGAATCAGCCGCATTCAGGAGCAACAGCTTACAACCGTGGGGGCAAATGTTCGAGCCGTCGAGGTTCAAGGTGCGTTTGACGATTGCCAGCGCCTGGTGAAGGAGGCCTTTTTGGATGAGCAGGTGCAATCCTGTCGTCCCCTTACAAGTGCAAATTCCATCAACATCGGTCGCTGGATTCCACAGTCAATTTACTATGCCTGGGCCACCTTGCAAGCCGATGAGTCGTTGGATTTTATCGTGCCAAGCGGGAATTTTGGCAACATCGCTGCAGGAATTTTGGCACAACGTATGGGGATGCCTTGTTCAGGATTCCATGCGGCTGTTAACGCCAACGATGTCATGGAGCATTACATGCGCACGGGGCATTACCGACCAACCGAGTCCAAAGCAACCATTTCCAATGCGATGGACGTTGGCGATCCCAGCAACCGTCCTCGGCTGGAATGGTTGTACGAATCGAGTATCTCAAAGATGCAAAGCGAGTTCCATGTGCAATCCGTTTCAGAGGAGGCGACACGTCGCGCCATGTTGAGGCTCTGGGAGCACTCAGGCCTGCTGGTCTGTCCGCACACGGCCATTGGCTTTGAGGCGGCCTCTCGGTCGTCCCGTGGGGCACACCAGGTGGTGCTTGCAACAGCGCATGCAGCAAAATTTGGCGGTGTCGTTGAAGAAGCAACGGGGCAATCACCTGAGATTCCGGAATCATTGCTGGGTTGCTTGGATAAGCCGAAAGAGAGCACTTTGTTGCCAGCGGATTATGCCGCGTTTCGGTCGTATTTGCTTCAAGCCTGAAGGCTGGACTGAAAGGATGATGCCATTCGGGCAATGGCTTCACCTTGCGACGCCAGCGCGAGTTGGGCCGGGGGTCCCCAGGGCGTGGGATTTACATCGACCACGTAGAGTTGGTTCGTTGTTCGATCACGCAAGGCATCAAACTCAGCATAATCCACGTTCATGCCTTGGGCCAGACGGTGGATGCATTTTTCCTCTGCCGCCGAGAATGGTGAATCCGCCAGTAGTTCCACACGGACGGTTTCATTTGTGAAACGACGGGTGGCTGCTTTGTACTTCTTGTAAACCACTGGAAAGTCCTTTCGAACATAGACCACCCGATAATCAAAAAATTCATCGTTCTCGTCACGGTTGTCGATTTCGCGTTGGTACACCACGTTTTCTTGCACCTGATCGGGAACGATGGGACCTTGAATCAGGACTCCATCGTGCTGGGCATTTTCATCGCTTTTTACCACCAGCGGTCCATGATGCGTGGTGGGATCTATGCGCATGCCGTAACCAAAAGCGGCTTGGTGTGCTTTTTCCAGGGTACCCTTGCTGATGTCGTTGCAATGAAGATTCCACCAAGCAGCCGCATGCAGTGCAGCTGGAATGGCCGCCGTGTCCTTGTGCGTAGCGTCTTCAAACTTAATTCCAAGCACGGCATCGCTGCGTTTGCGGTTGGTGAGTTCCCAACCGAGGCTTCGGGTGATTTTGTACAGTGCCGCTCTTCGCGAAGGCATGTCCGGCCATACCTGGACAACGGGAGGGCGCCTGCGGTAACGAAGGCACTGAGTCAGCCACCAGAAGCCATGCCGGCATTGCTTCCAAAGGCGTTCAAAAAAGGGCAGGGTCGAAGGGTAATTTGCCCACATGACTCAATCCTCAGCGATGGGTTTCCACTTTTTGATCTCCGAGACCCGTCCGCATTGCTGGAGCAAGAAATCACGTTCCCATTTCAATCCACGCGCAGGGCTGTATTCACGGGCGTAAAAGATGATTTGCAAGTGCAGGTCGTTCCATCGCTCTCGGGGGAAAAGGCGCTTGGCGTCGCGCTCGGTTTGCTCCACG
This sequence comes from bacterium, assembly GCA_029979565.1. Taxonomy (GTDB): domain Bacteria; phylum Bacteroidota; class Bacteroidia; order Flavobacteriales_D; family Sanyastnellaceae; genus UA16. Next base: position 78,741 of record JAPOHG010000002.1, read on the forward strand.
TTTTTTCCACTGGAAAGCCCCCAGCGAAACATGAGGCGATGGATGTGGGTGTCGACAGGAAAGGCCGGAACACCGAAGGCCTGGGACATGACCACGGATGCAGTCTTGTGCCCAACACCAGGGAGGGCTTCGAGGGCTTCAAAATCAGCGGGCACTTCTCCCGCATGCGTTTCGATTAACATTTCGCTCAACCGATGAATGTTTTTTGATTTGGCTGGCGACAAGCCACACGGTCGAATAATGGCTTTGATTTCTTCGACCTTCAATTGCACCATTTGCTGTGGCGTGTTGGCCAAGTCAAAGAGCGCAGGTGTCACCTGGTTAACACGTTCATCGGTGCATTGAGCGGACAAAAGCACGGCGATGAGGAGTGTATACGGATCCACGTGATCCAGCGGTACCGGTGGATTTGGATACAACCGCTGCAGCTCAGCCATGATGTATGCGACTTTTTCGGCCTTATTCATGGGATGGCGATGCAATGGGTTTCGTGGCATCTTCAGAAGTCAGCCACAAGCGGAGGGACGTACCGTTGGTGTTCAGGGTGAATTCGTTGACTTGGTCATCAAAGAGCTCATGAAACCCTTGGCTGCTCGCGAAACGAGCCAAATCAATCGCTGCCGTCCCGGATTCGAGGTACACGAAAGTGATGTCGTAATCGACCTCTTTCCCAATGAATGTCCAGTCCAAGGCGCGTCCTGTCGAATCCGTGAGCAGCCAATTGGCCGTAGTGTAAGCGTCTATGGCAGCATCGGCCGATGGATGTTCCTGTTCGTCTCCCAGCCTCCACAGGACGGGTTCTGCCTCCATTTGATTCAGGGCTGATTCGAGGTCATCCGTGAAAACGCGTAAAATACCTTGCCACGTGGAAGTCTCGGCATTCCATTGAAGATCGAAGCGGCTGTAGTGAAAATCGTGACTTTCGGCATGTGCAATCCCAGGGGCTTGCAGCGTTGCTGACAAAAGAATTGCCACAATCAAGGCTTGGAGTTGCATGGAACAAAATTAGGACGTGGTAACTTGCGAAGCATGAGGGAAGGCATAAACTTGTTGGAATCTGCTTCACCGACCATGATTTCCGAAATGGCTCGCCAGTGCTGGAACGAAATGGACTCAAATCAATCCATCGTCATCACGGCTCATCGCTCGCCTGACGGCGATGCGGTGGGTGCGGCATTGGGGTTTCATCACCACCTGAAGGCAATGGGTTTGACCACTTCGGTTGTGCTCCCTGACCGTTTCCCTTCTTTTTTGAACTGGATGCCAGAAGCGGATGGTATTTGCTTTTACGATGAGGAAACAGAATCTGCCACACAGTTGCTCCATGCGGCGGATGTAATCTGGTGCTTGGATTTCAATGGGTTGGATCGGGTTGGAAAGATGGAAGAAGCCTTGCGTGAAGCACCGGGACGCAAATGGGTGGTTGACCATCACCAATTGCCCGATGATTTTGCGGACTGCTTGCTCTCGGACCCAACGTGCGGATCCACTTGTGAATTGCTGGTGGACTTGATTGTGGGTTGGGGCCAAGGCGAATTGCTAACGCACGATGCGATGGCTTGTTTTTATGTTGGCATCATGACGGATACGGGGTCGTTTCGGTTTCCCTCGGTGACAGCGCATACCCACGCCGTGTTGGCGCATTTTATGTCCCGTGGTTTGGAACATGCATCAATCCACCAGAAAACATTTGATGAGCAATCCTTGAACCGTGTTCAATTGCAGGGATTTGCCATGAGCCAACGGCTGCATGTGTTCAACGATTATGGGTTGGCCATCGTAGGGCTGGAGCGGGCTGATCTGAATCGATTCCATTACGAGTCGGGAGACACAGAGGGGTTGGTAAACAAAGTATTGGGCTTGGCTGGAGTGGGAGTGGCCATCATGGCCCGAGAAGCGGAACCCGGTTTGATCAAACTGAGCTTGCGTTCTGCAGGGGACTTCAGTGTTCGGGATTTGGCTGCGGCTGAATTTGGCGGTGGAGGACACAAAAATGCGGCGGGAGGCGTGGTGAAGGGAATGTCCATGCCGCAATTCATCGAATTCGTGAGCACGCGGCTTTCGGACTGGTTCAATGCCGGCGTATGATGTCGAAGCTGGTTCATGTCATCGCTTTCGGCTGCACGCTGTTGGCCACAGGCTGTGGAAACAACGAGTCAGCCATCCTTGATAAGCCTGTGGTCACGCGAGAAGATTTGCTCGCGTTTAACCAAGAAAAGGCCTTGCATGAACGAGCATTCATTGATTCCCTCGTTACCTCCATGCACAATGCAACCATGCCGCATTACGTGGAAACTGCGACCGGATTAAGGGCTTGGTCTTCTGAGCCGTTCCGAAGTGAGTCGAAATGGCTTGAGCCGGGTGACACCGTTCAATGGGTTGGGGGAATGGCGTTAACGGATTCCACAGTATTGCTGGATTGGACGAAAGATGAATCCCTCCGCTTCGTATGGCAGCAAAGTGATTGGCCGGCCGGTTTTCACGAGTTGGCGTCCCTGCTGGAGCATGATCAACGTGCCACTTGCATCGTGCCTTCGCATTTGGGCTGGGGCCTGACCGGTTATCCTCCGCTGATTCCGCAGGAAGCCGTTCTCGTGCTTCGGATTCGACAGCAGTTGATGAACCGAACCGTTCAACCGCAAAATGCCAAAGGCGAAAATCGTGCGGTGTGGAATGCCCTTTTGGATCAAATGGAGCAGGGCGTGTGGCCCGGTGATTCGGATTGGATTCATTCGCCCACATTAGCGGCTTCTCCTTGCATGGCTTGGTTTGAAGGGGCTTCGGCATATGCATTTGACCAGCGACCGGTGCATATGGGCATCGAGTTGCGTACGTTTCGATTGACCCCCTCGGATGAAATGCCAGAAGATTTGGGTACCTCATCGTGGGATTTTGCTGCAACTGATGAAGGTCAATTGCTTCCTGTCCTTGCGGATCTTCAACGCCTTTATCCCAATCAACGCAAGTGGTCTTGTTGGTGCCCGGCTGATGAGGTTTTGGACGAAGCAGGGAGAGCGGCTGTTGGTGTTACAGCTGCGGATGTATTGGGCTTTCAGTGGCAATTTGAAGCCTTGGATCCTCCAATCACTGTCCAATGAGGAATAGACAGGGTCGCTTGTCCAAGGACGGTGCGCTTAAGCGTTTCCAATCCGCTACTGCGAGGGATTGAATCCATTCGGTTTCGAGCGTAATGTCCACGGCAACGCAAAGTTGTTGATCACCAGGCAGGTTTTTCAAGCACTCCCTGAATGCTTGATCGTTGCGGTAAGGAGGCTCCATGAATACTTGCGTTTCCTTTCTCCTTTGCAGCCCTTCTTTCATTTCCTTCCAAATGCGTTCACGCGTTTGTCGGTCGCGTGGCAGGTATCCTTTGAAGGCAAATTGCTGGCCGTTCATGCCCGATGCCATGAGCGCGAGAAGGATGCTGCTTGGCCCGATATGCGGTTCAACCCGCCACCCTGCATTGTGGGCCATGCGAACCGCTGCTGCTCCAGGATCTGCTACAGCCGGTGCGCCAGCATCAGAAACCAATGCGATGTCTTCATCGGTCTTAAACCACTGAAGCAGGTCCACCAAGTCTTCGGGCGTTGAATGCTCATTCAGCGGGAAACTCAATTTCAATTGAGGGTTCTCATCTGGGAATGCGTCTTTGAGCAGCCTGCGCGCAAATCGATCGCTTTCAACAATCATGCGATTGCACGACTTCAGAGCGCGTAAGGCACTTGCTGGTAAGTGTTCAAGTGGCGTCCGAGAGCCCAGGGTATTGGGTATGAGGTGGAGTGTCGGCATCGGCTGTCAGGTTGTGGACCAGGATTTTATCCATCGTTCTGCCGATTCGTCAATCATCGCAAAAACTTGCTCAAATCCTTGATCACCACCGTAGTATGGGTCGGGTACATCCCGTTCTTGTACAAATCGCTCCACCCGGGCAGTACCGGCGCCCAAGCGATTCACATCATTTAAATTTTGCGTGTCCATGACCAAGATGTGGTCGTAGGTGAATAAGTCATTGGCGACCAGGGCTCGTGATCGTTGATCTGTTATGTCATGTCCATGTGCACGCATCACTTCAATGCTTCGGGCATCTGCCTTTTCGCCTTGGTGCCAGCCCGAGGTGCCTGCGGAATCCACATGCACATTATAACCGAATTGCCGGGCATGGTGCTTCAGCAAGCCCTCTCCGATGGGAGAACGGCAAATGTTTCCTAGACAGACGACAAGAACGCGCTTCATGGACGCTCCGCGAAACGGTCTTAATGGATGGCGAGCTTCTTCTCGAGGTCCTCGAGGTACTTGCGGAAATGCTTGTCGGTCTCCTGCAAGTTGTTGACCGTGCGGCAAGCATGGAGAACAGTGGCGTGGTCCTTACCTCCGCAGTGCAAACCAATATTAGCCAGCGAACTCTTGGTCATCTTCTTGGAGAAGTACATGGCTATTTGGCGAGCCTGAACGATTTCACGCTTGCGCGTTTTGCTCTTGAGCAGTTCCAGCGGCAAATCGAAGTAATCGCAAACGACCTTTTGGATGTAGTCGATGCTGACTTCGCGAGCGGTGTTTTTGACAAACTTGTCAATCATTTGCTTTGCCAAATCGAGCGTGATTGCCTTTTTGTTCAGGCTGCTTTGGGCAATGAGGGATATCAACGCGCCTTCCAGCTCGCGCACGTTTGAAGTAATGCTGTAGGCCAAGTACTCCACTACTTCACGGGGCAACTCAATCCCATCGGCATACATCATCTTTTCCAAGATGGCCATTCTGGTCTCCAGCGACGGAACCTGCAAGTCGGCACTCAATCCCCACTTGAATCGAGAGAGTAAGCGCTGTTCCATGCCTTGCATTTCCACAGGGGGCTTGTCGCTGGTCAAAACAATTTGTTTACCCGTTTGGTGCAAGTGATTGAAGATGTGAAAGAACACATCCTGCGTCTTTTCCTTCCCGCTGAAAAATTGTACATCGTCAATGAGCAGAACGTCAACCATTTGGTAGAAGTGGCTGAAGTCATTCACTGAATTGTTCCGAACCGCATCGATGAATTGGTGGGTAAACTTCTCCGAACTCACGTAAAGCACTGTAAGTTCCGGATTGCGTTCTTTGATTTCCAAACCGATGGCGTGCGCAAGGTGGGTTTTGCCCAAGCCGGTGGAACCGTAAATCAATAACGGGTTGAATGAGGTGCCGCCCGGTTTATTGGCAACGGCAAAGCCTGCTGATCGAGCAAGTCTGTTGCACTCGCCTTCAATGAACTGACCGAAATTGTAGTTGGCGTTCAGGTTGGAATCGATGTTCAGTTTGCGCAGACCCGGAATCACGAAAGGATTCTTGATTGGGGTATTGTGAATACCAGCCGACAATGGTACGGCGGGATTTTGGGTTGCTTGCCGGTTGGCCATAGGCATTTTCACCGCGTACGGGCTGGCTTGGTTGGTACCCGTTGCGCCAGCATTTTCCATGATGATGCTGTACTCCAATCGTGCATCAGGACCCAATTCCTTGTGGATGGTCTTGCTGAGCAGTTGGATGTAGTGCTCTTCTAACCACTCGTAAAAAAACTGCGAAGGAACTTGAATCGTCAATACCTTGTTTTCAAGCTTGAGCGCTTTGATGGGGGCAAACCACGTCTTGTACGCTTGACTGCTGATGTTGTCTTTGATTACTTCGAGGCAGTTATTCCAAATGGACAAGTGGTCTTGGCTCATGGTCAAATGGGCTAGTTGGTCAGGTTGCAAAAAGAGTGGATGGACGTGCAACATCGGTTGGTTATTCCGGTGTTCGAATCCGTCTGCAAGATTCTGATAAACTCTCGGAAAAAAAAATTGATTTGGGGTTGACTTTTCGGTTTTTTCATTTGGCTGCCGGGAGAGTCTAAAACTTGATGTTCATTGGTCGATGATAATATCTGTTTTGTAAAATATATAGATTGTAATCTATTGGAATCGTGCGATTTAATGATTGCTCCAAAATTTTAGTGTCACCCTAAAGCCATAATTTCGTTCGCTCTATAGCTTTGGGCGTTTATCCAAGAATCATGGTTCATAAGTACGATTTACGCGTTCGGTATTCCGATACCGATCAAATGCAACGCCTGCATCATGCGGCTTACGTAGAATACCTTGAGGTGGTCAGAATTGAATTTCTCCGTTCACTTGGTTTTTCGTACGATGGTTTGGAGCAATCGGGCTTCTTATTGCCCGTCACCAAGTTGCAGATTAAGTACCACCAAGGGGTTCGGTATGACGAGGTATTGACCTTCGAAACGCGGGTTGTTTTGGACAGCGAAGTTCGACTGACGTTTCAGAGTCAAATCAGTGCTTCAAGTGCTCGGATTGCCCTGGCTGAAGTTGAACTCGCTTGCATTGACAGAGAGCGACACCGCCCGTGCAAAATGCCATCCGCACTTTTGGAGGTCTTGCGCAGTGCATCAATATAATTGGAACCGTTCTTGCAGTTCAACATGGGCCAACTTCGCCACCTTCGGCCAATAAAATTCTGATGCTGTTGCGTTGGCCAGTGTTCTCCCTTGATGAGCATTCGATTTCCAATGCACCCACTTCGAAAGCAGTTCCTCGGTGGTCTCAAAAAGAAAGGGTTCAGGCACCCAACTGGGGTAGGCTTGTTCTGATTTCAGCAAGGGTATCACGCCAAATGCCATGGCTTCAGCCACACTGACACCAAAGTATTCCTGTGTTGGTTCATGAACCATAAAGTCGCTTTGGCGAAGCAACTGAACGTAGTCCTCGCGGGAGGGGGCATACCCGTCGTGCAGAATGATGCCTTTGTAACGGTCACGGATGGCTTGAAGCACCGGGGGAACGTCGGTAAAAGTTTGACCGCAGAGAATGAGGCTGAAATCGTGCCCTTCGGCAGCAAGGGCGTTGACGTTTTTCAAGAATTGATCGGGACCTTTGTCGTATTCCCAGCGGTGGTTCCAGAGGATGGCTGGAGGAATTCCAACCGAGCGTTGGAGGTGAGCAGCGCTTGCGGCGTCTATGCCCACCGGCAACACGCTGGATTTTTCTTCAATAGCTTGTATGGAATAGCCGCCCCTGCAATCCGGCATGCGCTGCATAAAGCGAGTGGCCGCTGCCAAGAAGACTTCTCGGTGATACGATGAATTGAACCAAACCCAATCGGCAGCGGAAGCAGATTGAATGTTCATGAACTCATACGTGTGGTTGATGCCTCGAGCTTTTTCGACATCCCGTTCACTCCAAGGATAGGTCAGCTGGTTTTCATGGAAATACTGTACGAGTGCAATGTCCCTCCAGGAAGGAGGCAGGAGGCCCTTGAAACTCGCCGCATCCAGCATGTCTGTGGTGATGATTAAATCGGGCTTGGTTGTGGCCGCTGCCGCTCGATGGGCAAAAGCTCCTCCCGCTCCATGCATGCGCCATTTCCAATGCCTTCCGGGCATTGTCCACAATTCAACAGCCGATCCTTGGATTTGGGACAGGTGCCGTTGCATGCCCTTCGCCCAATGTGCATGGGATCCGGTGTGATAAGGATCAAGAATGAGCAGGTTCATTTGAACAACCAATCTAGCACCTTTTTCCATCGTGTTCTTGAGTCGGGCGCCTTCATGGCCATCTCGGGCGCTCCAGCTTCAATCCACGCGCTGTACCAGAGTGAACTGACCAATGCACTGGAGGCTGACATCCTGCGCTCTACCTGTCCATCGAGCACTTCGTGGTAATATTCGGCAAACAACGGGCTTCTCATCAGTTGCCGTGTTCGTCCGCGCTCAACGTAGGCATCAATGGGTTTGCCGTCGAATGCCTTTCGAGTTTCAAGCTCAAAAGCAAAAACCGAATCCAGACAGGCGTGGCTTGTCAATACAGTCTGCCAAATCGCTTCTTCCGTATTTTCAATCCAAATCGCTTGCGGGCCGGACGGGAAGAGATCATAACCGTCCATGAATGACTCGGGAAGTTGGGTTTCCCAAAGGGCATGAATTCCCAATTGGTTGGACAGTTTGCCGTCGTAATTAGCCGAAGTATGCAATGGGACATGCAGGTCACTGATGTAGTGCGCCAAATCCGCCCCATGGCGAAGAATAGCAGCCTCGTCCTTTTGGTCGAAGGCCACAATGAGCCTGCGGTAGGTGCTCAGGGCGTGCCACGGTCCGATGCCGTGGGCACGCAAGGAGTCTTCAGACCATCTTTCGCACGCTTCATCATATGCCATTGGAAACCAAACTTGCAAAGAATCCATGGAAGGGCTGTACCGATCCAAGTCGATGTAATGCCGAATCCCTTCATCGATGACGGTGTGCTTCCGAAGGTCGGCATCGTTTACATGGTCATGCAGCCACGGTCCATGGGCTTTGAAAAACGCGTGCAATGGTGACGGCAGGTGGTGAATGGCCGCATCAATGATCTTACGGTGTGCTGAAAATCCCCATGCATACCCATGAACCGGGTTGAGCACACCGGCCAAGAGCAGGACGAAACAACAGAATCGATTACGCACGCGCTCTCGACGTCGATTTGTGCAAATCCGACGGCACTTTTTTCTCATTCAATCGGACCAAATATCCATCGCGTAGGATGGGAATGGTGGAGAGGTTGTTGGGCGTCAGGCAATACTTCACGTCTTCATTTAAGTTGAGCCGACGTAGCCTTCGACGATGGGAGGATGCCCGCAGAAAAGCAAACATGTTATCGCGTGCTGAACGGTAAATGAATTTCGCCGCAATGGTGCTGTCTTCATCCGCCTTGAAACGACCGCTTTCAATCAATTGATCTGCAATGGCACCGGCACAGATGGTGTCCTCCAAATTGAATTTATCCTTCCATCCGGAAGCCAACACCAATACGTTTTGATTTTGGTCCAGCAACCAATTGCAAAGAGCATCGAGGTTATTGAGCGCTCCGATGACCACAGTATCCTTTTCACTGGCAATGTCAATGGCTTTGGTGCCATTGGTTGTGGTCAAAACGACTGATTTTCCGGCGAGTTCCTCCTTCCTTTGGATGTAGGCAATGGGGCTATTTCCCAAATCGAACCCTTGGACGATTTCGCCGTTCCGTTCTGCTGCTCCAATGTGCCCTTGCAATTGCCAATGCTCGGCTTCCGAAACAGATGCTACGGGTTTAATTCGTTCGACGCCATTTTCCAAGGCTGTGCAGATGGCCGATGTCGCACGCAGGACATCAATGACGACGACCAGTTCAAAATTTTCGCGGTACAAAGGATAATCAGCGGGCGACAAGCAAACTTCAACGTAATTCAAAAGCCTCGGTTCAGTAGGTGAAAACGGAAGATACGAATTTCAGTGGAATGGCTATTTATGGAGAAATCCCGGGCGCACCACTTCGGCTGGAATGGCGTTTTTTCGAATCCGCACGTAGACGGTGTTTCCGATATGTGATTCTGACTTGGTGATGTACCCCAGGGCAATGCTGTACCCCAGAGTGGGAGAACTGGTTCCGGAAGTGACCCGACCGATGGTCTCACCCTTTGCGTTTTCAATGTCATAGCCTGTTCTTGGGATGCCGCGCTCTGTTATGATCAGTCCGCGCAGCAATTCCGATGAGCCGGCTTCCTTCTCCAGTTGAAGTCGTTCACTGTCGATAAAGGGCTTTGAGAATTTTGTAATCCAACCTAGCCCAGCGGCCAGAGGAGATGTGGATTCGTCAATGTCGTTGCCGTAAAGGCAAAATCCCGCCTCCAATCGCAAGGTGTCTCGCGCTCCCAAACCGCAGGGTTGAACTCCGGCCTCGATCAATGCCTGCCATACTGCAGCGGCGTCGGCATTCTTGAGGTACAATTCAAATCCACCGGCCCCGGTATACCCGGTTGCACTGATGAGGCATGGACAACCGCAAACGGTTCCGTAATCAAACGTGTAATACGCCATTTCGTCCACAGCTGTTCCTGCGCTCAATGGCCTTAAAACCCCGGCGGATTCCGGGCCTTGCAAGGCGATCAACGACCAGGCATCGGACTCATCCGTTACCACGGCGTCGTAGGCATTGTTGTCATGAATCCATTGGAAGTCTTTTGTGCGATTGGACGCATTTACGACAAGCATGAATTCATCGGGGGCAATGCAGTAGACCAACAAGTCGTCAACAATTCCGCCCCGTCCATTGGGCATGCAGCTGTATTGAACCTTGCCCGGCACCAATATGCTCGCGTCGTTGGTTGTGATGTGTTGAATCAGGTCCAACGCTTGCGAACCCTTCACCCGGAATTCACCCATGTGGGATACATCGAACATGCCGCAGGACTTTCGGACTGCATGGTGTTCAACGACGAGGCCAGCATAGGAGACGGGCATTTCAAATCCAGCATATGGCACCATCTTGGCGCCTGCCGCGGTGTGCTCTTGGTGCAAGGCAGTTTGCACGAGTGGGGATATCATTTGCTCCATGAGGGGGCGAAATTACATCATGTTGAGGGAGGCGTGACCAAGTCGTCCAGTCGAATGGATAATTCCTGGGGGCCGAGAACAAACAGCGCGTCGAGTATGGAGCACCCGGGAATGAACCCGTTTAGCTGTTCGAACAATTGCATGTACCGGTGAAAGGTCCAACCGTCTCCTCGGAGCGCCGTTTTAAGGCGGAGGTCGTTGGCTGCAGATCCCACCCGTGGAGCCTCATCGGTGGAGTTGGGGAGCGGCCAGTGACATGCTTCGCTGACCCATTGAATGCTTGCCCAACTCCATGCTTTAAGTTCCCTATTTTGTTCTCCACGATCGGGTAAATGTTTCGTCCACAAGGCATGGAGTTCATCCTCGAAGAATGCGAAAAATGGACTTCCGCCGTATGCGGTTTTCAAGGAGCGCCAGGCTTGCATTCGAGGCAGGTGGTCCGACAACCGCACGTCCGAACCGGATTTTGAGTGGCTAACAGGAAATGTAATGAGTTGACGGCCTTGCGGCCCCGCAATAACCAGCCGGTTTTGCAAGGATTGCTTTTGGTAGCTTGTGTTGGAATCGATTAGCCCCCCATGCCGTGCGACTGCCCACCAATGCAAGGGTGGAAACGGACAGAGGGGAAGAAGACCGTTCACTTGACGCTCTTGAACATGCGGTCCCAGCGGATCTTGCTTTCTCCGTGCTGGGCTGCGTTCTGCTTCGAGAACCAGACGAAGGAGGCCCGCCCAACGATGTGGGTCTCTGGCACAAAACCCCACATCCGTGAGTCTGCGGACCGGTGTCGGTTGTCGCCCATCATCCAATAGTAATCCAAGGCAAAGGTGTAATTAGAAGCGGTTTGCCCATCAATCCAAACTTCACCGTCCACGATTTCCAAATCATGCCCTTCGTACGTCGAAATGGCACGTCGGTAGAGTGCGATATTGCGCGGGGTTAGGTCGATGGACATTCCGCGTGAGGGCAAAGTGATGGGTCCGAAATTATCCGGGTCCCATTCATTGAACTCCGGAAGGGAAGCGTTGGGGAATATTTCCAATCTGCCTCGGCGGTTGCTCAAATCAACACGTTCGATGGCCGTTGCCATACCGCTGTTTTCCAATTGCGTTTTTTCTTCATCTGTCAACGCCCAAACGGCTTCAATCGATCGGTTTTCCATGGAGCCATCAATGTTGGTTAGGCCCAGGCCTTTATGAGCTCTTCGCTTCTCCATAGGGGAAGGAAAGGTGATCTTGTATTCGAATTGAACCCCTGCGGGTGGGGCCAATGCCTCACCGTCGATGTACAGTTGGCCGTCCTCTGCAGCGATGGTCTCACCGGGCAAGGCAACGCATCGCTTGACATAGTTTTCGGTTTTGTCCAACGGCCGCGCCCGGATGCCAAATCGCTTTTGCAACGCCGCTCGTGCTTGCGCTTCATACGGTCCAGGATCGCTGATATAGGTTTCGACACTTCCCCCGGCCCGTTTGATGGCTTCCATCCGCAAAATGGCATAGTAATCGTGCCCGGCCCATTGTGGATCGACCACGATGGTGTCGCCGTGGGGAAAATTGAATACGACAGCATCGTACCGCTCCACGCTGCGAATTCCAGGGAGTCGTTTGTAGGGAAGGGCGAACCATTCCGTGTAGCTAGGTGCCATGGAACCGGGCAGGGCGTTGTGAATGAGCGGAACGGAGACGGGTGTCTGTGGCACTTTGGGACCGTAACTGGTCTTGCTCACATACAGGTAATCACCAACCAACATGCTCCCCTCCATGGAGCCGGTTGGGATCATGAATGCTTCGAAAAGGAACGTGCGAACAACCGTGGCCACAATAAGCGCCCATAGAATGCTTTCGCCCCATTCGCGTCCGGTCGATTTTTTGATGTTGCTCCAATCCCGCGGGCCGACATACTTGAATCCGGAGCGGCTTAAAGCGGGTAAAAAGACCCACGGCAAGGCACCTTGTTTCCATTGGTCAATGGTCGACCGCTCACCGAAGGCAATGCCCAACTCGACCTGCATGATGACCAACATGATGAGGTTGACACCAGGGATTACCAAGAGCAGCACCCAGTACCAGGGTCGCCCGATGGCTTTGAGCCACGTCAAGTAATTCAATCCCGGAACGTACCCATGGGTTTTGTTCAACCCTGCTCGTTCGAACAGTGCAGGCAAAAAGACAATGTGCTCAATGAGCAGAAGGCAGAGTAAAATCCAGGGTATCAAGTCCATTTCAATTTCCTGTTAGAAGGCGAGAGGTGTCAATCGAGAAAGCTCTAATTTCGCAAAATTACGCTCCGCAAGGTGCCAACGAATCACAAGACCGGGTGCGCACAAGGTTGGTGAAGGGATTGCGGTTACGGGTCGAATGAGCAAGGCGAGGTTCTCACTGACATCAAACGTCAGCAAGTTCGCATCCACATGGGCGTCCAAAACACTCAACGCATGCACACCGAGTAAGGCAAACCAGCTCAGATCACGGTTTCTGCGGTAGAATGCTTCTTCACTTCGAGCGGATTGTAGAACCGTCCCGTAATTAGGAATCGTGGCTGGGTCGGATTCTTCCAATTCGATGAGGGTCGTGCGTGCTGCACGCAGCGCTTTCTGGTTGTAATCAATGGTGCTTATGCACCAAGCCACTCCTCCCCAAACGAGCGGGGCCTTCCAGTACTTGCGGTTGGCGATTTGTCCCCCGCCAGGAATGAGGGCTGCAATCCGGGTGGTTCGTGCAATGCGCAAGTTGTCGAGTGAATCTTGAACTGATGTTGAAGCCGATTGTCCCCAAAGCAAGGCAGAAGATGTCGGGAGATTCAAGGCGACAGTGCACGCCACAAGCAGGAACAACCGCATCAGAGTCCAAGGAGGTTGAGGAGGTGGTCGAGTTCCCCAGCGTCTTTGAAATTCAGCTCAATCTTGCCGCCGCCTTCGCGGTCTTTTCGCAAGTGGGAGCGTTGACCGTATTTCAACCGGAGATCCGCTTGAACCTGCTGTTCATCGAAGGTGAGTACGGGCTTTTTCCTGGACTTTAAAGCATTGTTGTCCTTGCGAACACGTGCCAATTCCTCTACTGCACGCACGGAAAGCTGCTCCGATTCAATGCGGTTGAAAACGGATTTCTGCCACGCTGCATCATCAATTGCGATGAGTGCCCGAGCGTGCCCCATGCTGATGGTCTTGTGACGAACGGCTAACTGCATTTCAGCTGGGAGCTGCAGCAAGCGCACATAATTCGTGATGGTTGATCGATTTTTTCCCAAACGAATACCGAGGTTCTCGTGTGTGAGTTCACATTCATCAATCAACCGCTTGAACGATATGGCAATTTCGATGGCGTGCAAGTCTTCGCGCTGGATGTTTTCTACGAGGGCCATTTCCAAGAGGGTTTGGTCATTGACCTCGCGGATGTATGCCGGAACTTCTTCGAGGCCAGCGAGCTGCGCTGCACGGAATCTCCGTTCGCCAGAAATGATTTGGTACTTGTCCGCTCGTACGCGATGAACGGTGATGGGCTGGATGATGCCCAATTCTCTTATGCTTTGGGCGAGCTCTTCCAACGATGCTTCGTCGAATTCCCTTCGCGGCTGGTCGGGGTTGTTGTCGACTTGTGAAATGGTTAAGGAGCAGATGTTGCCTGCCATGGATCCAATCACCGGAGGGGCATCCTTGGATTGCTGGTCAATGGCGGGTGCCTGTGCACCTGGTAACAGGGCGCCGAGTCCTCTTCCGAGCGCTTGTTTCTTGGACATGCCGCGCTAATGAATCAATTGGAAACCGGAATGATTTTTTCCTCGTCTGTCAATTGCGTCATCTGGTTTCGCTGCAAGATTTCGCGGGCGAGGTTCAAATAATTGATGGAGCCTTTGGACGACGCATCGTGCATGATGATGGACTCACCGAAACTCGGCGCTTCTCCCAATCGTGTGTTGCGGTGAATGATGGTTTTCATGACCAACTCCTGGAAATGGGTCCGAACTTCATCAACGACCTGATTGGCCAGACGGAGACGCGTGTCATACATCGTCAACAAGATGCCTTCAACCGCTAAGGACTCGTTCAATCCGTTCTGAACGATTTTGATTGTATTCAGCAGTTTGCCCAGTCCCTCCAACGCGAAGTATTCGCATTGAACAGGAATGAGCACGGCATCAGCAGCTACAAGGGAATTGATTGTAATCAAACCCAGACTAGGCGAGCAATCGATGATGATGAAGTCGTAATCGTCGCGCACCGTGTCCAAGGCCCTTCGCAATTGATGTTCGCGCTCTGCTTTGGAAATCAATTCGATTTCAGCACCTACCAAGTCAATGCGCGCTGGGAGCACATCCAAGTTTGGACTCGAAGTGGACACGATGGAGTCGGAGAGGTTCGCGTCACCAAGGAGCGCTTCGTACGTGCCTTTGTTTTTGTGAAGGTCGATTCCCAAGCCAGAAGTAGCATTCGCCTGGGGATCGGCATCAACCAACAGGGTCTTGTATTCCAACACGCCGAAGCAAGCGCCCAAGTTGATTGCAGTGGTGGTTTTACCTACACCTCCTTTTTGATTCGCTATTGCGATGACTTTACCCATGAACGTTCAGTTTATGCTGTTGGGTGAGCAAGGACCGTTCCAACCTTTGGATTTAACGAGAAACCAGGAGAATTTCGTGTGTTGGCGGACGCGTTCACACCCTTCTCAAAGGTAAACGGTTGGAAACAGAAGCGCGCGAAAAGTTATTCACCGTTTCGCGCGTTTTTGTGCAGTATGTGAAGGTGGGTTGGTCGCCCGAGTTAATCAATCAGAGGTCGTCGAAACTGATGTCATCCGCGGTGTCATCATTCTCTTTTTCAGCAGGTTCTTCAGCCACCGGTTCAGCCTCAGCTTTGGCCTTGCGCTCTGCAATAGGGTCGCGGTAATTGCCCGTTGCCATCAACTCTTGGATTTTTTCGACTGCATCGACAAATCCTTCCTCAAAGTTCGCGAAATCTTCTCGGTACAAGAAAATCTTGTGCTTTTGGTAGTGCACGTTCCCGTCGTCATCGAAGCGGCGTTTGCTCTCGGTGATGGTCATGTAGAGGTCTTGCCCTCGCGTGGCTTTCACGTCGAAGAAATACGTGCGTTTGCCAGCGCGTACGGGGCGGGAATAGATTTCCTCTCGGTTGTTTTGATCGCTCATCTTTCAAACTCTAGCTTGGCTAATATATTCGACCCGGTGTAAGAACCAAAACGAAAGCGATAAATCTGCGCCGAGTTAGCGCAAAAGTTGAAGGTGTCCGCGGTACGTATGCGGAAGGGAGAGCAAGTCTAAAATGAAGGCCTCGTAATAGTACAATCCATCGGGCGCAAAATGCTCCCCATCCCTTACTTGTCCGAGCCATGGCTCGTCCTGGGCATCGGACTGCCACACCAATTCACCCCAACGGTTGTAAACATGAAGCCGGTACTCGGATACCCCGAGCGCAACCGGCAGCCATACATCGTTTAGCCCGTCGTGATCGGGTGTAAACGCATTGGGTGCGTAAAAGACCGTGCCCGATACGGCGACTTGTCCGGTAGCGGTGCTCGTGCAACCCGCTTCATTCACCACGGTTTGAACGACGTCAAAGTAGCCGCCATCGCTGTACGTGTAGGTCCCACTGCACTCACTGGTTGAACCTCCATCGCCGAAATTGTAGTAACACTGAACGTTTCCGGTCGCCAGGGTTTCGAATTCAATAACGGGATTCAGGATGTCGACGTTATTGGGTGTGATGTTGAACCCAGCAGTGGGTGTAGCTTGTACTTCAATCAGTTCGGCTTGGGTGAGCATCAATTCTTGGCTGCAGTAGCCGGTTGAATTCATGGTCAAGGTGACGCTATACGTGCCCGGAATCTCATAGATATGCACGGGCTCGGCCGCAATGGAAGTAGAGCCGTCTCCAAAGTCCCAGAGATAGGTTGTTGCGGTTTCCGTTTGGCTGGTATTGTTGAAAGAGACGGAATGCGGTGGACACCCGACGGGAGGACCTCCTTGAAAGCCGATGCTGGGATCCGCTATAACCCAAACGTCTTCAGAGGCGGTCACTTCACAGCCGTTTGCCACGGCGGTGACTTCAACAGTATACGTTCCAGGTTCGGCGTAGACCAAATTGGAAACCGTTGCCCCATTGACTGTTGCGCTGACGGTTTCTCCTCCAAAATCCCACGTATACACAGTGATGGGATCGTTTTCCACCAATGGCAGCAGGGAGAAGTTATTGGTGGAGAAGCACTCGGGATCTGGAGCCTCAAAGGCCGGATCAATCTCCGGAAAGATTTCCACCGTGGAATAGGAGGTGTCAGGACATGTGTAGGGCGTGGTCACGATAAGCTCTATGGTGTAGATGCCATCACCGGGATAGGTATAGGAAGGAGATTCTTCGGTAGACGTGTCGTCATTGGTGCCTGGAACACCGAAGTCCCAAAACCAATTCTCAGCGTTTTGGGAGAGGTTCTCAAAATCAAAGTCGTATCCCTGGCAGAAAGCGCTTTGGTCGGCAACCGCGGCGATTGGCGATTCTGGGGCATCCCATGTGAAATTGACCGAGGATGCACAGCCGTAATGTTCGGCCTCGAGGGTCACCGTCCATTCGTCCGCGTTATCAAACGTTACCCAATCGGTTGTCAATCCGTTTTCGCTGTCGGGCAATCCTCCGATTAGGCTCCAAGCCAAATCGGTGTCATCCGTAAATGCTCCATTGGCTTGCAGGTCAAACGCTTCGATGCCGTTTAAACACACAAAATCGATGACTTCGACGTCCAAGTCAAGAGGTTCAAACACGTAAAAAACCTGCGTTGAGGTATCTGCGCAAGGCCAGGTGGGGTTGGCAATTAAGGTCACCGTGTACACCCCTGTATCCGGATACGTATACGTCGGGTCATTCAACGTGCTTACATCCGTGTCGATGCCGGGCACCCCAAAATCCCAGAGAAGGCTCTGTGCTCCGATGCTGTTTTCGGTGAACGTAATGGTCTCACCAATGCACAGCTGGTTGTCTGTTTGCGGTTGAGCGGCCGAAATGATGGTTGGGTCGCACATAACCACGTTGAATTGGAAGTCGCGCATGACCGTGCTTAACAATTCACCATCCCGGTATTCCGAAACGCAAATGCCGATAACATAAGCACCCGGCGTCGTTGGGAACCCTGTAATTTGGCCGGTCTCCGAGTCGATTTCGAATGGAGGCGTGGAGGGGATGGGATCGATGGAACTGAATCCACCGCCCCAAGGAATGGTCGAAAACGTTGAGGCTGGCTGGGGGTTGGGTGAGGGGTCGTTTGGGGAGCCACCATCCAGTGGAGTGCAGAATGAGTAAACGAGGGAGTCTCCATCCGCATCGGTGGCACTCTGGTCCAGGAAGAAATCAAAGTTGGTGCATATCGCTTCGGGAGGATAGACATTAAACTGCGGACTGCTGTTGGGACTGCTGTCGTCCGTGAACGGTGGAATTTGGGTGGTCAAGGTGATTCCTACGTCCCCGGGATTGGGGATGTTGGCGATTCCTGGATTTCGACAGCAACGTTGGAAAACCAAATCGTATCCAACATCGCTGGGTGGTAAGTTGACCACGATGGTGTATTCCAATCGCTGCATGCACAGATCGGGCGGTAAGTTTCCGCAGGGATTCTCCAAGACGGTCTCCAAGGGTTGAATGGATGCCACGATGAGGTCGACGTCGTACTGGGCGTACAAGTTGTCTTCTTCGAATATGCCCAATTTGATTTCGGGATCGAGGTTGGTTCCACCACTTTGCCATCCGCTGGGTTCAATGCTGCTGTCGTAGCATTCCCGGTAGAAAATCAAGGTGATTTCGAAATCCCCGTCGCCGAGGTAGTTGTAATATACCTCGCCGCCCATGGCGTGCGCTGCCAGCCCATCTGCCGCTTGGAAGGCGGACAAAAGAGACAGCATCACTTTTGCAATGACAACAGGCGACTTTATATGCTGTAGGTACGACACAAGCGTTGAACGCGTTAAAGCGAAAATATAACACGTATGCTGTCGGTTTGGTTGCAATCGCCGTAACTTTCAAGCGTGGAAGAAGAAAATAAGCGCATGCGCTTTGATGCGATGCCCATGCACCCTGATGTGCTTGACGCACTCGACGCCATGGGGTTTGAAGAGGCGACACCCATCCAAGAAAAGGCGATACCGACGATTCTGAAAGGCAAGGACTTTCTCGGCATTGCCCAAACTGGCACCGGCAAAACAGCGGCGTTTTTGTTGCCGATCATTGATCGAATCCTCGACACAGAGGACAATGGCAAAACAAAGGCATTGATTGTTGTACCGACCCGTGAGTTGGCAATGCAAATTGACCAAGCAGTGGAGGGGTTTGGTTACTACGCCAAAGTGACCAGCTTGGCCATATACGGGGGAGGCAGCGCCCATGATTTCAGCCGAGAAAAAAAGGCCTTAACCGATGGGGCTGATATCATCATCGCCACGCCTGGTCGGTTTTTGTCCCACCTGACGCTGGGGTACGTCGATTTATCGGAGTTGCAATGCTTGATTTTGGACGAAGCAGACCGCATGCTGGATATGGGCTTTGTCGGGGACATCATGCGAATTGCAGAAAAATGCCGCGATGATCGACAGACGCTGCTGTTCAGCGCCACAATGCCCGATCGAATTGAAGAGCTCGCCAGCGACCTTCAAAAGGATCCAGAAGTTGTGAAGCTAGCGCTTTCAAAACCAGCCGAGAAAATCAAGCAAGGAGCTTACGTTCTTTTCGATTACCAAAAGGATGACGTGCTCGTGGAAGTATTGAAGGAACGCGATGTGGCTTCGGGCATAGTATTCACCTCACGAAAGCGGACGGTAGGCCAAGTCATACGGGTATTGCGGAAGGCGGGCATCAAATGCGAGCGCATTTCTTCTGACTCTGAACAAAGCGAACGGGAGGAGGTCATGCTCGGTTTTCGCCAGCGCAAATTCCCCATCCTCGTGGCGACCGACGTTGTGAGCCGGGGCATCGACATCGACAACATCGAGCTGGTGGTGAACTACGATGTACCGCCCAATGAAGAGGATTACGTACACCGGATCGGCCGAACTGCCCGCGCAAACCGCGACGGGGAGGGCATCACGTTGGTAAATCCTGACGATCAGCAACGCTTCGGTCGCATCGAACGGCTCATTGAACGCGCGGTAGACAAACTGGATCTGCCAGCGAAAGTGGGAAAGGGCCCGGAGTACGACCCCAAGGGTAGTCGACGCCGAGGAGGTGGGGGGCACCGCGGGGGCAAAGGACCGCGCAACCGTCACCACCAGGGTAAAGGCAACAACCACAGAAAGCCCAAACGGAAAGGCGGCAATCGCCACCACGGCAAAGGTTCAAAGCCATCTGGTCATGGCGGGTGATCATCCTGCATTTCAGCCCAAGACCGAGCAGGAATGGCTGGATGCCTTAGGGGCTGAGGCTTTCCGGATCATGCGTCAAAACGGCACGGAACGACCGTTTTCATCTCCGTTTCATCAAACCGGTCATCAGGGCGAATTCCTGTGCAAGGGCTGCGGCACCAAATTATTCGATGCGTCGGCTCAGTTCGATTCCGGATGTGGCTGGCCAAGTTTCGATCAAGCGGCCTCCAAAGGAGCCATGAAAGAAGTGCTCGATAAGAGCCATGGCATGGTTCGCGTGGAAGTGCGGTGTGGAACGTGTGATGGGCACCTCGGGCATCTGTTTCCCGACGGACCGACCGCAACGGGTATGCGGTACTGCATCAACGGCGTTTGCCTGATTCCTCAGTGACGCTGGGGGCTGCCCGGTCGCTGACCTCCGGGGCGCTGGCCTTGGCCATTTCCATTACCATTCATTCTGCGCTTCATCACTTGCGTTCTGAATGCGCGCTCCACCTGCTTGATCATACCGGCACGCCGGTATCCGATAAAGCCTGACATGCGCTCAACAACTTGATGTTGGAGTTCCACCGCCTTGAGTTGAAGTTCCTTCAATTCGTTGATCAACTGTTCGGCTTCCGCATCCGACTCAACTTCCTTGAGTTTTGTTTCCACCGCTCGGATAGCGTCACCGTGGGCACGTAATTTGTCTTGTTCCTCGTTCCAAGCGGGCCAAAAGAGGGCACTTTCCTCGGGTGTTAGCGACAGTTCTTCCACGAAGTAAGCAATGCGCAGGGCTTGCATGCGGTCGCTTTGTGACGCATTGTCAACCCAACGGGGCTGGGCAAAGGCAAGCATGGGTATCATGAACACGAAGGCAGTGATGAATTTGGGCATAATCAACAGGCGTGAAGGGTTAGACATCTGTGGTTTCATTGAATACGGTTTCAAACAAAACATCATCTTCCAACCAGGATTCGATTTCTGAGTCGTCCAGCGGAAGGGATTGTATGGGCGTTTCTTCCCACAGGCACGCGAACGTTTCACAATGTTCAGCAGTATCGGGAAGGGCCAAGAACAAACCGATTGCCAAGGTGGCAGCAATCCCCGCAGCCCACGCGTAGCGACCAAACCCACCTGAACGCTCCAGCTCATGCTCAGTCGTTAGGGATGAAGCTTCTTTCCAAATGGCCTTTTGCTGTTCCTCGAAAAACCCTTTAGGGGTCGTGTATGGGGATTTCTGTTTGGACATGGTCTACGTGGATTGGACGAACGACAGCGCGGAGGGTTTAATCGGTGCTGGAAATGAGGTGGGATTGGACTTTGTTCTTGGCATGGAAATACGACGCTTTCGCAGCCCCTTCTGATGTGCCCGTGAGTTCGGCAATATCCGCATAAGCCATTTCTTGAAAATACCGAAGGGTGAACACTTCCCGCTGACGGGCAGGAAGAAGTTGAAGTGCGGCATGAAGTTGACGTTCGGCGTCGTCTCCATCAAAAAACGGGTCGGCCTCAAGTCGCTCTTCCCAGTCGGAGGCATCCGGGTGGGCATTGCGCAAGCTTCGTTGCTTTCGCGATCGAAGCGCGTCCAACCCTTTGCGCCGTGCGATGGTGTAAAGCCATGTCGAGAATTTGGCTTCCCCCCGAAAAGCGTTGATCGAGCGTACCACTTGAATGAAGGTCTCTTGCGTGGCATCTGCAGCATCGTCGTGCTCACTCAACATGGTGCGCAGGTAGGAATAAATGGGGACATGCCACGCTTGCATCATGGCCGCAAATGCACGTTCGCGCCTCAATCCCTCTGCCTCGGCTAGATCCTTGAGCCAATCAGGTTGTGGTTTGGCAACGTGCATTGTCGGTGGGACGGTTCAATTCGGCAGAAGTTTAATCCATCAACCGGTGGCTTTTCGCCCCAAAACAGCCCACAGTGTCAAACCACCGATGAAGGTGAGGGTTGAAATCAACTCCGCTTGGGTTACGGACAGGCCCAATAGGTCCATCTCTGCATTGACCCGGATTTTTTCAATGAAAAAACGCTCCATCCCATTAAAAACACAGTACAAGGCAAACAACCGACCCGGTATGCTGATGCGCTTTCGCAAGCCCCACAGAAGCCCAAAAATGAGCAAGGCCATGAGTGTTTCATAAAATGCTGTAGGGTACACCCCTGGGTCCAGGTAAGTGCCATATCCGTCGAAAATGGGCCACGGATCCTCCGGGGTGATAAGCTTGCCGGTGTACCCCGCTGGGCGGGCACCGTAGACGCCGTTGACGTTGTTCGGGAAGGAATAGGACCACATCCAATCGGGTAAAATGCCCATCCAATCGGGTTTGGGGTTGGGGTTCGGAATGCCCCAGTCTCCGTCGCCACTGACTTGACAGCCGATGCGACCAATGCCATAAGCGAGCAT
The DNA here is from genome assembly GCA_029979565.1 of bacterium. GTDB lineage: Bacteria > Bacteroidota > Bacteroidia > Flavobacteriales_D > Sanyastnellaceae > UA16. The sequence continues at coordinate 100,851 of JAPOHG010000002.1, forward strand.
CAACCCCGGGGCAGTCGCGTCGGCAAGCGGTAGAAATGTTAACTTGTTTTTTCGGGCATAGAGGTAAACAGCCAATCCGCCGACAATCAGACCTCCATAAATGGTCAATCCTCCAAGGAAGTTTTGAAGGGAAGGCTCACGAAAAAATCGCACCATTTCATCGGGATATTCAAGGAGGTGAAAAAATTTCGCCCCGGCAATTCCTCCGATGGCAGCGGCGGTCACAATTCCCCCAACATGCTGACTTGCAGGAAGTTCAACACTCTTCGTGATGGGTTTTATACCTGCTTTTTGTGCTTCCCGGTAGCGCCATCCGGCGAACAGAGCAGCGAGTAAAAGGCCGAGAATGGGGCTTCCTTCGAGGCTGAAAAGGTGGCGCTGCGGCATCCCAGATTGAAACAATTCGCCGGCATTGACGGCGAGGTAGATGAACTTCCACCCCAAAATGAAACCCACGAGGGCTTGCGTGAGGTATTCGGTCCATGCGACGGGGCCGCCAATGGTGAGGGTGGCATGCGTCGGTGCGAAGATTCCGGCGCTTTGTTTGCGGTCCATTTCCTTGCGAAGGGTGAATGCAGCTGCCACAAACGCCAAGGCTACGAGCAAGCCAAAACTGTTGATCAGTTTCAATGCGGGAATCTCCCATCCAAACAGGTCGAGCAAGGCGTGGTACAAGGTGGGATACATGGTCAGGCAGGCATTGGGTGCGAAATGACGCCGGAAGCAAAGCCTGCGGCATGGACGGTGTTGATTCGGACGGGAACAATTTCATTGGCCGAAGTGGCCATGGCATCAATCCCAATGCGCACATATTCGGGAGTATAACCAAAGCGCAACCCGTCTTCAACGCTTTCCTCAAACAGGACATGCTTCGTGGTGCCAACAAATTGCTCGTAATGCTGGCGTTGCTTTTTCAACGACAACATTCGCAGTTGCTTGGTTCGGGCTTTGCGCACTTCAACGGGCACGGATTCTTCCATGCGCGGCGCCGTTGTACGGGCGCGTTCAGAGTATGTGAAGACGTGGAGGTAGCTGATGGGCAGGTCCAAAAGAAAAGCTTGGGTTTCCGCAAACGCCGCTTCAGTTTCATTGGGGAAGCCCGTAATGACATCGACTCCGATGCTTGCGCAGGGGAGCACGTTGCGAATGGCCTCAATGCGTTCCCTGTACAACGCGGTTCGATATCGCCTTCGCATCGCCTTCAATACCGGGTCGGAGCCACTCTGAAGAGGAATGTGAAAGTGGGGTTGGAACTTATTGCTCTTCGCGACCCATTCAATGATTTCAGGGGTCAAGAGATTGGGCTCGATGCTGCTGATGCGGAAGCGCTTTGCGGGTACCTCCCGGTCCAGGGCTTGTACGAGCTGCAAAAACGTTTCGCCAGTCGACTTCCCAAAATCGCCGATGTTGACCCCAGTCAACACAATTTCTTTGGCTCCTTGATCGGTGGCTGCTCGCGCTGTGGCAATTGTTTCTTGAACAGATGCATTTCGGGACCGACCGCGCGCAAGTGGAATGGTGCAGAAAGAGCAGAAGTAATCACATCCGTCCTGCACCTTCAAAAATGTCCGCGTTCGGTCTTGACTCGAAAATCCGGGAACAAATGATCGAACTTCCTTGATGGGGCCGACCGTGATTTGGGCTTGCGCTCTTTTGGAGCTGATGTGGTCGAGTAGATTGAATTTTTCAGAGGCACCTAAGACGATGTCGACGCCTTCAATTTCGCTGATTTCTTTCGGCTTCAATTGTGCATAACAGCCGATGACAGCCACAAATGCTTCAGGGTTGCTGTTGAGCGCTCGGCGCACGGCATTTCGACACTTGGCGTCGGCTTGTTCGGTGACGCTGCAGGTGTTAATGACCACTACATCCGGGGCATCATCGATGCCCACCCGAGCGTATCCTGCTTCGCTTAAATCGCGCGCAATGGTCGACGTCTCAGAGAAGTTGAGTTTGCAGCCTAAGGTGTGAAATGCAGCCGTTCCGCCGGGAGTCATGGTGCGAATTTAATCGAGTTTGAAGCGGCTTGTACACTTGAGCGTGCGAATTGGTGAAGTTCAGGGCTATATTGCACCTCCTGTAATTGAAACACTTTCTCATGAGAAAACTACTCCTTTCTTTTGTTTTTGCGGCGACGTGTTCGCTGGCAATGGCACAATTGTTTTCCAATGCCTCCTCGGTACTTCCCGGTGATTACAACAGCGGCAACTGCGTCGGCTTCACAGACATGGATAACGATGGCTTGGATGACATCATTGTTTTGGACCAATCCAAAACCGTAAAAATTCTGTATCAAGACGCATCCGGTGGCTTCATTGAGGTGGACTACGGAAATGTATCCAACAGCAATCAATGGGGAATGACCATCGGTGATTACGACAACGATGGGCACAAGGATGTGTTCTCAGGCGGCGCGTACGACGGCGTACACGTGAAGCACATTGACGCTGTAGGGAGCTGGAGTGATATGGATCTCGAGAATGGTTCCATGTTCATGCAAGCATGCAATTTTGCCGACATCGACAACGACGGTCAACTTGATGCCTTTGGCTGCCATGACGATGCCCTGTCGCGCATGTGGAAAGGGAACGGCAGCGATTTGGATATCGATGCCACCTTGATTGATTTAACCAATTACGATTTCTCCGATTACCCCAACACCGACCACAGCGGAAACTACGGCACGGTGTTCAGTGATTTCGATCAGGATGGCGATGTGGATTTAACCATTGCCAAGTGCCGCCAATTCGTGAACGATCCCTTTGATCCGCGTCGCGTCAATCAAATTTGGTTGAACAACGGAGATGGCACCTTCTCAGAAGTGGCCGAAGAACGAGGATTGGTGTTGAACGAGCAGAGCTGGACCGTAGATTATGCAGATTATGATAACGACGGAGACTTTGACTGCTTCTTAACCAATCACTCCACCACCATGACGTTGTTGGAGAACGACGGCAACGGCTATTTCAGCGATGTAACGGTACAAGCTGGTCTGGACTTCAGTGGCTTTGCATTGCAGGCGAAGATGGCGGACTTTGACAACGACGGATTCGTGGATGTCATCGTGTCGGGCGGGGTGCACCGCTATTATCGCAACAACGGGGACGGTACGTTCACCCAGGACAATCCGTTTACGGCAGGGGATACCATGCACAGCTTTGCCATCGGTGACGTCAACCGAGACGGGTCCATTGATGTATATGCCAGCTACGGCAACGGCTACAATTCACCGGACAATGGAAACGATGATATTTTGTGGCTCAACACCGGCAACGACAATCACTGGATTGCGTTCGATTTAGAGGGCATTGTATCAAACAAAGACGCCGTGGGAACAACGGTGGTGTTGACGGGCGATTTCGGTACGATGATTCGAGAAGTGCGAGCCGGTGAGAGCTATGGCATCACGAACACCTTTGCCTGCATGTTTGGTTTGGGAGCGCATGAGGCCGTTGAAACGGCGACCATCAAATGGCCAAGCGGGATGGAAACGACCATCGAAAACCCAGCGATAGACCAATACCACAATTTCTTGGAAGCGCCTTGCATGACGACGGTTGAGCTGACGGTTCCTTCAGAAATGGTGCTTTGCCCGGGCGAAACGTTGGAATTGGTGGTCAATGGCGAATTTGAAACGTACGATTGGTCCAACGGAGCTTCAACCCCGTCCATTGAGGTGGGAGAAGCAGGCATGTACAGCGTTGTCGTGTACGATGCTGAGGGATGTGCAGCCATTTCGGAATCCGTTGCTGTCGACGTCATCACGCCACAAGCGCCAGAGGTGCAAGTCATTGGCGACCTCACCTTCTGTGCAGGAAATGCGGTAGAATTCATTGGCCCGAATGGGACGGAATGGACGTGGTCCAACGGCGAAACAACGCAGAGCATTACGGTCACTGAATCCGGAGCATATTCATTGATTTTGGTGGATGAGTGCGGAAACGACAACCCTTCCGAATCGTTCGTTGTAGAGGTTTTGGAAGCACCTGAAGTTCCCACCATTACGGTTCCCGAAGTAATCAATGCGGATGAGCCTTTCACGCTAACCTCGTCCTCTGCATCAACCCGATGGTATGATGATGAGCTGGCGGTCAATCCGCTGTTCATTGGCGACACCTACGAGACGTCTGTATCCGCCACAACAACTTTGTGGGTCGAAGACATCAATGATTCAGGACTGGAAGAAGGCAACGGTGGCCGAATGGGTATGGGCCAGGGTCAATACCACGACAACAGCGTCCGATGGCTGCTGTTTGATGCCTACCAAGACCTCGTCATTCACACGGTGGATGTGTATGCCAACGGGGAAGGAGAAAGAGAAATTGGTGTTATTGACTCGGATGGAAATGTGATTGCATCTGGCGTCTTTGACTTGGCCAATGGATTGAACACATTAACGTTGGACTTTGAAGTTCCAGAAGGCACCAATTACGGATTGCGGTCTTTCGCAGACAATCCGCAGTTATGGCGTGATGGACCGGGAACGGACATGGCGTACCCTTATGAATTAGGCTCATTGGGATCCATCACGCAAAGCACGGCGGGTGGTAACAATGCGACCAATTATTACTACTTCTTCTACAATTGGGTCGTGCAAACGCCGTTCGATGGGTGTCCATCTGACCGCGTTCCTGTGACCATCACGGTGGTCGGTTTGGACGAAGCTGCTGAAGCTTTACAAGCTGTATTCCCGAACCCATCATCAGGTACGATTCAACTCATTGCCCGTCCGTCTTTTGCATCGGCTGAATGGACATTGCTCAATAACGTGGGACAAAGGGTGGCTTCTGGACAACTCAACGGTACGGTCAATTCCTTGGATTTGACGAACCATGCAGTTGGCCAATACATGCTGCAAGTGCGCAACGAGAAGGAGGTGCACACCGTAAAGCTCATCATTGAGTAATCACCTTAATCCATTGGAAGAAATAGCGGTGGCTTCGGCCACCGCTTTTTTTATGCTTGGTTATGAGTCGATATGGCAACCGTACAGATCGTCCAAGGCTCGGTGAAGGGCTGGATACGCTGAAGACCGAACGCTTAATTGCACTGCACAGGAATCGGTGAATGTCTGACCTACGACTCGGGCGTGATGCTTTTCGCTCAGTGCCATGACCGATCCAAGCAAATCGTACGCGCAGCGAACGGAAATCGATTCTTCAATGTAACGCTGAACAATCTTACCGTTCGCGATGGCCATGTGCGTGGCCGTTCGATACGCATCAATCAGGCCACCTACTCCCAGCTTGGTTCCTCCAAAGTACCGCACAACCACGCCGAGGCAATTCGTGATTTCCTTCGACTTGAGTGCGCCGAGAATCGGGGGTCCTGCACTGTTGGCAGGTTCTCCATCATCCGACGCACGCCAATCATCACCAACCGGTCCGAGTCTATACGCGTAGGCATGGTGCCTTGCGTCGTGGTGTTTTTTTCGCAATGCTTCGAGGTGGGCTTTCACATGTTCAACGTTCTCAATCGGGAAGACGTACCCAAAATGCTTGGACCCCTTCACCTTGTACATTGCTTCGGCAGGAGCCTCCAGGGTGTTGAAAGCGTCGTCTCCTCCCATCAACCGTTGTATTCTGGAATGAGCAGAGCAAGCAACTCTCGGGTCGCAATGTGATTGCCTTGGTTTTGCGCCAGGGCATCAATGGCTTCCATGTTAGTCGCCGAAAGGGTACCGGGAGTTTGTGCCCGCATGATCTTTTCATGATGCGTGGGCAACAGGGATTCTTGCTTGGAAAGCAATTCTTCGTGCATTTTCTCGCCCGGTCGCAGTCCGGTGATGACCACTTCAATATCCCTTCCAGCTTCCATCCCTGCCAAAGCAATCATTTTGTTGGCGAGGTCGAGAATGCGAATCGACTCGCCCATGTCGAACACGAATACATTGTTCTTCTCTCCAATTGCAGAAGCCTCAAGCACGAGGGATACCGCTTCGGGTATGGTCATAAAGTACCGGGTTACTTCGGAATCAGTGACCGTTATCGGGCCGCCGCGCTCGATTTGCTCTTTGAACAAGGGGATTACTGAACCGTTGCTGCCCAGTACGTTACCAAACCGCGTAATGACACATCGAATGTTGGATTTGGAGCCCTCATGAAGAACGAGCAACTCAGCCAGTCGCTTCGTACATCCCATGACGCTTGTCGGATTCACGGCTTTGTCCGTAGAGATCATGACAAAGCGATCGCATCCAGCGGCAATGGAGGCGCGTAATGCACGCTGTGTGCCAAGCACGTTTGTTTCGAAGGCTTGCCACGGCTGTTTTTCCATCAGTGGAACGTGTTTATAAGCAGCGGCGTGAAAAACGACATCAGGCGCAAAGGCTACAAGCGTCTCCGTGAGTTGTTTGCTGTCGCGGATGTCGCCGACTTGCAGGTCGACGGCATCTTGGCCCCCTGTTCGATTGAGCTCCACATGCAAGTCGTGCAGGGGCGTCTCGGCTTGGTCAATGGCTAATACAGCGGAGGGGCGATGGATAAGCACCTGGCGAACAATCTCTGAGCCGATGGAGCCTGCGGCACCTGTAATGCAGATGCGTTTTCCCGCGATGCTGCTTTCCGCAGCTTCTGCGGATAAAGAAATGGGGGTCCTGCCCAGGAGGTCTTCGATGTTCAACTCGCGAATCTGTCCAACAGACAGCTCTCCATTGATCCATTTGTCAACAGGCGGAACGTCCAATGGTCGCACGCCGTGCTTAAGCGCGAGGTCCACCATGCTGCGCCTGCGTTCCCTGCTTAAGTTTTGAATGCTCAGGATGACTCGGTCGACACCGCCGCGCATGAACAAGCGTTCAGCTTCGTCCGCATTGAATACATCCACACCTTCTAGCTTCTTGCCCACTTTGCTGCGGTCATCATCAATAAAAGCCACGACCCGCATACTCGAGTCGCCAAGTTCCCGGTCGATCGTGTGCTTTGCGATGAGCCCCGCTTCACCGGCGCCGAAAATGGCCACGAGGGTCTGGGCACCTGGCACCCTTCGGTTGTAGACATACAGCCACTTCACAAACCAGCGTCCGGAAATCATGGCTCCAGACGCGATGAGCCATTCAATGCCGATAATGGAAAACGGAATGAGATAGGAACCGTCTCCCCAAGCAGCGACTGCCACGTTTGCAGCCACGAAACAAGTGCTTCCTACTAGATTCGAAATCAACAACCGCCGGGCATCAGCTAGCCCTGTGTGTCGGATAATCCCAGCGTAGGTTCGAAAGGCCAAGGCACTCCCTAAGCGAACGGCCAAGAAAATTGGCAAGAATGCCTTCCAAACGGTCCATTCGTTGGTGGGAATCGCGAATTCGAAACGAAGCAGGGCTGCAGCATACAGCGCAAAGACGGCAATGCTGAGGTCAATGCCCGTAACAATCCATCGCGGCGCATGGGATTGGGGGAGCATTCCTTTGAACATTCAGGTGGATTTTACCCTTCGAAGCAAAGCGAAAGAATGAAAGAACGGGTTTTGAGCGATTGCAAAGGCGCTGAATACCGGCTTTCATCTGGAATCAGAATGTTGCGGTTGCCCAGCTCAAATTTACCCTCAATGCTGAATTTGAAAAAAGGGAGGAAAACGTCCACTCCAGCACCCAGATCAATGGAACTGTTGCCCGATTCCAGACGTAGGATGAAGTCACTTGCCAATTGTTGGTTTGTTTCTTCTTGTGACTGCATGTCTTTGCTGAATTTTCCTCCGACCAACGCATACGCGGCAAAGTTTCCTACCCGGTCTGTTCGCAATTTGATGAGCAACGGGAAATTCAAGTATACGGATTCCGTTCTTCGAACCTTTAATTCTGATTCGCCATCCTTTTCGAATCGATACTCCAAGGATCGGTCTTGAAAGGATAGTCCTGGAATGAATCGTACATGGAAATTCTTCGTGGCATCCCACGATGCCACCAAGCCCAAGTTGAACCCTGCCTGGGGTTGATTGACGATGGCTTGAAGGCTATCACTGAAACTGTAATCTGGGGTGAGCGTCAGGTTGAAGTCCGATCGATTGCCTGACAGCGCAAATCCAAAATGGTACTTTTTCGTGTCGAATGCGGCGAGGTTCTTTCGACCTTGTTGTGCAGCAATCGGCCCAACCGAAGCAAGCAAGGCGATTCCTAAAATCAAGAGTTGTTGACCTTGAGCAGCTTTGTAAGGGAAGGCAGAGAATCGCATTGGACGGGATTGCAAGGTAAATCTACGAACGGAATTTCACCTTCGTTATTTCAGGGTGGGCTTCCGTTCCAAATCCGCGGCATGGCGGCGGCAAACAATGCAGAAATTACAGCTGCGGCAAAAATCCACACCAGAAGGACGGTGCCAATGAAGAACAGGGGGGAGAAAAAGACCTCAATGGTTGCGACTTGTTGGGCGTAGATTTCATCGGCAGATTGGCTGGCCAGACCTGCGTTTGTGCCATACATGGCGTTCAAGGCATTGGAATCATTCACAAATGCTTCTAGGAGCTCCAATTGCGCTGCTTTGCGCTGGTTGATGGTCTCAGGGACGAAGATGTAATACCATATTCCCATGGAAGAAGACAGCAGAACACTGTACAAAACTGCTGCTTTAGCGATCTCCTTCCAGCGCTCAAGAAAAGGGGATTTATCCTTGTGCTCGTAACCGAGGAGGGCAGCAATCCCAATGACACAAGCTAGGTTCAGAAAAATGCCGGCTTGATTGGACTGTTCCCAGGTCCACGTGCCGAGACCGTAGAGTTTAATGGCAAACCAGAGGGCGATGCCCGTTGCGAAGACCAGCCGGATTTTAGCCATTCATGGAGGTTAGGAATTCCTCGTTGCTTCGGGTTTGTTCCATACGCTCCTTCATGAATTCCATGGCTTCGATGGGGTTCATATCTGCAAGGTGCTTGCGCAAAATCCAGATGCGCTGCAAGGTCTCTTTATCCAAGAGCAAGTCTTCACGACGCGTTCCAGAGGTCAAGATGTCAATTGCAGGATAAATGCGGCGGTTGGAAATGCGACGGTCGAGTTGCAACTCCATATTACCGGTGCCTTTGAATTCCTCGAAAATCACCTCGTCCATCTTCGATCCGGTCTCTGTGAGTGCCGTTGCAATGATGGAGAGCGAGCCGCCGTTTTCGATGTTCCGAGCAGCTCCGAAGAACCGCTTGGGCTTCTGAAGAGCATTCGCTTCAACACCACCGCTCAGAATTTTGCCTGAGCTGGGTGAAACGGTATTGTAGGCCCTCGCCAATCGCGTGATGGAATCAAGGAGAATACACACATCATGTCCGCATTCAACCATGCGCTTGGCTTTTTCCAAAACAAGGTTGGCGATGCGTACGTGCCGGTCTGCAGGTTCATCAAACGTTGAGGCTATAACCTCTGCATTTACGCTGCGCTTCATGTCCGTCACTTCTTCGGGACGCTCATCGATGAGCAAAATCAACAGGTACACTTCGGGGTGGTTCAAGGCGATGGCGTTGGCCACGTCTTTGAGCAAGGTCGTCTTACCGGTTTTCGGTTGTGAAACCAACATGCCCCGTTGGCCTTTTCCGACAGGAGCAAAGAGGTCCATCAGGCGGGTGCTGATGTTGCCTCCGCGCGTGCTCAAATTGAACCGTTCTTGGGGGAACAAAGGGGTTAAGAATTTGAAAGGAATGCGATCCCGGACCCATTCAGGTGAACGCCCATTGATGCTCATTACATCGATCAGTGGATAGAATTTCTCTCCGATTCGCGGCGGTCTAACCTTGGCGATAACCGTGTCTCCCGTTTGAAGCGAAAATTGCTTGATCTGTCGGGAGGTGACATAAACGTCATCCGGTGAATTGAGGTAATTGTAATCCGCGGAACGCAAGAAACCATAGCCTTCTTGTTGAATTTCGAGCACACCTTCAGCGGTGATAATGCCATCGAAATTGAAGCCATGTTCTTCCGGCTCGCTCAAGAATTTGTCTCGGTTATTGCGTCGATCATTGCGTCGATCGCTGTTGCGTCGGTCGTTGTTGCGGTCATTATTACGTCGATCGTTGTTGCGGTCGTTGCGTCGGTCGTTATTGCGGCGATCGTTGTTGCGTTCGCTGCGGTCGTTACGTCGGTCGCTGTCACGCTCGTTTCGACGTTCCTGGCCTTTCTCTTCATTGGGACCATCCTTGCCTTCTGTCGGTGCAGGAGCGTCGGATGACTCCTCAGCGGCCTTTCGGCGGGCTCGTCGTTCTCGGATGGCGTCTCCTGGCTTGCGTTCCTTTTTTTCTTCGGAAGCACCGGATGCCTCTTTGGAATTCTTTTCGCGGGATTCTTCAGAGGAAGGGGCATCCGACTTTTTGGCTCGGGGATTGCGCGTGCGCTTGCCCTTGTCATCTTCTTTTTTTGCTTTGGCGGGAGCCTTTTTCGCAGCGGCCGGTTGCAATGCTTGTTCGTCCAAGATGCTGTAAACCAAATCTTGTTTTTTCAGCTTCTCAGCACGTGCAACGCCGAGTTTTTTCGCAATTTCCTTCAGTTCAAGAACCTTCTTTGCGTTCAATTCAATGATGTCGTACATCCAGTATGTGTGTGTAATCTTGTTAGGTGCATCTACGCTTTTAGCAAGTTCCTGTTTCCGATTGGGAAACGATGACTCAGAAAGTGTTTAGGGAAAAGATTGCTGTACCTCGTGTACAGCCTGCATGCCTGCTCCTCGCATAGACGTTACAAGTATACGCAATTATTCTTTGTTTGGCGCATTTTTCAATCGGTCGCCGAGTTCAACCACGTGCATTTGATCCAGATGACCCCTGGCAATGCTGAATTTTACCAATGTTCGTGTCCGGTGAAAACCGTGCAAGCCTGCGGCCCCCGGGTTCACGTACAGTCCTCCAAAGCTCTCGTCGCGCTGTACCTTGAGCAGGTGGCTGTGGCCACAGATGAATACATCGGGACGGTTGGCATCCAAAAGGCGACGAATTCCCTTGGCATACCTGCCAGGCCGACCGCCAATGTGGGTCATGCAAAACCGCACCCCTTGAATCTCCCAATGCAGGATTTCATCGGTTTCGGAACGCATCTTGTGATCGTCGATGTTGCCGAATACCACCCGGAGTTTGACATTGAGTTGCTGCATGGCATCCAGAACAGACAGGCTCCCAACGTCACCGGCGTGCCAAATCTCGTCGCAACCTGACAAATGATGTGTCATGCGCTCGTCCCAATGGCTGTGCGTATCCGATAACAACCCAATGTGAACGGTGTCCTTCGGCATGGTGTTTGGTTTGGTGCAAGGAAGCCTATTTTCGGAACATGTACAAGGACCAATCTGCCCACAAATCCATTGCATTTCATCTTGTGAAACACATGCGATGGTTGGTGCCTTTGATCCTTTTCTTGGCACACGGTTTTGGGGCCGTCGCGCAAACAAAGATTCCCAAACGCGCCCAACGGCAATTGGATGATGCAATTGAAAAGTACATGAAACGGGATGTGCGAGGTGCATTTGAAGCGGTCAATGCGGCGTTAAGGGACGCGCCGACCTGCGCGGATGCTTGGATGCTCAAAAGCCAATTGCACGAGGGTCAATCAGAATGGGTTCCCGCGGCCCATGCCCTGAATCAAGCCATAGCGTCCAACGGCGAATTGCTGCGTAAATGGCGGGAAAAACTTGCTCGACTAGAATTTCGTGCTGGGTCCTATGAGGCAGCACTTGCTGTGGTTGAAGGAGGCGTAATCACGGATTCTTTGCTCGAGGCATGCATTCGTTTTGCCGCTGACGCGGTGAAGCAACCCATGGAATTGAATCCAGCGCCGCTAGCGGGAACGCTCAACAGCGATGCACCAGAATATTACCCAGCATTGTATGCGACGGGTGATCGCATGATTTTCACCCGTCAAATTGGAGGGGATGCTCGTATGACAGGACAAGAAGACTTTTACGAGGCCAGGCTATCGGATGATGGGACTTGGAATGTGTTCCGGGAACTTGTGGAGATCAACACCCCGGGAAATGAAGGAGCCCCAACGGTAAGGGGGGACGGTCGGCAGCTCATTTTCACCGCTTGTGACGGCTTGGATGGGGCATACGGCAGACGAACAGGAGAAGGCAGTTGCGATTTGTTTTATGCTGATTTTGACGTTTCCGAAGGTCGGTTTAGACGGGAGATAAACATCGTTGACCTCAACAGCAAGGCGTGGGAAAGCCAGCCTTCGCTCAGTTCCGATGGACGTTGGTTGTTTTTTGTTCGCGCCTACAGGAACCAAGACGGTCGGGTGATTCAGGACATCTACCAGTCTGAGCGCCAATCAGACAATTCATGGAGTCGTCCTGCTCGACTTCCGAAAACCATCAACACGGATGGGCGTGAAGAAAACCCGGTGCTTCACAGCGACGGCAAGACACTGTATTTTGCATCCAACGGACACGCTGGAATGGGAGGGCTGGACCTTTTCGTTTCAAGGCGGCAACCGGACGGATCTTGGTCAAAAGCGGAGAACCTCGGATTCCCCATTAATTCAAGTGGCGATGAAAACAGTCTGCAAGTATTTCCGGATGGAAAAACCGCTTTGTTCGCGACCGATCGAGAAGTACCGGGGAATTTGGATCTATGGCAATTTGAGTTGCCCGGACATGCCACAGCTGAATCGGTAGTGCTCTGGAGCGGTGAGGTTCTGGATGCGACCTCCAAACGACCCATCCGTGCATCCGTTCAGGTTTTGGACCGATTTGGAAATACGATTGGTCAGCAAACCAGCTCCTCAGTGGATGGCGGTTTTACCCTGACCTTTCCTGTAACTGAGCGGGTGATCTTACAGATTGATGAGCCGGGATACGGTTCTTATTCGAAAACCCTCGAACCCGCAGAAGGACAAGACCCTTTTGTGTCCATTGCGCTGCAGCGTCTTCAAGTTGGAACGGTACTGGTGCTCAATGACGTCCGCTTCGAGCGTTCTTCTGCAGCGCTTGATGCCAGTTTTCAGCCGGATTTGGAACAGCTTGCGAGGACCCTCAATGGGACCAATCTGCGCATTCGCATCGCCGGCCACACAGATGGGGAGGGAAGTGCCGAGCGCAACCAGGTACTCAGTGAAAATCGTGCAATGGCTGTTGCCCGTTTTTTGGAAGACTTGGGGATTGATCCAAGCAGGATGGAAACGATCGGTTACGGCATGTCTCAACCCATAGCCACCAACGAAACATCGGAAGGACGCGCACAAAACCGCCGCACGGAGATTGAAATCATTCAATAAGCTTCCATCGCCAGGAGATCCAAATGCTGCGTGGGGGAGCAGGATTGAAATACCTCCCACCGAAGGCGTTTGTTTGCAACCATCCAGAGAAGTTGGCATCGAGAACGTTCCGAACACCAACTTGAACGGTATGTGCACCACGGGCGCGTTCTATTGAAGCATTGAGTCGGTGCTGTGATGCGGCCCAATCGTCTCTGCTATTGTGCAATTTGATGCGGTCAAACCAGTGGTATTGCCACCTCCAAGTCCATGCGCCGTGGGACAGCGCTCCCGCAGTTCCTGCGCTGTGAAGCGGCGTTCCTGGGACCACATCTGCAAACGGGTCGAAAGCGTGACGGTTGATGTTCAACCAGCCGTTGAAAAGAAACGTAGCCTGATGAGCAATCATGTAAAGCATTTGAGTGGAAGCTTCCACACCAGCCATTCGCAGGCCTTCCACATTGTCCATAAAAATCCCATCCGTTGGACCGGGTACTTGTGCAATGGCTCCAATAACGCGTTGATGATACGCTTGTATGGAACAATCCAATGTGGACGATTCAGTCACATGGGACCATGTTGCGCCAATTTCGAGGGCCTGCGCTTGCTCCGATTGCAAATTGTAGGGTTGGTATCCCTCGGGGTCAATCAATTCGAATGAGGTTGGATGGCTTCCTCCGGTTCCCCATTGGGCAAAAACACGAAGTTTCGGCGTGGACTGGTAGGCGACTTGAAGAAATGGAAGCCATTCGAAGGCCGTGTATGATTCGGCGTAGATTCCTGTGCTGTCTCCAATGATTCGGCGGATTCCATCTGTGGATCGATTGAAGTTCTCAGCTGCAAGCTGTGCATCGATTTGCCACTTGTCCTTCCACTCGAAACGGGTGCCAATGCCCGCCCAGTGGCTTTGCGTAAACGATTCAAGGGCATACCGCAATGCGTCGGAGGCGTATGCATTGTCCTGCTCGTCGAGGGTCAACCATTCATAACGCAGGATGAAAGATTGGTCGAGCGTGAGTTTGCCTTGGGTACCCACCGCCTTGGATTGCGCTCTCCACAAGCGCATTGAGACGAAGTCCTCGTTTTCCTTTTTGAAGCCATTGAAAAAGGGGGATGTGCCAAAGGGATTGGATTTCTTTGAATGTTGCCCATACAGCCACATTCCGTTGCGGCTGCGCTCGAATTGGGACGTTCGACTCCAACCTGCCCAAGATCGTTTTCTGTTGACGTGTGCATCGTAGGGCGCACCTGGGCCTTCGGTGGGGTTCAGCAAGGCATCGCTCTCATTTAATCCGCCGGGAAGCCCCCATTCAGCATCCATCCATCCAAGCCAGGTTCGCTGTTCCACGCCGGGTCTACCGTTGTGAATCCATTGCGCTTCAGCTTGGTTTTTGCGGTTGTGCTCTTGTTGACGGTAGCCAGGCGATTCATTCCAAAACATCCGAACGTGCAGTGCGTTGTCGCCACGATTGTCAAGCTTCTGCGTATGCGAAAATCCGGATTCTTGGGACCCGCCACCTGCAGCTCCGGCACCCGGACTGCGCAGCACAGCATAACCATTGGTCTCGTTTTTCAGGTTGTGAAACGAGGGCAAGCTCGTACCGATGAGGGCTCCTCCGTACGCATTTCCGTAAAGTGCGCCAACGGGTCCTTTGACCACTTCCAATCGATGAAGCCATTGCGGATTACAGAGTTCCAACGGACTGTTTCCACTGGCATTCGTAAGCACAAAGCCATCCATGAGCAAAAGAACGTTGCGCACGCCATAGGGAGAACGTAGCCCGCTGCTTCGCATTTGGAGTCTACGAGAGCCACCGGTTCCTCGCGTTTCCATGTAGACTCCTGGAACAGAATTCAGTGCGTCCTGCAGGTCAGGAGAATGACCATTTTGAAGATCTGACGCTTGAAGAACGGCCACATTCGCGGCAGTCCGTGCTTTGGTTGATGGGATGCGAAGAGCAAGCACTTCAGCCGGCTGCACCGACGTCGTATCGACGAGTTTATTCGTTTGCGTTTCTGCGACAAATGGGATGGTCAGGAATGCAAAACCGGCGATGAGGACCAGTGGTCGATTCATTCCGCATGGACGACTTGAAAGGATGCCGTTCGGGTGCCCTGCGCATGGGTCAAGGCGATGAAGTACGATCCATCAGACCATCCCTCGGTTTCAAGCGTCAATGGGCTGTTGCTTACTCGTCCTTGGGCCACCGCTTCACCGGTGAATGAATACACCGTGTACTCCGCATTGTGTACATCATGATTCCATGCGAACTGAATGCGGTCTGTACAAGGATTGGGGAACGCTACCGGTCTCAATTCATCTGGTCGCTCCGATACGGTGGACGCGAAGGCCTCATTTCGGAATTCTTTGATGATGTTGGGGCCGCTCCCGGGGTAAGAGGGACCATTAAACGCCACGTAGACCGATCCCGTGTAGGGATTGATGGCTACGTCGCGGATGCGCTGGTTGAAGCTCGAAAAGAACTGGTCTTCACTGGTGACACTCAATCCATCTTCCGAAAGGTGAAGAACGCTCAAGCGCTCGTATTGCGCTCCCAATCCCCCAAGCACTGAAAGCAAGACGCTGTGCTGCCATTCCGGAATGGCTTCGTGGTTGTAGTATTCGATGCCATTGACGGCGATGCACGGTGTCCATGCTTTGAGGGGTTCAACCACGTTGTTCTCCACGCAGAAATCTTGCTCGGCTGGCGTGTTGCAAAATCCTTCCACCTGTGGCCAGCCGTAATTGCCCCCGGCTTCGATGATGTTGAATTCATCATTGGAATTTTGCCCGTGTTCGCTCGCGTAGATGATGCCATTCGGCCCCAATGCCAATCCTTGGCTGTTGCGGTTGCCCAAGGTGTAGATGTACGAGTCGGGGAAGGGGTTGTCTTCGGGAATGCTGCCGTCCAAGTTCAAACGCAAGGTCTTACCCTGAAGGGAATTCATCGATTGGGAAAGTCCTGATGCTCCCACATCTCCGGCCGTCATCAGGAGTGTATTGTCCGGCAAGACGAGGAGCCGGCTGCCGTTGTGAATGCCTCCTGCATCAAGGGTGAGCAGGAATTCTTCATTGACCAGCTCGGTTCCATTCCAATCGAAAACACTGAGGTATTCTTGGCCATTCCAGGAGCTTCCAGCGCAGTAGACCACATAAACTTTAGGCGACGTTTCCCAGTCGGGATGCATGACCATTCCCAGCATTCCCGGTTCACCGTTTCCACTGTTCATGACGTTTTTCTCCAACACGGTGGTGTAGTCACCGGTCGTGGGATCGATGCGCAGGACCTCGCCTTTACGGGAGGTCATCCACAGGTGGTCGTCGGGCCCCCACAGGATTTCCCAAGGGATTTGCATGCCGGTGACCAGGTCGTATTCCGTCAACGTCGTATTGCCGATTTCCCAGGTTGGCTGGCCGGTGGCAGTCATGGCTAAAAAGCCAAAGACACTGAGGAGTGCAGGTTTCAATTTCATGACCGAAATTTAAGCCACAAACCTTTCTTGATGATGATTGAGTTCCACCGTTGGTTCGCCCTTGCATTTTTCGTTTTGGCTGCAATGCTATTCCCTTCGATTTCTTCGGCCCAAGCCCCCGACTGGATGTTTGCATTGGAAGGCTCGTATGTTGGTCGTTTTGAGATGCCGTCAGGAGAAGACGATGTCATGACTACTGTGGATGCACGTTTGGATGGCAAACGCAGTGGCGCCGAAGATGGTTTCGTGCTTCAGTTCGCACGAGAAGCCGCTTCGGGCATTGTGAAGGAAGCACAAATGTGGTCGTGGAATGACGCTGCTGGCACCCTCGATGTTACCGCCATTTCAGATGGACAGCGTGCCGAGAGCCAATGGTTTGCTTCACCGAAGGGCCTCGCGGTGAACCTCACCAGAGGGGGGACGGTCGCTGGCGCTGCAGCGATCGAACGATTGCGCCTGGAACGCCTGCCTGGTCAATTGCGGTTGACGAAGCAGTACAACCTCGGTGACGGCGAATGGACCATGCAATGGCGCTACATTCTCGACGATTACGTGGGGGAGGAATGAGCCTGGTATCAGGGGAACCTGCGCACTTGCGGGCGAACATCAAAAGCGGCAGCTCCCCAGGGTTTAATGGCGAAGCCACCTGAAGGGACCGATTCCAATGTGCCGAGCAATGGGTGAAGAGGTTCTCCTGTCTCAACCGAAAGGTTGTACGGCTGTCCGGTTGTGTTGATCAGCACCCACGTGTTTTCGTCGAGGTAGCTACGGTGAATAGCGAGCAGACCATGTGCCAATTCAGAATAGGCTGTTTGGCCGTACATCATGCTCATTCTTCTATTTCGAAGGGTTATCCAATTTTTGGTCCATTGGTGCATCCACTTTTCCTCGTCGGTCCATTCGTCAAAACGCATCATGCGGCGGTTATCAGGATCATTGCCTCCTACGTCTGCAATTTCATCGCCGTAATAGATGCAGGGAATGCCAGGGCTCGACATCAAAAAGGCCATGAGCCAGCTCATTTTTCGGTACCCAACGTTGCCCTGGTGTTCAATTTCACGGGTCCATCCAGCGAATTTGGTGTCTTCCGACGGATCGAGTGCCCCGTCAGCTAGGGATGTGAAACGGGGGCGGTCTTGGTTGCCCGTAATGTTGCCCATGAGGTGGTGGGCACCGTATGTGTCTAAGCTTTGGTTGGCCACCGCAATCAATGCCGACAAATTGGCTGTTTCAGCGGTAAAGGCCGCGACCAAGGCGTCGTAGAGGTTGAAATCAAACTGGGCATCCAACATGCCATTCGAGAGGTAGCTGCGAATCAACTCAGGAGCGCCGTATGTCTCGCCGATTTGGAACATAGGTTGCTGCTGCTTGCTGCGCACTTTTTGGGTTAGCGTTCTCCAGAACACCTCGGGGATGTGTTTGGTCGCATCGTGTCGGAAGCCGTCGATGTTGGTGTTTTCCACCCACCACACCGCGCTGTCGGTCATGGTTTGGTAGACCTCCGGTCGTTCCAAGTCCAACGTGGGCATGAAGGTGTCAAACCATGTGGTCAAGCGCTGTTCGTCCCACAATTGAGTATTCAACGAGCCATCGGGCAAGTACAGGTTGGTGACCCAATCGGGGTGTTCTTTGTAAACGGGATGTTCTTCGTGCACGTGGTTGGCAACGTAATCGACTAAAATGTTTTGGTCCCTTTCGTGAATGGCTTCGACCAAGGCATTGAATTCTTCCATCGTTCCAAACCGGCGGTCGGTTCCGGTCGAAGCGATGGGCCAGTAGCCGTGGTAGCCACTGAATTTGCTCGTGACGTCCGTATTGGGGTCAGACCAGTAGCCCCAGGCACCGTCGGGGTTCGGGGTGATGGGGCTGACCCAGATGGTGTTGGCGCCGAGGTCCTGGATGTAATCCAGCGATGAAGCGATGCCGGCGAAATCTCCTCCGTAGTGGTTGGCTTCAGGTCGAATGCCGGGATCTTCGCATGCCCAGTCATTCGCGGTATCGCCATTTTTGAATCGATCAACCATCAAGAAATACATAACCATGGCGTGCCAGTCGTGTCGGTTGAGCTGGCTCGTCTGGGTGATGGGTTCGCCTGCTTGCAGGGGGATGAGTTGGGACTGACTCTTGTTGGATTCGGTGGAAGTCCAAATGCGTACAAAGGATCGCTCTTGAGCGTATGCGGCTGCTGGGATGCCCAATGAAAACAACCCGGTCGAATCCGTTTGGCCGAACCCGTAGATTTCATTGTTCCACCATGCGTAGAAGTGTGCGTTGGGTGCAGTGCGTCCCAAGAAACCAGCGGCTTGCTGAACGTTCCCAGCGGGCACGCTTGGAATGTATTCCAGCTTCATCGGAAGTGGGGATTCGTCTGAACCCACTTGAAGCATGGAGTTGAATCCGCCAAATCCGTTGGGGACCCGGTTCAGATGAGAGGGGTCCGGTTGCTCCACACCATCAATGACCAATTGGTACAGGTGGGTTCCTTTATCGAGCATCAGTTCCACTCTGTGATAGCCTTGGCTTCCGTCCATTTCGATTGGGTTCGCTTGCCAATTGGTGAAACTTCCGATGACTTGAACTGACTCGTGTGCCTGGTAGTCGAGGAGCATGAGTTCAACCGGTTCTTTGGTGGTTTTGAAAACGGGGACTTCCGTGTGTCCACCTCCTGACCACAATTGGAGAAAGCCAAGCTGTCGGCGTGGTTGTTCGGTCAACTGGACCACGCGATCTTCGCCCAGTTCGGAAATGGGCAGCAACGTGCCATTTTCCCATTTAACGGAGTCGATGACCGGGAGAATGCTGGCGAAGTCACTCAAATAGAGCGTGGTGGTATCCGCATTCATTTGAATGGGCGTCAAGGGTCTAGCGACTGATTGGGGCGAAGGCGCAGAAGTGCAGCCGAACCAAAGTGTGCCGACTAGCGCAGCAAAAAGCCATGCGGAGGCATGGCTTTTCAATGGGAGTTGGATTCGAGTCATGTGGCGATGAAATGCTTATTCGCAATCGAGCAATGAGATGATTTCGAAAGGGGGTGGTCCGGGAGGGTAGGTAAATCCTTCACGGACGATGTAATACCAAATTTCGGACAAAGACTCTCCTTCGCTCAGGATTCCCGCAAACAGGTCCTCCGGAATCATGGTGGTTCTGAATTTTCCTTCTCCAATGGAGGTCAATTTCAATTCAGGGTACGCGTACACATCGGTTTCCGGGGCATATTCGTAACTCGTGAAGGCGTCGACTTTGCCCAGTAAGTAGATGTAGCAATCGTCATCGCCCATGTTTTGCAATCCTTCGTAAAGGACCTCTTTGGTGTTGTCATAGGTAATGGTCAAGAAATCATCGGGCTCCCGCAATTCGGGGAACACGCAGATGCGCGCAGCACACAGTTTTGGAATGATGTCCACGTGCATGTCTTCCGATTTAGCCTCAAAGTTGAATCCATCGACGGGGTATCCGTTTTTAAGCTTGGCCAGGCACGAAATGCCGCGGGAGAACAGCTGTGGTCCGTCGACGCCGTAGTATTCCGTTGGAACAAAGGTCATGGAGTACAACTTGGGACCCACTTTGGTCATGACTTGGTGATCTGCGCTGTTGTCCCAATCGCCATTGCCGGCTGCAGGACCGGAGGGGTTCCAAGTCCAGAGGTAAACCGTCGTATCCGGGAAAGCGTCCAGAATGGCGGAGAGTCCGTTGTTTTGTATGCCATCTTCACTTTGGTTCATGTCGATGAACAACGTCAGCTCTGAATTGGCATCGGTCGGAGATGGAAGAACATACGCTTTTTGAGCATGGGCCGTTGCGTGCATGCAGGCAAAGGCGAGCAGGGAGAATAAGATCTTCTTCATCAGTTCAGGCGATTGAATTCAAAGGTGTAAATGTTGGTGGCTGTTCCGCCGCAATCCCGTCGGTACTCGATGGCGAGTTGTTGGTCAAACTCGCGAACCATGCCGCCGAGGTTGTAAACCAAGGTATCAGTGGCTGAGAAGAGCTCAAGGTAGGTGGGATAAAGGTCATCATCGAAACCCCACGTGCCGCCTTCGCCGAAATAATTCTTGCCCATCTCCAATGCAATGGAGTAGGTGCGGTCGGCGTTGAAGGTCAACTGGAGCGGCGTCACGGTACCGTCAATGTAGAAAGCGCTGAGGTCTCGGGTTTCCTTGACCGGGCTGTTCAAGTCCTGTTGGGTAAAGCTGTTGAGTTCCCAGGTGCCCGTCATCCCGGCAACCTTGTCGAACGGCTCACCCAATTCGCCAGTGGATTCGGGCTTGCACGCATTGAAGGCCATGGCCACGACGGCCAATGTCAGCACGGAGCTCAATGCAGTGTATGTGGTGTTCTTGTTCATTCGGTAATTGGATTAGAGGCAACCGCCTTCTTCGTTCAACTCAAAGCCTTGGACGGTGGACTCGGTATTGGAAAACTGCAAGGACATGCCCGGGCAATCCCATGCGGCATCGCGAATCGTGATGTCTTCGCCCATGGCGCCACGTCGCAGCAGCTGGTCGGTCCAGAGCCCTTCACAGGCGGTCTCTTTGCGGAATTCGTCGCGAGCAGCATCAATCACTTCTTGCGCAGTAGCCGATTCACTCAAGTCGTTGTTCCCAGCGCCAAAAGCGCGTGCACGGATGGCATTGATGTCGGCAATGGCCGTGGCCAAATCCGTGTTCAATTCCCCATAGGCTTCCGCACGGATCAGGTGCATCAACGTCAAGTGTGCGAGCGGTACATTGAAGTATTCTTTTTCATTGAATCGGTTGATGAGCGCTCGTGTACCCGCCGTCAACCAGGCTGATCGTCCGTCACCGCCGCCCGAGAGGCTCATGAAGAAGGCGAAGTCTTCGCTGAAGGCCAATTGCGGACTGGGGTTGTTGTCCGAACGAAGGTTGTCGCGGAACCAAGAGCTGCGGAAGTCATTGGGCATGCTGACGATGCCGAACACCGTTTCGGTGTTGATGATATCGGTTTCAAAGCGATCGAGGTCTTCATCAAGCGTGTAGCGCCCGGAATTGATGACGTCGCTGGCGAAGTTCGCGGCTTCCGTGTAATTGCCCATGAGGAAGTGAACCTGGGCGAGGTAGGCACGAGCGGCGTCTTGTGTTGCGTAAACGCCGTTTTCCACCGGCAAGTAGTCGGCTGCGAAAGTCAAGTCTTCGACGATTTGAGTGTAGACGTCGCCGACGCTCGCACGTGGCAACGGATCCTGACTCGGTGCAATCCGCAAAGGCACGCCGGGATGGCTATTGTCTGCCGTATAGCCGTAGGGCCGGGCAAACATTTTGACGGCTCCCCAATGGCAGATGGCCCGAATGAACCGGGCTTCGGCCTCCAAGCGCGTTCGTTCGGCTTCGTCGAGGTTTTCGACAATGTCGAAATTCTTGATGACCACATTCGATCGGTAAATCGCGTAGTAGAAATCCGTGTAAATGCCGCCATTGATGCCCGTGAAGAACGTCGTCTCGCGGTTGTAAACAGCCGTGAAATCCAAGCTGTTGTCGGGTTGCCCAAAATTGGGGCCGCGCAATTCATTGACAATCTGGACCCGTCCGCCGTAGAGGTTGGCGACGACATCGTAGTTGCTCACCAACAAGCGCTGGAGGTCTTCCGCGTCTTGGATGGCGTCTTCCGCAAGGATGACATCCCCGGGTTCAAATTCGAGCAAGTGGTCGCATGAGGTTAACCCAGCGGCCAATCCGGCAAAAAGAAGGAGGTGTTTGATGTTCATGGTTGCCGATTAGAAGTTGGTGGAAATGGAAAGGGTGAATGCGCGCTCTTGAGGCGGCGTCAGGTAGGTGACGTTCGGGCTCATGTTTCGATCCTGAGCGTTTTCAAAGTCACGAACGACCTCCGGATCCAAGCCTGGGAAGTTGGTGATGGTGAAGACGTTGGTCGCGTTCAGCGCGATTCGACAATTCTGCAAGCCGCTGTCTTTGCCGAGGGGCACGTTGTAGCCCAAGGTCACATTGCGTAGGCGTAAGTACGACGCATCGAAGATGAACAAGCTGGTGTTCCACCAAGGAAAGCCGGAAGGCAAGCTGTACGTGGTTTCATCCAATGTGAGACGTGGGTACGTGGCGATGTCGCCTGGTTGACGCCAGCGGTCCAGTTTTTCGTCGCGCATATTCCAACCGGTCACAACGCCCAATTGGCGCTTTGCGGAGGAGTCGAAGATCTTGGCTCCGACGCTGAAGGTTGCCAAGGCGCTCAAGTCCCAATTGCCGTAGCGGAAGGTATTGTTGATGCCGCCAATAAGGTCTGGCAAGCCATCACCGACGTACTTGCGGATGTCGTTGTTGTAGTCATACGTTTCGTTGCCTTCCAAGTCGAGGTAAACCGGGAGACCCGTTTCCGGATCTACATGGCTGTGTTCAACAAGGAAGAACGAGCCGACAGGACGGCCTACAATGACCCGGGAGTCATTGGTTCCGCCGCTCACGGCGTCTGGCGTGTAGTTTCCGATGTCCACCAACTCATTGTAGTTGCGTGCCACATTCAGGTCGGTGGTCCATTGGAACTTGCCAATGAGGTTGCGCGACTTGATGGAGAGTTCCACGCCGCGGTTCAAGATGGTGCCCACGTTGTCCCAGAAATTGGTGAAACCGGTGCTGGCCGGCGTGCTCACGTTCATCAATACATCGGTGGAATACTTGTGATAGAACGCCAACTCGGTGGTGATTCGGTCGTCCAACAGCCCCGCTTCCACACTAGCATCTACCGTGCGGGACGTTTCCCAGCGCAGGGTTGGATTTTCCGGTTGGATGGGGAAGAGGATGGAGTCAGCAGCGTACGTAATACCGTTGTTCGCTGCTGAGTAGGTTCCGAAACGTGCGTAATCAGGTAGCGCCGCGTTCCCTGTGTAACCAATGCTCGATCGTACTTTCAAGAAGCTGACGCGCTTGCTGTTGAACCAATCTTCGTCGGATACGACCCATCCGGCTGACAGCGATGGGAAGAAACCGTAACGGCTCTCGCGTCCGAAACGTGAACTGCCATCCACACGTGCCGTTGCTTGGAAGAAGTAGCGGTCTTTCAGCGTGTAATTTAAACGTCCGAAGTACGAAAGGAAGCTGTGTTGAGAGGGCAAGTTCACGGTCGTGTTGACGTTGGCCGCATCTTCGGACAAGGAGTCGTTTTCAAAGATGGGACCTTCTACTTGACCGTAGAAAAGGCTGTAGCCGTAGTTGTCGGTGCGTTGGAATTCACTGCCCACCAAGAAGTTGAACGCTTGTGTATCATCTAGCTCCCAGCGGTAGTCTGCAGTCGCACTGTAATTCCAGTTCAAGACGTAGTTCGCGTACCGATTGGCGCTGCCGAGTTCTGTTGTGATGGACAGGGCACCGGGATTGAAGACGTCTTCGCGCAAGTGGAGGTAGTCAAATCCGCCGCTGACTTTCAAGTTCAAGTTGGCAACGGGCGAGTAGATCAATTGCGCGTTGCTGATGGAACGGTCTTCCGTCGTTTTCCATTTCTTCAATTCGCGAACGGCAACGGGATTTTTCGTCCCGCCCCACTCATCGAACCACAAGAAGTACTCACCGGCTTCGTGCTCGATGTTGCCGTTGGCATCGTAGACATCCTCGTCGTAGCGGACAGGATAATAGGGAAGGGCATTGGACATGGCATCACCTAAACCGCCTGACCACGCTGCATCGATGCGGTTGTTTTCGCCTCGGCTCAATGAGGAACTGAGGAGGACTTTCACTTTGTTCGAAGGACTCCAGTCGAGGTTGACTCGGCCGCTGGTGCGGTCGTAGCTGTTCCCGAGGAGGTAGCTCTGGTTGTTGTCCTTCGATACCCCTGCGTACAAGTTGTAGCGCTCGCCGCCTTGTCGAACGCCAAAATTCACTGCATTCTTGTTGCCAACGCCAATGGTCTGGTCCACCCAATCGGTGTTTGTTTCCATAGCCCGGAGGTAGGCTTCACGGCGGGTAGCGGGGTCATCGGCCGCAGAAGTCATGTTCGGCAACCAAACGTATCCAGTCCCGCCGTCGTTTTCCCATGCTTCCTGGCGCAGAGCCAAGTACGTCTCCGTATCCATCATGTTCGGACGGGTAGCAGCGGTGCCGATGCCAGCGCGTGTGCTGAATTCGAATGACGTTCCCTTCTTTCCGCGCTTGGTGGTGATGAGGATGACGCCGTTGGCGCCACGGGATCCGTAGATGCCCGTCGCTGCGGCATCCTTTAGAATTTCAACGGATTCGATATCATTTGGGTTGATGGCGGCGAGCGGGTTGTTGTTCAGAGCGCCGCTGTTACCACGCAAAAAGTACTCTTGGGTGATGGGGATGCCATCAACAACGTAGAGCGGGTCACCCGCAGCGGAAACCGATGCCACTCCGCGAACACGGATGAGGGATGGTGCTCCGGCCACGCCGGATGATTGGCTTACTTGTACGCCTGCTGCTTGTCCTTGGAGGGCCGCTTCAAACGATGGGGTCTGGACCCCAGTGATTTGCTTCGAAGTGACTTTGACGATGCTGCCGGTGACCTCCTTTTTCCGTTGAACGCCATAGCCCACTACGACGACGTCCTCGATCAAAACAGCGTCGTCGGCGAGGGAAACGTTGAGGGTCATGTCTTCAGTTCCCATGGTCACCTCCTTGGTTTGGCTGATGTAGCCAATGTAGGAGAATTGGACCGTATGGGCGCCGGGTGATAGGCTCAAGACATACGCGCCATCGGCGTCTGTGAATTGCCCATTGGTACCGTCGGCAACAACCGATGCTCCAGGCAGCGGATTGCCTTGGGCATCTGAGATCGTACCGCGCAGGGATTGCGCTTGCAGTGCGCAATACATGCCAAGGGTGGCGAACAGCGTAAGGGTGAATCTGGTCATCAGAAATGATTTAGTGGGTCGAAGGTAAGGTCTAGTAGGTGTATTTTCAACACGAAGTGTCTTGCGACTTGTCAACGGCTATTGGAAAGCACCACGCGGGCGGTGAATAGTTGCGTTTGGGAAAGTACCCGTACGGTGTACACGCCTTGCGATAAGGAGTTGTTAACGAATTGAATAACGTTTTCCTGTTGCTGCACCGTCGCGCTGATTCCAGGTGTTACATCCCGGCCGTTCAGATCAAAAATTTGAAGCGAGGTCATGTCCACCTGCTCGGGGAATTCAATGGCAAAGGTTCCTGCCGCGGGATTGGGAAACGCCACGGCATCGAACCGACTAAGGGTGGTCTCAGGGATAGTGGAAGGGAAGTTGACCGGTTGATCGACGTACACGTGGTATTCGCCTGGAGCGAATGACATGAATGCACTCACATCCGTCACTTCCATGGCTTCGCCTGTGAAGTAGTCGTACCAGGTTCCTGTATGCTGGAATCCGGGGATCATGCTCAACTCGCTGACACGGAAATTCGCGACCACCACGGCGTCCATGGTGTTGCCGTTGAGGTGCAAGCGCTTGCCATAGCCTCCCACATCCCAGTTGTAATTGGTACCTTGGAAGGGGTCGGGGTAGTCCATTTTGAGCTGGCACAGACCGGCAATGACTTCGTGGATGCGGTATCGATTGGGGTTGTCACGGTAATCCCAACGCACCGGTTTAGCTGTGGTCCGGCAATCCTCGCTGATGGTCACGCCATCGCTGCATGTATTGATGCTGTAATCGTACCCGAGCTCTTCGAATTGCCAGAGCATCTTCGGTCCGGGCAATAGGATGTTGAAGCATTGAATCGCTTCTTGGCGCGCCAGGGCCGTATTGAGATCGGTTACTTGGTACGATCCTTCGCCGTTGCCGTATTGCAGGGCTTTGTACATCAACCGCTCTTCGTCATGGCTTTCAGGGTAGGAGATGACCCCGGGATTGGACATGCTTTGGTTTTGGTAGCTCGCCCAGCCAAAATCAGAAGGGTACCCCATGGAGGCCTCGTTGTAATCGTGCGTCACATTGGCCCACACCATGAACTCGTCGTTGACCAGGGTTTGGTTCTCGGACAAATCCACCCAGTGTTCCAGGATCATGTAGATGTGGGATTCGTCCTGCCAGAGGTGGTTGGCGTATTCATTGAGCAAGTTGATGCGGGCTTGGTCATAGCCCCAAACGTTGCCAGGAGTTTGGGTCATGCCTTTGGAAAAGTCGAGGCGGTAGCCGTCAATGTGGTATTCGTCTACCCAGTACTTCAATGCTCGTTTCATGAAATACTTTGTGGCTGGACTGTCGTGGTTCCAATCGAAGAACCACGTCTCCGGACTGGGCGATATTTCGTTGAACCAGGGGTTGTTCTCCGCAGGTTGAAAGGAAGCAGCATTCCAGTACATTTTCAAAAATGGATTCGGGTAATCGGCGTGGTTGAGCACGACGTCAAGAAGCACAGCAATCCCGCGCTCGTGGCAGGCATTGACCAATGCTTTAAACGCCGATTTGTCACCGTACGCTTTGTCCAAGGCCAAATAAAATGTGGGGTTGTATCCCCAGCTGTCGTTGCCATTGAATTCATTGACAGGCATGAATTCGATTGCGTTGATGCCCAAGCGATCGAGGTAATCGAGGGTGTCGAGGATGGTCTGGTAGTTGCGCTCGTCCGTGAAATCACGCACCAGCAATTCGTAAATGACCAATGATGATTTGGCGGGTCGCTCAAATTCCTGATCGGACCAATCAAAGGCAGGCGCCCCGGGTTGAAAGACGGAGACCGGCGTGTTTTCCGTCAGCATATTGGGGAACGCCGGCATATTGGGGTACGTCGCCTCGGGAATCCATTGGTCATTCCACGGGTCGAGCACCACTTCCGTGTAGGGATCGGCCACGCGCATATCGTCCGGCATGATGTGGTAGTGGAAGCGGTATTCGGTTCCGGCTTCGAGGCCTTCAATTTCGATCCAGTGCTTGTTGCCATCGGGCGTTTGGGTCATGAGGTAATCGAAGCTCAATTGCCAATCATTGAAGTCACCGACGACAAAAACGAATTCTTTGCCCGGTGCGTGAAGCTGCAAAAAGGTACTCGTGCTTGATGGATAATGAATGCCGTCTTCGGACCCCGCGGGTGGCCATCCGGTGATGGGGGATTCAGGCAAAACGGCAATGCTCGCTTCATCCGAAGCGGAGCCTGCATCGGTCGTTCCCACCAAGGAGACGTCGAATTGCCCGGCATCGTCGGCTTGAAAATCGTACGAAAGGGACGTGCCCGTCACGGTGGTGACAACCTCCCCATTGATTTCCAAACTGAGCTCGCATGATTCACTCGCTTGTCCGAGAATGGTGTAGGTGTCGCCCAAGTCGAGTACGGCGTATCCGTTTTCTGGGGTTTGCAATGAAGTGCTGAACGAACCGCTGCTGACTTCGTAGAAAATATCGGATCCATCGGCATTTCGGCCTACCAATGAGCCGGTGCTGTTTCGGAAGACCATGGCCAGGCTTTCGACGGTTTCCCCTTCGTCGAGTTGGTAATAATCGCTGATGGTCAACCCATTGAAATCAAAGGTGTGGATGCCGTTGCCTTCAGGATCCATGAGGGCGAGCGGGTCTGCCGTTCCCCACGCAGTCTGAACATTTTGCCAATCGCTCGGTCCGCTCGAATTGCTCGTGATGACCCCGGTGTGGATATAGACAGGAATGACCCCTTGCAATTCACCGTTCCCCAATGCACTGTTGTAATAAAGAGTGACTTGGTCGTCAACGGTTGGGAAAGCGGGTTCGGTCCAGACCACTTGACTTTGAAGCACACCCGGAATCAGTATGCCCAAGAAAATGAAAATGCAGCAATGGAATCGGTGAAAAGTATTCATCGCAAAATAATTTTTTGAGTCGTCAAGCCTCTTTTGACTTCTGAAGTGAGCAGGTAAATACCTTTTGGATAACCGTTGATTGAAATGGACGAACCGGCAGACTCCTTGACGAGGTGTCCGTTTAGGTTGTGCAATGATGCACGTGTTCCTTGTGGAAGGGCGACCGTGCACGGTTGATTGCACACAGTTGGCAATGGTGTGGATGCGCCGTGGCCATTGACAGCCAATGTCGTTCCGTTGGCGGCATTGGGTGTCGGCGGGTTGGAGGAATTGGGGTTGAACCACACCCAGTTTGGCGCACCATCGGTCGAACGGCCGAGGCTGAAATCGCCGACGGCATCGTTCCAATCGATGGCATCCACGGTACGCCAGGCACCATCCTCCTTGGTGGAGAGGTACACCTCATCCTCCGACCCGGACAGGGTGAAATTGGCGTGCACTGGGCCGGCATCGGGGTTGTCGTCGCACCAGAGGAGCAAATGCTGACCCGGTTCCAAGGTGACGCTCGGCAGCGGCCAACGCCAAGGTTCCATCAGCCGATTGCTGAGGTAGAATCCATTGCAGTTGAACGGAGCAGTTCCTGCGTTGAACAGTTCCACCCAATCGCCAGTGTTGCCGTTTTCATCGGTCGCGAACCCATTGTTGATGGGCATAACCTCATTGATCCGAAGTGGGGAGTTGGCCATGGTGTTCCATACCCGCGCCAAGGTGCAAGGCGAGTGCTGGACCGCGCCCGATGGGTCGGTTGCCGAAGCCCTCCAGAAAACTTCTTCTGCACCCTCAAGCGGTATGGCAGCAGCCCAGCCATAGCCGTGTAGGTTTCCTCCGGCGGGATCGAGGATAACAGTCTCCACGTTGCCGTCCTGTTCAACTTCGGCTTCAACCATCCATCCTGTGGACGCTGTCAGCTCAGGTGCCCAGCATTGGATGTGCAATGTGTCATTGCGTACCGGCCCTTCTGCCCAGCACTGGACGATCGGGCTGGAACTTTCAGGCAGAGGATCCGACTGAACATCGGCCCAAAAAATCCGTGAGTTAGCGTAGTCCAATAAGGAATGCGCCACGTGGCTGCCCCAAGCTTCCGTGATGGAATTTTCAAAATCATCCGCATCGAACCCGTAGCTCAACGGGTAGTAGGTGTCCTCATCGATGGCTTGACTCATCAAATCGACCAACCACGTTCCCCGCGTCTCAACCCATTCGGCCGTGTAATAGGTATCCATCCACCAATGGATGTACCACGTGAGTCGATCTCGGTAGGCCTCGACATCAAGCAATCGAGTGTACAGGACTCGGTCGTTTTCGAAGTTCCAGCTGTAGATGTCGCGGTCCGTCCATTCACCAAACCACTGAATGCCAGCGGTGTTGTCCATGTCATAAGGGATGTACATCAGCCGGCCGTCGGTGGTGCGCTCGTACAAGTAAAAGTTGTTCTTGTTCCCAATGTAATTGTCCCAATGGCCGAAGAGGATTTCACCAGCCGCTGTTTTGAGGTAGGCATCGACATCGAAAATGGCTTCCAGCGCACAGGGCAACTCGTCCATTGGCGTGTTGTTAAGGACATCAATGAACTCGGCTAAGCTGCTGTAGTCGTCATTCAGATTGTTGGTTTTCAGTTCGTAAACGCGCTGGTCTGACCAACTTGGGGTGAACTTGTAGGCTTCGGGGTTATTGCTGATGAAGGCCAGGTTTGCGGGGTAGGTGCACTTCCACAGGTTGCCGTGGGCATGGTCAAATCGCTTTTCCAGCCATTCGCCATCGATGTGTTCGGTGTTGGAGTACAACCCGTAGTATTCGCCATTGATAAAGAGCTTCACGTGCGTGCTTCTCGAGACCGGCACACCGGCATCACGCAAGCACTCCCAAGCAAGTCGGGCACGCATGGCACTGGGGTCATTGTGTTCACCGTTGAGGTTCATTTTTTTCAACCCCTCCCAAGATTGGTCTTCTTCGAAAGCATTGAAAGACACCTTGTACGATTTCTTCGGCGCGCCGCGGGAGGTGTTCCCGCGTAGGCGAAATCCTACGTTTTCGACAGTATCTGTTCCCAATGGACTGATGAACACGAATGTTGCGGGATGTTCAATGTTGGAATACCAATTTTCCTGTTGCAGGATCCAGCCCATTTGATCGCACGTCACATGCACCTCTGGAAGCCCTTCGCTTTGGTAAGCAGTACCATCCAATGGATGCCAATTGACACCCACTTCCTGAGCCGTTGCAACAGTAAAGCTGCACAGGACCATCAACACCTCAACCCACCTTGGCTTGTGTTCAATCATGTTCAATCTGATCAGGATTGAAACTGAACAGCTGGGCAGGTTTGTGCATGACACCCTGTTGCTTCTCATCAAGTGGCACCACGTGGCTCATCTTTTTGACGTTTTTCCGGAAATTCCGCTTGTCAAATTTTTTGTCCAAAACGGTTTCATAGAGCGCTTGCAGCTGACTCAACGTGAACTTCTTCGGGAGCAATTCAAAACTGATGTGATGGCTTTCCAATTGCGTTTGGAGCGCCTCAATGGCTCCATTCAAAATGGCATTATGATCAAAAGCGAGCGGTCCAACTTCATTGACGTCCACCCAGTTCACCCCTCCAGCGAAAGAAGCGGGTTGAGGATCGTGATCATGCAAGCTCACCAGCCCTAAGTAACCAACGGTGATGACCCGTTGATCAGGTTGGGTGCGCACGGAACGAAGCCATGCTCGGTCTTTATGTTCTTTCACCCTGTTGGGATCGCCATAGGCATGGAACTGTTTCAAGTACACTCCGTTGACTTGTGTGAGTTCAAACAACACCCGTTCTGCAGCTTCATCCAGTCCTTCTTCGATGAGGATGAGGTCCCCCGGAAGTTGGGACATGGGTTGCCCGTTTTCGTGGACATAGGTGTCTTTTTTTTGATTGATTAAGAGCACCTTGAGCCCGTCATCATCGTATCCAAAAAGTACACAATCAACAGAAAGGTGGAGGGACTCATTGGGTTGCATAGTGTCAAAAGTACAATAAAGCCTTTCACGAATAAAAGTGTAATTTCAACACTTAGTGTGGGATGGTGTTATTTCCGGTGTTAACTTCGCCGCCGTTCCTTCAAGCGTTGGGACATCGAATCACAAGGTAGATATGAAGAAAATCGCAGTTTTAACGTCTGGAGGTGATGCTCCCGGAATGAATGCGGCCATTCGCGCTGTAGTGCGAACGGCGGTATACCATGGATGTGAAGCAGTGGGTGTGTTTCAGGGATATCAAGGATTGATTGATGGGGACTTCAAGCGACTGCATGTTCGTTCCGTAGCGAAGATCTTGGGACGAGGCGGAACCATTTTAAAATCAGCGCGTTGTGAGGCTTTTCGAAAAGAAGAAGTTCGGCGAAAAGCGCATCAAGCGCTTCTAGAAAATGACGTGGATGCGTTGGTGGTGATTGGAGGAAACGGCACGTTCACAGGAGCCATGTTGTTGGCCCGGGAGACTGGCTTTCCAATCATCGGCTTACCCGGAACCATTGATAATGACTTGTCCGGAACGGATTTTACCATAGGTTTCGATACCGCAACAAACACCGTGGTCGAGGCCGTTGACAAAATCCGTGACACTGCCGATAGCCACAACCGATTGTTTTTCGTTGAAGTCATGGGACGGGACAGCGGGTTCATAGCCTTGAACGCGGGCATTGCCACCGGTGCGGTAGCCGTCATGACACCTGAGACGGGGTTGTCCATCCAAGACTTGGTCGACATCCTGAACCTGGGTCAAGCTTCGAATAAGACATCAAGCATCGTCATTGTAGCGGAAGGTCACCCGGAAGGAGGGGCCTTTGAAATCGCTACGAAGGTTCACGCCATTGATAACAAGTACGAAACACGCGTCACGGTGCTGGGACACCTGCAACGCGGCGGAGACCCGAGTTGTGCGGATCGCGTGCTGGCTTCCCGCATGGGCGTCGCCGCAGTTGAAGGATTG
Organism: bacterium; assembly: GCA_029979565.1. Classification (GTDB taxonomy): domain Bacteria; phylum Bacteroidota; class Bacteroidia; order Flavobacteriales_D; family Sanyastnellaceae; genus UA16. The sequence goes on from JAPOHG010000002.1 coordinate 133,163, forward strand.
CTCTCCGGTAAGAAGACTGTGATGGCCGGGGTCGTGAATGATCAGCTGGTGTATTATCCGTTTGAAGAAGCCATTCAGAATAAAACGGCCACGCTCGAAGACGAGGTCCGTATAGCCAAAATACTTTCCATCTAACCGAATTGAATTAACCCTCTTATGAAGAAAATTGCCATAAACGGTTTCGGCCGCATCGGCCGGTTGGCCTTTCGCCAAATGCTTGATCGCAGCGATTTAAGCGTAGTCGCCATTAACGATTTGACAGATGTTGATACGCTAGCGCACCTGCTAAAGTTTGATAGCATCCACGGAAAATTCAGCGGTACAGTTGAAGTGTCGAACGGGAATTTGGTCGTGAATGGAGCGACCATCAATATTTCTGCTGAGAGAGATCCAGCGAATTTGCCTTGGGGCTCGCTGGGTATTGATGTCGTGGTCGAATCCACCGGTGTTTTCACCAGCAAAGAAAAGGCCGGATTGCACATTGAAGCAGGTGCAGGCAAGGTGGTCATCTCTGCACCCGCCAAGGGTGAACTCAAGACGGTTGTCTTGGGAGTGAACGATAACATCTTGTCGGACGAAGATCGAATCGTTTCCAATGCCTCTTGCACGACCAACTGCCTTGCGCCCATGGCCAAAGTGTTGGATGATGCGTTTGGTGTCGAGCACGGTTTGATTACGACCATTCACGCCTACACCGCGGATCAGCGCATTCAAGACGCACCGCACAAAGACCTGCGCCGTGCACGCGCCGCCGCATTGAGCATGATTCCAACTTCAACTGGCGCAGCGAAAGCGGTTGGATTGGTGCTGCCTCAGTTGGCCGGTAAGCTGGACGGGCTCGCGGTACGTGTTCCCACACCAACGGGATCTGTCACAGACTTGACTGCCATTTTGAAACGGGAAGTCACTGCGGAAGAAGTCAACGCTGCCATGAAGAATGCCGCGAATGGCGAGATGAAAGGCGTATTGGAATACTCGACCGACCCGCTTGTTTCGGTGGATATTGTTGGCAACCCCCACAGCTGCATTTTCGATGCTGGATTGACCAAAGCTATGGGCACGACGGTAAAGGTATTTGGTTGGTACGACAACGAGGCCGGATACGCGACTCGTGTTGCGGATTTGGTTGATCGGTTGTGATTTTTTGAATAAACGGTTCGGTTTTGAAAATCTTAATAGCAGATAGTGGTTCCACCAAATGCGACTGGATGGTGATTGATGAAGAGGGGAGTGCCCTGTCTGAATTTCACACCATGGGATTCAATCCCTATTTCCATGACGCCGGCGTGGTCGAGTCGAAAATGCGTGAATCCGAAGAAGCCATGGCCCTGGCTGAGCAGGTGTCCAAGGTATACTTTTATGGTGCCGGAAGCAGTTCGGAGGCGTTATGCGCCATCATACGGGAAGGGTTGGAGCGCGTTTTTTCCGCTGCAGATGTTCACGTCGGTCACGATTTGGATGGTGCAGCTTACAGCACATACGCCGGGGATCCAGCCATAACGTGCATCATTGGTACCGGTTCGAACTCCTGCTATTTTGACGGAACTGTTACCTCGGAAAAGGTGCCAGCATTGGCTTACATACTCGGTGACGAAGCCAGTGGGTCTTGGTTCGGTAAGCGTCTCCTAGCACTTCATTTGTACCACAAACTTGACCCCACAGTAGATGAAGACTTTGTGAGCACTTTTGGTTTTAGCAAAGACGACATTGTTAATCGGGTGTACCAAGAGCCGAATGCCAATGTTTTTCTGGCATCTTTTATGACCTTCATCGGACGTCACCAAGAGGTACCTCAAATCATCTCCTTGCTCGAAGAAGGTTTCCAGGCCTTCATTGACGTGCACGTTAAGTGTTACGACAATTACCAAGACGTTCCCGTTCACTTCGTAGGTTCCGTTGCTTATCACTTCCAGCCAGTGCTTCGCCACGTCTGCGAGCGTGAGGGCATCGAGGTGGGTCACATCATCAAACGTCCGATCGACGGATTGGCGGAATACCACGTGAAATACATCTTAAACGCCTGAGCGATGAAGGCGATACGCGCATGCATATTCGACTTGGATGGTGTGATTGTGGATACCGCTTCGCACCACTTTGTTGCATGGCGGCGACTCGCTGACGAGCTCGGTATCCCTTTCTCAGCTGAGGACAATGAGGCTCTCAAAGGGGTGTCGAGGGTAGACAGCTTGGAGTATATCTTGAATAAGGGTGGATTGATTTTGGATGCCGGGACCAAGGTGCGTCTCATGGATCGTAAGAACACGCATTATTTGGAATTGGCGGGAGCAACCACTCCAGCGGACGCATTGCCCGGTGTCGTGAAGTTGATTGATGAACTCAAAGAGGAAGGAATAAAAGTAGCCCTCGGCTCTTCCTCCAAAAACGCGGAAATGATTCTTACGCGGTTGAGTTTAATTGACCGCTTCGACGTGCTGGTTGATGGCAACCACATCACCCTTTCGAAGCCTGATCCTGAGGTGTTTGTCATGGGTGCGAAAGCCTTGGAACTAGCTCCCGAGCATTGCCTCGTTTTCGAAGATGCTCAATCCGGTATCGATGCGGCAAATGCAGGTGGATTTTCAGTAATTGGCATTGGCCGCGCCGATGCACTCAAGGGATCGGCTGCCGTCATTCCTGGATTCGATGGAATGACTTGGGAGGGGATTAAGGCGTTATTGTAACACGGAAACACTCGCCATGACAGGTACCATAGACCACTGGGAATTGGGGCTCAAGGCTTGGGATTCGGCTATGGTACAAGGGTTTGAGTCCATCCTGTCCATTGGGAACGGAAGGATTGGACAGCGCGCCAATTTTGAAGAATCATATACAGGGCAATCCTTGCAAGGATCCTACTTGGCTGGCGTGTACTACCCGGATAAAACGAAAGTGGGGTGGTGGAAGAACGGGTACCCGGAGTATTTCGCTAAGGTCCTGAATTCTACAAATTGGATTGGTATAGAAGTCAAAATCGATGGTGAATCATTGGATTTGGCTATGGCAAGGTCGGTAGACGAGTTCAACTGGGAGTTGGACATGAGGGAAGGGGTGTTGAAACGCTCATTCACTTGCATGATGCAAAATGGAGCCACGGTTCGCGTCATTGCTGAGCGGTTTTGCTCGATGCATAATCCTGTATTGGGCTGCCTGCGTTACACTGTCCATACTGAAGGACATCGGGTTGAGCTGCTTCCATACCTCGATGCAGGGGTGACCAACGCAGACTCCAATTGGAATGATGCGTTTTGGTCCATCCATGATGTGAAACACCAAGCGCCAGGACGAGCTTATGTCCGAACAGAAACGAATAAAACCCATTTCGGAGCGGCTTTTGCCATGACTGCCCTTGCGCACGTAACGGACGGTACAGCGATACGCAGGCTTGAACAATCTGCCGCACAAGCCGATGAAGTTCGGGTAGGCATCGGTTTTGAGGCCATGCTCACCAATGGACAAGCCATTACCCTGGAAAAATACGTGGGCATTTGTACCACACTTCAGCACGCTGAGGGGGATCTGGTTGCTGCGGCGTCAGAACACAGCGAATCGGCTGCCTCCATTGGCTGGGCATCGCTGGTGAATCGTCACGGCGAGGCTTGGGAGCGCATTTGGAAGCAAGCGGACATCGAAATTGAGGGAGATGTGGCCTCCCAACAAGCGATTCGGTTCAACATATTCCATCTCAACCAGACGTACCGCGGCGATGATGCCCGTTTGAACATTGGTCCGAAAGGATTCACTGGTGAGAAATACGGAGGCGCGAGCTACTGGGACACCGAAGCGTATTGCATCCCTTTCTTCCTCGCGGGTCATCCCGAAAAGGTGGCGCGGCAATTGCTGGTTTACCGCTACAACCATTTGCAAAAAGCCATCGAAAACGCACAAAAATTAGGGTTTTCAGACGGTGCTGCGCTCTATCCCATGGTGACGATGAATGGGGAAGAATGCCACAACGAATGGGAGATCACCTTCGAGGAAATTCACCGAAATGGCGCCATGTCGTATGCCATTTGGAATTACGTCAATTACACGGGCGATCAAAACTACCTCAGAAACTGCGGGTTCCCTGTCTTGCTCGGTGTCGCTCGCTTTTGGCAGCAACGGGTGCAATGGTCGGAAGCCAAGAAGGCCTATGTTATTCTCGGCGTGACCGGTCCCAATGAATACGAGAACAACGTCAATAACAATTGGTACACCAATTACCTCGCAGCGTGGTGCATGCGGTATGCATTGCAAGTTGCGAATTGGCTCAAATCCGAGCACGTGGATGATTGGGCCCAGCTAGCAGCGAAATACGACATCGACGAGGATGCTACGTTTGCAGCGTGGACTGAAATTTCAGAGAAAATCTACTTGCCTCAGTTGGAAGGCACCGGGGTGTTCCTGCAACAGGATGGCTTCATGGATAAGGAGCAACTTTCGGTGGAGGATTTGGCGGATGAACAGCGGCCTATTAACCAGAAGTGGAGTTGGGATCGAATATTGCGCTCGATCTTCATTAAACAGGCCGACGTACTGCAAGGGTTGTACTTTTTCTGGGACCACTTCGACCTGAGCACGCACCAAGCCAATTACGATTTCTATGAGCCCAAAACGGTCCATGAATCGAGCCTCTCGCCTTGTGTTCATTCCATCATCGCTTCCCGATTGGACCGCATGGACGATGCGTATAAGCACTACCTCAGGACGTCGCGCCTCGATCTAGATGACTACAACAAGGAGGTCCATGAAGGGCTCCATATTACTTCAATGGCTGGAACGTGGTTGTCTGTAGTTGAGGGCTTTGGAGGGTTCAAGGTCAGGGATGGAGTGCCCTGTTTCAACGGAAAGCTTCCCAAAGCTTGGACAAGCCTCCGGTTCAAAATCAACTTCCGAAATCGTTTGATGGACGTGCTTGTAACCAAGGAAGGGACCGAAGTTTCTTTGCTCCAAGGGGATTCCATCGAGGTTGAAGTCAATGGCTCGGCGATTCAGTTGAATCCACCAAGCCACTGACCTACTCCCCGGTACTTCATTCTGGATCGGAAAGTCCCCAAGCACTATTGGCCATTCCCGGTGTGCCCCCAAAAACCAAAGAATAGGTCCAGGAATCTGCTGATTCATTGGGAAGTCCCACATCAAACCACTCGAGGCTCGGTCCTTGCCCGTCCGGTTCGGTAGACCAGCCGTCATTGTCCTCATACGCCACAGCCATTTGAATCACGTCATCTGGTGATCGAAGTTCAATGGTCTCGCCAGAATTGTTGAGGCCTTCGCCGCTGTTCCATTGGGCACAGCGCGCACTGACAGGAAGCACGGTCAGTAGGGAGTCTAAATTTCGTGCCACCGTAAAGAAGCCGAGCGAGGGAATGGTATCGTCGATTTGGAAGACCATAGCAACAGCGTTGGACAATCGCCAGCCTTCAAGTGCGATGGGCTCCGAGTTGGGATTGTACAATTCCAAGAATTCCCAATCGCTGTCGTTTCCTTGCGCAGAATTGGGGTTGTAATGAATCTCCGATATCTGCAGAAGCGGATAGCTATCAGGTGCTTCAAGGCAACTATCTCCGTAATGCACGAGCAGACTGAGCAGGTCATGCAGGTCTACGGTTTGATCGTGGTTCAAATCACCGGTACATTGGGCATGCATCGGTTCTGTAATGGCCATCAATAGAAGGGTGGCCAGCCCTGGTGCTTTTCTCCTCATGCGTTCTGTTTTTACGCTACAAATCAAGAAAAGCGAAACCTACTTGATCACCAAGACCTCATCTGTGGTGCTTTGTTTTTTGCCAATGGTGCTAGATGACAAGCTCAACTGAAACCGGACAGTGATCCGAACCGTAGGTCGTACTATGAATGGCGGGGTTGTGAATGTGCGAACTCAATCGATCACTGACCAGGACATAATCCAACCGCCAGCCCACGTTTTTTTCGCGAGCACCTCCTCGGTAACTCCACCAAGAGTATCCGACTTCATTGGGATGGGCATCCCTCCATGAATCGCGCAACTGTGCTCCTTGCAGCAAGGCACTCATGCCGTCAATTTCTTCCTGGGTATAACCAGGGGTTTTGTTGTAGTTCGCATCGGGACGAGCCAGGTCAATTGCTTGATGGGCCACATTCAAGTCACCGGTTACGACAACGGGTTTGCGTGCGTCAAGCTTCTGGATGTAGGCGAGAAATGCGTTGTCCCATTCCTTTCGAAAGGGAAGCCGCTTCAGGCCAGAAGACGAATTGGGTGTGTACACGGTCACGAAAAAGAACGAGTCAAATTCAGCACACAGCACACGTCCTTCCTGGTCCAGCGCTTCAACCCCGATGCCAGCGGTTACCGAAAGGGGGGAGACTTTGGTCAGAATGGCGGTGCCTGAATATCCTTTTTTGACGGCTGAGCTGGAATAAACTTCATATCCAGCTGTTCCCTCGAGACCAAAAAGTGCTTCTCGGACTTGGTCGTCTTGCGCTTTGGTTTCCTGAAGCCCAAGTACGTCGGGATTCAACGATTCAAGAATGGACCCAAAATCTTTTTTGACCACGGCGCGTATGCCGTTTACATTCCATGAATACAATCTCATACCGGCGGGATTTTATCGGATCGGGATGACCAGAGTTGAATGTGGCGTAATATCTCAGTGAGGCTTCCTTGAGCGACAGGCACGCCGTATTCCATCAAGTGCCCGAGGTAGGTTTGATGGTCACCAAATTCCCTTGCTTGTTCCATGTTGATGAAATGTTGTTCATCCGGACAAGGATTCACATGGGCGAGCACATAGGCATCTCGTTCGGCGCAATACCCGACTGCGCACATACCATCCAAATCGTGTCCCAGTTCAAAAATCCACGGTAGGTGCAAGAATCTGTCTTTCCACAGGGGCATGTAACCCATGCTGAAATAGGGATAGTACCATGTTCTTGCGGGAATGCTTTCTTCTCTCAGAGCACTTTCCAGCTGATGCATAGCTGTGCGTAAGCGGTGTGCGACACTTTGCTCCTTTTTGAAATTGGCGTATTTGCCCCAGCGCTTGTTCGGCGTGTAGCATTCCATTTCACCGAGTTTCAACTTGTAATCAAATGCAGACGGAAGGTCTAGCACGTACCCCGGGTAATACCACTTTCGGTTGGTATGTTGGCCATATTCCACTTCTTTGAGCATGGTATACATGCCCAAACTGTATTCACTGTACGCATCGTCGTAAAGTGCCAGAAGGGACGCCATGGAACGATCGCCCAAATCGAAAAACGAAACAGCAATGAGGCGATCCCCGTCGTAGACACATACCTCCTGCGTGTCAAAGACAGTGGAGTGAAATCCGGCATGCAGGTACTCATCCAACGTGTCGTGGATGAACCCTTTAAAACGCGTTTTGTGAGCGGCGTAGAGCCGTTGACGGCTTTGGCTGATCTTGGCAGGCCCAATGGCAACGGTAAAACGCGATTCTACTTTGCGTTTGATCTTGCGCTGGGACTTGCTGGGTGCGTGTTTGTTCAGGTCCATCCGGATGTTCACTACGGAGTAGACCCGTGCATCGATGCACAACAGGTCCATTTTGTAGAGCATGACGGACCCTCGAAACCACCCCGAGGCCAAGTATTGGTCGTACCGCGTATGGGTTAGCTTTCGAGGGAAGTGGGTTTGAACAAGCACGCTTCGGCGAATTAGTCAGCGGTGGCGTTCATCAATTCTTTCAAACCGCCTACGCTGCTCATCAATCCGCTTGCTTCGTACGGCATGAAGACGGTTTTGCTTCCGGCCCCTCCTTCTTTCAGCACTTCTTCAATGGTCTCGATGTACTTCACCGCAATTAAGTATTGGGTCGGGTCGGCTTTGGTGTCTGCTACGGCAGCAGCAATTTTCTGAATGGCCTCGGCTTCGGCTTGTGCAACGGCCAATCGGGCGGTAGCTTCACCTTCCGCCTTCAATATGCGGGCCTGCTTTTGACCTTCAGCTTCGTTGATGTCTGCGCCCTTTTGCCCCTCAGCTTGTAAGATGGCGGCGCGCTTGGTTCCTTCAGCCTCAATGATTTGAGCACGGCGCGTGCGCTCAGCGCGCATTTGCTTCTCCATGGCTTCTTTGATGTCTACAGGCGGGTTGATGTCCTGCAATTCGACACGGTTCACTTTAACACCCCACTTGTTGGTGGCTTCATCCAAGATGGATCGCAACTTCATGTTGATGGTGTCACGGGAAGTCAAGCATTCATCCAATTCCAATTCTCCAATGACATTCCGCAAGGTGGTCTGCGTCAATTTCTCAATCGCGTTGGGCAGGTTGTTGATCTCGTACACCGCTTTCACGGGATCCGTAATCTGAAAGTAAATCAACGCGTTGATTTCGGTTACGACGTTGTCTTTGGTGATGACACCCTGCTTAGGGAAATCAAATACGGTCTCCCTCAGGTCCACGCGGTCCTTCAATTTGTACTGCACCACCTTCTGGCCATTGGGACGCTCAGCGATGACACGCCACGCGATGTCACGCGGACGGTCGATGATGGGAATGATGACATTGATTCCGGCCGTGAGGGTGGTTCGGTATTTTCCTAAGCGCTCAATTACCATGGCTTCGCTTTGGCGAACGATGCGAACGCCTTTGACAATGATGACCGTGGCGAAGAGGAAAAATAACGTGGCGAGGACTGTTGTAGCCGTCATGACGAAGAAGGTTTCAATGAAACAATAAGGGTGTTGCTTTCGACTTTGTTGATGACGACGATTTGGCCCGATGTGGCTCGATCGGCTTCTTCCCGAACGAGAAGTTCTGCGCGCCAATCGTCACCGTCGACCTTGCATCGGCCAAGCCCGGTAGCAGCGTCAAAGGCTTGTGTCACGATGCACTCCCTGCCCAGTAATGCATCGACACCGGACAGACGTTCATTGCCAGAGAAACCCATTTTTAAGGCAAAAGGACGGAGGAATATGAAAGCCACCAAAGCCGTTAGTGCGGAAACGATCAACTGCATTTCGAACGAGGCGTCCAAGTAGGCGGCGATGGCTCCTCCAAAGCTTCCCAAACCTAGACAAGCCAGGACGAAGCCAGGGACGAAAACTTCGAATACCATAAGACCGAGTCCGACCGCAATCCAGATTTGCCATGCTTCCCATACCATGCAGCGAAAGTTAAGGCGTTTTCCCGTCTTCTGGGGTATACACGGCTACAAGTGATGCGTGCAGTTCAAGCACTTGATGAAGCAAGTGATTGTCCTCTGCATTTTCGATGATGAAATCCGAATATTTTCCACGAGCCTCATCGGAAAGCTGCTGGTTCATCCGTTTTTCGATGTGGGCTGGATTGGCGTTCATGCGTTGTGCAGCTCTGTCCAGTCGAAGGGATTTGGGTGCGTGCACAGCAATCACTTTGTCGCATCCTTTATGGCTTCCTGATTCAATCAAAATGGCCGCCTCACGGATAGCATAAGGGGCATATGAATGCTGGGACTGGTGGACATGCCACGTGCCAAAATCGCGATGAACAGCCGGATGAACGGCTTCATTCAATTCCACCAATGCATTCGAATCAGAAAAGACGATTTCCGCGAGCTCATTGCTATTGATGTCAACGAGCAATCCATTTTTGAGGATTCCACACCGATCTCCGAAGCGATTCACTACCCAGGTTCTCAATGCCGCGTCCCGACGGTACAACGTCTTTGCCCGCTCGTCTGCGTTGTATACAGGAATCCCAATGGTTTCGAAAATGCCCGCCACGGTTGTTTTTCCGCTGCCGATTCCTCCCGTTAATCCCACGACAGGCAAAAGGTCACGTGACGATGTGGAAAAATCACCCATACCACAAAGGTCTATCAATTCATGCAATGCCTGACCTTTGCACCATGGGACACCTTTTAGCACCATCCATTTTAGCCGCGGACTTTGCCAATTTGCAACGCGATATCGAAACCGTCAACGCGTCGGATGCCGATTGGTTTCATCTCGATGTCATGGATGGGGTCTTCGTTCCCAACATCAGCTTCGGCATGCCTGTGGTCCAAGCCATCGCGAAACATGCCCAAAAGCCGTTGGACGTGCACCTCATGATTGTAGATCCCGACCGCTACATTGACGCATTTCATGCATTGGGAGCCGACGTTTTAACGGTACACATTGAGGCGACTACCCACTTACATCGCACGCTTCAGGCCATTCGTGCCAAAGGCATGAAAGCAGGTGTTGCTTTGAATCCGCATAGCCCGGTTTCTTTATTGCAGGATGTCATTGGGGAGTTCGACTTGGTGTGCTTGATGTCAGTGAATCCTGGATTTGGCGGACAGAAGTTCATCGAACGCACGTATCAAAAGGTCCGGGAAATGCGGGCGATGCTATATGAAGGCGGCGCATCCGCTCTGATTGAAATTGACGGCGGCGTTGGAGCCGATAATTGGGCGAAACTCGTAGATGCAGGAGCAGACGTTTTGGTCGCAGGTTCTTCGACATTCAATTCGCCAGCGCCTGCGGATGCTATTCGCGTCATGAAAGGGCTGCCTGTAGACGCCTAAGCTTCAATTTCAGCTGTTAGGTCAGCATCCAGTAATTTGGTGCATTTGGGTTCGAGCTCGTCGTAAGAGCCACTCAACACGGTACATTTTCCCTTGAAGTGCACCAAAAGCGCACATTGCTCGGCCTGGGTGGGTTCATGACCGCATACCGACACCAACATATCTATGACATGGTCGAATGTGTTGTGTTCGTCGTTGTAGAGCACAAGATTGAACCCATCTGATTCCACTGTTTGCAGTACCGGGTCCACAGCCACCTCTTCTAAGGTACTGGAATACAATGCGCTGCACGCTTGTGTCAAATAAATACGGTCCTGTGACTTCATATCTGACAAAAATAGACCAATGTGCGTAGGTTGTTGTTTTTTGGAGAACAAACAATGCATCGGTGGGTTTTAATGACATGAATAAAGCCAAGGTGTTGTTTATCACTCCCTCCAGCACGAGATCTGGACACGGCGTTTCCCAAGCATTAACGGATCTGGGTTACGAGGTGAGCAGTGCCTCGACACCTGAAGAAACGGTGCTGACGGCGATGGAATTGGAACCGGAAGTAGTCATTTGGCACGATTCCTTGAACGGCGAGAGCGCTTGGAATCGGGTAAAATCAATTTTGGAAGCACGAAATCCACTCATTTCGCTGGCCAACGACTTCAATCCCGCAGCATTGAATGATGACGCAATAACTGGAGTATCCAAAGAAACAGTCGATTCAGTAAATGTACCCCTTGCAACGATGAATGCGTTGGTGGAGCAATTGGAGCACATCGGCACCTCGGGAAATGGCAATCATCAATTCTACACGAAAGTTGGCAACAAATTGCGTCGAATTGAACTGGATCAAATCCGTTACATCCAAGTTGAAGGGAAGTACAGTGCCATCCAGTTGGAATCACGACAATACCACGTCAAAGCTTCCCTGAAAGACTTGTTGGTCATCTTAGGATCTGATGAGTTTGTTCGGGTCAGCCGCAACTTTGTGGTGAACCTTAAGCACATCGACCACATCGATGTCTATCAAAGCACGGTCCACGTGGCTGGAGAAGATGTTCCAGTAAGTCGGACATACAAGGATAACTTGATGAAAAACGTACGACTTCTTTAAGTCGTAGGGGCCATTTTTTCACTGGCTTGAGCGTTAAATTTGCACCATGTCGAATACGTCCATGGAAGGCGAAGCACGCGCGCTGAACTTCATTGAACAAAAGATTGAAGCAGACATTGCCGCTGGAAAACACGGGGGGAGAGTCCACACGCGATTTCCTCCAGAGCCCAACGGATACCTGCACATTGGCCATGCGAAAGCCATTTGTGTCAGTTTTGGACTAGCGCAGCAATATGGTGGTAAAACCAACCTGCGTTTCGATGACACCAATCCAGAAAAGGAAAGCGTCGAGTACGTCAACGCCATCCGAGAGGATATCGCGTGGTTGGGGTTTGAATGGAACGGTGGGGAGTATTACACCAGCGACTATTTCCAGCAACTGTTTGATTACGCCTGCGACCTCATCGGGAAAGGCTTAGCATACATCGACGACCAAACGGCTGAACAAATTGCTTCACAAAAGGGCGCACCGGGGACCCCCGGGATCAATAGTCCGTTTCGGGAACGCTCGCCAGAGGAAAACCGTCGGTTGTTTGAAGAAATGAAGGCCGGCCAATGCAAGGAAGGAGAACGGGTATTACGCGCCAAAATTGACATGGCTCATGACAACATGCTCATGCGCGATCCGGTGATTTATCGGATCAAGTTTGTCGATCACCACCGTACCGGAAACGATTGGGTTATTTACCCCATGTATGACTTCGCCCATGGACAATCGGATTCCATTGAACGAATCTCCCATAGCCTTTGTTCACTGGAGTTTGAGAACCATCGACCCCTTTACAATTGGTTTATTCAAGCGTTGGGTATTTACCCCAGTGAACAGACGGAATTTGCTCGACTGAACTTGAATTACACCATCATGTCGAAGCGCAAATTGCTTCGCTTGGTCGAGGAGGGGGTAGTGGACGGTTGGGACGATCCACGCATGCCGACCATTTCGGGATTGCGCAGGCGGGGGTACACTCCCGAGAGCATCCGGGTGTTTGCGGACCGCGTAGGCGTAGCCAAGCGCAACAACACCATCGATGTGAGTTTGTTGGAGTGGTCCCTGCGCGATGATTTGAACCGAAGGGCCCCTCGCGTTATGGCCGTCTTGAACCCCATTCGATTGCGGGTTTTGAACTATCCTGAAGGCGAGACGGAAATGCTAACCACCGTGAACAACCCGGAGGATGAATCAGCGGGTACGCGCGAGATTCCTTTCGGTCGTGAACTTTGGATGGAGGCCGATGATTTCCGTGTGGAGGTAAACAAGAAATGGTTTCGTCTGGCCCCAGGGAGAACGGTGCGATTGAAATCTGCATACATCGTCGAATACGCGGATCACGTGGAGGATGAACATGGCAATGTGACCGAAGTGCACGTGAACTACATTCCGAACAGCCGCAGCGGCCAAGACACCTCAGGGGTAAAACCCAAAGGCACCCTTCATTGGGTCGCGGCTGGTCAAGCGGATGAGGCGGAGGTGCGGCTTTACGACCGGTTGTTCCGGGAGGCTTCGCCTGAAGCGGACGGGGACTTTATGGACGCCTTGAACCCCAATAGTTTGGAAGTACTAAAGGGGTGTAAAGTGGAGCCTTCATTGGCCCAAGCCGAAGTTGGAACGGTTTTTCAATTCACGCGACTGGGCTACTTTACCTTGGATTCAAAATACAGCAAGCCCGGATCACCGGTGTTCAATCGTGCTGTGACGTTGAAGGATGGTTGGAAGGGATGAGCTCGCCGCAGCGAGAATCACTTTGGAGATAAGCCCATTTTAGCCGCCAATTCGAGCATGAGTTCTTTCGCTGGACCCGGCTCATTGGGGATGTGACCGTCTAAAATCGCCTCCTTGATGGCGTTTTTCAAATCACCGATGGGTTTGCTGGGCGGAATCCCGAACGTCTCCATGATTTCCTCACCGGAGATGGGTGGTTGGAAATTGCGCAGGTGATCTTTCTCCTCAACGTCTTTCAATTTCTGAACCACGATGTCGTAATTGGCGAGGTACCGCTTGACACGCGCTTCATTTTTCGAGGTGATGTCCGCTCGGCACAAAATCATCAAGGCGTCGATATCGTCGCCTGCATCGAAGAGCAGCCGGCGCACGGCGCTGTCCGTGATTTGATTTTTTGTCAATGCGATGGGCCGCAAATGCAGGAGCACCAATTTTTGGACAAACTTCATTTTGTGGTCCAAGGGCAGTTTCATCCGCTTGAAAATCTTCGGCACCATGCGTGCACCCTTGTCCTCGTGACCGTGAAATGTCCAGCCGTGGTTGCGTTGGAATCGTTTGGTGGCGGGCTTGGCTATATCGTGAAGGATGGCCGCCCAGCGGAGCCAAAGGTCATTGGAAACCTTCGCTACATTGTCCAATACTTCTAGGGTATGGTAGAAATTGTCCTTGTGCCCTACACCATCGCGCCATTCGATGCCTTTCAAGGCTTCCATTTCTGGAAATATGATCCCCAACAATCCGCACTTATCGAGCAATTTGAATCCAATCGACGGTCGAGGGCTTAAAATGATCTTGTGGAGTTCGGTGTGGATCCGCTCTTGGCTGATGATTTCCATGCGGTTGGCGTTTCGCTGAATGGATGCCAGGTTGGAGTCGGTGATGCGAAAGTGCAATTGGGTGGCGAAGCGAATGGCTCTCAGCATTCGAAGTGGATCATCGCAGAACGTGATGTCTGGATCCAAAGGGGTTTGGATGCACTGATTTTCCAAATCGCGAACCCCATTGAATGGATCGACCAAGTCTCCAAACGTCGATTCATTTAGACTGATGGCAAGGGCGTTGATGGTGAAATCCCTTCGGTTCTGGTCGTCTTCGATGGTGCCGTCTTCGACGATTGGCTTTCGGCTACCGCGTTCGTAGGATTCCTTGCGAGCACCTACAAATTCCACCTCCCAGTCGCGGTAACGAAACATGGCCGTCCCGAAGTTTTTGAAGACGGTCACTTTGCCAGCATTAAGCGCTTGAGAGGCCTTCTTAGCCAATTCGATGCCGCTTCCTTCAACGACCACGTCGATGTCTTTGCAACGGCGTTGGAGCAAGAGATCCCGCACGAACCCGCCAATGGCATAAGCAGACTTGCCTTCTTCGTCCGCAATTTTTCCAATGGTCTTGAACAGCGGATGGTTCAGGTGGGCCGAGTAGTTCATGGCTTCTGCGGACATGGGGTCAAAGGTACGCGGATAGCGATTAGCTCCTCAAGATGCGCATTCGTCCCGCATCGTCAAAAAGAACGAGCATGGAGGATTGATTGGAATTCAATTCATCACGTCGGTAGGCTGCGTTGTAGTCGACCGCCGATGTTACCTGTTGATTGACTTCGTTGAAGGTGCGCGGCGTGGGTTGTTTGGCGAGGTTGGCGCTTGTGGAAGCGAGAGGGGCTCCAACGCCGTGTATCAGAAAGCGCAAGTACGGATCGGTTACGAGGCGCACTGCGATGGATTCATCGTCCCGCACCATGCCGGGAGCGAAAGTGTACCGGACGCGGCTGCCAATCGTCCCGACCAGCGTAACAGGACGGTCACTCACTTCCAATAATTCCCATGCCGCTTCCGGTAGGTTGGGGAGGAGTTGTTCCAATTCTTGCTCTGAATCCACCAACATGAGCAACGTCTCTGAAATCGACCGTTGCTTGATGTCAAAAATGCGCTGAACTCCCTCGGCAGACGTGGCGTCCGCGGCGAGTCCCCAGACCGTATCGGTCGGATGGGAAATGACACCGTTGTTGCGCAACGTGCGAACAGCGGCCAGGGCGTCTTCGTGCCAAGGGGGCCGCTTTTTACCCATGGCATTCGGTTGCAATCCAATCGCCCACTGCGGCCTCGATTTCACCTTCTAGGTTTTCAGCTTCCTGCCGCTCAAAAGGCTTCCCTGTCACCTGCTCATACAAGCCGATGTATCGGTCGCTCACCTGCTTGATAAAGCTGTCCGGCATTTCCGGGACGGATTGGCCATCAAGGCCCATGAAATCATGGTCCATCAACCACTCACGGACGAATTCTTTGCTGAGTTGTTTTTGCTGCTCCCCTCGGTCTTGTCGTTCTTGGTAGCCTTTAGCAATGAAATACCGCGAGCTATCCGGCGTATGGATTTCATCGATTAAGAACAGTTGGCCATCGCGTAATCCAAATTCATACTTGGTATCCACAAGAATAAGCCCTTGTTCACGGGCCATTTCAGTGCCTCGTTGGAACAAGGCTCGGGTCACCCGTTCGAGTTCCGCATAAAGGTCGGGAGATACGATGTTGCGTTTCAGAATGTCTTCCTTGCTGATGTCTTCATCGTGACCTTCTTCCGCCTTTGTGGCCGGTGTGATGATGGGCTCAGGAAAGCGGTCGTGTTCTTTCATTCCTTCGGGTAGGGTCACACCGCACAGGATCCGCTTGCCGGATTTATAGGTACGCCAGGCGTGACCCGTGAGGTAGCCGCGGATGACCATCTCCAACCGAATCGGCTCACATGCGTGTCCAATGGTTACTTGAGGGTGTGGCGTGTCCACCTTCCACGTCGGCACGATGTCGGATACGGCATCGAGAAAATAGCTGGCAATGCCATTCAGGACCTGTCCTTTGAACGGGATGGGCTTCGGCAAGATGACGTCAAAAGCACTGATGCGATCGGATACCACGGCTACAATCATGTTGTTCGCAATGGAATACATGTCGCGTACCTTTCCATGGTAGGCGCGGGTTTGGGTTGGGAAGTTGAAGCGCGAATCGTGAAGGGACTGGCTCATGCTTTCGTGGATGGTATTTCTTCAGATTTTTCAAACGCCTGGATCACAGCCTTGACCAAACGGTGACGAATGACATCTGACCCGTCCAATTCGATGAACGTAATGCCATCGATCCCGGGCAGCAGACGTCTAGCGTATTTTAGACCGGAGGCTTGTTTGTGGGGAAGGTCGATTTGTGAAGCATCGCCCGTCACGACAAACTTGGCTTCCTTGCCCATGCGCGTGAGGAACATTTTGATCTGTGCAACCGTGGTGTTTTGGGCTTCATCCAATATGACAAACGCTTTGTCCAATGTGCGCCCGCGCATGAATGCAAGCGGGGCGATTTCGATGACTCCTTTTTCGAGGTGATCAGCCACTTTATCATACGGCAACATATCTGTGAGCGCATCATAAAGTGGCTGTAAATAGGGGTCTAATTTTTCCTTTAAGTCACCGGGCAAGAAACCGAGGTTTTCACCGGCTTCCACCGCTGGACGGGTCAGGATGATTTTTTTGACGCGTTTGTCTTTCAAGGCAGCAACGGCCATGGCCACTGCGGTGTAAGTCTTCCCTGTTCCCGCCGGGCCGATGGCGAAGACCATATCGTCTTTGCGAATGGCATCGACGAGACGTTGCTGGTTCCGGGTTCGTGCCGTGATTCGATTTCCGTTCGGACCGTAGACCAACGTATCGTCTTTTTTGGACTGGGTCAACACGTGGGATTCATCTGCACCAATGAGGCGGTGGATGTCATCTTCGCCCAGGGCATTGTACCGCTCTATGTGCCAAAGGATCATGCGCAACACTTCATCAAACCGACCCACATCCTCCGCCGCACCTTGCGCGAAAACGATGTCGCCCCGTGCAATCAAGTGCAGCTTTGGAAAAGCTGATTTGAGGATTCGCCAGTTTGCATTTTCCGGGCCCAATAGCAACAAGGGATCAACACCTTCAATGGATATCTCTTTCTTTTGCATGTGCGGACACAAAAATAGGTTCCCCACCTTTGTAAAATGCCAATCGTTACGCTAACATCTGACTTTGGATTGGACAGCCATTACACGGCCGTGATCAAAGGAGCACTGCACAAGCGCGTGGAGGGTTTGCGAATCGTGGACATTTCGCATCGCATACGAAAATTCGATGCTGTTGAAGCCGCTTTTGTTTTGCGGTCGGTGTACCCAGAATTTCCAGCGGGTACCATTCATCTTATATGCGTTCGCAGCGCAGATTCACCGGAATGTCCCCATCGATTGGTCCGTCTGGATGGCCATTATTTCATCGGCGCAGATACGGGCGTATTTCGGCTGCTGTCGGACAAGAAACCGGAAGGGGTTTTCGATTTTTCGGGATTGAATTTGGATGTCGCGGCACCGACGTTTCCCGAGCGAGAGGTGTTTGTTCCAGCGGCAGCCCATTTGGCGCGAGGCGGAAAAGAAGACCTCATTGGTCGAACGACGGGGGGCCTGAAAGAGGCCCAGCCGCGCCGATTGAGTTACGACGAAGACACGCTGGTCGGCCACGTTGTTTACATCGACGATTACGGGAACGTCATAACCAACATTTCCCGAACGGCTTTCAAGGAATTTGGAAAGGGCCGCCCGTTCGAAATCCAGTTGCGCACCAGCCGGATGTCCATTCGAAAGGTTTCCGAACACTACGAGGATGTACAAGTAGGAAAGGAGGTCGCTGTTTTTAATTATGCTGGATTGCTTGAGATTGCCATGAACAACCACAGTGCACCGGGGGATCGAGGAGGGGCTGATGCATTGCTCGGTTTGAAGCGCGATCAAGTTGTCCGTGTTCAGTTTGAGTCCGGATCCCTGTTGTAATGCTGTTACGCATCGTGAAAATGGAATTCAGACCGTCGCAAGTGAAGGCATTTGACGACTTGTTCGTTCGGGTTCATTCGCGCATAGAGACCATGCCGGGCTGCCGCAAGGTCCTCCTGCTTCATGGAGCGGAGAGTGAATGCGTTCGAACGACGTTGAGCTGGTGGGATGACGCATCCCATTTGGAGGCTTACCGCAAGTCACCTTTTTTCGGAGAGGTTTGGCCAAAAACGAAGGCCATGCTCAATGCTCCAGCAATCGCTTGGTCGTCTGCATGGCCGGAGGGCGAGGCGATTCCAAATGCTGCCGAATGAAGGCAAAGCCCTAACTTCGCCCTTACGATGATCGCACTGGTTCGCAAGGAATTTCAAGCCTTTTTCAGCACCCTTTTGGGCTACGTTGTGGTGTCCATGTTTCTCCTGCTCAACGGATTGTTTCTGTGGGTATTCCCGGGAGAGTCCAATGTATTTGATGCCGGTCAAGCTTCGTTGGAACCGTTTTTTGTCATGGCGCCATGGGTATTGATGATTCTTGTGCCGGCAATCACCATGCGATCATTCTCGGAGGAATACCGAACCGGCACCATGGAGCTGCTTGCGACGAAACCCATTCGGCCCATGGAAATTGTGGGAGCCAAGTTTCTCGGTGCGTTTTCGGTGCTCTTGTTTGCCCTAATGCCTACATTGTTGTTCATCCCGATCATCGGGTGGCTGGGGCAACCGCAGTGGAATTTCGACGCTGGGGCAATCAAGGGTAGTTACCTCGGTTTGGTTCTGTTGTGCGGTGCGTTTACCTCGATCGGTATTGCGATATCGGCTTTATCGAAGAATGCGCTTGTTGCCTACTTGGCCACCATGGTGACATTGGTTTTTGGATTCATCGGTTTTCAAGCGCTAGCGAGCTTTGACGCTTTGGGCACGTGGGATTTGGTGTTCAGTCAATTGGGGATGAGTGCCCATTATCAAGCACTGAGCCGGGGATTGATTGGTTCCGGTGATTTGGTCTATTTCCTGTTGATGGTGTCGGTGTTTCTTCTGTTGGCGCGGTTCGCCTTTGTTTGCCAGCGGCTGAACAACCGGGATCAAATCATGGAGTGGTTGTTGGGCACAGCGATTGCAGGGGTGTTGGCTTGGGGGTTTTCATTTGCTTCATTCCAGATCGATTTCACCGAAGAGAAGCGTTTCACCATGACAAAGGCGACCCAATCCTTGCTGGAGTCGTTAGAGGATGAAGTGTTCATCACCTGCTACCTGACCGGAGATTACCCGGCTCAATGGAAACGTCTCGAACGGGCCATCCGCTACCAATTGGAGGACATGGCAGGGATTTCGGAGGGCAACCTGCGTTTTCAATTTGTTGATATCTATGAAATTGACGACCGCCAGACCATCGGCCAAAATGAGGAGAAACTGGTCGAGCAGGGATTGAATTATTCCCGCATAGCCTTTACCGAGTCGGGAGCGCAAGCGTTTAAGACCATCTGGCCTGCAGCATTGATTTCATACCAAGGCAAAACAGAACCGGTGCAGTTTTTCCGTTCGGAAATGCCCGAACCCACCGAAGCCATGATCCAGGGCTCGATCAACGCCCTGGAATACGAACTATCCAGAGCGATGAGGAAGCTCATTGCACTGGAACGTCCTCGGATTGCCATCATCGGCGGTCACGGTGAACTAAACGAGGCGGAAAGGGCAGATTTTGTAATGGATTTGGAAACGGATTACGACGTATTCGATGTCAACATCGATGGCCAGTTGAATATGCTGTCTGAAAAGATTGAAGGAATGGCACGGCGGGTGAACCGATTTGACCTCGCAATCATCGCCAAGCCAGATTCCTCGTTCGATGCCAAGGATCAAGTCATTATCGACCAATTTATCATGAACGGTGGTCGGGTGATGTGGTTGGTCGACCCCATTGCCATCGACCTGGACAGCTTGGCGCAAAACCAAGTCACCATGGGGGTGACCAACGAATTGGGTATTTACGATCAGCTGTTTCAATACGGGGTGCGGTTTAACCGCAACCTGGTCATTGACTTTCAATGCGCGCCCATCGTCATGGGGGCCGGGCCATTGGGCAATCAGCAAAACATGCAGCTATTCAATTGGTATTATGCACCCGTGGCCATGCCCCTTGGGATGAGCCATCCCATCACCACCAACTTGGACCCGGTGAAATTCGATTTTGCGTCGCGGTTGGATACGGTCCAGGTTGGCGGAGATTTGCGCAAACACGTGTTGCTTGCTTCCTCAGAAATGTCGCGTGAATACAAGGCACCCGTTCGGATTTCAAGCAATGTCGTTGAATTGAACCCGGAATATTTCATCCAAAACAACCTGCCCAATCAGCCACTTGCGGTGTTGGTTGAAGGAACCTTCGAGTCGGCATTTCAGCATCGTTTGCCGGATGCGTTGAAAAACGACGAAGACTTTGCGTTCCAGTCCACGAGTGTTCCGACCGCTCAGGTTATGATCGGAGATGGAGACCTCATGCGCAACCAAGTCAAGGACGGACCGAACGGGCCGATGATCCTGCCTTTGGGTTACGACCGCAACGCTCGTCGCGTCGTGTACGATAACAAAGAGTTTTTGCGCAACGCGGTTAGTTATCTGCTCAACGAAACCGCTTCCATTTCGGTAAGGTCTCGGGCGATTGCCCTTCGGCCACTTCACATCGAACGAATTCGCTCAGAGCGTCTAGGATGGCAAACCATGGCATTGGCTTTGCCCATCGGGCTTGTTTTAAGTTTGGGATGGACTTTTACCATCCGCCGACGACGACGCTATGCCAGACGAATACCATCCGCGGCCTAAACGAGAACGCATGCACAAGAACCTTCGACTCTTTTATTTTTTGCTTCTGGCTACGGCCATTGCCGCTGGTGTTCGTTACATGGACACCCAAGAAGCTGCCGAGATATCAATGGCGGAAAACGCCGCGGATTTTGCTGTAGCAGATACAGCGGCTGTGGACAAGATTTTCATTGCTGACAAGGACGGAAAACAAGCGTTGCTCGAACGAACGGCAGACCGGTACTGGAAGCTCAATGGCACTTATTTTGCTCGCAAGGATGCCGTGGATTTATTGCTCAAGACCTTCTTACGCGCGCGCGTTCAACGTCCTGTGCCAAAAGGCGAATTGGACAACGTGAACCGATTGCTGGCGGGTCGTGGGAAGAAGGTGGAAATTTACCAAGGTGGGGACACACCGGTGAAGACGTGGTACATTGGTACGTCGACCCAGAACCATACCGGTACATACATGGTACTTGCCGATGCCAACGGTCAAATTGCGGAGGAGCCTTTCATTGTGCACATGGAAGGCTTTACCGGTTTTCTTTCCACGCGGTTTTTTACCGATGTACGCGAATGGCGCTACACGGGCATGTTCGATTATCCTGGCAATTCACTTCGTCGAATTGAGATTGAAATGACGGATGCTGGCGGACATGTTTATTCCATGGAAGTAGATAGCACTGGAACCATACGTGTCGAAGGGGCCCCGCTGCTGAGCCGTGCGGATACGATGTTTTGGCAAGACCGATTCAACCGGTTTCGAAAGGTTCACTTGGAGACCTACAACAACCATTTGACTGAATCGGCGGAGGACAGTTTGCTAAATCGGGCAGAACCGGCCTTTCGCCTCCGTGCGTGGAGCCGTCAAGGCGAGGCCCCCAATGAAATCGAGTTGTACTGGAAAGCCCCGATTTCGGAGACGTACAACGACGATGGCGAGCTCAACAAGTGGGACGGGGCGCGGATGTATGCAGTCTACAAAGGCGAAGCCGTCCTCGTGCAACGCTTTGTATTTGATCCCTTGCTCGAGGGGCTTTAAGGCAGCGGTACTTCACGAATTTCACCGATGGTCGAATCCCGTCGTTTGAGGACTTTTACGATGAAGAATTCGCTCAGCAGTCCTTTGCCGTAGCTCGAGATTTGAATGAATCCAGCCAGAACTGAAAGCGAGGCTATCCGCAGGCTGCGGGTTTTCGCCACGGCATGGAGATACAAGAGCATCGTCCATGTAAAAAGCGGCAAGGGTGCCATCCATGCAACAGCAGTATTTTGCAATGCAAGCATGCCGGGTACAATGAGCACAAGTGAGCGCGTATACAGGAAAAACCCGACGGGCATCCAGTGCAACAATTTCAATTCTCGCGGATAGAATTTTTGGATGTTGATGCGTGCTCGGCCAAAAAACTCGACCTGATCGCGAAATTGAGTGAACGAGGTTCTTCGCTTATGAAAAACGAATGCCTCAGGAATCAACGCTGATTTCAGCCCATGTTCGATGAGGCGAAGAGAAAACTCAATGTCCTCCCCTTTGACGGTGATGCGGTACCCTTGCGAGACCTCCCAAGCCTTTCGAGAAATGCCCATGTTGAATGAACGCGGATGGAAGGTCCCAACGTTTTTCTTCCCTCCACGAATACCACCCGTAGTCAATGGAGAGGTCATGGAGTAACTAATGGCCTTTTGCAAAGGGGAAAATTCCGGTGCTGCTGCATCGGGGCCACCATAAACATCAACATCAGGATGGGCCATCAAAAAGGCCTCTACCGCTTCGAAGTAACGAGGAGGAATGATGCAATCCGAATCGAAAACTACCATCCATTGTCCTTTTGCCCGTTCGAACCCGTAATTCCGAGCAAACCCTTGCCTCCCGTTTGTTTTGTAGTGGTAGTGAATCGCCAACCGATCGGAATAATCCATGACGATGTCCTCGGCCTTATCGCTGCTGCCATCTTCAATAACCAGCACTTCAAAATCCTGAAAAGTCTGCTTCGTCAGGGAAGCAAGCAACTCATCGATTTCGCTGGGTCGATTGAATAGAGGAATTATGACGGAATACTTCATCACTGCTTTTCTTCAATCCAAATTATGCGGAGATATCTCACCACAGAGTGCTGGTCGCCGCTATCTTTGACCAGACCACAGTGAATAATATGGACGCATTTATAGTTGATGGAGTCCGAACTGCCATCGGTAATTTCGGAGGAACTTTGTCGCCGGTTCGTACGGATGATCTTGGGGCACATGTTCTGCAATGCCTGTTGCAACGCCACCCTGAACTGGACACAAAGGCCATAGGGGATGTATTGTTGGGGTGTGCGAATCAGGCGGGCGAAGACAACAGAAACGTTGCCAGGATGGCCTTGTTATTGGCGGGGTATCCTCACGAAATTCCGGGCGAGACCGTGAATCGGCTTTGTGCTTCTGGGATGGCCGCTGCTGTGAATGCCTCGCGTATGTTGGCATGTGACGATGCCCAAATTGTTATAGCCGGAGGCGTTGAACACATGACGCGTGGACCTTGGGTGATATCGAAAGCCTCACGGGCTTACGGCAGGGATAGCCAGTTGTTTGACTCGAGTTTTGGATGGCGTTTTGTAAATCCCAAAATGAAGGCCAGCTTTGGCGTAGACGGGATGGGTGAGACGGCAGAAAATTTGGTGGAACACTATGGAATTTCAAGGCAAGATCAGGATGCTTTTGCAGCCTGGTCCCAACGAAAAGCAGCTGCAGCACGTGCGGCGTTGGCGGAGGAGATTGTTCCGATAGAGATTCCGCGTCGAAAACAAGAGGCATTGGTCTTCGCAGAGGACGAATTTGTCAAGCCCAATACAACGCCCGAAGGGTTATTGAACCTGAAATCTGCATTTCGCTCTGGTGGTAGTGTGACTGCAGGGAATTCATCGGGCCTCAATGACGGAGCTGCTGCACTGCTGTTAGCTTCTTCAAAGGGCTTGAAAAATCATCGATTGAATCCGCTGACCCGGATTTTGTCTTCGGGTGTGGTCGGTGTGGAGCCTCGAGTCATGGGCATAGGCCCGGTTGGTGCTTCGAGACTGGCCTTGGAGCGGGCGGGACTGAAACTGAGTGATATGGACTTGATCGAACTCAATGAAGCCTTCGCGGCGCAGGCGCTTGCCTGCACCCGAACGTTGGGATTGGATGATTTTGATGCTCGCATCAACCCGCAAGGGGGAGCAATTGCATTGGGGCATCCACTGGGCATGACCGGAGCGCGTTTGCTATTGACGGCCTCGAAGCAGTTGGTACGCGCGAACAAGCGTTACGCCCTCGTGACCTTGTGCATTGGTGTTGGGCAGGGATACGCCGTGGTATTGGAAAACATGCAGCGCTGAGGTTCCGATGGTCCAGTCCTTCAAAAACATGATTCCTGTCGTCGATCCCTCGGCGTATGTCCATCCCATGGCTGTGGTCATTGGGCACGTATCCATTGGTCCGAACTGCTACATCGGGCCCGGTGCGGTGTTGCGCGGTGATTGGGGAAAAATCACCTTGGAAAAGGGATGCAACGTGCAGGAGAACGCCGTTTTGCACATGTTTCCTAAGGACGAAGTACGACTCAAAGAAGGGGCGCACATCGGACACGGAGCGATGATCCACGGCGCGACCATCGGCGTTCAAGCCATGGTTGGGATGAATGCGGTTGTGCTGGACCATGCAGTGATTGGAGACGGGTGCATAGTAGGGGCATTGGCGTTGGTCAAAGCCCGGTCGGAGTGGGAGGATAGAAGCCTCATCGTTGGCAATCCTGCGGAAAAGATTGGCGATGTTTCGGATGAGATGTTTGAGCACAAGGTGGAGGGCACGGCCTTGTACCAGCAACTGCCGCAGGACATGCAGCGCTTTGCGCAAGAGGTAAAACCCTTGGCGGCCGATCCAGGCAATCGCGTAGAGGATTTTCCCGATTTCGAAACGTGGCAGCAGCGCCGTCAGAAAAATTCCTGAAGCGTGGGAAGGTCCGGTAGGAGAAAGGTGGTCTTCAAGCAATTTGAAGTGCACGATGCATATTGTGCGATGAAGGTGGGGACCGATGCCTTGTTGTTGGGTTCGTGGTCCGATGTGTCGGATGCTCGAAAAATCATTGATGCAGGCACGGGAAGTGGCATTGTGGCCTTGATGGCGGCTCAGCGCGCACCCATCGCAGAAGTCACTGGTGTAGAATTGGAGCCCAATGCCGTTGTTGAGGCGAAAGCAAATGGGGCACGAAGCCCATGGTCAGATCGTTTCTACGTTGTCGAAGGAACCATCCAGGCGTTTGCAGCAATGACAGAAAACCAAGGGGTATTCGATGTCTTTTTGATCAACCCGCCTTTTTTCCACGGCAAACCCAAGTCGCCGGATGAGGCGCGCAACCTTGCTCGACACGACGACGCTATGCCATATGCTGAGTTTCTCGACGCCGCTTGGAACCTGTTGAATCCAGAAGGAGCGTTGCAGGTGGTGTGGCCTTGGGAGCGGTGGGCCGAATTGAGAATCGGAGCTGAAGTGCGCGGATTCCATTTGCTTCGGCAAGCCGAAGTCTGCGGTCGGGAAGGACACGAACCGCGTCGGGTACTCAGTCATTGGATCAAGCTCCCGCCGACAGAGGCGCCTCAACACGAGGTGATTTGCATTGAACGTGGGGAGCGGGTCGACGGCCAGCCTCAACTAAGCAAACGGTACAAGGACTTACTGAGTCCGTTTGTGTTGACTTGGCCTGAGCCTTAGGCGCCCAGCACTTGCTTCAAGCGATCGACTTGAGCGGCCCACAATTCCTTGGTATCGTCGATTTCATCTTCTTCGGCAAAGTCGGTGATGACCAATGCTGTATCGCCTGTCAAGTCATCAATTTTGATGCGGAATTCAAAGAAACTATTGATGCCTTCTTCTTCGTCTTCTAACCAACGAAATTTGGCAAACTCATCGCGTTTCTTGGAGATCAACCGCGCGCTTTCTTCGCTGCCGTCCCAAATGAAAATGTGAACGTCTTTCTTGATGTTGACATCATCGCAGAACCACTCAGAAAGACCACTGGGAGTGCTGAAAATATTAAACAGTACGCCTTTGGAACTGTTAATCGGAATTTCAATTTGAAACTTTTCTTTCTCCATCCTGTACCGCTAATTCGGGGAAGAGCAATATAAGCAGAATTGCGCGAACCACCGGAAGCTTTTGGGAATTTTGTACGCGTCATCGATATTCCTATTCCCTGAACTATATTTGCGCCCGCTTGGCGGGATAGCTCAGCCGGTTAGAGCGCAGGATTCATAATCCTGAGGTCGAGAGTTCGAGTCTCTCTCCCGCTACAATGGAAAGCTACTGACAGATGTCGGTGGCTTTTTCTTTTCCATAATGCACAGGTCTCCGCTTTTCGTATTGGTAAAGACCGGGTACAATTGACACAAAAGGAGGTGTAAAAATCCGCTGAATCGACGAATGCATGTGGTAAATCCAATGGCTAACGCTATTTTCGCTGCGCTGTTAACGCACGGCACCGGGCTAGATGTTTATTGTTGCATTGACACCGTCACTGCAGAGGCCCATAGACAACCGACGACTACGTTGAAATGAGCGAGACGGAACACCGTAAAACCATATACCTCGGGCAACAGCCCTTACACCCATCCGATGCTGCTACATCAGGAGAGGAGGTCACCATAAAAGGAGAGACTTTTTACAAAATCACGGCTGTGGACCGCATGCGTCCATTTTTCATGAGTATCGTCAGCCATTCTGACCACTGGATGTTCATCTCCAGCACCGGCGGATTGACCGCTGGTCGGAAAAACAGCGACTTCGCCCTTTTCCCGTATTACACCGACGACAAGATTACCGAGTCTGCTGAGACCACCGGAAGCAAGACCATCATACTCGTGGAGGAATCCAACCGGGAGTTGCTCTGGGAACCGTTCTCTTCTTTGTACCAAGGTGTGTACCGAATTGAGCGGAACTTGTACAAAAACGCCTACGGCAACAAGATCATTTTTGAGGAAATCAATGCGGATTTGAACCTGACATTCCGGTACCAATGGGCGCCCAGTGAACGCTTTGGTTTTGTGCGTCACGCCACGCTGGAATCAACGGCGAATGCGGCGATGTCGGTTCGTGTACTTGACGGGGTTCAAAACCTCCTACCATATGGAGTCCCACAAGGCCTTCAAGGCGGTTCAAGCAACCTCGTTGATGCGTACAAAAAGAGCGAGCTGGAAGGGGATACGCTCGGGATTTATGCCTTGAGTGCGCTGATTTCCGACAAAGCCGAACCCAGTGAATCCCTGAAAGCCAATGTGGTTTGGTCCTTGGGGATGGAGCAACCGAAGGTGTTGTTGTGCTCCAAACAAGTAGCAGCATTTCGAACCGGAGCTGCCGTGGTGACTGAACGGGACCTCAAAGCAGAACGGGGTGCCTACCTCATTCAAGCGGACTTCGTGTTGGAGGCCGGCGCACCGAAGGACTGGATGATGGCTGCGGACTTGGGCAAATCCATCCGTGACGTGATTCGGTTGCGGAGCGACTTGGAATCAATGAAGTCCTTGAAGCAGGACATTTTGGATGACATTGAAAAAGGATCGAAGGGGCTGATTTCGTTGATCGCGGCCAGTGACGGGTTGCAATTGACCGCCGATCGCCGCCGCAACATTCGCCACTTTGCGAACACCATGTTCAACGTGATGCGCGGCGGGATTTTCGATGAAAACTATACCATTGAGAAAGCGGACTTCATGGCCTACATCGACCAGGCCAATCACAAGGTCTTCTTCAAGAAGTCACCAGCCATGGCAACTTGGCCTGACCAGTTTGATTTGTTCTTCTTGCAAGATCAAGCGCGTGCAGACGACGACTTAAATTTCAAGCGACTTTGTGCGGAATACCTGCCGTTGAAGTTCAGCCGTCGTCACGGCGACCCCAGTCGTCCTTGGAACAAGTTTAGCATCAACCTGCGAAACGAAGACGACGGCTCCAAAATCTTGGATTACCAGGGCAACTGGCGGGACATCTTCCAAAATTGGGAAGCGCTGGTGCACTCATACCCTGAGTTCATTGAGGGTATGATTTTTAAGTTTTTGAACGCGACGACATTTGATGGGTACAATCCATACCGCGTCTTCAAGGACGGGTTTGAGTGGGAGACCATTGAGCCGGACAATCCCTGGTCTTACATCGGATACTGGGGCGACCACCAGATCATTTACCTCTTGAAGTTCCTCGAGTTCTTGCAAGCGTATCACCCGGAGAAGCTCGACGAATATTTCGCCAACGACTCATTTGTTTACGCTAACGTTCCCTACCGCATCAAGCCGTACGAGGAATTGCTCAAGGATCCCAAGAACACCATTGAGTTCGATCACGAGCGTGAGGCTAGAATTGGATTCAAGAAAGAGGAAATTGGCGGTGATGGAGCCTTGCTGCGTGAAGCGCACGTTTTTATCTACAAAGTGAATTTCGTTGAGAAAATCATGGCGACCATGCTGGCCAAAGTGGCCAACTTCATTCCGGAAGGAGGCATTTGGATGAACACCCAACGTCCCGAATGGAACGATGCCAACAACGCACTCGTTGGCAACGGGGTATCCATGGTCACCTTGTGCTACTTGCGGCGCTTCATGGTGTATTTCCAAGATGTATTGTCTGCAACCGGTCACGAGGTAGTGCAGGTATCAGACGAGTTGCTGGCATGCTTCAATCGCATGAAGGCAACGTTATCCAACCAAGACGTCCTCTCTTCCCCTCGCATGACCAATGCCGATCGAAGGACCATTCTCGATGGGTTGGGGCGTGCAGCGAGCGACTACCGAGAGCAGATCTACACTTCGAATTTCGCTGGGCATAAATCGGCATTGAAGTTGTCTGATCTGGCAGATTTCATTGACTCAGCATTGGCGTACTTAGAACACTCCATTGCCGCCAACAAGCGGGACGATGGACTTTACCACGCGTACAATTTGGTGACTGTTCAGTCCGATGGCGGATTGGACATTACGTATCTGCCAGAAATGCTTGAAGGGCAAGTAGCGGTATTGAGTTCGGGATTGTTGGATGCAGAGGAGAGTTTAAGCGTATTGGACGCATTAAAAGCAAGTGCGCTCTTCCGAGAGGACCAATACAGCTACATCCTATACCCGAACAAGTCACTCCCTCGGTTCTTGGAAAAGAACAACATAGACCAGGATGTCGTGGCAAAATCCCCATTGTTGTCAACGCTCGTGGCGGATGGAAATTCGGACATTGTGACACAGGATTGCAACGGAGGCTACCACTTCAATGGGAATTTCAACAACGTCAACGCCCTGCGTGCGGCATTGAAAACGCTCCCAGATTCCTATCAACCCCTTGTCGGAGCTCACCAATCTGAGGTTGAGGCCGCTTATGAGGGGATATTCAATCACAAAGCGTTCACAGGCCGTTCAGGCACGTTTTTCGGATACGAGGGCTTGGGGTCAATCTACTGGCACATGGTATCCAAGCTCCGATTGGCAGCGTTTGAGGTGACCAATTCTGCTGTAGAATCAGGGGCTAGCGCTGATGTGGTGGGCCGCCTGTTTGATCACTACTTTGAAATCAATGCCGGCATCGGTGCGCACAAATCCCCGGAGCTGTACGGCGCGTTCCCAACCGATCCGTATTCACACACGCCAGGAGGGAAGGGAGCTCAACAACCTGGCATGACCGGACAGGTGAAGGAAGATTTGCTTTGCCGCTTTGGTGAACTCGGCGTTCGGGTTCAAGGAGGGCAGCTTCATTTTGATCGCTCCCTGATGCATGCTGAAGAATTCCTCACCGCACCTGCGGTATTTGAGTATGTCGATGTAACCCAGCAAACGCAATCAATCGAATTGACTGCGGATAGCCTGGTGTACACCGTATGCCAAGTACCCGTTGTACACCAGCGAGGTGAAAAGGAAAGCATCGAAATCTCATGGAACGATGGCCGCACATCCCATGTCGATGGATTGGCATTGGACCGCGAGACGAGCCGTAAGATTTTCCGAAGGTTGCACGAGGTTGTTCGATTGACAGTAACAGCTTAATTCCGAGATGATGTGGCGATTCTCAGTTTCGAATGATAGCTTTATAGGCTTCAGGCTGCCGATATGGACAACGCGCCTTTCTGTGTTGTTTTTGAGCGCATTGGCTTCTTGTGGAATGGAAAATGAAATGAAGACGACGAACGACCGCACGGCCGCTGAACTTCTTGGAAACCCTAGTTTTCCGGCTATGTCTTACGGCGGATACCGCGGGCTGAGTCGCACAGAACAACCTTCTTTGGACGAGTTGAAGGAAGACATGAAGATCCTTCATGCGATGGGGATTCGATTCTTGCGTACGTACAATGTGCAACTCCCACATGCTGGAAACGTGGTGCAAGCGATTCACGATTTGAAGGAAGAGGACAAAAGCTTCGAGATGTACGTAATGCTCGGAGCGTGGATTGATTGCGCAGGTGCGTGGACGGATTCACCGGATCACAGCGTGGAAGACGCGGAGGCCAACACACAAGAAATCGAACGGGCTGTGGCATTGGCGGGGCAGTACCCGGACATTGTCAAGGTTATTGCCGTGGGCAATGAAGCGATGGTGCACTGGGCAGCTTCCTATTTTGTGGCACCGGGCGTGATTCTCCATTGGGTTAACCACCTGCAGTCGTTAAAGGCCGATGGCAGCCTGCCATCGGATTTGTGGATCACGTGCTCAGATAACTTTGCTTCTTGGGGCGGCGGCGGCTCGGAATACCACAATGAAGATTTGAATGCGCTGATTCAGGCGGTTGACTACGTGTCGATGCACACATACCCGTTCCACGATACACATTACAATCCCGTGTTTTGGAGCGGTGAAGCCTTGGACGGCGTCGAAGCAGGCAAAGACAACAGCAGTGCGGTTGAAAACGCCATGGCCAGAGCAGTTGCCTATAGCCAAAACCAGTACGCTCAGGTGGTGGCTTATGTGCAAAGCATCGATGAGGACAAGCCTGTACACATTGGTGAAACGGGCTGGGCGAGCATCAGCGATGGATTCTATGGTCCAGAGGGCTCTCGGGCAGCAGACGAATTCAAACAAGCTTTGTTTTACCATGGGATGCGGGATTGGACTCAAAGCGCGGGAATCAGTTGCTTCTTCTTCGAGGCCTTTGACGAACCTTGGAAAAGCGCTGCCAACCCTACGGATTCAGAAAATCATTTTGGCCTGTTCACGGTCGACGGCGAGGCGAAGTACGCCCTCTGGCCGTTGGTCAAAGACGGAGTCTTTGATGGACTCACCCGCAATGGACATCCCATTCAAAGCTCGTACAACGGGGAGACCGAGCTGCTGAATCGTCACGTCTTGCACCCTGCACACCATTGAACGCCGCATGAAATTCATTCAGTACATCGCATTGGCCTCCATAGCGGGATTCCTCATCACCAGCGCGGTTTCTTGTCGATCGAACACCAGCACAAAGGTTTGGACCGCAGATGGTCAACTTCGCACGTCCAAAGGTATCCATCGCATTCAGGGCGTGTGCTACCATCCCGTAGCCATTGGAGATTCCGTGCGAAGCTTTTCCAATCTGTCCCAAGACTTGGCTCTGATGAACGAGTTGGGGGTCAACACCATCCGCGTATATGAGCCCATTGCCTCTAAAGAAGTGCTCGATGAAATCAGCGAGGCCGGTGTGCGTGTCATCATGGGCTTCGGATACAACCAGAGCGGCACATTTGACATTCAATCAGGAACGTTCATTGATTATGTCAAGATGTTCAAGGACCATCCCGCTATTCTGGTATGGGAATTGGGCAACGAGTACAATTTCCATCCCGAGTGGTTTGAGGGTGATATTCAAACGTGGTACGATGCTTTGTCAGCTGCCGTTGATGCCATTCACGCGGAGG
>JAPOHG010000030.1 GCA_029979565.1 bacterium
GATTACTTACTTATTAATAGTGGCACTTGGCGCATTCCCATCCGCCGAGTTCCTTGACCGTGATTTTGTCATCCTCCATGTACTTACGGAGCTCTTCGTTGCCGCGAAGGTGATCCTTCAAGCGGGCGTGAATGTCCTCGTAGTACCCGCTGCTCGCCAGGTCAATTTCTGCTTTGTTGTGGCATTCGATGCACCAGCCCATGGTAAGGGTTGGCTTCGACAATTCAATCAGCCCGGGGTACTTGTCCACCAAGAGGTTGATGTCGTCCACATTCGCCACACGTCCCACGGTGTAGGTTTCGACGTCTCCGTGGCAGTTCTGGCACTGAAGTCCGCCCACCACTACGTGTTGTTGGTGGCTGAAGTACACGTGGTCGGGCAAGTTGTGCACCTTGTTCCAACGAATGGGTTCACCGTTGTAGGTGTCCTGTGGAGAGGTGTAGCCGTTGTTGCCTTCACCGTCTACATACGTACCCGATTCAGGATCAAATCCAATGGCGTCGTAAATCTTCGCAATCTCAGTCTCGCCGTATCGACGTCCCTTTTTGACAGCCTTGTGGCAGTTCATGCACACATTGGTCGAAGGGATTCCGGCATGTTTTGATTCATAGGCGCTGTGGTGGCAGTATTTGCAGTCCACTTCATTTTCGCACACGTGAACGCTGTGAATGAACTTGATCGGCTGGTTCGGCTTGTAGCCCTCGACCACCCCCACGCGCATCAATCCTTGGTATCCAAGTACTGCACCGTAGGCCACAAAAAACACCCCGACCAAAGAAACCGCCACGCGGTTTTCCCACATCCAAGCCTTTACACGCTCGCTGTACGGCAAGTCACCGAGCAACTCCTCTCCTTCGCGCTCTCGGCTTGCATTGATCAACGATCGGTTCACACCCGCTGCAGCCATGGCGATGATCAGGAACATCACCAACAACAAGACAAACCACACGCCGCTGTCGTTGCTCGCCTCTTCGATGGGCAGCTCATCCACGGTAACGCAATCCGAACCCGAATCGGCCACGGGGGCTGCGTCAGGCGGATTCTGCACGTACGCCATGATGTTTTTGACATCGTCCTCAGACACCGCTTGGGCCGTCATCCAGCCGTAGGTCGGAACGTATCGGTCGACAAGGGATTTGATGTAGCCATCGCCGGACTCGGCAGCACCCTGAGGGTTCTGAATCCACTTCACCAGCAATTCTTCGCTGGCTCCCCAGCGATCGGCGATGCCCGCAAGGCCGGGTGCAGCGAGCACTTCGTTGGTTACCTTGTGGCAGGAGGCGCAGTTCGCATTGAACAGGGCTTGACCCGCTTCAATGTCACCTTCGTCCCAAACACCCGCAGTCGCGGACAAGGACACCAACATGATGCATGCCGAAAGGAAGGTTTGGGGGGCTCTGAATCCCGGTAAAGCTCTCATTGGGTTAAATTTTCGCATTGCAAGGAAAATCACGCTTTTTCGCGCGTAAAATTACACAATTGAACCCACAAAAAGGGGGTACAATGAACCAATATCTCTTGCAATTGTTACAGGGATTCATTTTGCGTTCT
Organism: bacterium; assembly: GCA_029979565.1. GTDB lineage: Bacteria > Bacteroidota > Bacteroidia > Flavobacteriales_D > Sanyastnellaceae > UA16. The sequence continues at coordinate 1,552 of JAPOHG010000030.1, forward strand.
TATCTCGTTGATTTCCTGTGAAATCCGGCCATTTGAAGGGTGTGAGAATTTTTTACCTTTTTCAGACAAATGGGCATGAACCCATGCTAGGTCCGCATTAAATTCGCCGATATGGCTTCCTGTTCTCATTCCACACAAGCAGTCTGCGCATCCCTTTTTGCGGTTGGTATCTTCATCTGTGGAATGAGCGTTCCAGGATCTTCGCAAGGAGATGCCGGGTGGTGGAAAGGTCTATTCAAAGGCACGCAAAAAAGCATCTGTGACTCGGCCGCCGCCGAACCGCCGAGGGCGCCCCTAGCCCCTGGTGTTACGATTTGGGAGACTCCTGTCGAGGAGGCTGATGAAGCGGAGATCGAAGAGGTAACTGCAGCTGCTGAAGAAACTCGGCCAACCGGTGCGTTCATCGAGCAGTACGACAAACGCATCGCATCACTCGATTCTGCGTGGCACACCGAAGCGCATGCATTGCGTGGTTTTCGTGTTCAAATTTTCTCAGGGTCTTTGCAGGCCGCGCGGGAGGTCCGAGCCAAAGCACGCAGGTCCACTGGTGACTGGCCCGTTTACCTGTCGTCCATGCCTCCAAACTACCGCGTCTCCATCGGCGATTTCAGAACACGATGGGAAGCTCAAAAGGCACAAGACGCATGGATGAATGCTTTTCCTATGGCGATTGTCATACCCATGGACATCAATCTGCCCATGCTTGATACAAAGGAGGCAAGTACCTCCGAATAACTGCGTCCGATCGAGGTCTTAATCCTCGAGGGTCTGCTTCACTTCCACCTCTTCGTACGCCTCCACAACGTCACCAACTTTGATGTCGTTGAATCGATCAATGTTCAAGCCGCACTCAAAGCCTTTCGCTACTTCCTTCACATCGTCCTTGAAGCGCTTCAGTGAGCCCAATGTTCCCGTGTAGACCACAACCCCTTCGCGGATGACGCGTACTTTGTTGTTGCGCTTGATGTTGCCATCGATGACAAAACAACCCGCGATGGTACCCACTTTCGAAATTTTGAACGTCTCGCGGATTTCGGCGGAGCCGACCACGTTCTCTTCAATCTTCGCTGAAAGCAAGCCCTCCATGGCATCCTTCATTTCCTCAATGGCCTTGTAGATTACCGAATACAACTTGATCTGTACACCCTCCTTTTCGGCCAGTCGACGCGCTGCGCCGCTCGGTCGGACTTGGAATCCGATGATGATTGCGGATGAGGCCGAAGCCAGCAGGATATCCGATTCGGAAACCTGACCCACGGCTTTGTGGATGATGTTGACTTGCACCTTTTCGGTCGACAGTTTTTGGAGCGAGTCGCTCAAGGCTTCAATCGAACCATCCACGTCACCTTTGACAATCAAGTTCAATTCTTTGAACTCGCCCACCGCAATCCGGCGTCCCAACTCTTCTAGCGTTACGGAGCGCTGTGAGCGGACTCCCTGTTCACGCTGGAGTTGTTGGCGCTTAACGGCAATGTTACGGGCCTCTCGCTCATCCTCGAAGACGTGGAATTTATCGCCTGCATTGGGGGCGCCATCAAAACCCAAGATGGATACCGGGACCGACGGTCCGGCTTCGTCCACGCGGGCCCCACGTTCGTTGAACATCGCCTTGACCTTGCCGCTAAATTGACCAGCGAGGACCGCATCGCCAATGCGCATAGTCCCGCCCTCGACGAGCAGGTTGGTGACGTATCCGCGGCCTTTGTCCAGCGAACTTTCGACAACCGTTCCGATGGCGCGCTTGCTCGGATTCGCTTGCAAATCCAGCATTTCAGCTTCCAGCAATACTTTTTCGAGCAGTTCCTCGATGTTTGTGCCATTCTTGGCCGAAATCTCTTGGCTTTGGAATTTGCCACCCCACTCTTCCACCAACACATTCATCTCAGAAAGCTCCTGGCGAATCTTGTCGGCGTTGGCTTCCGGTCGGTCCATCTTGTTGATGGCGATGACCATGGGGATGCCGGCAGCTTGAGCGTGATTGATCGCTTCTTTTGTTTGGGGCATGACGGCATCGTCCGCCGCCACAACGATGATGGCGATGTCCGTGACTTGTGCACCGCGCGCACGCATCGCCGTAAAGGCTTCGTGACCCGGTGTGTCGAGGAAGGTCATCTTTCCTCCCTGTGGAAGCGTAACGTGGTAGGCGCCGATGTGCTGAGTGATTCCCCCGGCCTCACCTGCGATGACATTCGCGTTGCGGATGAAGTCCAGCAGCGATGTCTTCCCGTGGTCAACGTGTCCCATGACCGTGACGATCGGCGGACGAGGTGTCAAATCTGCTTCGCTGTCCTCCTCAACCTCAATGGCCTCTTGAACTTCCGCGCTGACAAAATTCGCCTCATAGCCGAACTCTTCGGCAATGATGGTAATGGTCTCCGAATCCAATCGTTGGTTGATGGATACCATGATGCCCAAGGTCATGCACGCCGAGATGACTTCGTTCACATTGGCGTTCATCATGTTCGCCAATTCCGCGACGGTAACGAATTCCGTCAACTGCAGCGTCATCGCTTCTTCTTGCTGACGCTGTAATTCTTGTTCCGCACGCTCTGCTACTGCACTCCGCTTGGCACGGCGCATCTTCGCTGCATTGGATTTTTTGCCTCCGCTGAGCCGAGCGAGTGTTTCCTTGATTTCTTTCTGGATGTCGGCTTGGCTGACTTCCTTCTTGGGCTCATTGCGTCTGCCGCGGTTTCGATCCCCGCGCTGTCCCCCAGCAGTCCGCGCTTGGCGCTCAACGTCAACTTTCGTGATGCGCTTGCGCTTGCGTTTGTTGTCCTCAGCTTTGTCTGCAGCCGTCTTCTTCTTTTCGACGGGCAATTCAATTTTTCCGACAACGGTGGGGCCGGATAGCTTCTCTATTTTGGTTTCGAGCTTTTCCACTATGGGGGCTTCGGGCTCCGGTGCCTTCACCGCTGTTTCTGCCGCTGCTTTCTCTGCCGCTTGCGCAGCTGCTTCCTTCTTGGCTATTTCAGCTGACTTCTTTGCCAGCTTTTCCTTTTGGGCGTCCTTTTCTGCTTTCGTCTTCGCCTTCGGCTTTTTGGCTACCGCGTCCAGATCCACCTTGCCCAAGACTTTGACCGGGCTCGCATCATCAGATGCGGATTTGGCCGTCACTTCGGCTGCTTTTTCTTTCTGAGCAGGCGCAGGTTCTGCAGGTGCTTCAGGCTCGATGCGCTCTACTTCGGGCTGCTGTTGGCTCTTTTGGAAAATGGATAAGTCGATTTCCATTTCCGCCTCTTCTTCCTGCGGTGTCGTTTTGCGCGCAGAAGCCAGCGTAACGCTTTCACGGTCCACCACAGCGCGGTTGGCCGAACTCACCGCCTTTTCTTTCGCGGCCTTCTCGTCTTGGAAATTGGAACGGATCAATGCATACGCCTCCGCATCGATCTTGGTGTTCGGCTTCGCATCCACGTCCATGCCCTTGCTGGCCAAAAAATCCACAATGGTCTGGATGCCCAAGTTGAACTCTCGGGCGATTTTATTCAGTCGTACGGGTTTATTAGCTTCGGCCATCGGCGTTTTTGGGCGTTAGTGTTGCGAATTTAAAGGGGAAAAAGGACTTAGAATAGGCGGTTTACGACAATTCGTCTTTGAGGATTTTGACAACCTCACGAATCGTTTCCAATTCCAGGTCCGTGCGGTTCACCAAGAAATCTTCATCGCGGTTCAGCACGGAGCGAGCCGTTTCAAGTCCAATCTTGATGAACTCGTCGAGAATCCATGCATCGATTTCATCCGAGAATTCTTTCAATTCCACATCATCCACTCCGTCTTCTTCATCCCGGTATACGTCGATTTCGTAATTCGTCAGCAGTCCGGCCAACTTGATGTTGTTCCCGCCTTTACCAATGGCCAAGCTCACTTGGTCGGCCTTGAGGAAGACCTTCGCTTCGCGCGTTTCCTCATTGAGTTCGATTGTGGTAATCTTCGCCGGGCTGAGGGCGCGCGTCACGAGCAGCTGCTCGTTCTCTGTGAAGTTGATAACATCGATGTTTTCGTTTTTCAACTCGCGCACAATGCTGTGAATACGAGAGCCTTTCATGCCGACGCATGCGCCGACCGGATCCACGCGTTCATCGTATGATTCCACCGCTACTTTGGCACGCTCACCGGGAGCTCGAACTACACGCTTGATCGTGATCAAACCGTCATAAATCTCCGGAACCTCCTGCTCGAACAAGCGCTCCAGGAATTCAGGGGCAGTACGCGACAGAACAATGCGTGGGTTGTTGTTCTTCATTTCTACTGCAGAAACCACCGCACGAATGGTGTCCCCTTTCTTGAAGAAGTCACCCGGGATTTGGTTTTCACGTGGCATCACAACCTCGTTGTCTTCGTCGTCAACAAGGAGGATTTCGCGCTTCCAGATTTGGTAAACTTCCGCTGAAACCACCTCACCTACGCGCTCTTTGTACTTCTGGTAAATCGCATCCTTCTCGAGGTCCATGATGCGTCCGGCGAGGTTCTGGCGCAAAGACAATACGTTGCGGCGTCCGAATGACTCCAATTTGATTTCCTCGGACACCTCTTCGCCTTCCTCGAAGTCGTCTTCAATTTTCAATGCTTCTGAAAGAGCGATTTCCTCGTTCTCATCTTCCACAGCTCCGTCAGCGACGATTGTACGGTTTCGCCAAATCTCCAAATCCCCCTTTTCCGGGTTGATGATGATGTCGAAGTTGGAGTCGTCTCCGTACTTCTTGAGGATCATGGCACGGAATACGTCTTCCAATATGCCCATCATGACCTCGCGGTCGATGTTCTTAAACTCTTTGAACTCCTTAAAAGAGTCCACCAAATTCAGCTGTGTCATGGTTTTGCGGTTTGCTGCGCTCGGTTAGTAATGGTCTATTTGGTTCCCTTGAACGAGATCTGGACCTTCGTCCAGTCCAGTGCATTCAACGGATACGTCTGTTCTTCTTCTACCCATTCCTTCGCTTTGCGCCCTTCGATGCGGCGCTTCTCGCGAATGACAATGGTGATTTCTTCTTCTGTGGCCTCGGTCAGTTTGCCTTCCGCCTTTCCGGCTCCCGCGATCTTCAATTGTACGTCGCGCCCAATGTTCTTCAGGTACTGCCGGTGCAATTTGAGCGGTTGGTCCAGGCCGGGTGAACTTACGTCCAACGAAAAATCCTCGGCATCACGGTCCAGCATGGACTCGAGGTGCCGGCTCAAGGCCATGCACTTCTCGATGCTTGTGCCCTCGTCATCGTCCAACAAAATGGAAATGGCATTCCCATCGCTCACACGCACGTCCACAAGGAATCCCGTTCCTCCGGCGAGGTGGGCTTGAGCGAGTTCGCGAACGGTATTGGCGTTGATCATGGCGTTTTTTCGAGGAAAAAAAAGAGGGGTGTGGACCCCTCAGCGTTTTCGTTCTCAAATTGTCGGGGCAAAGATACACCATTCCCTTCGAACTTCAACGCGCCAAACGGGGTTGGCATACTAACTTCGCCTACCATGTCCTACGTGCAGCAAATGATTGAAGAAGGGGAGCACCAAACCCAGGACTTCAAAATGCGCATTGACGATGCCGCGAAAATCGCGCGAACCTTGGTCGCTTTTGCCAATACCGACGGCGGCCGGCTCCTGATTGGCGTCAAGGACAACGGGGCCGTAACCGGGGTCAACCAAGAAGAGGAGTACCACATGATTGATTTGGCCTGCCAATCCCACTGCAAGCCGTCCGTTCTGTTCGACGTTCAAGTGTGGAAGGTGGATGGGCGGTCTGTCCTCGAGGTGCAAATTCCCCGTTCCGCCAACCGCCCGCATTTCTGCGAAGATGAAAACGGCAAATGGCAGGCCTATCTGCGAAGGGGCGATCACATCCACCGCGCCAGCCCCGTGCAAGTCAAGGTGTGGCAATATGAGATGCGCATGGACAGGTCCGAATTCCGGTACAACCAGTTCATTGGAAAACTGTTCAACGCCTGGCGAGACGGGAGGCAGCTTCGGTTCCAGCAGGTCGCACGCATGGCGCGGTTGCGCTACGAAGAAGCCGAGGACCTCTTGTGCTTGTTGATTGTTTGGAACATCATCGAATGGGAACGAGGCGCGCGCGGATTGGTATACCAATTGGCAGATGCCTCGGCGCTGGACGAGTTGGAGACCCAGGGACCCGAGCAATTCAGATGGAAAAATTATTCATGACCCCCGACAATATTCCGAACTTTGGAGCGTATGCCTAGGACACCCATGCTCACTCCTGAATTCCTTCTATGCCGCACGCTGACCGCAATTGCTGCTGTCATGATGTGCACAGGCGGGGTGCGTGCGCAAGGCGCAGAGGCTGCGGACATCCAAGAAAACCGTCCCGTAGGCACGTGGACCGACTACCTCCCTTACCACCAAACCGAGGAATTGGTCCATTGCGGAACCGAATTGGACACAGGGTTCTGGGCCGTTCGAACGGAACATGCGGTGTTTACGTTGAATGAGCGTGCCGACGTGATCGAGCGCATCTCCACCGTTCGCGGCATGAGCGGCAGCCAACCCACGGCCTTGGCGTGGGACCCCACCGGTGATCTGCTCATTGTTGGGCAAGCTTCCGGCAGCATCGACTTTTTTTCCAACACGGGTGATTGGCTGTACACCCTTCGTGACATTGAGCAAAGCAACCTCATTGGCGACAAGTCCATCCTGAGCCTCGAAATTTTTGGCTCCCTCAATCCCGACCTTCTCCTGGCCACCACCGCTTTTGGCGTGGTTGCCATCCACTTGCGTGAACTCGATGTTCGAGACACCTGGTACTTGGAAGGCCAACAAGCTCTGCGCCGTTGCCACGGCATCACGGTCCACGAAGGTCGTTACGTCATATGGACGGATGCTGGAGTATTCGAGGCCCCGATTGACCACTCCTTCTTGAGTTCTCCGGACGCATGGAGCCGTTGGGCTGACATCCCCTTGGAAACGGCTAACTACGTCCACGTGGAGTTCACACCCTTGGATCACATCCTGCTCCATCGGAAAACCGGCGAAGCCATGACCCCTGACGAACTGTGGCTGCGCATGGACGGGCTGTGGCAACCCTTTGAAGCCTCTGAAAGCGTCCAAGTGCTCGGCATTGCAACGGGCAGCATCGGTGATGAACCGAGTGATTGGCGCATCGCCATAGCCGACCATCAATCCATCCGTCAGTTCAATGCCGATTGGGAAGAAGTCCAGCTGGATTACGCTGCAGATGGTGTGCCGTTGCGGGTGCGGGATATGGTTTACCGCCATGCGGTAAACGTGATGGGAGACGTGGCAGCGGTGGGGTTTGGCGACTTGTTCATTGCCAATTTCGAACAAGGCCTGCTCAAAATGGACGTCTCGGGAGGGGAGGCCGACGCCCATTGGAGTCCTGAAGGTCCTCCTGTAGCACTGGTGCGCAATGTAGACGCTTGGAATGACCAGATCTGGGTGGCTTCGGGTGGCATCGATGAAACATGGACCAGCATGTACCACAAGCACGGGTTCTATGGAATGAGCGGCATCCGGTGGAATTGGATCCCCAACCAAGACGGTCTGAATGATCTCGCCGGCATCAATGATCCGATGGCCGTCAGCATCGACCCCACCAATCCTCACCACGCTTATTTCGGCTCATGGGAAGAAGGATTGATCGAGGTGCAAAACGATGAGGTTGTCGCCATCTACAACGAGAGCAACAGCACCCTCGAACTGGGGAATTTCGGCGGAAGCCCCCGTGTTGGGGTCGGCGGGGTCGATTTTGATCGTTTTGGAAACGTCTGGTTCACCAACGCTTACTCCGATTCTCCACTTCACGTGCGGTTGAATGACGGATCCTTTGTGGCAATGGCGCTGGGGAATGCCCTCGGCAATACCGGCTGGCTCGGAGATGTGTTGGCTGCGCGCAACGGTTACATTTGGTGCGTAATGCCCCGTGGGCAAGGCGTATTGGTGTACGACACCAACCAAACGCCCGGCGACACCCAAGACGACGATTGGCGTATCCTCACGTCTGACCCAGCGAAAGGAGGGCTGCCGTCCGATGACATCTACTGCTTGGAGGAGGACTTGGACGGAGAAATCTGGACTGGAACCGCTGCAGGACCTTGTGTCATTTACTTGCCGAGTGCTGTTTTTGATGACGGCTACGAAAACCCCATCGCATCCCAAATCCTCATTCAACAAGATGGCAACTACCAGCTCTTGCTCGAGACTGAAGTGGTTGCGTCCATTTGCATCGACGGGGGCAACCGCAAGTGGATCGGGACGCAGAATTCCGGAGCATACTTGTTGAGCCCGGATGGCATCGATCAAGTGGCCCACTTCACCACGGCCAACAGCCCCTTACTCAGCAACCAAATCACGGACATCGCCTTGAATCACCGCAACGGTGAAGTCCTCATTGGCACGCAACGCGGACTGATGGGGTGGCGAGGCGACGCGAGCAATTTTGTCCAAGAAATCGATGGCCTCCGTGTCTACCCCAACCCTGTCGAAGCCTCCTTTGACGGCTGGGTTACCGTCGAGGGATTGGCCTACAATTCGACCGTTCACATCACCACCCTTTCCGGTCGCGCCGTCGCCACGGTGCGCTCAGAGGGAGGCCGTGCCATCTGGGATACGCGGAATTTCGCAGGCGAGCTTGTGCCATACGGGGTGTACATGCTCTTCGCCACCGATGCCAATGGAGAATCCGCCGGAGTGACGAAGCTCGCGGTTATCCGGTAGCCCGTACCTTGCCGTGCATGTTGGATCGACCGCTCCCGTCCAAACTCCCTGGCGTTGGCACCACCATCTTCACGGAGATGAGTGCCATGGCCAACGCCCATGGAGCCCTCAACATGAGTCAAGGGTTTCCAGATTTTCAACCTCCAATGGCTTTGCAACAAGCCGTGTCCCGTGCGATGGCCGACGGGCACAACCAGTATGCGCCCATGGCAGGCAATCTGCGGCTTCGAGAGTGGATTGCATCGGATATCGAATCCCGCACCGGGACCGCTTACGATGTTGAATCAGAGATTACCGTTGGAGCGGGCGCCTCTTCCCTGCTCTTTGCGACGATTCAAGCGTTGATCCAACGCGGCGATGAAGCGATGGTCTTAACACCTTGTTACGACCTGTATGAGCCTGCAGTGAATTTAGCAGGAGGGACGGTGGTAAGTGTCCCCTTGAAAGCAGACTCCCATCACCTGGACATGGAAGCGATTGCGCAAGCCTGGACCTCCCGCACGCGGCTGATCATTGTAAACGTCCCCAACAACCCCTCGGGTGCAATTTGGTCCAGAACAGATTTGACGGCATTGGCGCGCTTTCTCAAAGAGAAACAGGCATTCTTGGTAAGTGATGAGGTCTATGGACCGATGGTATACGATGGCCAAGAACAGCTGAGCGCCGCCGATGAGCCGGAACTCGTGGAGCGAAGCGCAATTGCCGTTTCATTTGGGAAGGTGCTGCATTGCACGGGCTGGAAAATAGGTTATGTAGCGGCCCCCTCCTCGATGACCGCTGAATTGCGGAAAGTGCATCAATTTGATGTGTTCTCGACCGGCGCTCCCTTGCAGGCAGGGATGGACGCGTTTTTGCGTTCGACTGAAGGACGTGACCACATGCATGATTTGGCTGCTTTTTATGCCGCGAAACGAGATCGCTTCCTCAATGGACTTGAGGGGAGCAAATGGACCTTGACTCCGGCCGAAGGCGGCTACTTCCAATTGCTGAATTATGACCGCTTCGACGACCGAAACGATCGGGAAGTTACACGGGATTGGTGCCAGCAGGAAGATGGCATTGCCTTGATTCCCTTGTCGCCTTTCTTCCCCATGGGATCTCATCCGTCCTCTTCATCATCGGTACGGGTGTGTTTCGCCAAAGGAAACGACACCTTGGACCAAGGCGTCGAACGGCTGCTTCGAATTTCCAACGGATAACGCACCATGAAAGACCTTCGTGTAGCCTTGTTGCAAACTGAATTGAATTGGGAGGATCCGGTTGGCACCATCAACCTCATTGATGCGACCATGCGTGCATTGGAAGCGCCCATTGACGTCATCGTGTTGCCCGAAACCTGGGCCACTGGATTCACCATGAACCCCAGCGCCCACGGCATGGAGTGGAGTTCCGCATTTGAAGACCGCCCTGAGCATTGGCCCGAGCCCTTGGCAGCCATGCTTCGCTGGGCCCGACAGCACAATGCTGCAGTGACCGGCAGCTTGGCCTGCAAGCTCACCGCTGAATCCCGTTGCGTGAATCGCTGCTTTTTTGTCACCCCGGAAGGTGGGCTCGATTATTACGACAAAAAACACCTGTTCACGTTCCATGATGAGCACCTTGCGTACACCCCGGGGAATGAACGCACCATTGTGGAGTGGCGGGGCTGGAGAATTCTTCTCCAAATCTGTTACGACCTGCGGTTCCCTGTGTTCAGTCGGAACCGGGAAGAGCGATTGTATGATTTGGCAATCTATGTAGCCAATTGGCCTGCGGTTCGATCAAGTGCCTGGTCAGCATTGCTCCCTGCTCGGGCAATTGAGAACCTTGCTTATGTCGCAGGGGCCAACCGAATTGGAGTGGACGGCAATGGCATAGACCATGACGGGCAAAGTGTTTTGCTCGATCCATACGGACAAGCCTTCGGTTCATTGGAGCCCCATCAACCCGGCTGGATCATTGGGGTATGCAGCGGTGAGGAACTCACTCGGTTTCGGTCCCGGTTCCCGGCGATATCGGACGCCGACCGGTTTACCTTGGAAGCCTAGACAAAAGCATTCAGGCCGGTCACATCCAAGCCTGTTATGAGCAGGTGGACGTCGTGCGTGCCCTCGTACGTTACCACCGACTCGAGGTTCATCATGTGGCGCATAATCGGGTACTCGCCCGTGATGCCCATACCGCCGAGCATTTGCCGAGCATCGCGCGCCACGGTCAATGCCATGTCCACGTTGTTGCGCTTGGCCATGGAAATCTGAGCCGAGGTGGCCTTGCCTTCATCGCGCAATTGACCAAGACGGTAAGTCAACAATTGAGCTTTGGTGATCTCGGTGATCATTTCGGCGAGTTTCTTCTGTTGCAATTGGAACTGGCCGATGGGGCGATCGAACTGCACGCGCTCCTTCGAATAACGCAAAGCCGTGTCGTAGCAATCCAAAGCGGCACCTATGGCGCCCCATGCAATGCCGTACCGCGCAGAGTCCAAACAGCTGAGTGGCGCGCCGAGGCCGTCGCGGCCGGGCAGGATGTTCGCCTTGGGCACGCGCACATTGTCGAAGATCAATTCACCGGTATCAGAGGCGCGCAAGCTCCACTTGCCGTGCATGGTCGGTGTGCTGAATCCTTCCATTCCCCGCTCCACGACGATGCCTTGAATGCGACCCGCTTCGTTCTTGGCCCACACGACAGCGATGTCGGCAAACGGAGCATTGGAAATCCACATCTTGGCACCGTTGAGGATGACATCGTCACCATCTTCCTTGAAGTTGGTGGTCATGCCCCCGGGGTTGGAGCCGTGGTCCGGCTCGGTCAAACCGAAACAACCCATCATCTCACCGGTCGCCAACTTGGGCAGGTACTTTTGCTTTTGTTCCTCCGTACCGTAGCGCCAGATGGGGTACATCACCAAGCTGCTTTGAACCGAGGCGGTTGAACGCAAGCCGCTGTCGCATCGTTCGAGTTCCTGCATGATGATGCCATAGCTGATTTGATCGAGGCCTGGCCCGCCGTATTCCGCCGGGATGTAAGGGCCAAAGGCACCAATTTCACCGAGTCCAGGCAGCAAGTGCCGGGGAAACTCACACTTCTCCGCAGCCTCTTCAATGATGGGGCTGACCTCCTTTTTCACCCACTCGCGGGCGGTTTCACGAATCAACTTGTGCTCCTCCGTCAACAGCTCATCCAGCAAGTAGTAGTCGTGTCCTTGGTAAAGGTCCGTTCGCATAGCTCTATCGGTATTGCGTTAGCTACGCAAAGATACGCCCTTGCCCCCCAAGAACCTTGCTGAAACCGAGGCCTTATGCGTTACCCGTGGACTCGTACACCTCATCCACGCCCAAATCCCCTGTTTGATACGCTGCAACAGCCAAGGCATCCACGCGCTCATTGTTGGGGTTGCCCGCATGGCCTTTGACCCAATGAAAAGCAACCCGATGCTGACGGTACACCTTCAGAAAGCGCTTCCAGAGGTCCGGGTTTTTCTTATCCTTAAATTGCTTTCGCTCCCAGCCCATCACCCACCCTTTCTCGACGGCGTCTACAACGTATTTGGAATCCGAGTAGATGTGAACATCCAAACCCGGGCGTTTCAATGCCTCCAGCGCGACAATGACGGCCAGCAATTCCATGCGGTTGTTGGTGGTCAACCGAAAGCCTGCGCTGAGCTCCTTTTGGTGCTCGCCATAAATCAACAACGCTCCGTAGCCACCGGGTCCCGGATTCCCACTCGCCCCTCCATCGGTATAGATCGTAACTGTCGACATGGTCAAGCGGTGGCTGTTGCAATGCAGGCCGCGATGGCACGTGGATAATACTGGTGCTCCATCTGCAGCACGCGATCTGCGAGCAATTCAGGGGTGTCGTCCTCCTTCACTTCACAGGAAGCTTGGAATACAATGGCACCTTCATCGTACGCTTCGGTCACCCAATGCACGGTCATTCCCGACTCCGACTCCCCTGCTTCGATCACTGCCTTGTGCACATGCATTCCATACATGCCTTGGCCTCCAAATTTGGGAAGCAACGAAGGATGAACATTGAGCATACGACCTCCAAAAGCACGAACGAAATCCGCAGGAACTCGCGCCAAAAAACCGGCCAGCGCCACCCAATCAATCCCACGTTCAAGAAGGGTACGCAGGAGGCGGCCTTCCGCCAGGTCAGCGATGGAGAAGAATTCCGTTTCCATTCCGAAGGACCGCGTGCGTTCATAAATCGCAGCTTTTTCAGGTGGCCGGTTGCACCCCACAAAGGCCACTTTTACCTCCGATGAAGATTGAAAGTGCTCCAAAATGGATGCAGCATTGCTGCCGGAGCCCGATGCCAAAATCGCCAAATGAATCGGTTCCGGCATTAGAATTCGAACGAACCGAGGTTGGCCAAGCGTGCTTCCTGTTCTGCCATCATCGCCTCGAGCGCTTCGAGCTCCGCAGACAATTCAACACCAAGTGAATCTTCCGGCATGTACAACGACGCGGTTTGAACCATGACGTCTGCCACCTGCTTGACGATTCGACGCTCTTGCGCCACCGATTGGAAGCGATTGGCATCCAGCGAATAGTAATACTTGATCGCGTCCGATTGGATTTCAAACATATCGCGGGTGACTTCAATGGCCAGTTCACGCGCACGCGCTCTGCGCTCTGGGGATAATTCATACACTGTTCTCCCGGGCAATGCTTCATCTACGGACAACTCCATCAGAATGCCCTGCGCCGTCATGAGCACTCGGCTCAACGGAACATTGTCCGCGGGCATTCGCACGATCATTTCCTCGCAAATATCCAATGCCTTTTCGGGGTCGTTCTCCTCCATCAGCGCCTCCGCCAAGATCGACATCTGCAAACGGAAATTCGTGACCATGCGGCGGTTGTTCTCGTCCATGTAAATGCCTTCCTCCATATTGTCCATGCCACCCCAAGACCATTTGTCCATGACTGTTTCGTACATCAAATCACTGGCAACGCCTCCGAATGCGTTCGGGTTCTTATTCTGCGGATACCGAATGGGAACCAATCGATACGCCAATCCTTCGAGGCGGAAATACTCCTGCAGCCCGAGATAACTATCGGGACCTGTGGTGACCGCAAAGTAGATGGGTCGCTCCCAGTTGTTGTTGTGAATCATGTCCAAAACAGCCAACTGATTCTTGAGGATGTAGCTCTTCGGGCTGCCGTTGCCTCCGCTCAAGGTGAATTCAATGGATTCGAGCATTTGCGGCATTTCTTCAGCACTCAAAACACCGTGCTGAACAATCGCGGCGCTGTCCACCGCGATGCGGAAACTGTTGGACGGGAAGTAATTGAAACTTTTTCCCCCGCCGTACTTCCGCATTTTTTCATCATCCAGTGCGACCGCAAGTGCTTCCCCGAGGTTGGTATAAGGCGCCGAGGGGTTGCGCGGCGCGTCCAAGATGACCAAATCCCGTGTGCCTTGCCGGTATTTCTCCTCGTCCATTTTAATCGGCAGCGGCGAGCTGTCATAAGCTTGGCGCTTCATCTGGTCGATGTACCAATCCGTATTGAGCAGGCTCAAATTGCAAATGCGTACATCGGTTCGGTACCCTTCAACCTCTTGGACATACCAAAGTGGGAAGGTATCGTTATCTCCATTGGTGAAAAGAATGGCGTTGGGTTGCAGCGAATCGAGGTAGTTCTTGGCAAAATCCACACCGGTGCGACGGCGTGCACGGCTGTGGTCGTCCCACCCTTCGCTCGCCATCAAGGCCGGCACGAGCATGGAAATCAAAACCATGGCTTGCGCTCTCATGGACTCCTTGACCGAAACGCGTTGAAGCAGCAGTGCGGTGCTCACTAAAATTCCAGCCACCAACGTGCAAAATCCGACGGTCAAACTCATCGCATGGCTTCCTGAGGTCGCTGCCTCCAATCCATACAAAACAACCGTCACCGCGCCGGATGTGCCGAGGGCCTTGGCCGCATCAAGTGCATTGAGCTTGCGCGACCAATCGAATAAGGCAAGTGCGCCCAATCCTATCCAGATAGCGAACGCATAGAATGAGCCCACAAACGCATAATCCCGTTCACGCGGTTGGAAGGGGTATTGGTTGAGGTATACCACAATGGCAACCCCCGTCAACACAAACAGCGCTGCAACCACAAGAAATTGCTTCGGGTCCCTGAATGCTTGGAACAGCAACCCAATCAAGCCCAGAATGAGGGGGAGGTAATAAAACCGGTTGTATCCCTTGTTCTCCTTTTGAGCGCCGGTGAGCTGAGCTTGGTTACCGAGTCGCTCGGCATCAATGGTCTTAATACCGCTGAGCCAATTGCCATCGATGAAATCCCCTTGGCCTTGGAAATCGTTTTGGCGTCCGGCGAAATTCCAGAGAAAGTACCTGAAGTACATCCAACCCATTTGGTAGTCCTTGAAATACCTCAAATTCTCTGCCATGCTCGGGACCAAATCGGCCTCCACGCGATCCAACATGCCTTGCAGTTGACGAACCTGCCGAATGTCTTCTGCCGAACCGGTTTGATTGGCCTTGCGCGTTGCCATACGGATATCATTCTCAAGTTGATTCCGTTGGCCTTCCAATCGCTTCACATAGCCCTTACCACGTGTGAGTCCCGTTTCCAGATCAGCTGCGATGTATTGCGCCACCGTACGCGTCATGCCCTCTGCGTCAAGGGGTGCACGCTGCATGCGACCGGACTGCGGATCCCGAACCAACAATTCGGTGGCTGAAGCAACCTCGTAATTCTCTTGGAAGCGCAAATTGTAGGATCGGAACAACGCGTTGAACGCCCGGGTAAGCTCCGTCTGGGACATGCTCGAGCTCAAATAAGCTTCCGCAATGTGCCGTTCGAAAGCCTCCAATCCCATGACCTCTTCGGTCATTGGACTGGTGAAGCCAACTCGCTCATTGAAGCCTTTGTAATTGCTCCATTGCTTGTAAGCGGATTGGTGGTTGCCTTGCGGACTCCACATGCGGGGAAACACCATCGTGAACCTCGAATCGTAGTTTGCAACACTCCCTCTCTTCTCGCCGTTGTCCACGTACTCCTCCTCGATGCGCATGCGCTTGGTCCCATTGGCTTCCATCCATGCCAGTGCTCCTCCTTCCGTGCGGAATGATTTCACCCGTACATCACGGCCTTTGTCTTCAATGATGCTATAGCTCTTCACGTAGGAGGGGGTGCCGTCCTCATACGGCTTCTCTCGGTCCACCGGCGAACCCCAATATTCACCCGTGGCCAGTGGGCGTGACCCGTATTGTTCTCGGTTCAGGTACGATAACAATGCGAACAGGTCTTCCGGATTGTTCTCGTCCATGGGTGGATTGGCAGCACTCCGAATGACAATGACCGCAAACGTTGAGTAGCCAATCAAAACGAGCGTCATGCCCAGAACAAATGCGTTGCCAGCCCACCACCCTTTTTGGTGGGTCCACCAAATCGCCGCTGTCAAAAAAGCGACCAATAACACAGCATAAATAAGAACTCCAGCATTGAATCCAAAGCCCATCTCATTGACAAAGAACAATTCAAATTTCGCGGCGAGGTTTACCACACCTTTGATCAGGCCCTCCTGAACAAAGCCCAGCAACGCCACGGCAACCACCGTCGTTATGGCCAAGCCCTTCCAGGAGAATTCGTACTTCTTGAAATAATAAACCAACGCAATGGCTGGAATGGCCAAGAGGTTGAGCAAGTGCACGCCGATGGACAGCCCCATCAAGTAGGCGATTACCAGGATCCAACGCAGGTGTCCGGGTTCATCGGCAACGCTTTCCCACTTCAGAATCGCCCAGAATACAAGCGCCGTGAACAACGAGGACAAGGCATACACCTCTCCTTCTACTGCAGAAAACCAAAAGCTGTCACTGAACGTATAGGCCAAAGCACCCACAGCTCCTGCTCCCATGACCGCCCAACGCTCTGCTGCGGTTCCTTCCCCTGATGGCTCAATGATCATTTTCTTGGCCAAGTGGGAGATGCTCCAAAATAGGAACAAAATGGTGAATGAACTGCTCAATGCCGAGAGCGAATTAGCAAATACAGCTGCCGTCTCAGGCGTAGCAAAAATCATCAAAAAGCGAGCAAGCAACATGAAAAATGGGGCCCCAGGCGGATGCCCCACTTCAAGCTTATATGCCGATGCTATGAATTCGCCGCAGTCCCAAAAGCTAGCGGTAGGCTCAATCGTTGACAGGTAGACGATGGTTGCAATCAACCATACGCCCCAACCGGTCCAGTTATTCAGTTTTTGATACGTCATGTGCACTCTGGCGAAACGTCAGGCTCGCCAAGGCGAAGTTAAGCAAGGACTCCGCACCGAATACGAGGAATTTGGGCGTGCAAGCGCCAACTTTTCCAACGCCGTTATGCACGAATCGGACTAACGCAAGACCATGAGTTTGGTCGCAACAGGCAGCCGACCTTCCGCGCTCCACAAGACGGTGTAAAAACCCATTGGCCAATGGGAAGCATCCCACCGACCGGTGCTTTGGAGCGCCGATTCGCGCTGTACTTCTCTGCCTCGGGCATCAAACACCTGCAGCAATCCTGCATCCCAGCCCCTTGGCAATTGCCAATTGATTTCAGTTTGTGCCGGGTTTGGCCACAACTGCATCGTTTCCTCCGTCAACTCAACGGCTGCAGTGGCCTCATTGCAATCTGGAAGCAACCCGAACCCCCCATCTCCAGCAGGTTCAAACCAATCGAACAAAGCAATGGGGTCCATTCCAGCTATGAGGATGGACACCAGCAGCGCCTCCACATCAACGGATGCGGCATCCCAACCCCAATAAACATCGAAACAGGCCAGCGGTACGCACAGGACCAGCGTATCGGAAATCGTTCCGTCGGCAGACCAGGCCTCTTCAAAAGACCATCCGGCGATTTCCCATCCATCAATGATCGCCTCAAATCCGAGTTCAAACGCCCAATCAATGTTTGCGGTCCAAGCACCGTTGAGGACCAATTGGACTTCCTCGCACGCCATCTCATCGGTTTCGAGTTCAATGCACGCTTCTCCGCCTTGGCAATCCCCCCAGACACCGTAACCAATGCACATGTTTACGTCCAAAGGGCCTTCCGCATCCCAGGTCCAGGCAAACGGATTGCCTGATCCTACGTTCATTCCATTGGTCCACCAGTCGACTTCTCCACCAAAGAGCTCTCCTTCAGCAGTGTACGCCGAAAAAAGATAAATGCCCTCAGACAACTCGACATAGTCCAATGCCACTTCGCAGTCTCCCAATCCTGTGCAGTCCGAACAAATTTCAACCTCTGCGAATGCCCCTTCCGGGCAATAAGGCGTTTCGTAACCCACGCCGAAGACGTGACACCCATCCTCCTCGAACGTATAAATCATCTCCGCAGCACCGTAATCGTAGGGCTCCCCATCCAGGGTCCAGAACAGCGTGACACCCTCTGGTTGATTCAACGCTTCAATGAAAAACTGGTCGCATTCGATTTCTTCCCACACCAAGTCCAAGGGGCATGGATCTTCCCCACCGCACCCTTCGGTGTTGACCTCGGTCACATACGTCTCACCCGGACATGCGGAAGAATAATATACCGCTGTAATGGTATGCCAGCCCCCAGACTCAAAGGTCCAATCGAATGCTCCGCCTGACCATTCGACGAATTCATCGTCCAAGAACCACTGCACTTCCGCAGGCGAATCGCCCCCGATGCTGAAGACATAGTGGCATCCTTCCGAGTCCACTGCGATTCCCTCATCCGGACAATCACCTTCCATGTTCGAGTAGCACGCCTCCATTCCGTCTGGGCACAACTCCGTGTACACATCGACGCAAACAGACCAAAAGGGGTTGAAATCGAATCCTGCTTCGAACACCGTACCGTTGGCCCCCTCCATGGGTTGACCGTCGATGTACCACTGGATCTCGTTGTTGGCCAATTCATCTGGAATGCTGAAGGTGTACCACATCCCATCCTCCGTGCTTACCTCCATTTCGAGCACGCATTCGTTTTCGCCACAATCGCTCACTTCCACGACGGTCTGCAATTCCACACCCATGGGGCAGTCGAAAGAGGTAAAAAATGCGTTAACCTCGTACGCTCCCGCGGTTTCAAATTCGTATTCGATGAAATGACCGCCCCAAACCGGCTCTGAGCCGTCGCCGAAATTCCACAACACCTCCTCTCCTTCCTGGAAACTCCCAATCTCAAAAGCCCATGTGCAGCCTTCTCCAGCTGCATAATCAATGGCCTCCGGGCAATTAAATTGCCACCCCTGCTCAATGCAGAACTCCGCTTGCCAAACACCTTCTTCATCTGACGAGGTGAATTGCAGTATCTGCACGATATCCGACTGAAACAGCTCCAATCCGACACTTTCTGGACTGACGCCATCTCCGCTGATGGCCACACTGTAGCAGCCCGGTGCTAGGCAAAATTCTGCCGTCAACCCGCTGGATGTTACTTCCCAGACGCCGTCGGCTGTGGGCATGCCATCGGCGTTCGAAATCAGGTAATTGACGTTCAATATCGGGTCGCTTTCACCGGCTTGATTCATCACCCAAAATTGAAAGGGGGTGCACTCTTGTGCCCATGAAGTCAGCGAAAGAAGCAGCATGAAAACTGCTGTTCCGGATTGTAAAAGGAGTTTCATAGCGATCAGGTTTGCAGCAACTATAAAACACCTGGGCCGGCTTTTTGGTTGCTCATTCCTCGAAAAAAGCAACTCAATCCACGAAACGAGGGTCCGTCTCCATCACCTCGCCACAGCCTTTGCACGTACGCAGGGATTCACTGCCGTAGAATTCGCGGAAACGCGGGAGAAAGTCTTTTTCGATGTTCTCCAATTTGAAGTAGGTCTCGTGCAGCGGATGGTTGCAGTGGTCGCAGAACCACAAGAGGCCATCCTTCGCATCGGTGTCCGATCGCTTGCATTCGATGACCAAGCCCAACGAGCCGGCCTCGCGCATTGGACTGTGCGGAACCTTGGCCGGATGAAGGTACATATCACCCGGACCGAGTTTCATGTCCACTGGCTGGCCATCTTCCTGGATGCGCACCGTGATGTGGCCTTCCAGTTGATAGAACAGTTCCTCGGTCTCGTTGTAGTGGTAGTCCTTACGGGCATTGGGTCCGGCCACAATCATCACGATGTAGTCGCCGCTTTCCACGTAGAGGTTTTTGTTGCCCACCGGGGGCTTGAGCAAGTCACGGTTTTCTTCGATCCAGGCCGTGAGGTTGAAGGGTTTGGCAATTGGCATGGGATGAATTTACAAACTCTTCGGCCGAATTCACCCCCAGTCTATGCCCGTGCACGCGGTGGAACGCTGACCAGCGCAACCCCTGCAAAAATAGCCACCGCGCACAGGACGGTCCATCCACTTAAATCGGCCGTGTAATCCGCTCCACCCCGCTGGCTGACCCACCAGGACAGCCCCGTCGCAAGCAACGGCTGCAGGTAGATGTAAATGCTGACCACCGTCGGCTGCACATGACGCAGGGCGAAAATGTTGAGCAGGTAGGCCATGAAGGTGGTCCCGATCACGACGTAAGCGACGCCTTGCCAATGCGCAGGTTCAAACACCGACCAATCAATGGCTGCGGCCTGCTGCCAGCCAATGGGCAACACAAACAGCGCCCCAAAAACGAACACCCACGCAATCACGGTGAGCGGCTTGTACTTCGCCATGAGCGGCTTCACCAGCACCAAATAGAAGCCGTAGCTAGCCGCGTTCAACAGGATCATGAGGTCGCCTTGCCACGAGGCGTGCAGGCTCTCTTGCTGCGCGCTCAGGATGAGCAAGGCCACGGCACCGCCGCCGCCAATGAAGATGCCTAGGAGCTTGCGGGCCGTGATGGAGGTGCCAAGCAACACCGCCGAAATGACCAACACCAACACCGGATTGATGGTCATGATGATGGAAGCGTTGACCGGACTGGTCACATTCAAGCCATTGAAAAACAACAACTGGTTGGCCGCTACCCCGGTAGCACCGCAGGCGAGCAGACGCAAGAAATCGCTGCGTTCGATGGACTCCCATGTGCCGCGGGCGCGCATCGCCGCACGAACCAGCCAAAAAAGTCCGCCACCACCGATGACACGCAAAACGATGAACCCGCTCGGGCCCACCAAATCAGGCATCAAGCCCTTGGCTATAAGGTAATTGCATCCGTAGATGACCGCCACCAGCAGCAAGGCGGCATGCGCGAGGAGCCGCTGCATCCCTTATCCCTTCAATGCAGCCCTCGCCGCTTCAACGGAAGCCTTTGCAGAGCCGGCGCACACCTGGTCGTCGAAGAGAAACACCGGGCGTTTGAGGAAGGTGTATTCCTCAAGAATAAGGTTTCGGTAATCCACCTCGGTCAGGGTTTTGTCGCCCAGCCCCATGGACCGGAATTTCATGGCTCGGCGAGAGAAAAGTGCCTCATACGAACCGGCCAGCTCTTTCATTTTATCCAAGTCTTCCGCAGCAATGCCTTCGGACTTGATGTCCACCACCTCGCATCCATTTTGCTCCGGTTGGAGGTCTTCAAAAATGCGCACACACGTCTTGCACGTTGGGAGGGTAAATGCCTTTTTCATTCGGGTTTCGTTCATGCTTCTTCCATTTTCGAAATGAGTGCTTCCAAGCCAGATTTCCAATCCTCGGTATTGTCGACCACCACGTCCGCTTTGTCTTTCCACGGTTCGATGTGGGCGATATCGGCAGGACGCACGTGGTTGTGCCATTGGTAGCGCACCTCTTCCTCGGTATAACCGCGTTCTGACCCGTCGCGTTCAATCCGACGCTGCAGCCGAACCACAGGCGGGGCATCAATGAAGCCGAGCAAGTCAATGCGCTCCTCCATGGCCGGATAGGCCATCGCGAACAAACCTTCAACAATCAGCCATTCGGCTGGGGAAATGGTGATTTTTTCGGACTGCATGACGTCCCGGTTGTACGTATATGTCTCCAATGCAATGGGACGACCGGCGCGCAAGCTGTCGATGTCGCGCACCAAGTCAACATCGTTGATGACTTCCGGTAAATCGAAGTTGGTCTCACCATTCTCGTCTACCGGCAATTCAGCTTTGGGGCGGTAGTAGTTGTCCAGCGACAGCACGGCAGCGCGTTCACCAAAGTGCTCCCGCAATCCATTCAAGATGGTCGACTTGCCTGAGCCACTGCCTCCGATGAGTGCCAAAATTTTCACGCGTCGTTCGAATTTTCGAGTGCCTTGGCGAAATCACGTCCATTCGCGAGCCTTGGCGGTTTGTTTTGTCCGCCCAATTTACCCAATGAAGCCATTGCGCCATTGAACGTGCCGCGCTTGACTTGGGTCAATTCAGCCGGGCGCAGGATCCCGCCCGTGATCAAATCTTTGTAATAGGGGTTCCGCTCGACTACCCCGTCGTTGACGGCCATGGCGAAGGCCTCGGTGTTCTCTGGTGTTTCTGTGAATTCCACAAACCACTCATGGTAAGGCAGTCCTGCATCTGGATTGACCTGTGGAGCAACATGAAACTCCGCAACCGCACCACCCTGCTGCACCAAGGCATCCCGCAATGCGCCTTCCACCTCCTCGGCAATGACGTGCTCTCCAAAAGCGCTGGTGAAATGTTTGATGCGGCCGGTAACCACCAAGCGATACGGGTCAACCGATGTGAATTTGACCGTGTCGCCCACATCGTACGCCCACAATCCCGCATTGCTCGTTACAACAAGGGCGTACTGCACCCCCGTTTCAACCTGGCCCAAGGTCAATCGGGTGGGATTTTCGTCGAAGTATTCCGAAGCGGGTATGAACTCGAAAAAAATACCTTCATCAACATTCAAGCGCAGGCCCTTGGACGGCAGTTCATCTTGGTACGCGAAAAAACCCTCCGACGCCGGGAACAACTCCACCGTCGGCACGTCGCTGCCGATCAAGTTGTAAAAGCGCTCTTTGTAAGGTTCAAATGCCACCCCTCCGTACACGAACAATTCCAAGTTGGGAAAGACTTCTTTGACGTTCGCCGCTCCCGTGACTTCCAGCAATCGCTCGAAGTAATTCTGCACCCACGAGGGGATGCCGCTGATCAGCCGCATGTCCTCACTTTTCGTCTCCTTGACGATCGCATCGATTTTGGCCTCCCACGGCTCGATGCAGTTGGCCTCAAAGGAGGGAAGCCGGTTGGATTGCAAATAACTGGGCACGTGGTGGGCAACGATTCCACTCAAGCGGCCCATGGGTGTTCCGCCTTCGGTTTCCTGCAGTTCGGGCGAGCCTTGAAGAAAAATCATCTTGCCGTCTAGGAATTGAGCGCGTCCGGAATTCGCTATGAAATGCAACAGTGCATTTCGAGCAGAATTGAGGTGGTTCGGCATGCTATCCCGCGTGATGGGGATGTACTTCGCTCCGCTGGTCGTTCCGCTGGTCTTGCAAAAATACAGGGGTACGCCCGGCCACAGAACATCGGATTCCCCCTCTACGGCCCGGTCCACCCACGGCTTGAGTTGTTCATAGTCCCGCACCGGAACGGCCGCGCAAAATTCCGCATGGGTCATGCCCGCTCGAAGGCCGTGGTCCCGGCCAAAATGCGTCGACGCCCCCCGCGCCACCAACTGCTCAAAAACACGCTGTTGGTAGGCCGGTCCAGCCGCTGCTTTACGCGCTTCACGCTTTGCGGTTCGCACCGCCAGCCAGTGGCCGATTACAGACTTCAACGACATGGAGCGAAGGTACTTCTGAACCCCCCGGAAAAAGAAAAGGGCGGTCCGAAAACCGCCCTTTCCTCAAAGGTTGAAAGTCTGATTCTATTACTTGACCATCATCTTCTTGGTCAAGCGCATGCCGTCTGCAACGAGCGTGTACGTGTAAATACCGCTCTGCAAGTCCGCTACGTTCAATTCCACTTGGTGCGTACCAGCGGGCAACTGGCCACGCTGTACGGATTGGATGAGGCGGCCTTGGAGGTCACGCATCTCCACCGTCACGTTGCGAGATTGCAGCATCTCGAAGCGAACCATGGTGGTACCGTTGGCTGGGTTGGGAACGTTTTGGTGCAAGTCAATTCCGTTGTAGTTGGCAATCTCATCGATGCCCACACGCTCAGACAAGATCAAGCGAATCGCTGGGGTCGCTGGCTGTGAAGTGAACCAAACGAAGTCACCTGCGCCAGTCAAGTTGTAGTCACCCGTTGAGTTGTCCGTGTCGCTGTCCGCG
>JAPOHG010000031.1 GCA_029979565.1 bacterium
CGATCGTTGTTTTGCTGCTCGGTGTACTTCGCAATCAAGGCCTTGCTGTCCTCGATTTGAATCTTGTACGCTGAGATGCGTTGGTTGACCAGGTCGAGGTCTTCTTCCAAGCGCTCCAAGCGGGTGCGCAAACCGGCAATCTCGTCTTCGAGGTCTTCCACCTCCAACGGCAATTCACCCCGAACGACGCGGATGCGGTCGATGCGGGAGTCAATCAATTGCAAGTCATACAGTGCGCGCAGCTTGTCTTCTGCAGTAGAGGCAGTGGTTTTCTTAGCCATAGTAGAGGTCAGCGATAGTGAATAGGATTCGGATTGGCCTTTGCCAAATGGAGGGCAAAATTAGGGAATTTTTCGTTTAGGCGCTTGAGAATCAGGTCCGTTGTTTGCCATTCACTCTCATAATGCCCCACGTCCGCAATCACGATGCGGCCATCGGCATCGAAAAACTCGTGGTATTTGAAGTCTGAGGTCACGAAAACATCGGCTCCTGCGCGGATGGCGTCACCGAGCAAAAAGCTACCCGATCCGCCGCACACAGCGACTTTTCGCACCGGCCGCCCGAGCAATCGCGTGTGCTTTACCGCGCCGCAGCCGAGCGTTGCTTTCAATCCGTCGAGAAACGCTGCCTCATCCATCGCTTCGGGCAACTCCCCCACCATGCCCGAGCCAACATTGCTCAAGGTGTTTTCGAGGGGCCAAACGCTGTGCGCAACCTCCTCGTAAGGATGGGCTGCTTTCATAGCATGGAGCACCCCGCTGAGCTTCCACGGCTCCACCACCATTTCCAACCGCACTTCGTCCGCCCGCTCGCGCTCGCCAACCTGACCTGCGAAGGGCTGAGCGCCCGGCAGCGGTCGATACGTTCCTTGACCGGCCACTGACCACCCGCATTCATCGTAGTTTCCAAGCTCCCCAGCGCCAGCGTCGAACATCGCTTGTTGAATCGCTTCAGCGTGCTCTTTTGGCACATACACCGCTACCTGCATCAGGACATTCGCTTTAGGCCGAAGAATGCGCTGGCTTTCTGGACTGCAACCGACGAGCGAGGCCAAGCGTTGATTCACACCGTCTGCCACATTGTCGAGGTTGGTGTGAATGGCGTACAACTGAATGCCGTGCCGAATGGCGGCCATGACCGTGCGTTCCACATAGGTCGCCCCGGTGAACCGCTTCAATCCTTTGAACACAATCGGGTGATGCGAAACGACCAAGTTTGCACCGGATGCTGCCGCTTCCTCAACAACCTCTTCGGTGCAGTCCAATGACACCAATACACCCGTGACCTCCGCA
Source organism: bacterium (assembly GCA_029979565.1). Taxonomy (GTDB): domain Bacteria; phylum Bacteroidota; class Bacteroidia; order Flavobacteriales_D; family Sanyastnellaceae; genus UA16. Next base: position 1,293 of record JAPOHG010000031.1, read on the forward strand.
TCCCGGTCGCCAACGAGCAGCCCGGAATTGTCATAAGACTCCTGCAACGCGGGAGGTGCCCACGCTTCCAACTCCGCGATGACATCGCGTACTCGAAGGGGTTGATCGGCTTGCATAATTCAAATGTAAGGGAGGTCCGAAACAACGCGTACTTTTAAAGCATGTTTCGCCGCGGAATCCAACATGTCCTGGTGCGCACTCTGGGATGGCTGCCTGCCCTGCTGTACGGCTTGGGGGTGCGCGTAAGGCATCGTTTGTATGACGCCGGCATCCTGCCTTCAAAGGAAGGAGCCCTCCCGACGCTGGTGCTGGGCAATTTGACCGTCGGCGGGACCGGCAAGACGCCATTGACCGAACGGCTCGTATTGGACTTGGAAGAGGTAGTAGGCAAAGGAGCCGTTGGCATCCTCAGCCGCGGGTACGGTCGGGATACGTCAGGGTTTCAGTGGGTCACCCCCCAGTCCACCAGTGCGCAAGCCGGAGACGAACCGGTGATGCTTGCGCGCAAACTGCCGCATGCGGCTGTCGCCGTGAGCGAGGACCGGCTGGAAGGACTGCAGCGCATGCGGGCCGAATGCCCCGAACTCAAGTGGGTGGTATGCGACGACGCATTCCAACACCGGGCTTTGAAGCCCACCGTATCGATGCTTCTCATCGACAGCACCCAGCCCATCGCCTCCGACCGATTGCTCCCAGCAGGCCGACTGCGCGATGTGCCAGAACGGGTGTTGGCAGCCGATGCCATCATTGTTACACGTTTAGACGATGTGCACGGAGACTTGCGTACGACGTATGCTCCGGCATTTCCTTCAAGCAAGCCCATTTTTGGCACCCACATGGAGACCGATCCACTGCTCGCCTGGCCCGGCGACACCCCGTGCGCCAATGGGGACGAAAACGCTTCACCCGACCGGCGAGAACGCATCCTGGCCGTAGCCGGAATTTCACGACCCGAGCGCTTCATGGATCGGCTGGCCGGGCGTTTCCAAGTCGTTCGCCGCGAAGCCTTTTCGGACCACCAAGCTTTCACCACCAACGATTTCAAACGGTGGAAGCGCATTGTGGACGCTGACCGGCTTCACGCTTTGGTCACCACGGAAAAAGACGTCGTCCGCATGCCCATGGAAGGCATCCCAGGCGTATCCATCCGGTACGAGCCGATGCACGCCGAATGGCAAGAACCCTTGGAGTTGAAGGGCTGGCTTCGCAAGCAAATTGAACGTCATACCGACTTCCCCGCGGGAACAAGCTGAAAATTCAAGATATTTGAAACATGAAGGTACATGAGCAGAATGCCTCCCTTGTTGTTTTGGGGGGCCGGGTGACGTGGTTAATTGTTGCCGCGCTGAGCGCAGCCGTGTTGTTTGGATGTGGAAGTGCGACGAATGGCCCCAAAAACGCCATTTCCGGCGTGTTCAGTGGTGAAAACGGACTCGGTGTCGACATGGACTTGCGCCGCTGGGTCCCGGGCAAGAATGGACAAGGCGGGAAGTTCGAATCCATCGGCAAGGCGACCAGCGACATGCAAGGCCATTTCCAGCTCGTCCCCGATCGAGCCCTGGTCATGGACTACTATCAGTTGATGGTCAGCGGCATGACCCCGATGGTGATCATCATGGACAGCACCATGCACGTGCACATCAAGGCTGAAATCCCCGACGGAGGGTTCATCGGAGATGCGACCATCACCGGGTCAAAACCTGCGGCTGAAGTTCATGAGTACTATGCCAAGGCCATGCCGTTGCAAACCACGCTCAGCATGCTGCGCGGGACCATGCAGCGCACGAAGGACAAGGAACAGATGCAAGACCTGTCCGACCGTGCCGCCCAAAAGAAAATTGAGGCAGACCGCTGGGCGAAGCAATTCATCAAGGAACACCCGGGTTCACCTGCTCTCTTGGGGCCGCTGGAACACCTCGAGCCGCGCGCCAACGCGGATTTGTTTGCCGAAGTCTTGGAAGCGACGGCAGCGCAATTGCGGAACGGCGCCTTTCACAAAGCACTCAGCATAGCGACCCAAAATGCCCAAGCAACACGCAACAACGCCCGCGACCGCGTCGTCAAAAAAGGAAACGGAGCCAACCCGCCCCGCCCCGCCAAAAACTCCCGCTACGGCGTTGGAGATGAAGCTCCAGACATTGCCATGGAAGACCCGGACGGCAACATCCGCCGCTTGAGCGACCTGCGCGGCAAAGTGGTGCTGGTAGACTTTTGGGCATCGTGGTGCGGACCGTGCCGCCGTGAAAACCCCAATGTGGTGCGCGCATACCAACAATTCAATGCCGAAGGCTTTGAGGTCTTCTCGGTTTCGTTGGATCAAAATGCCGACCGATGGAAAGCCGCCATCGCTCAAGATGGCCTGAACTGGCCCAATCATGTGTGCGATTTGAAAGGCTGGCAGAACCAGGCCGCTCGCGCCTACGGCGTGAGCAGCATCCCTCACGCATTATTGGTCGACCAAGACGGAACCATCGCAGCAACCCACCTCCGAGGTCCCGCACTGGCTTCGAAGCTGAACGAACTGCTTCGCTAACCCGCCCCTTTGCACCGCGTTCACCTCGCCTCTGACTTGCACCTCGGTGCCCCCAATGCGGCCAGCAGCCGCGCACGTGAATTGCGCTTCATCGGCTGGCTTGAGGATACCGCGACGGGTCGCAATCATGCGCAAGAGGGACCCGCGACAGAGATTCATTTGGTCGGCGACATCTTCGACTTTTGGCACGAGTACAAGCACGCCGTACCAAAAGGTGGAACCAGGCTGCTCGGTGCCATCGCTCGGGTGGCAGACAGCGGGATTCCGGTCCACTACCACACCGGCAATCACGACCTCTGGACTTACGGTTACCTTGAGGAAGAATTGGGAGTGCAGCTGCACCGGGACCCCATCGTTCGAGACTACGACGGCCTCAACTGCATGATCGGGCACGGCGACGGACTCGGTCCTGGCGATTACGGCTACAAACGGATCAAAAAAGTCTTCACTGCTCCCTTCTTGCAATGGGCATTCCGTTGGGTGCACCCCGACATCGGTATTCCTTTGGCGGATTTCCTTTCCAAAGACAGCCGGGCGAAAGGCGGCAAAGAAGACGTTACCTTCCAATCGCCCGAAAACGAATGGCTCTGGTCCTACAGCAAAGAAGTGCTGAATACCGAAGACATTGATTGCTTCATTTTTGGCCACCGGCACTTGCCTTTGGACCTCGAGGTCCCGCGACCGGCTGGTGCGTCCAAATCATACCCCGCACGGTACATCAACTTGGGCGACTGGATCCAACATTTCACGTGCGCCAAAGTGGTGAACGGAGCAGCCTCTCTCCTTCGCCTTTGAATAAAAAAAATCCCCAGCCTTTCGGCCGGGGATTCTCCAATTCGTTATTCCACTGCTTAGTGACGAACCAAGAGCTTCGCAGTCTCTTGGAACTGTCCATTGACCAAGCGTACGATGTACTGTCCATTGGGCAACATGCTTGCGTCCACAACCAAGGGGCCACCAACGTAACCGGTCACGGACCGATCCACCGCTAAGCGCCCCGTCAAGTCAAATACCTGCAATTGGAAATCACCCTTCATTGCATTCGACTGAACAGTAAAGTTCGCATCGCTCACAGGGTTCGGGTACACCAACAAGCCCTGGGCTTGCTCCACCATGTCTTGTTCGAGGTCATCCACGTCCAAGAAGAGATCCGAACGGAAGATGCCACGACCATGCGTAGCGGCATAGATGGCGCCCTGGTTCGAAGGATTGACCCAAGGAGCAGCGCCACGCCATTGTTGCTTCAAATCGAAAACGGGAGCGGTCGCCTGGTCGGGTGCTGAGGCCATATTCTGGTTGGCCATGACCCAATCGTCGCCGCCGTTGTCCGTGGCGAAGATGCCGTACTCCGTGCCAATTAAAATGGTCTCACCGGATGGGTCCATGGCGTCAATGATCACGTCGTAGCAAGGCAACTTGCCCAAGCCACTCACATTCCAGATGTTCGTCCAGTTGACGTCTTCATCCAGCGCATTGAAGGTCTCCTGAACTTTGCCAGAGGAAACCGTACCGTATCCGCCAACCGTGATGACCACGTGGTTGGGGTTGTTCGGATCAACCGAGATGCCGGTGATAGCCGCACCCACTGTTTGGATGAGCTTGCCCATGTTCGACGGAACGTCGTCCTGTGTGTAAATGTCCTCCATTCCGGAGAAGCGGTACAACTTACCGTCCCAACCGCTCACAAACATGTGGTTGCCAGCTTCGGGTTCCACATTCACCGTGAATTCGACGGCCTTCGTACCTGTACCTGCAGGAGCATTGCCCAAACGAATCCACTCAGGGGTGGTGTTGAAGTTCAAGCCGTCACGTGTCATCCAAATGCCATTTCCACCGTTGAATCCAGCGATGGTCACGGTGGTATACGGATCGCGCACCTTCATCCGACCGGGCACATCGTACATGACGTCTGCAGCGTGGAAGTACACGGTGTCGCAAACTTCAACCACTTCGTATACATCAATTTCCGTGAACGTGGTGTCGTACCCGACGGTATTGTAAACCCACTCATCCCACTCTTCGATGTAAACTGAATCGACAACGGGTGTGATGTCCGTGATAACCGATTCCGTGCCTACAAGCGTGCTATCGCTGTAGCAGTCCAGCTGCTCCACTGCCTCTTGGGGGTCGAGCCAGAAGTAATCAGGGTCTTCTGTTAATGGGGCATCCAAAATGCGCTCGGGTCGCTCCAACACGTCGTAGTACGGGAGCTCAACACCCTCAGGCAAGGTGTATTCAAATTCGAGGTTTTGGTTGGAAGTCGACAACACGAAGGTGCTGTCCGTAACGGTCTCACCATAAGGATTCACCAAGATGATGTCCCGCTGGGTATCCGGATCGTCGGTGTTTTCGTACAAACGAACCACCGAGTAGAACTGACCGATTTCTCCTTCGGCGTTCGCCAAATCGATGATGTTGGCATCCCAGAAATCACCGTAGTTGGCAATGGAACCCGGAGCGACCGTACCGCGAGACAAGCCGCCATTTTGTGAAGTAGCGTAGAAGGCATATTCATAGCCATCCGCTTCTGTAATCTGTGAAATGGCGCAATCAAAACCGTCACCGCCTTGCACTTCTACCGCTTCTTGGTCGCTTAAGAAATAACCGCCGGCGGGGATGAACAAGGACCCGTTGTCTTGCGTACCGCCCATGGCCGCACTGCGGGCACTGTGGTCCATGCCGTAGAACTGGGTAACGGCGAAATCGCGGTTGACGTCCACATACGTCTCGCCTCCGTTCGTGCTTTTGTAAATACCGCCGTCCGTAGCCACGTACATGTTGCCGTATGGCGTGAACATGACCTCGTGAACGTCAGCGTGCACATCGATGTCTGTACCCGCAAAATCAAAGGCATACGCTGCCAATTCCGCCTGCTGGTTCGGACCGGAACGCCACAATTCGATGCCACCGACATAGGCCAAATCAGGTTGGCCTTGTGCGATGCCCAATGCCAAATCGTAGATGCCTTGGTTGCGAGGGAGTGGCGTGGCTTCGAGAATATCGTTGGGCCATACGTTGGACCAAGTTTCTTCTTGACCGGCGTTATCAGAATGGTACAAACCACCGAAAGATCCGCCACTGGTTGCAAACACCGCGAAAGCGTGGTTGGGGTCATCAATGCTGATGTCGACGCGCACCCGTCCGTTGCCCGACTGGGGCAGCACGGTGTCGTCATTGTTCGAGCCCGAAACAGAATTGAATGATGTGAAATCACTGCCTTCGCTGCGGAACACTCGGCAGTTGCCCATGCCGATCAACATGTAAGAGCCATCCTGTGCTACTGCGATGTCAGCAACGGCACCGTTGATGTCGCTGCTGGGACTCATGGTCATTACGCCATTCTCAATGTACCCAAATCCGGCGTTGCAACCGAACCATACCCGGTCCTCGTCATTGGGGTCAGCCACCATGGCGTCGACAGCCGCAAAGTTCCCTGATGCGAATTCACCGGGATCGGTGCCTTCGACCATTTCAAAATTCTCGCCGTCTGCAGACCAGTAGATGCCGCGTCCACGGAATGAACTTCCGCCTTCACCACCACCGCCTTCAAACAGCGAACCAGAACCCACGTAAACGTGTCCGTTCTTGGTGATTCCGATGGAACCAATCATCATCTGATCGATGCCGAACACTTGGTTCCAGTCATTCCCTCCGTTGTCACTCTTCCACAATCCACCCGATACAGAACCTGTGTAAAGCACTTGCTCCTCGCTTCCGTCTTCGGGGATGACGGCAGCAATGGCTCGCGCACGGCCGCCGATGTTGTCGGGGCCCATCTCGTTCCAGTAGTGATCCGTCGCGCGGTTGTTGCTGGACTGGTTGGCAGCGAATCGCTCCACCTCATGGCGAAGCTCACGCAAGCCGTCTTCGTTCATTTCGCCTGTTTCAATGTCGCCGCGAAGCAACTTTTGAATTTCCCAAGCGCCTTCAGGCGATTGAGCAGGCTGAGCAGTTGCACGCGGGGCGTACATGGCTTGATCCGAAACAGCAGCAACAGGGTCAGTGGAGTTGCTCACTTGCCATCCCGCAAAAGCGAGGACGACAGCAGCAGAAGCAGTGAATACAGATTTCAAATGCATGGTCTGAGTTTTGTCAATCAGGAGTTCGAAAGTTACAACAAACGAAGCGCCTGTCAACTGATTCTGTTCACGACTTCCGCACCAATTTCAGGCTGAGGGGGATAAGCGGCAAAAAAGCGATGCGCAGTGACAACACCGGACGGCTTGCAGTGCCCTACACCAGGTGCTTTTCTGCGTGGTAACTCGAGCGCACAAGCGGTCCACTTTCCACGTATCGGAACCCCTTTTTCAAGCCGATTTTTTTCAACTCGGCGAAGGTATCCGGATGGATGAATTCAACCACCGGCAGGTGCTTTGGGGTCGGCTGCAAGTACTGCCCCAATGTGAGGATTTGACAATCCACGCTGCGGAGGTCGTCCATGGTTTCGACGACTTCTTCGAACGATTCGCCCAATCCCAACATGACGCCTGATTTGGTCTTGATGCCCGCTTGACGCAGGCGGCGCAGGACCTCAAGGCTGCGGTCGTATTTGGCTTGAATCCGGACCTCCTTGGTCAAACGTCGCACCGTCTCAAGGTTGTGTGATACAATCTCAGGAGCCACTTGAATGATGCGGGCGAGGTTTTCCCATTTGCCTGCAAAGTCAGGAATCAAGGTCTCGAGCGTAGTGCCCGGGCTCTGGTGGCGGATGGCGCGGACCGTCTGGGCCCAAATCTCACTGCCGCCATCGGGCAAATCATCCCGGTCAACGGAGGTAATGACCGCATGCTTAACGTTCATCAGCTTGACCGAATTGGCCACCCGGCCTGGCTCAAATGGATCGGCCTCCAGGGGCTTCCCTGTGGCCACGTTGCAAAAGCCGCACGAACGCGTGCAAATGTTGCCGAGGATCATGAAGGTTGCGGTCCCCGCTCCCCAGCATTCGCCCATGTTCGGGCAATGGCCGCTTTCGCAGATCGTGTGGAGCTTGTGCTCCGAAACGATGTCTCGCACTTCCTTGTACGCTTGACCTGTGGGCAGCTTGACCCGCAGCCACTTCGGCTTGGGCACGCGTTGGGGAGCGTTCTCGGGGGTGGGCGTCGAAGGCGTTGTCATGGCTTACCGGGTCCAATTTCTTCCGACCTCAAAGGTCGCAAATAGAGTGACAAACAAGCGGTTGTTCTGTTCAAATTTCTCAGCGAAGACCTCAGGTGCCACGAGGAAGGCGTCGACCGACACGCCCGTGGTCAGCGCCTTGGGCATGAACCGCTCGTCTCCGTATTCAAAATCCAGTCCATACGTTGCATGCACACCGGGCACAACGCTCAGTTCATCCAACCCATTGCTCCAATCGGCCCGGCCATAAATGTTGTCCGAAAAGTGGGCTTCTGGATCGTACCGTTCCGTTGCTGTGTAGTCGTAGGGAATGTCGGGATAACCGATTTCAAGGTAAATGGGCTTCAATACCCCCAGCGCCGCTCCAACTTTCCAAAAGGTGCTGAACCGCACCGCATCGCGGCGCAATTTTTCGGCGCGCAGGTTTTGCTTGCCGTACCACAAACGTAGCATTTGCAGGGTATTCTGCTTGCCGTAAACGTAGGGACGACCGTTTTCGTAGATGGGGTTCGTCGTCTGAATCTCTTTGGGGTGCTTGAAATAGGCGAGGTCAACTCCGAAGTTCCGTACTGCGAATGCATTCAAATAATACCCACGTCGGGCGGTGACGCCAATGCCTTGGGTATGAAACAACACCCCTACTTGGTATTCATCGGTCAACGGAACGTTTACTTTCCCATCCCGATACACCGCTTGGTCCCCTGTGAGTGGGGCGCCTGTGTTCTGTGCAAAGGCCACCGGCATGTGCCCAGCAAACCCAACCATGAGGGCAGCAATCACCAGCAAAAACCGAGCAGTACACGCGAACATGGTTCAAATTTAGCGCGGAATGCGGTACTTCGTCGCACCTTTGCAAGCATTAAGAAAGTCCCCCCAGATGTCAACACCTGCTCCGAATTACACCCTCACCTACCGAGGCCAATTGCGCACCGCAATGCAGCACCTGCAGTCCAATAGCGAAGTCATCACCGATGCTCCCGTGGACAATCGAGGAAAAGGGGAAGCCTTCTCACCCACCGACCTGGTCAGCGCAGCCCTCGCGAGTTGCGTGATGACCATCATGGCCATCAAAGCAGGGGACATGGGCCACGAAACCATCGAAATGGATGCGCGCGTATGGAAAACCATGGCATCAAATCCACGGCGGATTGCAAAAATTCAAGTGGAGTTGGACCTGCACATCCCTGATGTGACAGATCAGCAAAAGCTCATTTTAGAGCGCACGACAAAGGCATGTCCAGTGGCGCGCTCATTGCACCCGGACACGCAGAAGGAAGTCGTCTTCAACTGGCAGTGATCATTCGCACACTTCCACTTCAGCATAAGCTGCACAAGCGGAGTAACTCGTCGCACAAGAAGCGAAGAGCGATGCGGCCAAGACCAGGCCAATGGTCCATTGAAAAAACCGTTTCATCTTTCGGTTGTTAAAAGTTCAATATCCACTACGGTTCAACGCTTACGAAGGTTGCGTTTAGATGTATATTCCCCTCATGGAGCCGTCGCAACTTATCACCATTCTGATCTTAATACTCGCCTTGTTAACTGCCGGAATCCTAATGCTGGCAAGGCAATTAGCGCGACGCAGTAACGGCTCCAAACCATCCGATTCCGAAGCCGAACGGGTCCGTTTTGACCGCGACCAGTTGCAGACGGAGTTGAAGCGCACCCGGGAGGAGTTGACCGAAACGCGACAGGCATTGCAAGCGGCCATCGAAGCCCGGAGCAAAGCGGAGCAGCGGTACGAAGACCACGCGCAGGAAGCCGAAACCCGTCGGACAGAGCTCAAACGCGAATTCGACCTGCTGGCACGCGACATCATCGAAAAGAACGCTGAACGCCACCAGAAGCACCTCAGTGAAGGCGGCAAAGAGACGCTCTCGGCCGTGGTCAAGCCCATTCAGGAGAAGTTCATCGAGTTGCAAAACCAGATGAACAAGTTCTACGGCGACGAACGGGAACAATTGGGACAACTTGACAAAGAACTCGAGAAACTGTTTTCCCTCAACCAAAGCCTGCAAGCAGAAGCCAAGCACCTCACCAACGCCCTCAAAGGCGAATCCAAAGTGCAAGGCGACTGGGGTGAATACCAATTGGAGCGCATCCTCGAGCAGGTCGGCCTTGTAGAAGGCATTCATTTCTCTAAGCAGTCGTCGCAACGGGACGAAGCGGGCAAACTGTACCGCCCGGACTTCCTCATCTACCTCCCGGACGACAAGGTGCTCATCATTGACAGCAAAGTCAGTTTGACGGCGTACGAGCGCATGACACAAGCCGATGATCCGGGAGTGGTTGAGCAGGAACGTACAGCGCACGCAGCAAGCGTTTCTGCCCACATCAAAGGATTGGGCAAAAAGAACTATGCCGAACTGTACGGCAAAAGCACCGATTACACCTTGATGTTCATGCCGGTAGAAGCGTCTTGGGTGGCCTTGGACCACCACCTGCTGAGGCTGCAAGAGGAGGCCCTCGGGCAGAATGTCCTGCTCGTTTCAACGAGCACGTTGATCGCCACCTTGCGCACCATCTCTTACGTGTGGCAGCAAGAAGAGCAAAAGGCGAACATTCAAAAAATCGCCGAGCGAGGCAGCAAGCTCTATCACCAGATTTACGCATTTCTCGATGAGTTCTCCAAAATCCGCACCCAGCTAAACCGAGCGCAATCATCGTACGACGAAGCCCTTGTCAAACTGCAAGGGCGCCAAGGCGCGTTGTATCAAGCCGAGCAAATGAGGGAATTGGGCGTCAATGTCAAGGCGCGCATCCCCGAAGAATTCACATCGAATCTCCCAGCGGCTCCGCTTGAACTTCCGGAGGAATCCAACGAACCGGAACGCCCTTGATGAACTTGCGCACACCCGCTCTCATTGGAGCCGCCGGCCTCATCATTGCAATGCTTACCGGCTGTGGGGCGTCGGGTACTTCATTGGGGAAATCCAACCAACGGCCCTACGACTTCGAGGCGCACATCCTCCACCCGCGATGTGCCGTGCTGCCCGCCGGAATTGACAGCGTCGACGTCTACCTCGAATGGTCGAGGGAAGAAGCCTTGTTTCTTCGAGATTCACCACAAAGTCCATTCACGGCGAACCTTCAATTGAAAGCCGGTACGTTTGACATTGCCTGGAGCGATACACTCGTGGACTTTGCCCCCCCGTGGGACCGCAAGCAATGGCGCGTATCGCTTGCAGCGTTCGCTTCGGAATGGAACCAATCGACCAACCTGATTCCGATGCAATTGGATGACTTGCACCGGAACGCCAGCGCTACCTGGCAGATCCCCCTGCCCCAGCCCGGAATCCCCCGCACACCTTTCCAAAGCGACGGCTGGCCAGTGCACGACGGTTTTGCCGCAGCCGGTGACACCCTGTATTTCGAGAGCGCACCGGGCAGCCGCTGGCAACACGCCAGCATTGCAGTGCCGGAAGTCATGCCGGCTCCTCCTTTTTCCCAGGTAAAGGACAAAAGCGACACCCTTCAACCGGCCATCCGCTCTGATTGGAACACGGACGAAACCGGCTGGAGCGGCTACATCGTGCAGCCGGGCGTCAATGTGGTCGGTCAGCCCACCGCGAGCGGAACGCTGCGCGTGGCCCACCGCATCGTGGGTACGTCGGAAGACCACCCGCTCGTCCGGGACCTCCAGCTCATGATCCAATCCAGTCGTTACATCACATCGCGAAAAGAGTATGAGCGCATGGTCAGCGCTTCGGATCCCAAGGCAGCCTTGGACGCCTTCTGGCTCAGCTGTGGAAACGAAAAGGAAGCCTCTGCAGCCTTGATTGCAACGTACTACGGCCGTGTGGAAGAGGCCAATCGGTATTTCTCCGGAGTGCATCCCGGTTGGCGCACCGACCGGGGCATGGTGCACATCGTTTTTGGAATCCCGAACAAAGTGCGCCGAGGATCCGACAGCGAATGGTGGATTTACGGAGAAGAAGGATCGGCCAACGCCTTGGTTTTCCGCTTCCTCCACGTCGAGCACCCCTGGGACAATGCGTTCTATGTGCTCAGCCGCAGCATTCAATTCCGATCGCCGTGGGACCGCATGGTCACAAATTGGCGCAACGGCCGCATCAAAGCAGATTGATTTGCCGGTACCTTTGGGCATGCCTTTTGACCTGCCCTCTCCCAACCGGTCTTCCAACCGCTCCAAACGGCCCGCATCGTCACCGGGAGCGTCGAGCCATTCCGGTCCGCGCAAGAAGGGACCGTACACCGGTCCTAAACGGCCGCCCAAAGGGAGTTACGTCATGGGGTGGCATCCGGTAATGGAAGCCCTCGATGCCGGAAAAGAATTTCAAAAGGTCTTGATCCAGCGGGATGAAAAGGGCGAGCGCACCACAGCACTCGTCGCCCAGCTGCGTGAACTGAATATCCCGGTTCAGCGCGTGCCCAAGGAGAAATTAAACCGAATCACGGTCAAAAACCACCAAGGCATTGTGGCGTTTCTCTCACCGATCAGCTACCAGCCGTTGGAGGAGCTGATTGCCCGGGCCTATGAAGCGGGGGAAACGCCTCTGCTCGTGGCGCTTGACGGCGTGACCGACGTCCGCAACATTGGGGCCATCGCACGAAGTGCCGAATGCTTCGGAGCCACGGCCTTGGTCATCCCCTCATTTGGGGTTGCTCCAATCCAGGAAGACGCCATCAAATCATCATCCGGTGCCCTGTTGCGGTTGCCTGTAGCCCGCGTGCCTGATATGGCCCGTGCACTCGACGGCATCCAAGCCCAAGGCATGACTTGTATCGCTTTGGATGAAAAAGCAGAAAAATCCATCCACGGGCATAAAACGGAAGGCCCTGTGTGCCTCGTCATGGGTGATGAAGGCACCGGAATTTCTGAGGGCGTCGCTCGCAAATGCCCGCTGCAGCTGCGATTGCCGATGACAGGAAAGACGGGAAGCCTCAACGTCTCGGTCGCGGCTGGAATCGCATTATCTCATATTGCATTGTGGAAAGAAGCTTGACGGGTCACTGAAAACGCCCCTGTCCTGCCGTTATCATTGCTTGGAGGGTACTTCACTTTGAGGCGACCCACCTTCGCAATGAATCGATCATGACGCACATGCCGTTTTCCCGTTCTGCCACCATCACCGCCGCATTGGTCGTTGGAATGTTCCTGCTCAATTCCTGTGGTTCTCGCTATTTCTGGAAAGGGCTCCGCATGTCTGAAAAAGAACATTACACGGAAGCCGCCGCCAATTTGCACCGTGCGTTGGCCAAATGGCCCAACGACACCATGAGTTACCGGCTGCTTGGACAGACCCAGATGCACCTCATGGACTTTGCTTCTGCCGAACGAACGTATGAAGAATTGGGGTACCGGACAGCACTCTCCACTGATGACCAACTGAACTACGCGAAGTGCATGATGCAACAGGGCAAATACGCGGAGGCCGCTGATGTATTGGAATGGTTGATGGTCGCGGAGAATACCCCCGAATACGTCCAGCGTGTTTGGGACCGGTGCACCGCTCAACTGCATGTCGATGAGGACGACCGACACTGGCAAATCAGTCCGCTTCGTTTTCCCGGATTGGAGACAACATCGGCCCCGCGCATCAGCCAAAACCGGTTGTATTTCTGCAGTGAACCGTACCAATGGGACCAATCACACCAGACCGCACGACTGGATCGAAATGAAACGTGGTTCATGGACCTGGGAAACAGCAGTCCGAATGTGATGCGGGCGAAGGACATCACCGCCATGGACCTCCCGGACCACGATGGCATCATCAGTTTATCACCCGATGGGCGGGCCATCGCTTTCTCGAAGAAAAACGAACGCAGCATTGGATGGTTTGGCGATCCCATGGAAGGCGGCTACCAGTTGATGATTGCATCGCGCACAACAACGGGAGAATGGGGAGAAGCTCGTCCGTTTCCATTTGTGGAAAAGGGCTACGTCTTTGCCCACCCTACCTGGTCGCCAGATGGCAACCGTTTGTACTTTGCCACGGACCTGCCCTCCCCAGAGGCCCAAGGCGGTATGGATCTGTGGGTGTCCGAACGGAACGGAACGTTTTGGGAGGAACCCCTCAACCTTGGGCCGGAAGTCAATTCAACTGGCGACGATGTATTCCCAGCGTTCGACAACAATGGACGCCTCTACTTCGCATCCAATGGCCACCCGACCCTCGGCGGACTCGATATTTTCTGGACCGAAATTGACCCCACGGTGCAGCCTGAGACGCGGCATTGGCGAGACGGCGATGCTTGGAAAACGCCCGTCCGCATGGCTTTCCCCATCAACAGCCTCGCCGACGACTACGCCTTCGCCCCCGAATCGGATGGGAAACACGGGTTCATCTGCTCCAATCGCAAAGGATTCGATGAGGTCTTCCGAGTTGAAAACCGGGAGCAAGCGGCGACATTCAAGGTTGTGGTCAAGGATCACACCACGGGAGAGTCCCTCCCGCGTGTACCCATACGATGGATTGACCTCAAAGACGGTTCGGCATGGGACACCCGCACTTCACTCGACGGCACGCTTTCGATTGACCTTCCTCCGAACCGAGGATTCCAAGTTACTTGCGCACTGCCTGGCTATTTGGTAACGCGCAAATTCATCACCACCGATGCAACTGAGCCGGAATGGGAAGTAACGTTGGCCAAAATCAAGACCCTGAATGACAAGCGATTTGCCGATCGTTGGATGGGCGGTACCCCATTCGAAATCGCCGGGTTGGAATGGGAATCTGAAACCAAAATGACCCGTGCAAGCGAGGTCAATTTGTTCGATTTGGTGGACTTCCTCAAACTCAACCCTGAGGTATTCCTCGAAATTCGAACCCACGAAGACGCCTCCGCTTGGGACCTCTACGACCAGCCGACCAATCGCACGTCCAAACTGCGCTCGATTGAAATTGAATCCTTCCTGCTCAGAGCTGGCGTTTCCTCCAAACAGTTAATCAGCGTGGGCAGAGGCATTGATGAGCTGCGCAATGGATGCCTTCCGGGAGAGCCCTGTGCGTTCTACAACCACGAGGATAATGACCGGACTGAGTTCCGCATCTATGGGCTCTTACAACAGACACCGGGCCAAATTGACCCGGTGCCGTTCATGAAGTCCGATAAATAAGGGCGGGAATCAGCCGCGGAATGCGTGGCCGCGGTACACCGCTGCCGCCCCCAACTCCTCCTCAATACGGAGCAATTGGTTGTACTTGGCGACACGATCTGAACGGCTCGCAGAACCGGTCTTGATTTGCCCCGTATTCAATGCCACAGCCAAATCCGCAATGGTGGTGTCCTCGGTCTCGCCGCTGCGGTGGCTCATTACGCTTGTGTAGCCGTTGCGGTGCGCTAAGCTCACCGCTTCTATGGTCTCCGTGAGGGTGCCAATTTGGTTCACCTTCACCAAGATGGAATTGGCAATATCATTCTCGATCCCGCGCGCCAAGCGGTGCGTATTGGTCACGAACAAATCGTCTCCGACCAATTGAACCTTGTCGCCAACGGCTTCTGTCATCAACTTCCACGCATCCCAGTCGTCCTCGGCCAGACCGTCCTCGATGCTCACAATCGGGTACTTTTCTGTCCAACCCTTCCAGAAGTCCACCAACTCACTTCCTGACATGCGCTCACCGGTGGATTCAAAAACGTACTGATTTGATTCAGCATCGTAAAACTCAGATGCTGCTGCATCCAACGCAATCAACAAGTCGTCTCCTGGGCGGAACCCTGCCTTTTCAATGGCCTCAATGACCACCTCAATGGCTTCTTGGTTGGAGCCTAAATTCGGTGCAAATCCACCTTCATCTCCCACATTAGTCGCATGGCCCCGCTCTTTGAGCACCTTCTTCAGGGTGTGGAAGACTTCCGTGCCCATGCGTAGACCGTCAGAGAACGTCTCCGCTCCAACGGGCATGATCATGAATTCTTGGATGTCAATCTTATTGTCCGCGTGTGAACCTCCGTTGAGGATGTTCATCATGGGAACCGGCAGCGTGTGCGCATTGACACCTCCGATGTAGCGGTACAGTGGTTGCCCGGCACACTCCGCTGCGGCGTGCGCCGCAGCCAAAGAGACGCCGAGGATGGCGTTGGCCCCCATCTTTCCCTTGTTGCTGGTTCCGTCCAAGTCAATCATGGCCTGATCAATCGCTCGTTGATCGAAGACATCGAAGCCCAACAATTCGTCGGCTAAGACGTCGTTGACATTGTCAACCGCTTGGGTCACGCCTTTGCCCATCCACTCCGATCCGCCATCACGCAATTCGACAGCTTCGTGAATGCCTGTCGAAGCACCGGACGGCACCGCTGCACGGCCCATGCTGCCGTCGCCTGTAACGACGTCTACTTCGAGGGTGGGGTTGCCGCGGGAATCAAGGATTTGGCGGGCTTGAATTTGATCAATGTAACTCATGTCAATGATGAAAATTGGATGCGCTGTCAGGCGCTTGAATTCGGGTCATTTCCAAATCCTGGTGCTAAAACCGCCGCGAAGTTACTGAATCAAAAGGGAATCACGCAGGTACAGCCACCCGTTCCATGTTCGCGACGAATTGGTCGAACAAGTACCGGCTGTCGTGTGGACCTGCTGAGGCCTCTGGGTGGTATTGAACCGAGAAGACCGGTCGGCCCTTCAGGGCGATTCCTGCCACGGTATTGTCGTTCAGGTGAATGTGCGTCAATTCAACCTCCGGGTGAGCGTCCAATGACGCGCGGTCTACCACAAAACCGTGGTTTTGCGATGTGATCTCGGCTTTGCCTGTAATGAGGTTTTTGATGGGGTGGTTCACACCGCGGTGCCCGTTGAACATCTTGACCGTCTTCAATCCTTGGCTCAAAGCCAATACCTGGTGCCCAAGGCAGATACCAAACACGCTGCGGTCAGCTTCAACAAGCACTTTGACCTTTTCTACCGTGTCTGGCATGGCACCGGGGTCGCCGGGGCCGTTGGACAGCATGATGCCATCCGGCTCGATGGCGAGCATCTCCTCCACCGATGCGTGCATCGGAAAAACGTGAACTTCGCATCCGCGCTCGGTCAGGCACCGAACGATGTTCTTTTTGACCCCCAAGTCAAGCAGCGCCACCTTCAATCCGTTTTCTTTGCCGGCTGCAGGCTTTTCCACAAAGGCTTCCGTGCAGGTTACCTCACTGCTGAGCTCAAGTCCCTCCATGGAAGGAACCAGGTCCAATTGACGCTTGAGTTCTGCTTCATCGGTGCCGTCGCTGCAAATGATGGCGTTCATCGCACCCTTCTGCCGAATGTGGCGCACCAGGGCACGGGTATCCACATCGCAGATGCCCACTACCCCATCTCGATCCATGTAGTCTTGCAAGGTCCCACTCCCGCCAACGCGGCTGGCAATCGAAGAGAAGTTTTTGGTCACCAAACCGGCAATTTGCACCCGGTCGGATTCCACTTCCACATCGTGCACACCGTAGTTCCCCACGTGGGCCGTGGCCATCACCAAAATTTGACGTAGGTAGCTTGGATCAGTGAAGATCTCTTGGTACCCGTAAATCCCGGTATTGAATGCAATCTCTCCGGTCGTTGTCCCAATGGCGCCGGCCGATTTCCCTTCAAAACGCGTACCGTCTGCCAAAATGAGAACAGCGGGTACTTTTTGATCGCGTGATTGAACCATGGTGCAAAAGTACTCGCTCGCTATTACGTCTTCAACCTTGAAGGCATTCGATTTTTCCTCAATCGATTCACCTGTCTGTGAAAAGTGCGCAAACAAAAACGGGAGGCTTCGAGGCCCCCCGTTTCATTGTGATTGGTGAGAAGGGATCAGTCCTTCTTCTCTTCTTCTTGATCGTCGCTGGAATCTTCAGCAGCAGGTGCTTCCTCAGCAGCGGCCTCAGCGGCAGGTGCTTCTTCAACAGCTGGCACCTCTTCTGCCACCGCTTCGGTTGCAGCAGCTTCAGCTGCAGGAGCAGCAGTTGCAGCTTTCGCGCCTCCACGTCGTGAGCGACGTGAACGCTTCTTCTTCGCTTCGGTGCCGTAAATGTCGTTGAAGTCAACAAGCTCGATCATGCACATCTCCGCGTTGTCTCCCAAGCGGTTACCGGTGCGAATGATCCGTGTGTAGCCCCCATCGCGGCTGGCCACTTTTGGGCCAACTGAACGGAACAACTCGGACACGGCATATTTGTTGCCAAGCGCACTGAAAACGACACGGCGGCTGTGCGTCGTATCTTCCTTCGAACGCGTAACGAGCGGCTCCACGAATTGACGCAAGGCTTTCGCTTTGGCCACCGTGGTAGAAATGCGCTTGTGCTCGATCAGTGAGCACGCCATGTTGGACAACATGGCCTTGCGGTGTGCGGTCTTGCGACCGAGGTGATTGAAATTCTTATTGTGCCGCATGACTTCACTCTTTGTCGAGTTTGTATTTGCTCACATCCATTCCGAATGAGAGGTTTTTGTTCTCGACCAAATCCTCCAATTCCGTGAGGGACTTCTTACCGAAGTTTCGGAATTTCAACAGGTCGTTCTTGTTGTAGCTCACCAATTCACCCAACGACTCAATGTCGGCTGCTTTCAAGCAGTTCAACGCGCGAACGCTGAGGTCCATGTCGCTCAACTTTGTCTTGAGCAGCTGGCGCATGTGCAAGCTGGTTTCATCGAATTCCTCCACCTCAACGCGCTCTTCGAGCTCGAGCGAAATGCGCTCGTCGCTGAACAACATGAAGTGCTGGATCAAAATCTTCGCTGACTCCTGCAGGGCGTCCTTCGGCGAGATGCTGCCGTCGCACTCGAGGTGCAGGATGAGCTTCTCGTAGTCGGTACGCTGCTCAACACGGTAGTTCTCGACTTCGTATTGAACGTTGC
Organism: bacterium; assembly: GCA_029979565.1. GTDB lineage: Bacteria > Bacteroidota > Bacteroidia > Flavobacteriales_D > Sanyastnellaceae > UA16. Next base: position 19,730 of record JAPOHG010000031.1, read on the forward strand.
GGATGGGCGTGAAGATGGAATCCATGGCGATGGTGCCGAGGGCCGCGCCTTCGCGCTTGTTTTCTTCTGCTTGAACGTAACCACGGCCTTTGCCGATGTTCAGTTCCAAGGTCAATGAAACCGACTCGTCCATGTTGCAAATGACATGGTCAGGGTTCATCACCTGGAACGCCGAAGTGAATTGACCGATGTCACCGGCAGTGAACGCCTTCTGGCCACTCACCTTTACGGTTACGGTCTCGCCGTCGGTGCCTTCGATCTGACGCTTGAAGCGAACTTGCTTCAAGTTGAGGATCATCTCGGTCACGTCTTCTTGGATGCCTTTGATGGTGCTGTACTCGTGCTCAACACCGTCGATCTTTACGCTTGTGATCGCGTGGCCTTCCAAAGAAGACAGCAAGATGCGACGCAATGCATTACCTACGGTGATGCCAAAACCTGGTTCAAGGGGTCGGAATTCAAAGGTGCCATTGAACTCTGTTGAGTCCAACATGATCACCTTGTCTGGTTTCTGGAAATCTAGAATTGCCATGTGTTTCAGGTTTTTGGATTACTTAGAGTACAATTCGACGATGAGGGACTCCTTGATGTTCTCAGGGATTTGCTCACGCGTTGGTACGCTGATGAATGTGCCGGACATGTTCTGCGTGTTCCAGTCCAACCACTCCAATCGCTTGGGGGCTGCACCGAGCGAGCTGGTGATGACCGTCATTGATTTGCTCTTCTCACGCACAGCTACAACGTCACCAGGACGCAGGCGGTACGAAGGGATGTTGACCACGTGGCCGTTCACCATGATGTGACGGTGCGTGACCAACTGGCGTGCTCCGCGACGGGAGTTCGCAATGCCCAAGCGGAACACCACGTTGTCCAAGCGGCTTTCGCAGAATTGGAGCAAAATCTCACCGGTGATGCCTGGACGGGCGTTGGCTTGCTTAAACATGTTGGAGAATTGCTTCTCCAAGATTCCGTACGTGTACTTCGCCTTCTGTTTCTCAGCGAGCTGTACAGAGTACTCAGATTCCTTCTTTCGGCGGCGGGTGTTGCCGTGCTGGCCAGGGCCATACGGGCGGCGCTCGAGCGCTTTATCTGGGCCGAAGATCGCCTCCTTAAAACGGCGGCTGATTTTTGATTTGGGTCCGCGGTAACGTGCCATTCGGATTACTGTTCTTAGGTTCGACGATGAGAATTAGACGCGACGACGCTTTGGTGGGCGGCATCCGTTGTGCGGGAAGGGCGTAGCATCGATGATCTCGATGATTTCAATTCCCATGTTGTGCAAGGCGCGCATGGCACTCTCGCGGCCCGCTCCTGGACCTTTTACAAATGCTCGGATTTTACGCAATCCGAGGTCGTGCGCTTCGCGACCGCAATCTTCCGCAGCAACCTGTGCAGCGTAAGGCGTGTTTTTCTTGGAGCCCCGGAAACCCATCTTACCGGCGCTTGACCATGAAATCACTTGGCCATTGTTGTTGGTCAGCGAAATGATGATGTTGTTGAAGGATGAGTGGATGTGGGCTTGGCCTGTGGCCTCCACAACGACTTTCTTCTTTTTCTTGACGTTCTTCGCCATCGTCTTAATTTTTAGGTGATCAGTTCCCGAGGGAACTCAATGAATGCGATTATTTCTTCTTGTTCGCAACGGTCTTACGCTTGCCCTTACGGGTGCGTGAGTTGTTCTACGTGCGCTGTCCACGCAACGGCAGACCGTTACGGTGACGGATGCCTCGGTAGCTACCGATATCCATCAAACGCTTGATGTGAGATTGAACTTCCGATCGCAACTCCCCTTCCACTTTGAAACCCGTGGAAATGGCGTTACGGACCGCACCGATTTCATCATCGGTCCAGTCTTGAACTTTCTTGTCTTCTGACACTCCACATTCCGCGAGCAATTGAGAAGCTCGGCTACGGCCGATACCGTAGATGTAAGTGAGTGCAATAACACCCCGCTTGTTGCGAGGAATATCGATACCAGCTATACGTGCCATGGGCGATGGGTTTGGCGACGACAGGATTAACCCTGACGTTGCTTCATTTTAGGATTCTTCTTGTTAATGACGTACAAGCGGCCTTTCCGACGGACAATCTTGCAGTCGGCAGTACGCTTTTTAAGGGAAGCACGGGTTTTCATAGTGCAATTATTTCTTGTATCTGAACGAGATTCGACCTTTTGTCAAATCGTAGGGAGACATGTCCACTCGCACGCGGTCACCGGGCAAGATTTTGATGTAGTACATCCGCATCTTTCCTGAAATGTGGGCCGTGATGATGTGCCCGTTTTCCAATTCAACTCGGAACATTGCGTTGGACAATGCTTCGAGGATTGTTCCGTCTTGCGTTATGGACGCTTGTTTCGCCATATGATTTAATCTCTGGTTAGAATATCGTTTTAGTGTTGTAAGACTTTTTCTATTTCGTCAAAACTTGAGAGAACGTCCGCTTGGCCTTTGCGCACCACGATGTCGTGTTCGAAGTGTGCACTCACCTTGCGGTCCGCCGTCACAATCGTCCAGCCGTCTTCCATGTGGAAGACTTCTTTCCGACCGAGATTGATCATGGGCTCGATGGCCAAAACCATTCCGTCCATCAAACGCGGACCGTTTCCGCGCCTGCCGTAGTTGGGAACCTCCGGTGCTTCATGCAACGAACGACCCAATCCGTGACCCACCAATTCCCGAACCACTCCGTAGCCGTTTTGTTCGGCGTGTTGCTGGCAAGCGAATCCGATGTCTCCGATTCGTTTGCCAACCACCGCTTGCTCAATCGCAAGCCGGAGGCATTCTTTGGTGACGTCTAGCAGCTGCTGAACTTCCGGTGCAATCTCGCCCACCGCAAAGGTGTACGCACTGTCGCCGTAAAATTCATTCTTCAACACTCCGCAATCGATGGACACGATGTCCCCTTCTTCCAAAGGCCGATTGTCTGGGATGCCGTGCACCACCGCCTCATTGACGGAGGTACACAAGGAATTCGGAAACCCTCCGTATCCCTTGAAGCCCGGTTCTGCGCCGTGGTCTCGGATGAATTCTTCCGCGACCGCATCGAGTTCCAGTGTCGTGACGCCCGGACGAATCCGATTTGCCACGGCAGCTAACGTTTTCCCTACAAGCAAAGAACTTTCCCGAAGGAGTTCGACCTCTTCGTCCGTTTTGATATGCACGCGTCGGCCGAAACCCATTTCAGGTTATCCCGCAATGCCACCCACAGGAGACTGCGGACGGCCACGCAATTTTCCGGACTTCATCAAACCGTCGTAGTGACGAGAGAGCAGGTAGCTCTCGATTTGCTGAAGGGTATCCAGAATGACCCCCACCATGATCAACAGCGACGTACCGCCGAAGAAAATGGAGAAGCCTTGCGCTTTTGTTAATCCGAGGCTGAACACGATCGCCGGCAAAATGGCAATCAGGGCCAGCATCAATGAACCGGGCAACGTGATGTTGGACAACACACGCTCCAAGAAATCCGCTGTGGGCTTTCCTGGCTTCACGCCCGGAACGAAACTGTTTTGACGCTTCAAGTCATCCGCCATTTGGTTGGGGTTGACCGTAATCGCCGTATAGAAGTAGGTAAAGACCACGATCATCACGAAGAAGATCAGGTTATACCAGAATCCGTTGAAATCAGACAAGCTCTGCAATGCTGCGTTGTCCTGGAAGGTCTCGCTCTGCGTCAGGTACAACGGCACAAACATGATCGCCTGGGCGAAGATGATCGGCATGACCCCTGCTGAGTTCACTTTCAATGGGATGTAGCTGCGCGCGCCTTCGCCTTGTGGGAGGTGCGTGCCACCCGCCTGCATCTTCGCCATCTGCACCGGTACTTTGCGCAACGCCTGGACCAATGCGACACTCGCGCCGATGACAATCATCAAAAAGGCGATTTCCACCAAGAAGAAGAACACCGAAGTGTCCGGGTGGATGAACTCCTGGATGATCGCTTGTGGGAAAGTCGCAATGATGCCGATCATGATCAGCAATGAGATACCGTTGCCCACGCCCTTGTCCGTGATGCGCTCACCCAACCACATGATGACCAAGGTTGAGCATACCAAAATCAAGACCGCACTGAACCACCAAAACGTTGAAGGATTGGCAACCGCTCCAGGAACCCCTGCAACCGAAGTCGCGAGGTAACCGGGCGCTTGAACCAACGTAATCGCGATGGTCAAGAAGCGCGTGTATTGATTGATTTTCTTTCGGCCGCTCTCACCTTCAGCTTGCATCTTCTGTACCGCGGGAACGGCAATGCCCAACAACTGAATGATGATCGATGCAGAGATGTAGGGCATGATGCCCAACGCGAAGATGGAGGCACGCGTGAAAGCTCCACCCGTGAACAAGGACAACAAGTCGCCCAAACCGCCGCTTCCGGACTGCGCCATCTGCTCAGCCAAAACGTCGCTGTTCACACCAGGGATCACGATGAACGAGCCGATTCGGTAAACCAGAATCAAACCCAGGGTTATGCCCAACTTCTGGCGCAACTCTTCGTGCTTCCAGATATTCGAGATCTGCGTGAAAAAATTCTTCATCTGTCAGGGGATTATGCTTCGGTTGCTTCACCGCCAGCTGCTTCGATGGCAGCCTTCGCAGATGCTGAAAATTTGTGTGCTGTTACAGGTACACCGGTCTTCAATTCACCTCGTCCGAGGATCTTGACCAAATCACGCTTTCCGGCGAGGCCGTTTTCCATGAGGTCATTGAGGGTAACTGCTTTGAGCTTCTTGCGGTCGATCAATTCTTGGAGGGTGTCCAAGTTGATGCCTTTGTACTCCACGCGGTTTGGGTTCGTGAAACCGAACTTAGGTACCCGGCGTTGAAGCGGCTGTTGACCCCCTTCAAAACCGATTTTGCTCTTGTAGCCGGAACGCGACTTCGCGCCTTTGTGACCACGTGTAGAGGTGCCTCCGTGACCGGAGCCTTCACCGCGACCAACTCGCTTGCGCTGTTTCCGAGAACCATCTGCTGGCTTGAGATTGCTGAGATTCATGGCTAATGCTGGTTAATGATTTAAAGTTCTTCGACCGTGACGAGGTGGCTCACCTTTCGGACCATGCCCAAAATCTGTGGTGTGGCCTCGTGCTCGACCGGATTGTGCAATTTCTTAATTCCGAGGGCCTCGATAGTGGCCTTCTGACGCTTGGGGCGGTTGATCGCGCTGCGCACTTGGGTGATTTTGATTTTTCCCATGGTATTCGAGATTAACCGTTAAACACTTTGTGTACAGAGATGCCGCGCAATTGAGCGATGTCCTTGGCACTGCGCAATTCCTGCAATGCGTTGAACGTGGCTTTTACGACGTTGTGTGGGTTGCTAGAACCCAACGACTTCGCGAGTACGTCCTTGATGCCTGCGCTCTCCAATACGGCACGCATCGCACCACCGGCGATGACACCGGTACCAGGGGATGCTGGGCGGATCATGACGTGCGCTCCAGCGAACTTCATCTCCTGT
>JAPOHG010000032.1 GCA_029979565.1 bacterium
GGAGTCATCATCCCGCCATGTTGCACAACAAACGCATCCTTCTGGGCATCACGGGCAGCATCGCTGCCTACAAATCTGCCTTGCTCGCTCGCGAGCTGCAGCGCCGTGGAGCAGAGGTTCGTGTTGTGATGTCAAAAGCGGCCACGGAATTCATCACGCCGTTGACCCTTGCCACCCTCACCGACCACCGGGTCTACAGCGACTTTACCGAAAGCAAAGAACAAGGCACCTGGACCAACCACGTGGAACTCGGCCTGTGGGCTGACGCCTTCCTCATCGCTCCAGCAACAGCCCAAACGCTGAGCAGCATGGTGCAAGGCGCAGGAGACAGTTTTCTGCTCGCTGTGCACTTGAGCAGCCGTTGCCCCATCGTCGTGGCACCAGCGATGGACCTCGACATGTTCACACATCCTGCAACACAAGAAAACCTGAAAACGCTCTCGGAGCGCGGCGTCGGCATCATCGAACCCGAATCGGGTCCACTCGCCTCCGGGCTGGAAGGCAAGGGCCGAATGGCGGAACCTGAGCACATCGCCGATTGGATGGAAACGTGGTTCACAGCTGCTGCGCCGCTGCGGAACAAAAAGGTCCTCATCACCGCAGGTCCCACCCACGAACCCATTGACGCAGTGCGCTTCATCGGCAACCGCAGTTCGGGCAAAATGGGGTACGCGTTGGCCGAAGCCTTCATCCGACTCGGAGCCGAAGTAACCTTGGTTTCAGGCCCGGTGCAATTATCTGCGCCCGACGGCGTTCACGAAGTGGTGAAGGTCCAAACAGCGGAGGAAATGTACAATGCTGCCTTGCAGCGGTTCGAAACCATGGATATTGCCGTTGCAGCAGCAGCGGTGGCGGACGCACGCCCCAAGAAGCCATCCGACGCAAAGCTCCATAAAGAAGAATTACCAAGCGCCATCGAGCTGGAAAGCACGAGGGATATCCTCGCCGCATGGGGGCGCCAGAAATTACCCCACCAAACCGTGGTTGGTTTTGCTTTGGAAACGGATGAGGGCATCGCGAGTGCGCAATCCAAATTAAAGCGCAAGAATGCTGACTTTATCGTTTTGAATTCAACCAGCGTCCCGGGGGCCGGTTTTGAAACCGACACCAACCAAGTAACCATCTTCGAAAAAGGCGGCAATTCCCATAAATTTGAGTTGAAGTCAAAAGCTGAAGTAGCTGATGACATCGTGCGTACCCTCTTGAACTCCATCGATTCATGAACACCTGCCTCCGATTCGGTTTGATCTGCATGTTGCTCGGCGCGGGCATGGCCTGGAGCTTTCAAGCTGCAGCCCAAGAGTTGAATTGCAGGGTGCAAGTGATTGCACCTCAGATTGCCAACATCGAGGCTTCCATCTTCGAGTCCTTGGAGGAAAACATTCAAGAGTTCATGAACGGCCGTCGCTGGACAAACGATGAATTCGAATTCGAAGAGCGCATCGAATGCACCATGCAAATCACCATTTCGGAAGCGCCCAGTCCGACTTCATTCCGTGGCAACATTCAGGTCCAGAGTTCCCGTCCTGTTTACAACAGCGACTACAACTCAGCCATGCTCCTTGTGAATGATGGGGATTTTGAGATCGCTTGGGACGGCAGCAGCAACATCCAGTTCAGCATCGACCAATACCGAGACAACCTCTCCTCCATTCTCGCTTACTACGCCTACATGATTTTGGGCATGGACTATGACAGCATGGCATTGGACGGTGGCACGGCGCACTACCTCAAAGCGCAAACCATCGTCGCCAACGCACAAAACTCCGGGCCTACCGGATGGAAGGCGAGCCAAGGCAATCAAAACCGCTACTGGTTGGTTGAGAACATGCTCTCACAAACTTTTCGTCCGGTGCGCAATTGCCTGTATTACTATCACCGCATGGGACTGGATCAACTATTCGACGACGTGGAAGCAGGACGCTTGGCCATGGCAGATGCCTTGATTGAAATGCGTCAAACCCACCGCATTCGACCCTCTTCGTACAACCTGCAGTTGTTCTTTCTCGCGAAGTCGGATGAGATTTTAAAAGTGTTCGGCCCAGCACCCGAAGCCGAGAAAACCCGATTGCTGCCGGTATTGAAGCAAATGGACCCGGGCAATATCTCGAAATACGATAGCATTCTAGGTTGAGATTCAAGGCATGCTGAAATCCCTGAACATCCAGAATTATGCCTTGATTGATTCGCTCGAACTGACTTGGCACGCGGGCATGACCGCCATGACCGGTGAAACGGGCTCAGGGAAATCCATCGTACTGGGCGCCCTCGGACTGCTACTCGGCAGCCGAAGCGATACATCAAACATCCGCACCGGAACCGAGCGTTGCACCGTTGAAGGGGTATTCACCTGTCCTCCCCGTGCCCGGGTCTGGCTGCAACAACACGACTTGGACAGCTGGGATGAGCTGATTGTCCGGCGCGAATTTTCGACGCATGGACGCGGCCGGGTGTTCATCAATGATACCCCCGTCAAACTGCAAGTGCTTCATTCCCTTGGTCAGCAGTTGGTCGATCTTCACGGACAAGACAGCGCCAAGCTGATTTTGCAAAGGGACTTCCAACTGGCTTGGATTGACGCGAATGCCGACCATCCGGACCTGCTCAGCGCCTACAAAACTGCCTACACGGCTTTCAAAGCGGCACAGGACCGATTGGCCCAGCTGGAATTGAAGCGCTCTCAGCCGCAATCGGATTTGGACTACATCCGGTATCAATTGGAAGAATTGCGGTCGCTCGACTTGGAGCGTCAGGACTGGCCCGCCTTGCTCGAAGAACGCGACGTGCTTGAAAACAGCGAATCCATTCGAGAATCCCTCGGGCAGGCCTTTGCCGCCTTGAGCGAAAACGATGCGGCGTCGGGCGCTTTGGACCGCTTGCATCAAGCCACCAAACACCTCGATGACATCGGGCACGTTGGCTCGAAGTTTCAGACGCTATTGGAACGTTTGACAAGCGTGCGGATTGAATTGAATGATGTCGTCAATGAGATAGAAAGTACCGCCGAACAAACCGAATCGAACCCACATCGCCTGGATCACCTCAACGCCTTGCACCATGAACTCCAACGTGTTTTGCACAAACACCATGCCTCCGATGCCGGTGAATTGCAACGGCTCGAACAGAGCCTCACTGAGCAATTGGCCGAGGCGGCAGGCGTTGATGAAGCGTACGCTGCGGCCAAAGATGAACTTGAGGTAAAACGCCAAAATGCTTGGGTTGCCGGTGACGCTTTGATGCGGAGCCGGCAAGGTGTAGCAACGAAGCTCTCCGGGGCAATTGAAGCAATACTCAAACGCCTAAGCATGCCAGAAGCCACGTTGGCGTTCGAATGGCAGCCTCTCGCAGAACCGGATGAACATGGAATTGAGGAGGTCATCATTGCGTTTTCGGCCAACCCAGGTCATCCGGCTCTCCCCCTGCATAAGGTGGCTTCAGGAGGAGAGAAGAGCCGTCTTATGCTGGCGTTCAAAGCCACAGGGAAGGGCACGGACAGCATTCCAACGATTGTACTCGATGAAATTGACACGGGGGTGAGCGGAAAGGTTGCCGAAGAAATGGCCAGTCTCATGCACAGCATGGCCACCAATCAGCAGGTCATCGCCGTTACCCACCTGCCCCAAGTCGCGGCTTTGGCGGACCACCACCTGAAAGTTTCAAAAGCTGCTGAAAAAGGCACCACCTGCACCCTCGTTACGGGACTCGACAAGGACCAGCGCGTGAAAGAAATCGCAGGAATGTTGAGCGGTTCTGTAGTTACAGAAGCAGCCATGGCCAATGCGGCCTCATTGCTCGCCGGTACTCACGGGTAGCGCGTTCTGATTAGAAGCGCCAATCGGCACTGATGGACGGCAAGAAAGGCAATTGATCGACCCGCTCGCCGGTTACCCGGTTGATATAAAAGACGTTGTCTCGGCTGTAAACGTTGGTGGCCCCCGCTGAGCATTCAAGTGTCTGGTCATTGCCCAGTTCGAATTCACGTCGAATACTCAAATCCAAGCGATGGTACGCAGGCAACCTACCTTCGTTCAACGCCGCAAATTGGATGCCCAGCTCTTGGCTATTGGCCACCACGTAATCCGTGGAAATGCCATCGATTACGTTGGGGGGTTGATAAAACCCTTGGGTCTGGGTGAACGGCAGCCCAGAGCCGAGGTTCCAGCGGGCACTTACCTCCCAATTGTCTTCTCGCCCGATTCCTTGAGACACCACAAGGTTCACGTTGTGTCGGCGGTCAAACACCGGGTCGTACCATCGGTCTCCGTCCCAGCGGTCCACGTTGCCGTAACCATAAACGAGCCAGACATAGCTCGAGCGCTCTTCGTATTTCAGCACGACATCCGCGCCGTAGGCCACACCGGTCTCGACGATGAAGTCCTTGCGCAACACCTCGGGAACGTCGCTGTTTTGTGCGTTGTCTTCGAAGAGTTTGTTGCGGTTGGCATTGGTCAACTGGCTGAAATTCTTGAAGTATCCTTCTACATTGAGGTTCAATCGTTCCGTCAAATCAAACTCGAATCCCGAAATGATGTGCTCTGCCGTCTGCAGCGAGTGAATGACCTCCTGAACTTCACCGCTCGGGGTCAAGAGGTTGCGTTGAAGGTTTTCAGGTCCCGACAAGAAACCGTAGAACAGGTTCACTACATCCCGATCCGAATTGGAGCTGATGACGTTCTGTGAATACAGGCCTGCCGCAAACTTCAGGCGCAGGCGTTCGCTGGCCTTGTATTTCACACCGACTCGAGGCTCCGGGCGGAAACGCGCAATGGAACTGTAGTACTGCATGCGCATGCTCGGATTGATGATCCAATCGCCGCGGTTGATGCGGTAGTCGACATAACCTGCAAATTCCGTGGTGTTTTCGACTTGTCCAACTTGAACACCGATGGAATTGAACGTTTGGAAGTCCGTTTGCATCCCGACAACCTCAAGGCCATACTCCACGGCGTCTTCGCCCAACACGTACTTGAAATCCAACCCAAAGTTGAACCCATTCACCGCACTGTAACGGTCTTCGAGCCCTTCCTCTTGCAATCGAATTTCATAATCACTCGCAGCAAAATGCCCGTTCATCAAGATTGCTGAACCGCTCGGGACCACGGTGAAGTTTCCGCCACCGCCGTAGTTGGTCCAACGCAAGTCAGATAGGGCCTGGTAACTCACCCTGTCGTTGAAGCTAAATCCAAACAGACTCAACTTCGAACCGTTTCCACTGCCGAAAGAAACCTTGCCATAGGCATCCGTGAAGTTGAAAGGCAACCCTTCTCCGTCATCATTAATGTAGTCGTACAAGACCTTCGATGTCTGCTCAAGGTAGCTGTGCTTCAGCGAAAGGATGTACGAGATGCCTGCTCCTGAATCACTCAACTTTCGGAGGGGCCCCTCCAACGTCAACTTGGCGCCAAACGGGCTCGCACCGACGCGACCTTCCGTTTTCATTTTATTGCCATCGCGGGTTTTGATGTCCATAATGGACGAGATGCGACCTCCGAATTTCGCACCGAAACCTCCCGTGTAGACGTCGGCGTTGGCTATCACGTCCGAATCAAAAACGCTAAACAGTCCAATGCTGTGGAAGGCATTGTAGACAATCATGCCATCGAGAAGCACCTTGTTTTGGATGGGAGACCCACCGCGGATGTACAACTGGCCACCTTGGTCGCCTGTGCTGATGAAACCAGGCAACACCTGCAGCGCCTGAACCAAATCCGGCTGCCCTCCAAAACTTGGAATCTTCTTCAGATCGCTCGGGCGAATGGTTTCTACCGACATGTTGACCTTGGTGGTCTGCTCCTCCCGGTCGGCATTTACTTCAGCGCTGCCGAGCTGAATGACCTGTTGTTCCAATAAAAAATTGCGCGTGGTGATTTTGCCGTCCACCAACTGCACACTTTCGGTCACGCCTTCGTATTCCATGCTGGAGATGACCAGGGTGTAGGTACCGGCAGGCACCCGACTCAGGCTGTAAAACCCTTCGATGTCCGAAATAACCCCGAAACTTGTTCCTTCAAGGGAAACGCTCGCAAACATGACCGGCTCGCCACTTTCCTTGCTGCGCAAGAACCCCTTGACTGTCGCCTGGCCGTACAGAACAACCGGCAAAAGCAGCAACAGCACCAACCCAACGCGGCGTTTCAATTTTTGCATGAACGCGAATTTACAGCATTCAACGGGTCGAACGCACGAGCATTTTCTCAATTCTGTCCTCGAGCTGCTCCGAGCTCATTTTCTCGCGCAACCGGTTCACGACCAATGGGAATGAAAAAGGAGTCGGATGCTCTGTTCGCTCAAGCACGACTCGTTTTTTGCGCATGCGCTCGAGTACGCGACGCAAGCGAGTCCACTCCATCTGCTGATCCAGCAATTCGTCATACGCCTGGCGAAACAATAGGTTTTCAGGATCAAAATCCTGAAATACGTCAAACAACAACCCCGAATGAGACTGCAAATGACGTACCCCCTGCCGTTGGCCGGGAAATCCTTGAAAAGCCAGTCCCGAAATAACCGCGATATCACGAAACCGGCGTTTCGCCATTTCAACCGAATTGACCCCCGATTGCAAATCGTCCATCAATCCTTCAGTTCGCAGCAGATGGAGGGAATCGATTTCGGTCGCATCCAATGGAGAATCGGAGAGCAATTCAAATCCGTAATCGTTGCTCGCTATGGACATGGAAAGGGGGCGCTCGGCGCACCACCGGTGGGCGATGAGCATGCCAATTGCTTCGTGCACCGCCTTCCCTTCAAAGGGGAATACGCAAATGTGGTGACCATCCTCGGATTGAAATTGTTCAATCAAAATCTCTTCCCGGTTGGGAAGGCAACTCATCTCTTGCTGCAATTCGAGCAACGGGCTGACCCGACTCATTTCTGGCGAACGGACATGGCCTTTGCTGAACGCGTCCAGTTCATCCCGAATGGCATCGCCCAATTCCGAACTCAATGACAACCTTCCGCCTAAGTACACCGGAATACGGCCCTTTGGCTTCTTGCTCTTGCGCACGTGCACGGCCCCTTCTTTCAATCGCACAAATTCCAGACTCATTCCCGCAAACCAAAAGGCGTCTCCCGGGTCCATGCTCGAGATGAAGTACTCCTCGACATGACCTAGAAATCCTCCCTTGGTCCAGCGCACCTTGATCATTTGGTCCGAGACGATGGTGCCAATGCTCATCCGATGACGACGTGCCAGCCTTCGATCCCGCAGCACAAAGCGTCCTTCGGCCCCGTCCCATTCGACCCGACGGTAATCGCCATATGCCGACAGCGCTTTGCCCCCATCGCGAATAAACGACAAGCACCAGCGCCACTCTTCCTCGTCTACGCTCTCAAAGGCATGCGTCCCCGCCAAAGCCCGTTGCAGGTCTTCGGGACGAAATCCATCTCCGACCGCTAACGTGCACATGAACTGGATCAGCACGTCAAACGAACGCACCAAGGGCTCACGCGGTTCGATGCGCTCGGCAGCCATGGCGTCTCGTAAGGCACTCGCTTCGATCAACTCCAATCCGTGGGTGGGCAAGAAGAAAATTCGACTGGTCGCTCCAGGCTGGTGTCCGGAGCGCCCTGCGCGCTGCATGAAGCGGGCCACCCCTTTCGGACCACCCACCTGAACAATGGCTTCAACCGGCCGAAAGTCCACCCCAAGGTCCAGCGAGCTCGTGCAAACAACGGCCTTCAAGTGCCCCTCGTGCAACGCGTCTTCGACCCAATCACGGAGGTCCTTGGCAATCGAACTGTGGTGCAAGGCGAGCACACCGGCAAGATCAGGGGCAACGTCGAGCAGTTTGTGGTACCAGATTTCCGATTGGGCCCGGGTGTTGGTGAAGATGAGTGTGCTTTCATGGGCACGAATGACATCCACAACGTGTTCAGCGAGTTTGACACCGATGTGCCCAGCCCAAGGCAACCGTTCAAATTGATTCGGCATCAGGGAGCGCACTTCCGTGCGCTTCGACCAACCGCATAGGACCAGACGTCCCCGGCGTTCGGGGCCGACCAGGACCTGCAAGGCTTCGTCAAGGTTTCCAACGGTTGCCGAAATACCCCAACACCGGTAATGCGGAGCAACGTGACGAAACCAAGCCGAGGCCAACTCCACTTGCGTCCCTCGTTTGGTGCCCAAGAGGTCGTGCCATTCGTCCACCACCATCATCCGCAAGTTCCCAAATCGATTTTCCACTCCCTTCATGGCCAACATCACGTGGAGGGATTCCGGCGTCGTGATGAGGATTTGGGGCATATTTTTTCGCTGATTCGCTTTTTCCTTGCTGGAGGTATCCCCGGTGCGGATTCCGACTTCCCACTCCAATCCCATTCCGGTGACCATGCGTTGGGCACTGTACTGAATTTCTTTGGTCAATGCCCGTATCGGGGCAATCCAGATGAGCTGGAGCCCCGTAGCGCGTTCACCGCAATCAGCGCGACGTACCCCCTCGCGGATGGCAGCGCCCAGCCCAGCGTAGGTTTTACCCGAACCCGTAGGCGCTTGAATCAGGACTTCTTCGCCCGTAGCGTAGGCATCCCACGCATCGCGCTGAAAGTCATGTGGTGACCATCCCTGCTGGGCGAACCACGATTCGAGCGGGCATTCTATCATTGCAGGTTTGTCTTGCAACGTCCGCACTGTATCTTCGGCATGTTATTTGGTAACTCCACCTGCATGAAAGCATTACAATTTACTCTTTTGGTTGGTTTAATGTTGCTCCAACCGCTCGCTTCTTTCGGCCAGCGATACGGCGATGAAGATGAGGCGCCTCTGATTCCCCAGGAAGACTTCGACGAGTTGTTGATGTGGATGGTCGATGGCAAGTATGAGAAAGTTCTGTACAAAGCCATTCGGTATACAGAAGACGAGGACACAAAAAAGGAACCGGTACCCTACGTGTTCATGAGCATGGCGTTCTTCAAGATTTCTGAATCGAGTGACGAGGAGTTGCTGGAGAAATACTCCAAAGCCTTGAAGGATGCCTTGAAATACGCCTCGAAATTTGTCAAAAAAGACAAAGACGGCGAGTACGTTGGCGAATACGTCGATTACTTCAATGACCTTCGTCGCGCGACCATGAATCAAGCAGAGATTTACGTGGACGAGGAGAAGTACACGAAGGCCAAATCGTACTATAAGTACTTGTGGACGTTGGACCAAGAGGATCCCGGAGCATGGCTCATGTACGGCTCTGTGCTGTGGAAGGCCAAAGCCGTCCGAGATGCGCAAGAGTCTTGGAATACCGCCGAACAGTTGCTCATCGAATACGGCGGCAAAGGATTGGAAGAAGTGCAGCAAGACTTGCTCAAGTACGCCGTCATTTACACCGCTGAAATGCTCGCCGATGAAGGCAACCGCACGGACGCTCGGAAATGGATTGAAGCCACGAACGATTTGTTCGGCACAGACCGTGAAGTCCAGGCCGTGCTGCGTTCGCTCTGATGCGCACTGCTTGGGCTAGAGGCGGTCATAAATCGCCGTGAGCCGGTGGGACTCGTTCTCCCAGTTCAATGCTTCCTGGGCTTCCCGCATTCCTTCAATCGCCTGCACCTTCCACGCAGGCGATTTGCTTTCTGCCTCATTTAAGGCATCGTACCACCCCTCAGGCGTATCGTTGGTGACGCGAGCACCAATCGCATATTTTTCGATCAAAGCAACGCAATCGGGCAGGTCGTTGACCAAGACCGGAATTCCCGCTTGGATGGATTCGAATAGCTTATTCGGCAGGCAATACAGGTAACTCAAACAAATCGGCTTCACGGAGACCAAACCAACATCTGCATCCCCGGTGTAATTAAGAACCTCTTCGTACGGGACCGCCGGTTGAAAATGCACATTGGGATTGCTTTTCACCACCTCCATCACCTGTGATTCCAGCATGCCGTAACCCATAAACACCAGGTGAATTCGCCCACCGTTCAACCGAGGTGCCATAGCCAGTAAGGTTTCAATCCCGCGGTTGATGGTCAATGCACCTTGATAAATGGCCACAAAGTCGTCTGCTTTCAATCCCAAGTTCTTGCGCAGAGGTTGGGTTGCGAGGCTGTTTGAGCGCATGTTGGGCACGTTGCGAACCAGCGAAATACGCCGCATGCCTTGTTGGATGTAACGGGCTTCATAAGCCGCTTGGATCGAAGGGCTTACCACAATGACCTCTTCTGCCTTCCGTATGTGCCGGGATTCCATGCGCAAGACCGCTTTGCTCAACCAGGCAGGCTTGCCATTTCGCTCCGATTCAAATTCATGGCAATCATACACCAACTTCAAGCTCGGCCGCAACCACTTGGCCATCAGACCCATGCCAAATGCCTCGGCGTCGTTGCAATGCCACGCATCCGCCTTCCGGTAGGTCAACGCGATACGCAATGCCAATTCGGCCCATTTAATCGGGGCGAATATGTAAAATCCAGGGGTGTAAATTCGCACCCGTTCGATGCGAAAACCTGCCGGATGGTGCTCCAGACGCGGCAATTGATTGCGGTGCAGGGCAACTACCGTCACCTCATGCCCAGCATCCACAAGTGCTCTCGCGGTTTTTAAGACCCGGTTGTCCTTCGTAAAGTCATTGAGGACGACGTTCGCAATTTTCATAGCTGCGGGCCCTCAGTCTTTCTTCAACGGCCGCTCACCTGCGGCATACATGCGCTCAATGATATCAACCACCTTCAACCCTTCTAAGGCGTTCGTTGTGATCTCCCCTGCTCCGGTTAGTGCTGCATGAATGTTGTCAAAAATGTATCCGTGGTTGGCAGCTGAGCCTTTGTAATGGCCATAATCGTTGGCAGGATTAGAAGGCGGCAACTCCGGCATGGTGTAGCCGGTGATATCGCATTTCTCCACTTCATTCATGTATTGCCCCCCCACTTTGATGGTGCCCTTCTCGCCAATAACCGTAACGGAAGATTCGAAATTTTGATTGGCCACGGCCGTGGAGAAATTGAACATCCCCAACGCCTTGTGCTTCACGAACTCGAATGTTACCACCCCAGAATCCTCAAAATCCGTGTTGTGCTGGTGCGCAAAATCCTTGAAACGGCTTTGGATGTGGTGAATGTCCCCGAATATCCAATACATCAAATCAATGAAGTGGCTGAACTGCGTGAACAACGTACCGCCATCCAAGTCTTTGGTTCCTTTCCATGGAATCTTGCTGTAATAGCGGTCATCTCGGTTCCAGTAGCATTGGACTTGAACCATATGAATTGCACCTAAGGTTCCGTCCTGGATGACATCCCGCAACCAGACAGAAGGCGGAGAATATCGATTTTGCATCACACAGAACACCTGTTTTCCTTTGGCCAAAGCGGCATGGAGTACCTCCTCGCCTTCGGCGCGTGACAAGGCCATGGGCTTTTCAATGACTACGTGGCAATTGGCCGAAATGGAGTCGATTGCTTGTTGAGCGTGAAAACCATTGGGCGTGCACACACAAACAACATCCAATTCAGGGTGCGCTTGCAGCATGGCATTGTGATCGCTGTAATGAGAAACATCGCTTTCCACACCACACTCCTCCTTTGAACGAACATCTGCAATGGCGACCAGTTCAAACCCCTCTTTTCGGCGAACCATTTCCATATGACGCTTGCCGATATGGCCCGCACCGATGACGCCAAAATTGACCTTTTTCATGGGGCGAAATTAAGCCTTCCCATCTTAACGACGGGCGGTCGGTTGGAAAATGCGGTAGCCCCAATGGAGTTCAAAAAACCAAGGATTCCGTTCCTGGTGATAGTACTCCAAACCCAGCGAAACAGGACCAACCCCCAAATCCGAGTAAATGCGGGTTCCTGCCATCCATCGCGTGGGCGGATTTTGCCCCAGTCTCGGTCCTTTCTCGTCGCTAACAATGGACTCGATCGGCTGAAATCCGTGAATTTCCGCACGAACGAATCCGTTCTTCCAAAGCCTCAAATCCAACACCGTTCCTGCTGCGACAAAATTGTAGGCCCGAAATGATTCAAGAAACAACACTTTAGAGCCGAGCATAGGTTGGTAGGCCATGGCCTGCGCCAACGAACCTCGGTACGTATTCCGCATCAGTTCATCGGACAATGCCAATTCCGCCATTAGCCCGATCGCCAATCGATCGGAAGGAGACGAAACAAAGGCCATGCCCCGTGCGCGCAAACGCAAAAACGTATCTTCCCGTAACGCGTCGGTCCAAATTCCATTTTCGGGATGCCTGTAGCGTGCTGCTCTGGTGCCCGCAAAGCGCTGGGCACGCAGTTCCAGCATCGCTCCATCACGCGGGCACTGCTTGATACTGCGCGTATCAAATTGCCAGCTTAACGAGGCCACGGTGCCTTCAAAACCATGCGTATCTGCCGTATCCGCCGGGTCGAACAACCAATCCCCATAGCTTTGGTCAGTCGTGGAAAGCCAAGACCACTCCGCTTCCAGCAGGCCACCTGAACCCGTAGGTGACATCCACTTTATGCCGGCTTCCGCATCGTTCATGCGCAAATACACGGGGCTGAGGTCTGAAAAAAAAGTCGACACCGAGCGTTGGTAGGAATAGCGAGATTGTTGGATATACACCTCAAGGGCAAAAGGCAGTTCCAAATGAAAATCACTGCGCACCCCTGCCCGCGCCGCACTGTAAAATGAACCAAAGGCCAATTGGCCTTGAACACGAATGGGGCGAAGTCCAAAATGCTGCCATTCCAAGCCGGCATGGCCAAAGCCGGAACCATTGGAAGGAATGCTGCCTCCGACTTCCAATCGGACGTCCCGCTCCGGCTCAATGTCCAACTGCACGTCAAATGCTTGCGTGCTGTCATTCCACTGCGCTCGAGGTTCAATTCGGCCGATGTGGTCATCTGAGTCCAACAAGAACAAGTTCCGCTTGAGGCGCGACATGCCGTCCTCCACCCCATTGCGGAGTACGGCAGATGCATATCCTTCTGCCTCTTCCATGAGTCCCACGACTTCAACCCCTCCCAATGAAAACCTGGGAAGTGTCGCAGCATATGACTGGCGCCGTTGTTGGATTTCTTCAGAGGTCACGACACCGCGGACCTTAGCCAATTCACCTGCGTTTACAACCGCTAAAGCCTCTGCATAACCCGCCTGAACGGCTGCTTCGTACTTCGAAAAATCCAATGTCGTCGACTCGAATTCAGGGCGTACAATGAATACAGAAGCCGAGGGTTTCAGTTCATATTGATCCCGGACAATCAATGCTTCAATTTGGCTCATCAGATCGTCTGAGCTGAAGTCAACAGCAGCTGATTGGGCTGCCGAAACCAGAATGATGTCCGGTGCAAATTCGGCTTGCATGGCATCAATTGGAACGTTGTTATACAGCCCGCCATCGTAGATGGGATGACCATCCATCCACACGGGTGGCAGGTAAAATGGAAAAGCCACTGAAGCCCTTACGCTGGTGCTCAAATTGCCCGATGCGAAGACCGTATCCCGCTTTGCAAGCACGTCACTGCCAATGCATCGAAAGGGGACAAACAACCGATCGAAGTTCCCGGCACTGGCCGCACCTGCAGGCCCTAATTCTTCCATGATGGACCATTCCAATTCCAAACTGCGCACCAAATTTGAGCGCACCATGCCATTCTCGCTGGAAATGCGCAAATCCACAATGGCAGGGGAATCCGGCGAAGACTTGAATGCATAATTGGATTCTCCACTTTGCAGACGTCGCTCGAAAACACCGGACTCCAACGCGCTCATCATGACATCCGGTGACCATCCAGCAGCGTAATAGCCCCCCACCAGTGCACCTATGCTCGTTCCTACGATGCAGTCTACGGGGATGCCCTGCTCTTCAAGCGCTTTCAAAAATCCAACGTGCGCAGCCCCTCTTGCACCGCCACCTGAAAGCACCACACCAACACGAGGACGATCTTGACCTCGTACGTCCGACGTAAAAATGGAGGCACAGAAGGCGAGCAAAAGCAAGGCATTTCGCAGCATGGTCACGAAGGTAAAAAGGTTTCGAACGTGGCCTAAATTGCAACATGCGAATCGTCAGCCTGGTGCCGAGCTGGACCGAATATGTGGTGGACTTGGGACTCACCAAGAGCTTGGTTGGCCGTACGAAGTTTTGTGTTCGAGCCGGCGAACAGGCTGAAAAAATTTCCATCATAGGGGGAACGAAGCACATTCACCTCGAACGCATTGAAAAGCTCCAGCCCGACATTGTGATTGCCAGCAAAGAGGAAAACAACCGGGGTGACGTTGAAGCCTGCATGGCTTTTTCGGACGTCCTTGTAACGGATGTACGCTCCGTCGAGGGGGCATTTGTAGCCTTGGAAACCATTGGAGAAGCGCTGAATAAACGAAATGCGGGTGCCGCATGGCGTCGTGACATTGAAAACGCCTGGGGCGCGCCTCAGCCAAATACCGGCAACGCCTTGTATGCAGTTTGGCACACCCCCTTCATGGTCGCCGGTCAGGATACGTTCATCCATTCCGTGATGAATTGGTGGGGCATCGGCAATGCAGTTCCTTTCGAAATGGAGCATCGCTATCCCGAACTGAACAAAGAGCAGTTAGGTCAACTGGATGGAGTACCCGTTATGCTGGCTTCTGAGCCTTTCCCATTTGCGACCAAACACTGCGAACAATTTGCCGCAGCCGGACTTCGGCCCTTGCTCGTGGATGGCGAGGCGTTCAGTTGGTACGGAAGCAGGATGTTGCATGCCGCTGGATATCTGCGTGGTGTGCGCCGGTCCTTGGACCAACTGCCACGATAGGCCGAATTCAAGGACGTTTTGTCAGGTTTGGCGCTCGGGGCTGACAGGCATGTCAGGTTGCGGCGGTTGAAGGCCAATCGGCACGCTCCTTGACTGTATCGAATCAAATCTTAGAATTCGAAACTAGCTATGAGTAAAATCATTGGAATTGATTTAGGAACCACGAACAGTTGCGTCTCCGTTATGGAGGGCAATGAGCCTGTGGTCATCACCAACGCGGAAGGGAAGCGTACAACGCCTTCCATCATCGCGTTCATCGATGGCGGAGAGCGAAAGGTTGGCGAACCGGCCAAACGACAAGCCATCACCAACCCGCAGAAAACGATTTTCAGCATCAAGCGTTTCATGGGAAGCTCTTTTGATGAAGTGAAAACGGAAATCGGACGGGTACCTTACGAAGTAGTAAAAGGAGACAACAACACGCCGCGTGTCAAGATCGACGACCGGTTGTATACGCCGCAGGAAATCAGCGCCATGACCCTTCAGAAAATGAAGAAGACGGCTGAAGATTACCTCGGAGCGGAAGTCACCGGCGCGGTGATTACCGTCCCTGCTTATTTCAACGATGCCCAGCGCCAGGCCACGAAAGAAGCCGGTGAAATCGCTGGCCTCGAGGTCAAGCGCATCATCAACGAACCCACTGCCGCTGCCTTGGCATACGGCATGGACAAAAAAGCAACCGATCAGAAGATTGTGGTCTTCGATTTGGGCGGTGGTACGCACGACGTTTCCATCCTCGAGTTGGGCGACGGCGTGTTCGAGGTGCTTTCGACGGACGGTGACACCCACTTGGGCGGTGACGACTTCGACCAAGTCATCATCGATTGGTTGGTGCAAGAGTTCAAGGACGAGAACGGCGGATTGGACCTTTCGAAAGATCCCATGGCCCTCCAGCGTTTGAAGGATGCCGCTGAAAAGGCCAAAATCGAACTCTCAAGCACATCCAGTTCAGAAATCAACTTGCCTTACATCATGCCGGTAGACGGTGTGCCCAAGCACTTGGTCCGCTCCCTGTCCCAGGCGAAGTTCGAGCAGTTGGCCGATGAATTGATCAAGCGCACCATCGAGCCTTGCGCCTCCGCTTTGAAGGCTGCAGACCTCGACAAGTCGGACATCGACGAAGTGATTTTGGTGGGCGGTTCAACGCGCATCCCCGCGGTACAGGCCGCAGTCAAGGCATACTTCGGCAAGGAGCCATCAAAGGGTGTGAACCCTGACGAGGTCGTTGCCGTAGGTGCAGCCATCCAAGGCGGTGTCCTCTCCGGTGACGTCAAGGACGTTTTGTTGCTCGACGTGACTCCGTTGTCTTTGGGCATTGAAACCATGGGCGGCGTAATGACCAAGTTGATCGACGCCAACACAACCATCCCAACCAAGAAGTCAGAAACGTTCAGCACAGCCTCGGACAACCAACCCAGCGTGGAAATCCACGTGCTGCAAGGGGAGCGTTCCATGGCGAACGACAACCGCACCATCGGTCGGTTCCAACTGGCGGACATCCCCCCTGCACCACGCGGCGTACCGCAGATCGAGGTGACGTTCGATATTGACGCCAACGGCATCATTCAGGTCAGTGCCAAAGACAAAGCAACGGGCAAAGAACAAAACATCCGCATCGAAGCTTCCAGCGGCCTCAGCGAAGAAGAAGTGACGCGCATGAAGCAGGAAGCGGAAGCGAATGCTGAAGCGGACAAGGAGGCCAAGGAGCGCATCGAAGTCCTGAACCAGGCAGACGCTTTGGTATTCCAGACCGAAAAGCAACTCAAGGAGTTCGGTGACAAGATTTCGGAAGGCAACCGCGGTCCCATCGATGCGGCGCTTGAAGAACTCAAGAAGGCCCACGGTGAGCAGGACGTGGACGGCTGCAAAGCCGGCATTGAAAAGCTCAACAGCGCATTCCAGGCGGCGAGCCAGGAGATGTACGCAGCCCAGCAGGAAGCAGGTGCTGCGGGCAATCCAGAGGGCGGCGCTTCAGATGCAGGCAATGCCGATCCCGAAGTCACAGACGTGGACTTCGAAGAAGTGAAGTAACCCTCCGCATTGGAGTCATGAAAAACCCTGGGCCTTGGTCCGGGGTTTTTTCGTTTTCCCCTTGAACCCAGCGTACGAGCACTTGTTAGAATCCCCATGGGGAAGGACATTCCAGTAGTTTGGAAAACGCGCGCCAGATGGGCTTTGGTCTTTATTGGAGCGGCAACCTTGTGGATGGGATGGCGCGTGGCTCAAATCGGATTTGACTACGATTTCGAAAGCTTTTTCCCACAAGACGATCCAGAAACAGAATTCTACCTGGATTTTCGATCACAATTCGAATCAGATAATGATTTCTTGATCATTGGGATTGAGCATGAGCAGAGCATCTACGACCCCGCATTTCTCGCAGATGTGGACGGGTACGTGGATGAACTTGAGACCCTTCCCTACATAGAAGAGGTACTCAGTCCTACGCGATTGAAAGAACCCGTCAAACTGGGCCTATCTGTCGTGCAGCGGCCATTGCTTCGTTGGCAAGATGAAGAACCACGAACCAAGTTGCTGGCTGACTCCACCCGCATCGCTGGTCATCCTACGTGGGACGGCTCGTTTGTCTCCACGGACGGGAGCGCGCTCGCCATCCAGGTTCGGCACAAGCAACTCTTGTCCAAAGCCGGTTGCGACAGCTTGGCCGATGCCATCACCCAACTTTCCACCACATGGGAACACCCCGTGCACATCGCTGGCCGTGCGGTCGCGCAGAAGTACTATGTGGACGTCATGCAACGCGAAGTGGCATTGTTCGTGAGCATCGGATTGGTCATATTGGTGGTTTTTCTGTGGGTGGCATTCCAGAGCATTTGGGGGGTGTGCATTCCCTTGCTGGTCGTACTACTCAGCGGTCTGTGGACGCTTGGCACCATGGAAATGACCGGCAAATCCATCGATGTCATGACCATTGTCCTCCCCACCATCATTTTCGTAGTCGGCATCAGCGATGTGGTCCATATACTCTCCAGATATTATGAAGAATTACGGCAAGGCGCGACACAGTTCGATGGCATTCGAGCCGCTTTCAAAGAGGTCGGTCTCGCCACATTCTTGACGACTTTGACAACGGCAGTAGGCTTTTTGACCCTCATGTCATCTTCTGTGGTGCCCATTCGCGATTTTGGAATGTACGCTGCAGCTGGCGTTGGCATCGCCTACCTGCTGGCATTCACCTTGCTTCCCTCCATCATGATGCTGTTTCCGGCACCTCGCGTATCCAATGAAGGAAACGGCGTACTCTGGAACCGTTGGTTGCAGAAAGCCTTGCAAGCGATGCTGCGAAGGCCTTTGCTCATCGCTGCCGCTACGGTGGGTTTTACAGCGGTTGCGGTTGTAGGAACCGGCCGGATTGAGGTGGACAATGTGTTGTTGGAAGATTTGGCGGAGGACGATCCATTCCGTCAAGAATTTGCATTTTTTGAGCGTGAATTTGCCGGTGTGCGGCCGTTCGAATTGGCCATCGCCATCCCGGAAGGCGAAAATCCTTACAGTGTCGAGATCCAGCAAACCCTGCAGCGCATCACGGCGTATCTGGAACAGACCTACGGCGTGGGTTCAATCGTCAGCAGTGACCGCATACTAGCACAAGCCAACCGCCTCAACAAAGGCGACCAAGCGCGTTTTCACCGCGTACCGGACAAGCAACGCGACATTGATCGCATGGTGCGGGCGATGGCACGTGGTGAGAATACCAACCCCCTGGCGTTGGTGGTCAATGAGGAAACCAATGTTCTGCGGGTGTTTGGAAAACTTCCCGACCTCGGCGCCCAACACTACCGGGCCCAAGACGCAGCCTTTTTTGAATGGTTTGCTGCTGAATTCCCCGATTCACCCCTCGACCTGCACGTAACGGGCACTGCGCGGTTGATTGACTTGAATGTCGGCTCCTTGGCCAGTGACATGGTGTTGGGGTTGGCCATCGCCTTTCTCATTGTTGCGCTTATCTCTGGCTTGATGTTCCGAAATATTGCGATGGTCTTGATATCCCTGATCCCCAATGTTCTTCCGCTGCTGATGATTGCCGGTATCATGGGATGGACAGGCATTGACCTCAAGCTCTCCACCAGCATCATATTCACCATCGCATTTGGCATTGCCGTAGACGACACCATTCATTTCATCAGCAAATTGCGCATTGAATTGGCCAAAGGAAAGGACCTGCTGGAAGCGGTCAGCAGCAGCTTTCTCAATGCGGGAAAGGCCATCATCATCACCAGCATCATCCTCTGTGGCGGGTTTATGACCTTGAGCTTGAGCAGTTTTCTCGGGACGTTTTACATCGGTGTCTTGATTTCAACCACGCTGCTTCTTGCGGTGGTCTCAGACTTATTTGTGTTGCCGTGGCTGGTGATGAAATTGCTCCGGTGGAACGCTCCTAAACGCCCAAGCATCCTAAGCAAAATTTTGCGACCTTAGGTGCATGGCATCATCACGAAGGAAGTTCATCAAAGAGGCCACGGCTGTTGCCGGCGTCCTCGGAATTGGAAGTTGGTGGAACAAGGCGTGGTCTCGCCCTCCTGTGAATCCACAGTTGGAGGGGAGCGGTCGAGCTGCCATGGCTTCGACGTGGAACCACGGCATGTTAGCCAATGATGAAGGATTCTCGGCACTGGATGCTGGAGGAAATGCGCTGGACATGATTGAAGCCGGAGCGCGTTTGGTGGAAGCGGATGCAGAAGGTTTGAGCGTTGGCATCGGCGGCCTTCCCGATCGGGACGGTAACGTGACGTTGGACGCGTGTATCATGGACCACACCCAAAATGCAGGCTCGGTCTGCTTTGTGCAGGACGTCGCCCACCCCATCACCCTCGCACGGAAGGTCATGGAAGATACCCCGCACGTGATGTTGGCCGGTGCAGGTGCGGAGCAATATGCCCGCGAATTGGGCATGAAGCGAACCAACTTGCTGACCGAAAAAGCACGCAAGGCCTGGGAAAAGTGGCAAACCACGTCAAACTATGAACCCGTCATCAACATCGAAAACCACGATACGATCGGTCTGCTCGCCTTGGACCATGAAGGCCGATTGGCCGGGGGTTGCACCACCAGCGGGGTGGCGTACAAGATGCACGGCCGCGTGGGTGATAGCCCCATCATCGGGGCCGGCTTGTATGTCGATGGCGCTGTTGGAGGGGCGACAGCAACGGGCCTCGGCGAGGCGGTGATGCGAACCGTTGGCTCCTTCTTGGTAGTGGAATTGATGCGTCAGGGGGCTTCACCGCAGGAAGCCTGTTACGAAGCCGTGCAGCGCATCATTCGTTCCATGCCGACCGACGATTTGCAGGTCGGCTACTTGGCATTGGGTCGCAATGGTGAAGTGGGAGGCCATGCCATTCACGGCGGATTCAATTATGCCTTTCACCAGCGTGCGGAGGCTAAAGGGACCGTTCAACGCGATTTGATTGACGCCTCGCATGGCTAAGCGACGTCCGGTCACCGACTCTGCCGCGTGGGCAGGAATCAGGCTCATTCGTCCCTGGAATGTGCTGATGATTGTGGTGGCCATGGGCCTCATCACCGAATCCCTGCTCATCCCGGCTATTGGTGGTGAGCTGCCACCGCACCAACAAGCCATTTTTGCGCTCGGCACATTGGCCATGGCGGCCTTGGCTGCGGGTGCCAATGTCATCAACGATTACTTCGACGTGGCCGAAGACCGTATCAATCGGCCCGACCGAACGTTTGTTGGACGGGTCATCACCCGTCGGCAGACCCTTGCGCTGAATTACACGCTCACTGGGGTTGCCGTGCTCTCCAGCTTCGGCATTGCAGCAGCTGCAAAGAGCATTGTGCCCGCCCTCTGGATTGTCATCTTGGGCGTTCTTCTTTGGGGCTATTCCCCTTGGTTCAAACGGCGCTTCCTGCGCGGCAACCTCATCATCGCATTGTCCGTGGGGCAATTGCCATTGTGGTGCTTGGCGCTGTTGGAATCCCGTTCCTTCGACCGGTGGCTGGAACTATTTAGTAGCACGGAAGGCAACGTCCTGCTCGGTTATGTGGTGCTTTCAGGCTACATCACGTTGCTTCGGGAGATCACCAAGGATTGGCAAGATGCCGAGGGCGATTCACTTGCCGGGTACGACACCTTGCCCGTACGTTGGGGACCAAAGCGCACCAAGTCGTTGCTTCACCGATTGCACTTTTTTGGGTGGGTCATGATTGGGGTTACCTGGTGGGCGTCCATCACGTTGGTTCACCGACCTTTGGCGCCGCTGTTTTTTGCCCTGCCGTTCATGGCCGTTCACATTCAGCTGGCTCGAAATCAAGTGGCCTCCGTCTCGGCATGGCAAAAACTGACGTTGGCTGGGGGGCTGCTGTACCTCGCCGGGTTCATTGTTTAAATGTCTCCCACGTCGCAACCCTTCGGGTAATTACCAACCGACCTGAACCTTCTTATTCCCGGCTGCATCAATGAACCATCCGTTACGTCCCTGTAACGTTGGGAGCGCTCGACCGAGGAGGTCGAACCCACCTCGTACGTCTCGTACGGCATTTCCTGGAATGGTAAAGACATCCGATGCATTCCGCACGTCCATGCAGATGACACCCGGACTCACGCCGCAGTCGAACGTGCTGACGATGCCGCCTTCCTCGTCCCGAATCTCGACCAGACCGTAGGTGGTGTAATCCGTAACCGAGCCGTACCAGTGGCCGCTCACCGGATCAATGGCCGCGCCGTAGAATGCGGGCGCATCGGCTAACCATGTGCTGGATTCGTCCAAGCCGTCCAGCGCAGAGGTGCGCACGGCGTTTTCACCGGTGATTTGGTATTTCAATTCGCCTTGGAATACAGCTGCCGCCAAGCACCCTGCCGTCGCATCAGCGACCACGTGGGTCTGAACAGCTCCTTCGCCAGACATGACCTCACTCAATGAAGCCGAGCCGTAATCACGGTTGTTTACCGTGATGATTTGACCGTTGTCTGCAAACAACCGATTGGGGTTTTTGCCCTCCTCTCCTAAGTCGAACTCTGTGTAGGCATCTGTGGTCGCGTCCCACTCGCCGATGTAGCCAACTTCATTGCCCCAATCGAAGGCGTTGTTCACGGCGATGTACAAACGGTCACCGGACCATGCCAAGCCTTCCGTCGCGTAGGCTGGACCGTTGGCCGTGGTCAACTCACCGGCCCACGTCAAATCATCGGCGTGGAACCATTGCAGGTAGGAATCAAGCGGCAGGTTCATCCCGAACTCGTCCACGTCACCACGCGTGACGTAAATCATGCCATTGCGTTCTGCCAGTTGGCGCACCCCTGTGACCTCAGCGGCTGCAAGCACTTCATAGGAGTCCGCGTCGTACTTGAGCAGCTGACCATCTGCAGCCACATACAGCGCACCATTGGCGAGGATGGCATCGGAAATGAATCCGGCCCCCTCGATGAACGCCACGGTCTCGTAGACGTTGAGAGCAGGGTCGTACACGCCCAAGGTCGGCTGCACCAGCACCTCTCCCGTTTGCCAGTCCGACCACCCTTCGTTCAAAACGAAGACTTGGTGCAGGTAGGCCTGCGCCCCTGCGGCAAACGCCATCCCCAACATTCCGACCAACGCAACTCCCTTTAGACCCTTTATCATGGCTTTCTTATTTCGAGCAAAAGTACTCCGGCCACGAAACGCGCCCAAACAAATCGGGCCACCCTTCAGAAGAAAGGCGGCCCGCAATGTGTGTTTTGTGCTCGATTAGTACGTTGTACCCCAAGCCAGCAAGAAGTCAAGCAAATCTTGCGCTTGGACTTGTCCGTCTCCGTTGAAGTCTGGACAAATCTGGTAAGTACACGTATCGTCTTCGAGGTTCGCTACTGGGTTGTAGTTGAGTGCTTCCGCATCGGTACATCCCGTCCAGACGCAGTCGCCGCTATCGACAGTGGCTTCTGGATCGTAGTTGCTCGCCAATGGATACGTACAGCCCATCTCGGCGCACACCTCAGCTGGGCTGTCTGCAGCGCAGTAGTCAACTGGAGTGTACAAGTCTTCGAGTGGAGTCGCCACGACGTTACACGCTTCCTGGACCCAATCTCCACCGCCCCATTCTGGACCGGTCTGACCGTAGGCCAACAAGAAGTCGAGCAAGTCCTGGTTCTGTACCACGCCGTCACCGTTGAAGTCAGCAATTGGTGCGCTTGCACAATCACCACCAGCATTGGCGTAGGCGTTGAAGTTGAATGCTTCGTCGTCCATGCAACCTTCGAAGAGGCAAGAACCGTCATCGTCGGTAGCGCCCATGGCGTAGTTCGCAGCAGATGCGTACGTACAGCCGGCCACTTCGAATTCATCGCATACACCGTCACCGTCAACGTCACTCAAGCAGTTGCCCTCGCAATCGTAACCCATGTCAGCATATTCACATGATCCGTCGTCTTCGGTGGCGTCCGCATCGTAGTTGCATGCATCAGGATGCGTACATCCGAACACTTCGAACTCGTCGCACACGCCATCACCGTCTGCATCGTTCAGGCAGTTGCCGTCGCAATCATAACCAGCGTCAGCGTATGTACAAGAACCGTCATCGTCCGTAGCGTCGGCGTCGTAGTTGCACGCTTCGGCATCCGTACATCCGGCTACTTCGAATTCGTCGCACACGCCGTCGCCGTCCATGTCGTTGAGGCAGTTGCCATCGCAGTCATAGCCTTCTTCAGCATAGGTGCATGATCCGTCGTCGTCCGTGGCGTCAGCTTCGTAGTTACACGCTTGAGCATCGGTGCAGCCAGCGACTTCAAACTCGTCGCATACACCATCACCGTCTGCATCGTTCAGGCAGTTGCCGTCGCAATCGTAACCAGCTTCAGCGTACGTGCACGAACCGTTGTCGTCCGTCGCATCGGCATCGTAGTTGCAGGCTTCTGCATCCGTGCAGCCTTCGATTTCGAATTCATCGCATACACCGTCGCCGTCTGCGTCGTTCTGGCAGTT
>JAPOHG010000033.1 GCA_029979565.1 bacterium
TGAGGTCCTGCCCGAGTTCGGCGATGGCGATGCTGTGTGGCTTTGGCAACCGCTCGTAGAAACGAGAGATTTCAATTTGCTCTCGGTTTTCGAACACTTCCTCCAATGAATCCGTCGGGGTGATGAATTCTTCGAGCTTGGCATTCAGCTCTTGCTTCATCTCAACTGCCAATTGGTTGCTGCGGCTGCTCAGGACCACAATGGTCTCGAACAAATTGCCAGTTCCCTGTTGCTCCAACGAGTGGTTGTCGCGCGTTTCGGTGGACTTATCCGCCTTGATGGATTTGAAATTCGTGCTCATTCGATAGATCGATTTGCCGCCAGGTCGTCAATGGCTTTCACGCTTTTGTCATGGACGTTTTGCGCTTGGGCCATGTACTGACTTTCCGGATAGCGGGCCACAAAGGTAAGGAAAGCTTCGATGGTATCGTTATAGCGTTCCAATTTCCTTCGTTCCGTGCTCAATTGGGCGTATCGGAAGTAGCTGTCCACGATGAGCCATTGCATGCGTTCTCGGTACGGCGTGTCAGGGTATTCTTTCAAGGCGTTCTCAAAAGCAATGACGGCGCTCTTGTAGTTTTCCGTGTGGTAGTAGCTGTACGCGGACTCAAAGGATTTGACCTCCAATTTATTCCGCAGCTCATCCACCATCGTTTGGCTTGAATCCCTGAAGGCACTGGTCGGATAGCGGTCCATAAAGAGCTGAAACTCTTCTATGGCTTGCTCGGTCTCCAGTTGGTCCAGTGAGGGCTTTGGGCTGAGCAAATAGCTGCATACTGCGCTCTCAAATTGTGCTTCTTCGGCACGGGGGTCGTTCGGGAAGGTCTTCGCAAACATCTTGAAGTAGTAGCGCGCCAAGTAATAGTCGCCAACGCACCGTTGGGCCTTGGCAAAATTGTACTGGGCATCAACCGATCGTTCCGTTCCGCGGGTTAAGCTCACCACCTCCTCGAGAATGGGCAGGGCTCCGTAGCACTTGTTCGAATCCAAAAACCCAAGCGCACGCTCGTATTTGTAGTCGAGATCCGTGCTCTTCATGATTTTGTTGTATTCACTGCAACCGGTGCTGGTAAACAACAGTGCGCTCGCGAAGAGCGCCGTACAGCACACGGTCAAAATGGACAAGTGGTTCATGGACGGTTCATTCATGCGACTGCGAAGGTAATTCCTCGTTGGAATTCCGACTCCGGCGTGGACGCAATTTTGAAAAGTTAACCCTTGCCCTGCGTTCCCATACCGCTGTGGATACAAAACGCACAATGTGCACTCGAAAATGCTGATTAACTGCGAATCAGATAGTAAGTTTGCGCCTTTAAACCCTTGTACTTTGGATATTTTTGATCGCATTCGAAACGACCGTGGCCCACTTGGGCAACATGCACGAGAGAGTCACGGATACTTCACGTTCCCCAAACTGGAAGGAGAGATTTCCAACCGCATGACCTTCCGTGGGAAAGAAGTCTTGGTCTGGTCGGTAAATAACTACCTCGGCCTCGCCAATCACCCGGACATCCGGAAAGTTGACGCCGATGCAGCTGCTGATTG
Source organism: bacterium (assembly GCA_029979565.1). Classification (GTDB taxonomy): domain Bacteria; phylum Bacteroidota; class Bacteroidia; order Flavobacteriales_D; family Sanyastnellaceae; genus UA16. The sequence goes on from JAPOHG010000033.1 coordinate 1,546, forward strand.
GGGCATGGGATACCCGATGGGAGCGCGCATGATGTCGGGCCAAACCTCGCAACATGAGCTGCTCGAATCGCAATTGGCTGATTTCATGCAGAAAGAGGATGCATTCCTCTTGAACTATGGGTACCAAGGCTGCCAATCTGCCATTGAAGCATTGGTCAGTCGTCACGACGTGATCGTGTATGATTCTGAGTCGCATGCCTGCATGGTGGACGGCGTTCGTTTGCACCAGGGCAAGCGGTTTGTGTTTCAGCACAACGATATGGAATCCTTCGTCAAGCAGTTGGACAGAGCGAAAGCCTTGTGTGAGCAGACGGGAGGAGGCATCTTGGTTGTGACAGAAGGTGTCTTCGGTATGGCCGGTGACCAAGGAAAGCTCAAAGAAATTTGCCAATACAAGGCAGAATACGGATTCCGCCTCTTCGTGGATGATGCACACGGCTTCGGCACGGTGGGTGAAAACGGCCGTGGGGCAGGCGACGCCCAAGGTGTTCAGGACCAAATTGACGTCTATTTCGGGACGTTCGCCAAGTCAATGGCGACGGTAGGAGCTTTTGTTGCAGGCGATGAGGATGTGATCGACTACCTCCGCTACAACATGCGTTCGCAAACGTTCGCGAAGTCATTGCCCATGCCCATTGTCATTGGTGCGCAGAAGCGTTTGGAAATGCTCCGCACGCAGCCCCAGCACAAAGAGAATTTGTGGAAGGTAGCCAATGCCCTCCAATCTGGATTGCGCGCCGCAGGATTTGATTTGGGCGTGACGAACTCTTGCGTCACACCGGTATTCCTCAAAGGCGGACTCGGGGAAGCAACCAACCTCACGCTCGATTTGCGGGAGAACTACGGTATTTTCTGTTCGATTGTCGTCTACCCGGTGGTTCCCAAGGACACCATCATGCTGCGATTGATTCCTACGGCGGTTCACACACTGGAGGATGTACAATACACGATTGAGACGTTCTCTGCGGTGAAAGAAAAATTGTTTGCAGGCGAATACAAGAGCGAGAAGATTGCTTCTTGGGCTTAAGCCCAGTCGCCATGCGCGTTTTCTTAGAGTTATCATACGATGGGGCTCCTTTCCACGGTTGGCAAAGGCAGCCCCATTGCCTTTCGGTGCAAGAGGTACTCGAAGAGAAGCTTGCCTTGTTCACGGGGCAATCGGTACCGGTGATGGGATGTGGGCGCACGGACACGGGGGTGCACGCCTCCTACTTCGTGGCCCACGCCGATTGGCCAGCCGAATCGCCGAAGGCCAAGCGGTTCAAAGACTGGAACGAAGCCGCTTGGAAGCTTAATGGCATGCTGCCGCCATCGATCAGTATCCACCGTATTTCGGAGGTAGCGCCGAAGGCGCATGCTCGATTTGATGCAACAGAACGAGGTTATGTATACCGGATGCACACGTACAAAGACCCGTTCTTGGTGGGACGCTCAGCACGCATCATGCGCCAAACGGATTTTGCCTCCATGCAGGCGGCAACTCAATACTTGGTGCAAAAAGGCGATTTTGCAGCGTTCTGCAAGGCGGGTTCGGACAATAAGACCACACTGTGCGATGTGCGATTTGCTGAATTGCGGCAAGATGGTGAGCACTACACGTTTGAAATCCGGGCCGATCGGTTTTTGCGCAACATGGTTCGCGCCATCGTGGGCACACTGTTAGAAGTGGGGCAAGGGCGCATGAAGCCCCAAGATATTCCAGCAATCATGGCCTCAGGAGATCGGAGTGCTGCCGGTGCTTCAGTTCCTGGTGAGGGCCTGTACCTGAATCGGGTGGTCTATCCGGGCTTTGAATCCGTTCAATCGAAATCATTCATGAAGCCCTGATCCATGAGTAAAGAGCAGCAAAACGAGGTAACGGGTCGCATTTTTGACGGTGCAACGCTGCGTAAAATTTTGGCTCAAGTTCAGCCGTACCGCAGTCGATTCGTTGCGACGGGAGTCCTGGTGGTGTTGCTTTCTGGCTTGGTGTGGATTCGACCGGCCCTCATTCGGATCGCGGTGGATGATGCCATGCCCACCGGTGACGCCGATTTGCTGCTCAATGTCTTTTTGGCGGTCTGCGGGATGCTTGTTTTTGAAGCCATATTGCAATACCGCGTGACCTACTTGGCCAATTGGGTTGCCCAATCGGTCAGCTTGGACTTGCGTTCCAAACTGTTTCAGCACGTAGCGCAATTTCAGCTCCGCTATTTTGATAAGACTCCGGTTGGTACGCTGGTGACTCGCCACGTAAGTGACATCGATGGAATCGCCAATGTGTTTTCCAACGGCATTCTCAACGCCATCGGTGACTTGCTTGCACTTATGGTGGTCATCGCCACCATGTTTTGGGTGGATTGGAAGTTGACTTTGATGGTGTTGACGCCCATTCCGGTGTTGCTGTTGGCCACCCGGATTTTTCAGCAGGTCATCAAGAAAGCCTTCGTCGACGTGCGCAATCAGGTGAGCCGCATGAACGAATTTGTCCAGGAGCATGTTACCGGTATGCACATTGTGCAAGCGTTTGGACGTCAAGAAAAGGAGGCGAACGCTTTTGCCACCATCAATGCTTCGCACCGCGATGCCAACATTCGATCGGTCTGGGCGTTCAGTGTGTTTTTTCCTCTGGTCGAAATGCTGTCGGCTACAAGCGTTGGCGTTTTGCTGTGGTGGGGAATGCAAGACGTGCTGGTTGAGCGCATGACATTGGGCATCCTTCTGCAATTCATCTTGTATGTGTTCATGTTGTACCGTCCGATTCGTCAGCTTGCGGACCGATTCAATGTGCTGCAAATGGGGATTGTAAACTCGGACCGGGTGTTCAAGTTATTGGCCCGTGAAGAGCGGATTGAGCCGTCCAATGCATCAAACGAGTCACCTGAACCGATCCAGCTTCAAGGGGCCATTGAGTTCGAAAACGTGTGGTTCGCTTACACGGACGAAGAATGGGTGTTGAAGGATGTATCCTTTCGGGTGGAACCCGGTAAGTCGGTTGCTTTCGTCGGACCCACAGGTGCGGGCAAATCAACCATCATCAATTTGTTGAATCGGTTTTATGTTCACCAGAAGGGGCGTATCCTCTTTGATGGCAAGCCCATTGAAACCTACCCTTTGCAAGCATTGCGCCAGCACATTGGCATTGTGCTGCAGGACGTTTTCTTGTTTTCCGATACGTTGCGCAACAACGTGACCTTGTACGCCAAAGGGTTCGAAGATGAACAGCTGGAAGCCGCAGCTATAGCGGTTGGGGCTGATGGGTTCATCTCCAAATTGCCGGAGAAATGGGAACAGAATGTACGCGAGCGCGGTGCGATGTTATCGGTGGGTCAGCGCCAGTTGATTGCCTTTATGCGGGCGTATTTGGTGCAGCCCACGGTGTTGGTATTGGACGAAGCGACGTCCAGCATTGATTCAGAAAGCGAGCAACTCATTCAACGGGCGACGGCGGCCATCACACGGAACCGTACCTCCTTGATTGTGGCGCACCGATTGTCGACCATTCGGCACGCCGATCGGATCATGGTTTTGGATCAAGGTCAATTGAGTCAATCCGGTTCCCACGATGAATTGATGGGGGAAGAGGGCATGTACAAGGAGCTCGTGCTTTCCCAGGTCGAAGCCGAATGAACTCAGTTGGATCGCTTCAATCCTTCCTGCCCCAATCGTTGCATCAACCGAAACGTCGGGACGCGACCAATGGCGAGTGCATGGGAATGAATGGTACGAGCGTTGCCCGCTAGGACAACAGATCGGCGAATGGAACGAATCGCGTTAATGCGTCGGTAGAGCTCAACCAACAGGTCTTCGTGACAGTCGTTCAGCTCAATCCAATGCATGCGGCTGTAACGGACCATACGCGAAGCTCGTAAGGATCGGACAAGTCGAAAACGCGCGCGCAATGGTTGGCTGTGGACTTCTTCGCGGAACCGTTCCAAGGCATGCAATTGCAAGCGTAATTCACGGAAATAAAGATCGCGGGTGGCTTTGCGAAAATCAGGATCCACACCGCCGTGCAATCCGTTGATCAACAAACGGCGCACGCGGGCTTGAATCGTGTCGTCAACAGTCTCCAGCGCGTAAGCTCCAAGGGGCAGGTTCATGGAAGTCATGCCCTATCTACGAAAGATGTCAGCGGATGGTTGCGCTTAAAAGCACTTGAAATGATCAAAGGGCTCAGCGCATGCATTGCACTGAAAATGGGCTTTGCACGCGGTTGATCCGAATGGACTCACAAGGCGGGTATCTTCGCTGGCGCATCGAGGACACGGTACGGTTTGAGCTTTTCCGAGCAAGAAGGCTTTGTCCGCACTGGTGCCCTCGGGAGGCGCGATGCCGTGCTGGCGCATTTTTTCGCGTGCTTCTGTCGAAATCCAATCCGTTGTCCACGCCGGAGCATGCACGATATCAATGCGGAATTTCGGTTCGATGGGCTGAAGGGCGGATGTGATATCCTCCTGAATGGCGTCGGTTGCAGGACAGCCGGAATACGTTGGGGTCAGTTTGATGACGATGGTACCGTCATCATCCATTTCACAACCTTGAATCATCCCCAATTCTGTGATGGTCAAAAAGGGCAATTCCGGATCCATGACCCCATTGAGGATGCGTTCCACTTGAGCGATGCGGTCGCTTACCATGCTGCTCCGGGGTAGGTGCGTGGCAACACTTGCATTTCGGCCAGCATGTAACTCAGGTGCTCGGTATGTCGGCCATTCCGTCCGCCCGTATGCAGTGCCGAAGATTCAGGACACGATAGCGTGGCTTCGCTCAGGATGGCCTCCACCTGCGCGGTCCAGCTCGCTTCGAAACCAGCGTTCAATGGCATTACACCGGCATCAGAGCACGCCTGCGAAACGGCATCGTCCTCGAACAACTCCGCTGTGTATGACCAAAGCACATCCAAGCTTGCCTGAGCGCGTTGGTGGCTTTCTTCGGTTCCGTCCCCGAGCCGCACCACCCATTGGGCTGAATGGGCAGCGTGGTAGCGAACTTCTTTAAGGGCTTTCGAAGCGATGGCAGCCAATTCTCGATCCACGGTTTGATTGGCTAAGGCTTCATAACGCAGCACAGCGAATTGATCGAAGAGCATTTGCCGAACGATGGTGTCGCCAAAATGGCCATTGGGAAGTTCAACGAGCAAGGCATTGCGGTATTCGCGGTCTGTACGGAAGTAGGCGAGGGCATCCTCATCCCTACCACGGCCTTCGCGCTGGCCGGCAAGTGTGAGCAAAGCGCGTGCTTGGCCCAATAAGTCCAGAGCGATGTTGGAAAGTGCAATATCTTCCTCAAGCGCGGGTCCGTGGCTGCACCATTCGGAGAGCCGCTGCGCCAGAACCAGCGCATCGTCGCCGAAGCGAAGAATCCATTCGTGATCTTGGGCCGCCATTACATGTTCTTCACTTCATCCGGGAGATCATAGAAAGTCGGATGCCGGTAAACTTTGTCATTGGCGGGGTCAAAGAGCACGTCTTTGTCGGATGGCGACGAGGCGGTAATGTCTTCCGCCTTCACCACCCAAATGCTCGTCCCTTCTTGGCGACGGGTATACACGTCTCGTGCGTTTGAAATGGCCATGGTGGCATCGGCGGCATGCAAGCTTCCAACGTGCTTGTGGCTCAAGCCTTGACGGCTGCGAACAAACACTTCCCAGAGGGGCCATTCGGCTTTCGGTGCGCTCATGCTGCTGAAGTTTGGCTGGATGTGCGCTCAGCGGACTTCGTGGCGTAAGCTGCTGCTGCTTCGCGAACCCATGCTCCATTTTCGTGGGCCTTTACGCGTGTTTCAATGCGCTCACGGTTGCACGGTCCATTGCCCGCGACAACTTGTTCAAATTCGCTCCAATCGATCGGGCCGAAGTCATAGTGGCCGGTCTCCTCATTCCACTGTAAATCCGGGTCAGGCACGGTCAATCCGAGGAGCTCAGCCTGCGGCACGGTCATGTCGACAAACCGCTGGCGCAATTCGTCATTGGAAAACCGCTTGATTTTCCAGCGCATGGATTGCTCGCTGTGCTTTGAAGAGGCATCGTTGGGACCAAACATCATCAAGGATGGCCACCACCAACGGTTCAGTGCGTCTTGTGCCATTTCCTTCTGCTCCGTCGTGCCTTGACTCAAATTGAGCATAATTTGAAACCCTTGGCGCTGGTGAAAGCTTTCTTCTTTGCAAACCCGAACCATAGCGCGGGCGTACGGCCCATAGCTGCACTTGCACAAGGGCACTTGGTTCATGATGGCCGCACCATCGACCAACCAACCAATAGCGCCCATGTCTGCCCACGTGAGGGTGGGATAATTGAAGATGGAGCTGTATTTCGCCTGGCCCGTGTGCAGCGCGTCGAGCATTTCATCCCGGCTGATGCCCAACGTCTCGGCAGCGGAGTACAGATACAACCCGTGTCCGGCCTCGTCTTGAACTTTTGCCAACAGAATGGACTTGCGCTTGAGGCTGGGTGCACGCGTGATCCAATTGCCCTCGGGCTGCATGCCGATGATTTCGCTGTGTGCATGCTGACTTATTTGACGGATGAGGGTCTTGCGGTAAGCATCCGGCATCCAGTCTTTGGCTTCAATTTTTTGGTCCGAAGCGATGTAATCTTCAAACCGCTGATTCAAGTCCATTTCTTGTGTCATGCATGGGGATTTGTTACAAAGATAACAACCATGGACTCCATTGGTTTTCTTGCAGAATTGTCGTGTAGTTTTGCGGGCATGAATGGACTGCATGAGCTGAAAATTGCCGATGTACGCAGGGAAACCGCTGGATGTGTTTCTGTGGCGTTCGATATCCCGGAAAACCTCAAAACGGATTTTGCGTTCGAAGCTGGTCAATACCTCACCTTGGAGGCGGATATCAATGGTGCATCCGTTCGGCGCAGTTATTCTTTGTGCAGTGCGCCGAGCGATGGAGAATGGCGCGTGGCCATCAAACAGGTCGATAAGGGAACCTTCAGCACCTGGGCCAATCAGCAATTGGCAAGCGGAGACACCATCCGGAGCATGGCGCCGACGGGTCGCTTTATCCTGGAAACGGACCCGGCACAATCACGTAGTTTGATTGCTTTTGCTGCAGGATCGGGTATCACACCCATTTTAAGCCAAATCAAGGAAGTTTTGCTCAAGGAGCCGAGCAGTGTGTTCACCTTGTTTTATGTGAACCGCGATACGCCCAGCATCATTTTCAAGGAGGCGTTACAGGAATTGAAGGACGCGTACCTCGAGCGATTTCGGTTGTTTCACATTTTGACGCGTGAGCCGCAGGACATCGAACTGTTCAATGGCCGATTGGATGAAGACCGATGTGCGTCCATATTGGCAAGTGACTGGGTGGATGTCGAATCCCTTGATGCGGCATTCTTGTGCGGTCCCGAGGAAATGATCTGGGCGTGCAAAGCGGCCCTTGAAGGAGCGGGTATGGCTTCAGATTGCGTGAAATTTGAACTATTCACATCTTCTGCAGGCGCGAAGCAATCGAAAACCGAAACGGAAGCACCTGTCGAGTCCTCAACGAAGCAGCTGTCCATTGTGATGGATGGCATGACAACGGTGGTAGAAGTTGCGGAGGGCAAGAGCGTATTGGACGCAGCGCTGGATGCCGGGTTGGACGCCCCGTACAGTTGCATGGGCGGTGTTTGCTGCACGTGCCGTGCGAAAATGATAAGCGGGACAACCGAGATGGATGTCAATTATGCCCTCGAGCCGGATGAAGTGGAGGCCGGATTCGTATTGACTTGCCAAACCAAGCTCAAGGGGTCAGGTCCATTCCAAGTGGATTACGACCAGCAATAAATTCATTACTCGGCGCGCTCTGATAATTCAAGCCACCGGTTTTCGGCTTCTTCCAAGGCGGTGGTCACTTGATGGAGTTCTTCTCCGAGCGCTTGAAGTTCCGCAGGATCGGGATTGGCGTAGAGCTTTTCCGTAAGTGCCTCTTTTTTCTTTTCCAATTCAGCCATCTTGCCTTCTAGCTGTTCGAACTCAAATTTCTCTTTGAACGACAGCCGTTTGGAATAGTCATTCTTGGGCGGTGACGGGGCAGCGGACGACCCAGCATCGGTTTGATCGGCATCTCGTTGTTCTTGCGCCTGACGCTTCTCATCTGCCAAAGCCAGACGGTACTGGCTATAATTTCCAGGGAAGGAACGCACTTCGTTTCGGGTCCCAAGAACCCAAATGTGTTCCACGAGCCGATCCATGAAGTAGCGGTCGTGACTGACCACAATCAGGCATCCCGGAAAGTCAAGCAAGAATTCTTCTAAGATTTGGAGCGTGTAAATATCCAAATCGTTCGTTGGCTCATCCAGGATGAGGAAATTGGGGTTAGCCATCAAGACCTGCAGCAGGTGCAGGCGCTTACGCTCGCCCCCGCTCAACGTCGAAATCAACTGGTGATGCATGGATCGGGGGAACAAGAACCGTTCGAGCAATTGGGCCGCGGTGATTTTTTGCCCCTTCTCCAACGGCATGAATTCGGCAATTTCGTAGACGGCTTCGATGATGCGCTGTCCTTCGGGGAAGTTTGCTCCCGATTGGTGGTAGTGGCCAAAAACAACGGTTTCGCCGACCACGACTTTTCCCCTCAAGGGTTTGCCTCCTTGCGTAATGAGGTCGAGCAATGTAGACTTTCCAGATCCGTTATGTCCAACAATTCCGATGCGTTCGCCGCGCTTGAAATGGTGCGTGAGGTTTTCGAATAGGACTTCGCCGTCATAGCCGTGCGCCACCTTGTGGAGTTCGATGATTTTGCCTCCGAGACGATGTGGGTTCAAACGCAATGCCATATCGTCTTCCTCCAGTCGCTTTTTGGCGGCTTTTTTGATCTCGTAGAACCGTTCGATGCGCGATTTGGATTTGCCGGTTCGAGCAGATGGGGTGGACCGCATCCATTCGAGTTCGCGCTTGAAAATGCCGCGGGCTTTCGTGCGATGAGCAAGGGCATTTTCTTTTCGTTCCTCTCTTTTTTCGAGGTAATAGCTGTAATTGCCTTTGTACTTGTAGAGGGTTTGATCATCCAGTTCGAGGATGGTGTCACACACGTTTTCCAAGAAGTATCGGTCGTGGGTGATCATCAAAATGGTCATTTTCGACTGGGCGAGGTACCGCTCGAGCCATTGGATCATGTCCAGGTCCAAGTGGTTGGTCGGTTCATCGAGAAACAAGATGTCCGGCTCCTCAATCAGAACGCGCGCCAAGGCGATTCGCCTCCGTTCGCCTCCGCTGAGCGTGTTCATGGTTCGACTGAGGTTGTGGAGATTCAGCCGGCCAAGCACTTCTTTGGCCCGGGCCTCAAAGTCCCAAGCGTTGTGGAGGTCCATGCCTTCGTAAGCCGCTTGTAAAGCCGCATCGTCGGTACCCCCAGACGCCGATGCGTAGGTGCGCATGGCTTGAACAGCGGCCATATCGCTCGCGTACAGGTGATCGAGGATGCTCTGGTGGCCATCGTATTTGGGGTCTTGTTGCAGGTAGCTCCAATGGGTCCCTGCATCCAAACTGATTCGTCCATCATCCAGTGGTTCTGTGCCACAAATCCCGTTGAGCAAAGTGGTTTTTCCGGTGCCATTTTTGGCTACGATTGCACATTTCTGGCCTCGTGATAAGCCGAAAGTGAGCCCCTCAAAAAGCAAACGCTCCCCGTATCGTTTGGCGAGATTTTCAGCGGAAAAAACGTTGATGGTGCCCATGGTGCGAAAGTACACTCAGCCCCGGGGTTTTCGCGGACAAACACATTGTAAATTGCGCCGTGCTTTGGTCAGAAAAATCGTTCGAAGAATTGACGGGCAGGGAAGTCTTCTCGCTGATGAGGTTGCGTTCCGAGGTATTCGTTGTAGAGCAAAACTGCGTGTATTTGGACTTGGATGACAAGGATGCCCAATCGATTCACTTGTTTGCCCTCGAAGAAAAGGCTGCCAATGGCGCGCCTGCGCGTGCAGTCGTCCGATTGGTACCTCCGGGTGTGTCATACGATGAGCCCAGCATTGGACGGGTAGCCATTGATCTTGAATCTCGAGGATCAGGATTGGGAGAGGAGCTGATGATGCGCTCCGTGCGCGCTTGTTACCGCCGATGGCCAGGCCAAGGCATCCGAATCTCCGCCCAGCAATACCTCATCGGGTTCTACGAACGAATGGGTTTCTCAACCGTTGGTGAGGGGTATTTAGAGGATGACATCCCGCACATCCAAATGTTCCGACCTTGGGGCGGCTGGAGCCATTGGCTTGGGCTCCACATTGCGGCGGTGGATGCATTTGCTAAATCATTGCAGGCGCTTCCGTTAGATAAGCTTCAAGGAACGGATACGAATTGGGGCGGTTTGCAGGTATTGGAGCACCTCATGCGCTCTGAACAAGGCACTTGGTCGTACTTGGAAAAGAAAAGCCAAGCGGATCCATCGGAATTGGTGCCGTGCGATGGGAAATCGGATGCACGGGGCATCGAGCTTGTGCGCGCCCTTGAATCGGACAAGCGCTGGATGGACCCTACGCCTGGCGGCAAACTGTCACCTGCTCCAGGACGTGATGCAGATGCAGAGGCCGCAGTCGCAGCTTGGATGAAATCCATTGCGTCTGGTTACGAACGATTGAGTGGATTGTACGCTGCGCCGGAATGGTGGAAGGTACAGGTGTTTAAGCATCCAATCGCAGGCAAAATTGGGTTGTTGGACACGTTGGCTTTTGGTGTTGCGCACGTTCGTCACCACCTGCATCAATTGAAGCGAATTGCTGAATCGGCACCATGATCTCCGTCGTTATACCGTGTTTGAACGAGGTGGAATTCATCGATTCCGCCCTTAAAAGTCTGGTATCGCAGGATGCTCCAGGAATTGAATGGGAGGTGATCATAGCCGATGGCGGGAGCACGGACGGCACCCGCTCGAAACTGGAACGGTGGAGTGAAGAACATGCAATCATCCGCTGGATCGAAAATCCCAAGCGAACCACTCCGCACGCACTAAATGAAGGCATCAAAGCGGCTCAAGGCGATGTTATTGTCATCTTGGGTGCCCATGCCGAGGTAAGCCGAGATTGGTTATTGCGGAATCATCAAGTGCTGCTGGCACACCCAGAATCGGGCTGTGTAGGCGGTGTGGTGGAGCAGGTGCACGGTTCCCAAACGTCTCGGCGAATTGGAGCCGCGATGAGCACGCCTTTCGGGGTGGGTGATGCCCGATTCAGAACAGGAGGAAATGCAGGGCACGTGGACACTGTTGCCTTCGGGGCGTACCGACGGGAAGTGCTGGAAGAAATTGGCTTGTTTGATGTAGCCTTGACACGCAACCAGGATGACGAATTGAATTACCGCTTGCTCAATGCAGGTTGGCGCATCTGGTTCGACCCGCGCATTCGAAGTCAGTATCACGTGCGTTCGACGTACCGAAACCTCATCCGCCAGTATTATCAATACGGCTACTGGAAAGTATTTGTCAATCTAAAGCACCAAACCATCACCACTTGGCGGCAAACAATCCCTGCACTTTTTCTTCTGGTGCTAGCAGCATCCGGAGTCTGCTGGCTGGCTGAGGCCACGGGGCATTGGAACGACATGTGGAACGGTTTTGGGGCATCCATATGTGTTTCTGCCCTGTTTCTATGGTTGGTCATTGGTACGGGTTCAGCCATCACTTCGGCTGCATCTTATCGGGACATAGGTGGCATTATGCGTGCGTTTGCCGCGATTCATCTAGGGTACGGCGTTGGGTATTGGAAAGGTATTGTTGATTTTATAGCCTTGAAACGACAGCCTGATTCCGGTTTATCAGAACTCACCCGTTGATGATGCTCGGTCTAAATAAAGCACTCCAAGCCATGCCAGCCGCAGTGGCATGCTGCATGGTGCTCAATCCGCGGTGGAGTACGTTGCCTCTGGCTATTTGGTTTTTGTTGGTTGTTGCCTTTGAAGCAGTCAATGGGTTCCGTTTCGGGTCTCCATGGATGGAGCGCCGATCACTGCCTAGCGCATTTCAGTGGTTTGGTGGTGGAAGTGTCCTGCTCTATGCACTCATGGCCATGGGCCTCGGATGGACTGAAAATAGTGAAGCCGGGTGGTTTGCCTTGGAAGTGAAATTCAGTTTGCTCTTGATTCCTTTGCTCATGTTGCACCATTGGAAGCGGCAGGGCAGAGCAGGATTGAAGTGGGTACCCTTTTCGATGGCAGGGGGCTTGGTTGCATTCATGATTTTGCGCCTAACAATCGCAGGCTTCAGTGGTGACCCTGACATGTGGCGTTACGATGGACTGGCCGGTCCTTTTCATCCGACATACATGGGGCTTTACTTGGTCATGATGCCCGTTTTGCTGGCCAGAGATTGGAGGTTTTACGGGGTGATTTTAGCCCTCTCCGGCCTGTTTGTAGGGATGTTAGCGTCGAAAGCTGGATGGATCGTTGCGGCTCTGTTGTGGGGTGGTATGATCGCCCTTAACAAGGATGGTCGCCGTGTTCGCCCCATGGGAGTCGCGGTTGGACTTGCTGGTGTTTTCATTGGAAGCTGGCTGGGCGATGGAGGCCGTTGGAGCGAATTTGCGCGGTTCGTTTCTTCCGAGGTCGTTTCCCAGCCGATATCGCCGACAGAAGTCGAAGTTGAGCCATTATTGAGGGAGCAAGCCATGCCAGCCAAAACAGGGTCCTCAGCCGGGCGGATGCAGGCATGGCAGGCTTCGGTTGATGTGTTATTGAAAACACCATTGGGTGTCGGCACGGGTGACGTTACGGACGCCCTGTGTGAGGAGTACCGGAAATCAGGCAGTGCCTACGCACTGCAGAAGCGCATGAACCCTCACAGTGCCTGGCTTCAACTTGCTGTGAGTCACGGTTGGATGGGATTGGTGTTCATCTTATTCTGGTGGTCAGGGGTGGTGGTTCTGGCGTTTCGAACTCAGAACGTATTGCTCTTGGTGTGGTCCATTGCGTGGGCACTGAATGGGACCATTGAAAGCTTGCTCGAATTGCAGCAGGGGGTTGTGCCCACTGTCCTCCTGTGCTGCGTGTTTGCCCTTAGTGATTCGCCTAGGTTGAAACCTATTCAGGATTAAGAATTCGCGGCCGTCTCTTTGGCGGCAGGTGCCTGTTCGTTCCCGACGCCATGCTTTGCTGCTTTGATGAAGGCGGTGAACAAGGGGTGAGGCGTTTCAACCGTGCTGGCGTATTCGGGATGGAATTGCGAGGCGACGAAGTAGGGATGCTCGGGAATCTCTACAATCTCCACCAATCCGGAATCCGGATTTTTTCCTGTTGCAATCATGCCCAATGATTCAAATTGCTCCAAGTAGGCATTGTTGAATTCATACCGATGACGATGGCGCTCCTCAATCGCGCTTGTTTTATAGGCATCGAACGAATGGCTTCCGGGCTTCAACTCGCATGGGTACGCCCCCAATCGCATGGTTCCGCCCATGTTTTGTATGCTTTTTTGTTCGGCCATCAGGTCAATGACAGGGTGCGGCGTGTATTCTTTGATTTCGGTCGAATGCGCATCTTCCAAACCGATCACATTTCGCGCAAATTCAATGACCGCACACTGCATGCCAAGGCAAATGCCGAAAAATGGAACACCCATGGTCCGCGCGTACTGAATGGTTTCAATTTTCCCATCGATTCCCCTCGAACCGAAGCCTGGTGCGACGATGATGCCGTCGAGCCCTGAGAGCCTCTCTGCTGCACTTTTTGATGTGATGGATTCGCTGTGAATCCAATCCACATGTACATCAACCTCCTGATGAGCTCCGGCATGAATGAGCGCCTCTGCGATGGACTTGTAACTGTCTTTTAACTCTACGTATTTACCGATGAGCCCGACTTTAACGGTCGTTTTTGGGTTCTTGTACTGGGTCAAGAATTTTCTCCATGACGTTAAATCCGGTACTTGTTCCTCCGTTGTCATTCCCAGCTTTTCGAGCACGACCTGGTCGAGTCTTTCCTCCATCAATAAGAGCGGGACGTCGTAGATCGTCTCCGCATCAATGCTCTGGATGACAGCCCTGGGAGCGACGTTGCAAAATCGTGCAACTTTTGTGCGGACCGAATCGGTGAGCTCGTGTTCCGTTCGGCACACGAGGATGTCCGGTTGAACGCCGAATTCCAAGAGTTGCTTGACGGAGTGCTGGGTCGGTTTGGTTTTTAATTCGCCCGCAGCAGCGAGATAAGGAATGAGCGTCAAGTGCACCACCAAAGTCTCTTCTGGACATTCCCACTTCATCTGGCGTACCGCCTCGATGTAGGGCAGCGATTCGATATCGCCAACGGTTCCGCCGATTTCGGTAATGACGAAGTCGTAATTGGATTCGGCTCCGAGAATTTGGACACAACGCTTGATTTCATCCGTGATGTGAGGAATGATTTGAACCGTTTTGCCGAGGTATTCTCCCCGTCTTTCTTTGTCAATCACAGACTGGTAGATGCGGCCTGTGGTGATGTTGTTGGCTTGGGTCGTTTGAACGTTTAGGAAACGCTCGTAGTGCCCCAAGTCGAGGTCGGTTTCTGCTCCGTCAACCGTCACGTAACATTCCCCGTGTTCATAGGGATTCAGGGTGCCGGGATCCACGTTGATGTAGGGGTCAAGCTTCTGGATTGTCACTGTGTGACCTCGTGCTTGTAGCAACTTGGCCAATGAAGCACTGACAATCCCTTTGCCCAAACTCGAGCTCACGCCTCCTGTGACGAAAATGTAGCGGCTGTTGCGCACCGTTTCCGGCAGCGATGAGGTGGAGTCAGAAGGGCTGTTTTGAGGCATGTTCCCGTATATGAATACGGGATTCAAAGTTAGGGAGAAATGTCAGGCACTGAACGGCTGTGAACAACTTTTCGGCTTCCGTGAATTTCAGATGACCTATTTCAGGTTTTGCGTCAAGCGGTCGACGAGCTTAAAACCGCTGAAAAGTTCTTGCGCGACGATACGGAACAAGGTATACGCAGGCACAGCAAGGACCATCCCCAAAATTCCAGCGGCACTTCCTGCAATGCTGATGACAATGAATATCTCCAAAGGATGGGCGTGAACGCGGTTGGCGAACACCACCGGTTGGGTGAAAAAATTGTCGACCAATTGAGCGATGGCAAAAACAAGTAAACTCCCCCCGATCATCGCTCCGGAAGTGGCCGCCGGACCGCTGAGCGCCACGAGGGTTAACCCCAGCGCAGTGCCGGCGAGGGGCCCCAGGTAGGGGACCAGGTTGCACAGTCCGGCGAGCAGCCCAATGAGAAAGGCATGCTCTGCACCAACCAGCTCCAGTCCGGCGGTGACAATGGCAGTCACGATGGCTACTTGTATGACCAGTCCACCGAAATACCGCGTCAACAACTGACTCGTTCGCTCCAGGATGGATTGAACTTTGGGCATCAGCTCATCCGGCGTGATGGCTTCGATCATGTTGCGAAACAGGGCGCCGTCCTTTAGAAAGAAGAAGGCCATGAAGACTACAGAGAAAATGCCAAAAAAGAGGCTGCCGATTTGAGCGAGGAGCCCACTGATTCGCTGTCCCAGCTCTTCAAATTTCAAGGATGATTCCAGCTGTTCAAGGACGTATTCGCTGTTGCTGCGATTGTCCCCGCTGAAGTTGATGGCGCCGAAATACTCATCCAACCACAACGTACTTTGGCCGGTAGCTGTTGCGAGTTGGTCAAGGTCTAGCTGCTGAACCGCGTCAATTTGTTCATTGACCAATGGAGCAAACAATTGAATGATGCCCAATGTGCTGCCAAAAAGAACCAGCATACTCACTGCCGCTCCCACTGCAGTGGGCATTGTCCTGCCACGGAAACTGATTTTGCTCAGCAACAGCACAATGGGTCTTCCGATGAAACTGATGGCTACTGAGAGCAGCAATAAGCCCACCAGGCTTTTGAATTTCCACAGCCCAAGAGCCAACAGAATGAAGCCTAGGATTCCAATGAGGTTACGCAGTGTGGGTTTGGGGAGCATGGTTTGGGACTTGCAGCTCAAAGATACACACTGCGTCTGTCGCTTGCTGCCTTTTTTTAGTCATGGCTAAAAATTTTATTTACCTTTGTGAAATGTTGTTGTCACCAAGCCAAGAAAATTACTTGAAGGCCATCTACAAGTTGGAGGCTAGAGAAGGCATTGCCACGAACCAGGCACTCGCAGCGCTGGTGGAGGCGACGCCTGCTTCCGTGACCAACATGCTCCGCAAATTAACGGATGCTGGATTCGCGGAATACGAGGCGTACCAGGGAGCAACCTTGACAGCAGCGGGGCGCAACGAAGCCGTTACGTTGGTTCGAAAGCATCGTTTGTGGGAGGTATTCCTTGTGGAAAAGCTTCAGTACGATTGGGATGCCGTGCATGCATTAGCAGAGGAACTCGAACACATTGGTGGAGATGAATTGATCAACCGCTTGGATGCCTTTCTCGACCATCCTGCTTACGACCCCCACGGTGACCCCATCCCCAATGCGAAAGGCGTTGTTCGAACGCGCCAGCATGCCATTGCGGCGAGCGACGCCAAAGAAGGGGACGTGTTCGTGGTGTGCGGAGTAAGGGACAGCTCCAGCTTGTTCTTGCAGCATTTGGACAAGCTCAACATTGCCTTGGGCAAAGCCTACACACTGAAGGAATGCCTGGAATTTGACCGAAGCGCAGTGTGGGTAGAACAAGAGGGCGCCCTCACCAACGTTTCCAATGAAGTAGCCAAAAACGTATTGATTCAATTGACAGATGAATGATTTGATGGAATGGATGGGCTCCCTCGGAGCCGTAGAAGCTGCGCTTATTGCGACGCTTTTCACGTGGATGATGACTGCTTTGGGCGCATCCCTGGTGTTTGCATTTAGCGACATGCACAGGAAGTGGTTTGACAGCATGTTGGGGTTCACCGGCGGTGTCATGGTTGCGGCGAGCTTTTGGTCGTTGCTGTCTCCGGCGATAGAAATGTCACCGGGTGATGGATTCGCAAAAGTTTGGCCGAGCGCTTGCGGATTTGGATTGGGCGCGCTTTTTATCTACGGATTGGATCGCCTGACTCCGCATTTGCACATCAATTTCAGCAAGGATGAGGCAGAAGGCCCTCAGACGGATTGGCATCGGTCGACCTTGTTGGTCTTGGCCATCACCTTGCACAACATACCTGAAGGCTTGGCGGTAGGGGTGTTGTTTGGTGGAGCCGCCCTTGGCTTGGATGGCGCCACTGTTGGCGCCGCTGTTGCCCTGGCGTTGGGAATTGGCATTCAGAATTTTCCAGAAGGATTTGCGGTAAGCATGCCGCTGCGCCGTCAAGGTGTGAGTGCCGCGCGATCGCTTTGGTTTGGTCAATTGTCGGCAGTTGTGGAACCGGTCGCTGCGGTCATCGGAGCACTGGCGGTGCTTCAAATGCAAGTCATCCTGCCGTATGCATTGGCTTTTGCAGCAGGTGCCATGATTTACGTTGTCGTGGAGGAGGTCATTCCCGAGACGCAACGTGACAAGTACACTGACTTTGCCACCTTGGGTTTCATCGGGGGATTCCTGGTCATGATGGCCTTGGACGTCGGCTTGGGATGATGCAACGGACTACGCAACCATTCACCAGGACCATTCGGCATTGCTGAACCAACCGGAGCTCATCAATAGCACAACGCGCTGGTTCTGGTTGATATTTTGCACGTGCTGTTGCAGCTCGGAAGTGTCGGTGATGACGCGGAGGTTGGGGTGGTTTCCAAACGATTCTGCCACAAACTGCGGTTCCAACGGTGGCAACCGTTTGTGGGCCAAGACCGCCGGGTCGTAATAGACCACTGCCTCGTCAGCGCTTGCCATGGCCTGGGCATACGTGTGCAAGAAATCCTTATTCAAGCTGGAAAATGTGTGCAATTCTAGTACTGCTGTCAACGTGCGGTCCGGATAAGAAGCCTTGACGCCGTTTACGGTAGCTTTTACCTTGGAAGGGGCATGTGCGAAATCTCGAAACACGGTAAAATCATGGCTGTTGTGCATTGGTTCCAGCCGCCTCGCTGCGCCTTTGAATGAAGCGATCGCTTTGTCAAATTCCAAGACGTCCAAGCCCATGGCCAGTGCCAAGGATCGCGCTCCTGCCAAGTTCTGGATGTTGTGGGTGCCAATGAGGTGGGTGGTTACCGACCGGTTTCCAGCGAATGTGAGGGTCATCGTGCCGTCTGACTGAAGTGAATAGACGGGCGTTCGATACGGAATGAATGCGAGATCGTCTCGCTTGCACCGGCTTACTACTTCCTTCAACGTCGCATCCTCGGCGCACCAAACGACACGTGCGTTTGGAGCCAATGACTCGAGGTACGCGTCGAACTGCTCGACGTAGTTCTCTTCAGTGGGGAACACGTTGATGTGGTCCCAAGCGACGCCCGTGAGCAAGGTAAAATGGGCCTCGTACCAGAAGAATTTAGGCCTGCGGTCAATGGGGGAGCTCAAGTACTCGTCGCCTTCGAGGATGCACCAAGAGCGGTCCGGATCGATCTCAACCATGCAGTTGAATCCTTCCAATTGCGCGCCCACCATGAAATTCGTTGGGATGTTCATGCCTTTCATGGCGTGCAAAAGCATGGAGGTGATGGTTGTCTTCCCGTGTGATCCGCCGATGACCACCCGTTTGGCGTTTTCATTGCACGCACGCAAAAACTCCGGATACGATTGGATGTGGAGTTCGAGCGCTTGGGCCTTCAATAATTCAGGGTTATCCGGCCTGGCGGACATGCCCAAAACCACAACGTCTATTGAACCGTCAAGTTTTTCCGGAAACCATCCGTCGAGGTTGGGCAATAGACCAGCCGCTTCCAAACGGCTGCGCGAGGGTTCAAAAATTTGATCGTCAGATCCGGTTACTTCATGACCGGCTGCCGCTACGGCCAACGCAATGTTGTGCATGGCGCTGCCGCCAATCGCAATGAAATGTACGCGCATGGGCGAATATCGAGTGGGTTCGTTCGATTCCAATGGAACATTCGATAACATTCGAACAGGGAGTGCTTAATTTCGAATCCATGCGAGCATTGGACATTTGGAAGCAATTTCGAAGGGGTTTAGGGGTGTATGCTGCATCGTTTGCTTTCCTTCGAGAACACCGCTTGGGGCATGGTTACGTGGTCACATTGATCGGCGCATTTGGCATCATGAAGCTGGTTGGTTGGGTTTTGAGTCAATCTGCGAATCGACTACGACTCCTCCTTTCTGGATGGGTGAATCAGTACTTCATTCATCCGGAAAATGCAGCTCCGGATGGTCCCACAAGCTGGTTGTTTCAAGGCTTGGATGCAGGAGTGGAAGGGTTGCTATTTTTGTTGACATTGTGGGTTCAATTCAAAGTGACCAAGTTTTTGGTTTTGGTTGTTTTGAGTCCCGTATTTGCCGTTTATGCTGAGTTGGTTTCTCAAAGGGTCGGTTTGTTCCGAACGCCTCAAGGAAATCTGATCAAGTCCATTTTTAGAGGGGCTAGATCTGCGGTGCTCCTGATTTCGATGGAAATCGCAGTCAGCCTCTTTCTACTGCTCATCTTTGGAATAATTTCTATTGTTGTTCCTGTTGCATCCTTCTTCGTGTGGTGGTTGTTACCCGTACTGTCAGCTGTCGTGAGTATTTGGTTTTATGGTGCGGCTTTATTGGATTTAACGTGGGATTTGGTGGGGTTGGGGGCGCGTAATTCGCTGCGGAGCAGCGTCAAGTTCAGCGGGCTTGCCTTGGCATTGGGAACTCCTTTTTATCTGGCCATGGCCATCCCGGTGATGGGATGGTTGACAGGCCCGGTTTTGGGAGGGTTATTGGGAACGGTAAGTGCCGTATTGTGCGTTCGTCAGTTCGTTCGGGAACCAGTGATATGAGCCAAGAGGTACTGCGATCAACGTTGTAATTTCTATTTTAATTTTGTCGTTAGGATGGCCTGATTGCTGAGGAATTTTCAACTTTCAGCTAAAAAAAGACTGGTCCGTGTTTATTTCTTTGCAAAAAAAGACTAGATAAACATTGTTTTTTAATGGACAAGGGTGTATTTTTATGCGTTAAATTATCACTCCTACATCATGGGTTTACGTCTCGCCTTACCCTTTAAGTCCGTTATCTTGTTCTTATTTGTCGCCGCTAGTGCTGCAACTGCAGTCGCTCAAAGTGATGTGAACAAGCTTGTTCTTTCTGAACAGGACGGCAACATCTTCCAGATTTACATTGACCATCGTGCCCTGGCTTTATTCAGTGATTCGGTGATCACTACACTCAATGCTGATTCGGATGCTACATGGAACACTTGGAAAGACGTCTTGACCAATGGCAATTCTCCGGGAATGAATGTGAATTTCGATGGCTGGAGCGCTTATGGAATCGACAGCTTGCTGGTTGAAGGAGCAGCGAAGTTGGACAGCACCTTGGAGGTTGATGGGTATGTGCGCATGAATGACAGCTTGTACGTTGCGATGTACGCGTTGTTCCAATCAAAACTCTCAGTAGGAGACAGCTTGGTTGTCAGTGGTGGAACGAATTTGAAAAGCACGTTGGACGTGGCTGGCAACGCCACAGTTGGCGGTACGCTCGACGTTACGGGCACCTCCTCTTCAGCATCGGGATCTACTGTGGGTACGTTGACCTTGGCTGATGGTAGCATCACGGATTCGAACGGTTCAATCAGTTTCGGCGACGAGAATTTGAGTACTACGGGCACGTTGGGGGCAGGGAATACCTCCGTCACTGGTACATTGGACGTAACGGGCGCCACAGGTGTTGATGGTAACTTCGATGTTGCGACGAACAAATTCACTGTGGATGCTACGACAGGCAACACTGCGGTCGCTGGCACATTGGGCGTGACAGGAGCTTCGACAATGAGCAGCACATTGGGAGTGACTGGCGCGACGACATTGAGCAGCACGTTGGATGTAACGGGCGCCACAGGTGTTGACGGCAACTTCGATGTTGCGACAAACAAATTCACTGTTGATGCCACGACAGGCAACACAGCCGTTGCAGGAACGCTGGATGTTACAGGAACTGCCTCTGCAGCATCGGGATCTACTGTGGGTACGTTGACCTTGGCTGATGGTAGCATCACGGATTCGAACGGTTCAATC
>JAPOHG010000034.1 GCA_029979565.1 bacterium
CGCACCCCTTCTATGGCGAGTAGGTCGAGATCGATGGAACGCGATTGGTACCCCTCGGCCTTGGCAGCGCGGTGCCGGCCCAGCTTCTGCTCAATGGCCAACAATGCGTCCAACACGAACAGTGGCTCAACGGCCTCCGGCAATGAAATCGAAATGACTTGATTCAAAAAGGCCGGGGTGCCGGGCGCCATGCCCCAGGCGGGGGTTTCGAACCGGCTCGAACGTTCCTGAACACAGGGAAAGGCCAGTTGAATTTCATTCAACGCCGCGTCGAGCAGCGCGTGACGGTTGCCCATGTTGCCTCCCAGTCCAATGAAGTGCCTTCGGTTCATTCAGCAAAATTGGGTAAAAATGCGGGGCGTGCAGCGGAGCATCGTATACTTTTGCGCAAAACCCTGATTTCATGTCATTCTTAAAGAACGTCGCCTCCTCATTTGTCGGCTCGACTTTGGCGTTCCTCATCGCAGGAACCATTCTGATTTTTGTGTTCATCGGTGCCTTGGTGGGCGGATTGGTGTCGGCTGCGGCGGGCGGCGATGCCTCCGAGCAGGAGGCTGTGAGCAAAGCAAACACCGTACTCAAAATCGACTTCAGTCAGCCGATCAGCGAGCGATCAACGAACGACGCGAATTTTGATTTGACTGGATTTCAATCGAATTCAACGATGGGCTTGCGCGACTTTACGGAAGCGCTTCAGGAGGCGGCCGAAGACGAGGATGTTGAAGGTCTCTACTTGAATGTTGAATCGGTGGCGGCTGCGCCTTCCACCATGGCCGATTTGCGCGATGCACTCGAGGCGTTCAAATCTTCCGGTAAATGGGTCGTGGGATGGGCCGAATCGATAAGCATGGGGGCGTTGTACCTTACCTCAATGGCCGACGAATTGTACCTGCACCCCAACGGTGGGGCGGACTTCGCTGGCATGCGCCTGCAGACCACCTACTACAAGGGCATGCTCGAGAAGCTCGGCGTCGGCATGACGGTGCTTCGCGGACCGGACAACGAATACAAAAGTGCGGTGGAGCCTTTCACCCGCAAGAGCATGAGCGCCTCCAACCGCGAGCAGTTGACCGCATTGCTCGAAGATTTTTGGTCTGAAGTGCGCGGCGGCATCGCCGAGGGCCGGGGCATCTCCGAAGAGCGGTTGGATGAAGCCGCCGAGAACTTGGCTTTGCGCACGGCAGAGGATGCCGTGGAGTGGGAGTTTTTTGACGGCTTGTTGTACGAGGATGAACTCAAGGAACGCATCAAAGAACTGCTCGACGGGGAGGATCCGGTGTACGTTGGTTTGGGAGAATACATGAACCCCGATCCGATAGGAGGATTTGCGGCAGAATTCGATTTCAGCATTTTCGAATCGATGAACGATGACTCGTACGGAGAATCCGAAGAGGCGGAGCCCTTGGGGGGGTCGCTCGCGGTTATCTACGCCACAGGAGGCATTGAGATGGGCAACGGGGATAACCAGACCATCGGTTCAGTCACGCTTGCTGAGGCCATTCGCGAAGCCCGCCTCGCACCTGACGTTGAAGCGGTCGTTTTGCGCGTGAGCAGCCCCGGCGGTTCGGCTCTCGCCAGCGACATCATCTGGCGCGAAACTGAATTGCTCAAAGAAGCCGGCAAGACATTCGTCGTCAGCATGGGCGACTACGCGGCTTCAGGCGGCTACTACATCAGCGCAGGAGCAGAAAAAATCTTCGCCTCTCCCAATACCATCACGGGATCCATCGGCGTATTCGGAATGTTGCCTTACGCCCAGGAATTGCTCGAGGACAAGATGGGCTTGGCATACGACGACGTGCGCACGCACTCCCACGCAGGCATTGGGCTGGAAGCCCAACTCGACGATGTGCAGCTCTCAGCCATCAACGAGAGCATTACGGACATTTACGAAGACTTCGTGGGCATCGTCGCTGAAGGACGTGGCATGACTTACGATGAGGTGGACGCCATCGCCCGAGGCCGGGTCTGGACCGGACAGGATGCCCTTGAAATCGGATTGGTGGATGAGCTCGGAAACCTCCAAGATGCGATGGATGCTGCAGCTGAGATGGCAGGATTGGATTCATTGAGTGAGGACGATGTGGTCTTTTTGCCTGAAGCGAAAGACCCGCTTGAACAGTTCATCGAGGAGTTGGCAGGTGCTGAGGTGCTAACGGATGCTTTGGTCCAAGCCGGGCTTTCTCGTACCCGGTTGGAACAGCTGGTGGCGGTTCGCCGCATGTTGGCTTCCAAAGACCGCGTCCAGGCGCGCCTGCCGTACTTCATCGAAATCCAGTAACAACATGGGGATTCGGCGCACACGGCTTAAATCGCACCTGTTCATCGCAGCAGGTATTGTTGCCGCTGTCGCTTGCCAAGACCAACGTGGCCTTCCCAAGGAAGCATTGGATTGGTCCAATCCTCGACCGGTGTCGGACCCGTTTGAGGTGCGCCATGCAGCCATTGAGGGCGATTCATTGGTGGTGCACCTCACCTACAGCGGGGGATGCGCAGAACACCAATTTGAACTTCAAGCCAATGGGCCTCAGTTGCGTTCGTTGCCTCCGAAGCAACCGATTGCCCTTTTTCACCAGGCCAATGGAGATCCCTGCCGTGCGCACATCGAGGAAACGCGATCCTTCGGATTGCATCCCTACCGGATGAGCCCCAACGGCATCACCGTGTTGTTGTTCAACGATACCACCCTGATGTACCGCTATGAATGAATGGGTCGGGCTCTTGGCGGCCTGCTCGGTGGCTTACACCGCGCATTCGACGGCCTTGACCCGGGCATGTTTGCGAGCTGCACGCGCCGACGAAACCGAGGCTGGAACCGATACCGTTAGCGTCGTCGTTTGCATTAAAGACGATGCCGAGCATTGGCCGGCATGGTGGGCGGCGATGAAGCGTCAGAAATGGCCAGCAGGCACCGAGGTCATCGCCATCGACGACGGCTCCAACGACGATTTGCCGGTGCTCTTGGAGCAGGCCGCTCAGGAAGAGTTGCCCTTTGCGTTCTCCCGCCACCGATTGGAAGGAACAGCTCCGGGGAAACGTGAGGCCTTGCGTTACGGCGTGGAACAGGCTTCGGGGCACTGGTTGTTGTTGACGGATGTGGATTGCCTCCCTGCCGGACCTGCCTGGGCTTCGGAAATGATTGCCGGCCGTCCTGAGCACGTTGCAGCCGTATTGGGCGTCAGCTGTCCACAGGATCAGCCCGCCGCTACGTGGCTTTCACGCATGCAGGCCTTGGACGCGCAATACATCATGCGCTCCTATGTCGGGTGGGCACAGCGCGGCAAACCGTACATGGGGGTGGGCCGCAACCTGGCCATTCGCCGGTCGGCATTTCCGGGCTTTTCCAACGCACCTGCGACCGCTTCGGGCGATGACGACATGCTGATTCAAGCGCTAGCAAGTGCGGATGCGTCGTCCATTGCAGTCGCTGCGCACCGTGCCGCACACATGGACGCGGCCATGCCAACCTCGTGGTCGGATTGGTTGGCGCAGAAGCGCCGGCATTGGACCACGGCGCCGCATTACAAAGCGGCAGACCAGTGGCGATTGGCGGTGCCAAAGGTCTTGCGCACGGCGGCGCTCTTGTCGGCGATTTTGGCAGTGGTTGTTCACAATTCGCTATGGATTACAGGGGGGCTGTTGGGGTGCATGTGGTTGAATGAGCTGCTTAACTTTCGGTCCATCACCAAAGCCTATCAAGCCCCTGATTCTTGGCGAAACCGGGGCGGTCTGCTTCCTTTCTGGTCTGCGTGGAGTGCATGGATTGCCCTGACGTTGATTTGGAAACGGCAAGACAAACGCCAATGGTAGCTGGGGTGGTGAACGCAGAACCAAGCCCGAATACCACCATGGACGTCAATCCCAACCTCTCCGACAAAGCCCGCTACGACTACGCGCTGGTGTTGCGTGTGACCAAGGAGAACGATCAACGGGCGTTTGGCGAGTTGATGGAGCGCTACCGCGATTCCATTTTTCACATGATCAATAAGATGGTCTTCAGCTCCGACGATGCCGAAGACCTGACCATGGAGACCTTCACCAAGGCGTTCAACCGGTTGCACCAATACACGCCGGCATTTGCCTTTTCGACGTGGTTGTTCAAAATCGGTTCAAACCACACCATTGACTTCATCCGCAAGAAGCGCATCAACGCGCTGTCGCTGGACCAAGGGTTCCGCAACGAAGACGGCGAGTCCATGGAGATTCACATCGCCGACGACAAGTTGGACCCCATCCAAACCCTCGAAAAGAAAGAGCGCATTGAATTGCTCCGCGATGTGGTGAGCAAGATGAAGCCCAAGTACCGAGAGTTGGTGGAGTTGCGCTACTTCCAAGAGAAGAGCTACGATGAAATCGCAGAGGAACTGGACCGATCGCTCGGCACTGTCAAAGCACAGCTGCACCGAGCGCGCGAGGCCCTGGAGGCCATGCTGGGGCAGGTACGCGAAACCATTTGAGGGTGGACTACCGTTCGTTTATCCCCGAGCTCTCGGACGAGGCGGTGGAGCAATTGGGAAAGCTAAAAGCTTTATACGCCGAGTGGAATGCGGCCATTAACGTAATATCCCGCAAGGACATGGACGCTTTCGATGAACGCCACGTCTTGCACAGTTTGGCCTTGGTGAAGGCCATGAAGTTTGCGCCGGGCAGTGATGTGCTTGATGTGGGAACCGGTGGAGGATTCCCCGGCATTCCCTTGGCCATCGTGTATCCGGAAGTGAACTTTGTTTTGTGCGACAGCATCGGCAAAAAGATGAAGGTGGTGCGAGCGGTCGTCGCAGCGTTGGGTTTGACCAACGTCACCGTGCACCACGGTCGAGCGGAAGACATCCAGAGCCAATTCGATTTTGTGGTCAGCCGGGCGGTAACGCGCATGCATCGCTTCATCCCTTGGGTGCAAGGCAAGATCAAGAAGCAATCCATCAATCCTTGGCCCAACGGCATTCTTGCCTTGAAAGGAGGAGACTTAGAAGAGGAGCTGGCAGAGGTGCATTTTCCAACGGAGCGGTTGCCTGTATCGGAGTGGTTTGACCAGCCGTTTTTCGAGACCAAGCAGGTCGTTTACGTCAAGCTCCAATAGGACCACAGGGCGGGCATCGCCCCAATCGCATGGGCCTAAAAAAGAAGAAGGGAAACCCCTTCGGGTCTCCCTTCATAACCTGCAAGAAATTGAAACCAACACAGTATTCTCAGACCGTGTCTGCATTATAGACGAAGCAGTAATTCAGGGGTTGCCTGTTTTTGCTCAAAAAAAACGCGGCAATGACGTAATTAGTTGAAAACGTATTATTTACGAACCTGAAAATTTGTAGCCAACCCCGCGAACCGAGGTGAAGTAGACCGGATTTTTCGGATCCTTTTCGAAGTATTTCCGAAACGTGACGATGTGGTTGTCAATCGTCCGGGTGTTGGGAAAGGCGTGGTAGCCCCAAACGACCTCCAGGATTTCTTCCCTGCTGACCACCTGTCCGGCTTTGGAAATCAACAACCGGAGAAGCTGGCTTTCCCGTTTGGAAATGCGCTGGGCTTCGCCCGCGTGGGTGACAATTTCAAAGGCGTCAAAGTCAATGGAACCTCCACCTTCAAATGCAAAGGACTTCAGAACCTCCGCTGCCTGGTTGTTTTGGTTGCGGAGCAGCCGTTGCACCCGCAGGATCAATTCCTCGAGGTGGAAGGGTTTGCCGAGGTAATCATCGCCCCCCGCCTTCAATCCTTCAACGCGGTCTTCGCCGTCGTTTTTCGCGGTGAGGAACAGGATGGGAAGCCGTGAGCCCTCCGTGCGGAGCGATTTGCATACGGCGATGCCATCCAATTTGGGCATCATTACGTCCAATACGGCTGCATCCAGTCGGTGCTGTCTGGCCATGGCCAGCGCCTCTTCACCGTTCTCGGCCTCAACGACAAACCAGCCCTCCCGTACGAAATTCAGTTTGACCGCCTTGCGCATGGCCGCATCGTCCTCGGCGAGCAGGATGCGCACTTGCTGTTGGTCGGGGCTTTCCATGGTGTAAATTTCGGGCGAAATTGAATCCCTCTGAAATGGAAGCCAACCCGAACGATCTGCGCAACGTACCGACCATTGCGGATGCCATTGGATTGGAGGTGCTCGAAGTGAGTGGAGAACAGGTCAAAGGTCGGCTTCCTGTGGATCACCGTACGCACCAGCCCTATGGCCTGCTGCACGGAGGTGCCAGCGTGGTCCTCGCTGAGACGTTGGGTTCGATTGGTTCACACTTCTTGGTCGCAGACCAGAACAAAGCCGCCGTGGGCGTTGAAGTCAATGCGAACCACGTGCGAAGCGTTCGAAGCGGTTGGGTGTATGGGGTAGCCAATTTAGTCCACAAAGGAGGGAAGATGCATGTGTGGTCCATTGACATCCGAGACGAGGAAGAGCGATTGGTGTGCACGAGTCGACTCACGGTGATGATCATCAACCAACCAAACCGCGGATAAATTGGGCGAGCCAGGGGGGAGAATATGGTGGCGGCGACCTGGCGAGCAGCAGGTGAATCGGCTGGAATTGGCGAAGGACGGAGATGTTGTTTTTCGGTTTGCCCCTTTTCAAATCATTTCGGGATGTCCTCCGTTGCGCTTGACAGGACGCACGGTAACCGCTGATTTCCCTGAGCCCGGCACCCTCACCTCGCTTGCTAAAGGTTCATGCGAGGGCGCGAGTCAGCACGTGCACGAGCGAACGGTTCAGCGGGCGCTCGATGCCATTGATGCTGGCAACCTGGAAAAAGTGGTGGTGAGCCGTTCCGAATTCTGGGAGACCGATCGTTCGCCAGAAGACGTCTTCCGGGCGAAATGCGCGGCATATCCTGATGCCTTTGTGTATTTGTTCGCGCACGATGCCGCCGGGGTGTGGATTGGTGCGACGCCCGAGGTCTTGCTCATCCGAACCGGCGAACACTTTGAAACGACCGCCTTGGCGGGTACCAAAGCAGACGAACGGCGCGAGTGGACGGAAAAGGAACGACACGAACAGGCGCTGGTTGCGGATTTCATCGAACGAAACGTGCGCAGCCGAAATGCAGCCGATGTCACCATCGGGGACGCTCGGTCCATGGCATACGGCTCTCTTCAACACTTGAAATCCAACATCACGTTTCGCTCTGAAGAGGACGTGGACTTTTGGTTGGACGCTTTGCACCCCACGCCTGCGGTCGGCGGAACCCCTCGGGATAAGGCGTTGAATTTTATTGCCGAGCACGAAGCCGGCCATCGCACCTATTACACGGGATTTTTGGGAACGATCGAAGGCGACCGGGCGGCGTTTTATGTGAACCTGCGGTGCATGCAATGCTTTTCGAATGGCTTTCGCCTGTTTGCAGGGGGCGGAATTGTCAAAGGGTCCGATCCGGCGAAGGAGTGGAACGAGACCCGCGATAAGATTGAATCGATCCGAGCAGGCATCGGCGCCCATTAGCTGGAATCGCGCCGTACCTTTGAGGCATGTTGACAACGGACCACTTGGGGGCATCTGTGTTGTTGAAAACATGGGTCGCATGCGGCCTTCGGGATGTGGTCGTTTCACCGGGTTCGCGGAACGCACCGCTTGTCATTGCCGCAGATGCCCATCCTGAGATCCGATTGGTTACGGCACTGGATGAGCGCGCTGCTGCCCACATTGCGCTGGGAATGGCGTTGTCGACCGGGCGTCCGGCTGCGGTCGTAAGCACGTCGGGTACCGCCGCCATTAATCACGGACCGGCCATCGCTGAGGCCTATTTCAGCAGCACCCCACTGCTCTGTGTGACCGCTGACCGTTCGGTCGTCTCAAGGCCCACGGGTCCCGGGCAATTCGTACATCAGACGAATCTATTTGCCACCCACACCGTGTTGTCCTTGGAAGTTGACGAAGCCACGCAGGGTGCGGCCGAGATCGAGCAGCAGGCGTTGGTGGCATGGAAAGCAACAGCACGAGGCCCCGTTCATGTCAATGTTCCTTTGGAGGAACCCCTCTACGGTACAACAGAAGCGACCCCATCGTCCGTTTCCATCCCGACGGTTGAGCACGAACCCGTGCCCATGCCGGAAGCCCTGCTTGATGCCTTGAGTTGCCACGATCCGCGCGTTTTGCTTCACATCGGTACACTCCGGGAAGGGGCATTGAGTGAGGCCATGGTCGGAGCGCTGGAACAACGATTTGGACTGGTCGTGGATGCGTTTGCGTGCGCTTCGTCCGACGCCGAAAGCAGCACCATGCGCTGGATGTGCGGATGGGATGGATCATGCGCTGAGTCCCTCGCCCCACAGGCCATTGTGACGGTTGGTCTTCCACCCATGGACAAAACCTTCCGGGCGCAATTGAGCCAGTGGAACGTCCCGCATTTTCACCTCGGGGTCGAGGTGCACGCATGGAACATGTTCGGCGCACCGGCACACCGTTGGACGATTGCACCAGAAAAGGGTTTGGCTGAACTGATTGATGCTGTTCCAGCGTTCAATGCATACGCACAGTCGTGGTCGGTGCGGAAGTCACAACTTGAGGTCGCCGATGCCGCAACGCACGGCACCGAATGGGTGGATTACGAAGTATACCACTGGCTCGCGGCCCAGTTGCCTGCAGGCAGTCGCATTCACTTCGCCAACTCCACTTCGGCCCGGTATGCGCAGTGGTTTGACTGGAAAGGAAGCACGCTGCACGCCAACCGGGGCGTAGCAGGCATCGACGGATGCTTGAGCACGGCGGTAGGGGACGCCCTGCAAAATGAATCGGCCCAAACGGTATTGATCTCAGGCGATGCAGCGTGGCTTTACGACGCCAATGGTCTGCATGTCAATCCTCGCCCTTCATCGCTCAAAGTTATTGTCATCAACAACGGCGGTGGGAACATTTTTAGGTGGCTAAAAGGGCCAGAGGAATCGGGCTTGCTCGAAGCGCATTTCGAGGCCGGCTTCGCCGCCGACGTCTCGGCCAGTGCGCGCCAGCTCGGGCTGCACTACGCCTGTGTGTCGGGATGGGATGCCCTGAACGGTGCCTTTACGTCGTGGCTCAACAATGAGGCGCCGGGGTTGTTAGAAATACAAACGCCAGGTGCAGCTTCTGCAGCATTTTTGGCGTCCAAGTTGGCCCGCATCTCCGAGGCCATGAAACGC
The DNA here is from genome assembly GCA_029979565.1 of bacterium. Taxonomy (GTDB): domain Bacteria; phylum Bacteroidota; class Bacteroidia; order Flavobacteriales_D; family Sanyastnellaceae; genus UA16. The sequence continues at coordinate 9,103 of JAPOHG010000034.1, forward strand.
ATTCAAACTCCAGAATAATCCCGCTTTGTCCGGTTCACCCAAAGCCTTCTTGCTCGCCTCTCGCTTGCGCACATTGCCGCTGGCTTCTGCCTGTGTGATGGTGGGGGCTGCAGTGGCCTACCGCCGAGCAGGAGCAGCAAGTGCGGAGTCTTTTTGGACGGTGTTTGGGTTGATCTTATGCACCGTTGTGCTGCTGCAAGTATTGAGCAATTGGGCCAATGACCTGGGCGACTTTGAAAACGGCGCCGACGGAGCAGAGCGTTCAGACCGCATGGTGGCCTCTGGAGCCGTGTCACCGGGTTCGATGAAGCGCGCCATTGTGGCGTTGGCCGCACTGGCTTTTTGTTGTGGACTCACGGCTGTATGCGCTGCATTTTGGGGGTCACCGCATCTGGTTGAGGGGCTTGGAATGGTGGGGCTGGGCCTCTTGGCCATTGTTGCCGCTTACCGGTATACGGCAGGGAAAAACCCTTACGGATACCGCGGCCTGGGCGACCTCATGGTGCTCGTCTTCTTTGGCTGGGTGGGCGTTGGCGGTACGGCCTTTTTGCTGGCGGCTGAATGGGACAATTCCTGGCTGCTGCCGGGCACATGGACCGGTCTAATGAGCACGGCCGTATTGAACTTAAACAACATGCGCGACCACAAGCAAGACGCAAAAGCGGGCAAGCGCACGGTCGCAGTGGCGTTGGGATGGCATCGCGCCAAGGGTTATCACGCTTTGTGTTTCATCCTCGGATGGGGCGCTTGGTGGACGTTCGCCTTGGTACTTGAGCCGGGACAGTGGCGGGGCATGGGCTGGATCGCTATCATCAATGCGTTTCACCTCACGCATGCCTGGCGTGTTTGGCGGTGCGACGACCCCGCTGCATTGGATCCTGAATTGAAACGCATCGCGCTTTCTACGGCGGTGGCTGCGCTGTTCATCTTGTTGGCTCAAACCGGAGGCGCCGCATGAACCCCCAGCCGAGGATCACCCAAGTCGATGTGTTCCCGTGGAGCCTCGAGTTCAAGCATCCGGCGAAGACTTCCCGGGATACGCTGCTCCACAAGCCCTCTTGGTTCATCAAGTTGACCGACCAAGAAGGCCGTGAGGGATGGGGTGAGTGCAGCATCATCCCTGGATTGAGTGTTGACGAGCCGGCTGCAATTGAGGCTTACCTCTCCAACGTTTCCATTCATCCACCGCAGCGAGCCGAAGAGGTTCCCTTGTCGCTTCCTGCCGTTCAATTTGCGATTGAAATGGCGCTGAACGGCTTGCGCCATGGCCCTGGACTGCACTTCTTTCCGGGCACATTTGCCGAGGGCGCATCACCGATTGGCATCAACGGATTGATTTGGATGGCGGATGCGGAAGGGATGCTGGACCAAGCCCGTCGGCTGTTGAGCAGCGGATTTACCACGTTGAAAATGAAAGTGGGGACCATGCCGTTCGACGCCGAGCTGGAATGGCTCAGCGCATTGCGGCAAGAAGCCGGTGCGGACATCGTATTGCGCACAGATGCCAACGGAGCATTTTCCAAACATGAATCCGGGTGGACGCCGCTTCAGAAACTGGAGGCCTTGGCCGATTTGGATTTTCACTCCATCGAACAACCCCTTCATCCTTCGGACACCGAGGAATTAGCGGACCTCTGTGCCCATTCTCCCTTGCCCATCGCATTGGATGAATCGCTGATCGGCGTGCGCAGCATTGAGCGCAAAGCGGCCCTCCTCGATGCCCTCCAGCCGCAGTTTGTCATTTTGAAACCCAGCTTGCTCGGTGGTTTTGCAGAGAGCCAAGAGTGGGTGGACCTCGCCGAAGAACGGGGAATGGGATGGTGGGCGACGTCAGCCTTGGAATCCAACCTCGGCTTGTACGCCATCGCCCAATGGACCCAAGATGGTGTTCAATCCGGACAACCGCTGCTGCTGCAGGGGTTGGGAACCGGAGGGCTCTTCACCAACAACATCCCCGGCTCGCTTCATGTGGAAGCTGGAAAATTGATCAACCGGACAGGGGACGCGTGGCCCGACCTGACCGCTTTCTTATCAGAGGCATGACCGGAACGCTGACATTTGCCGGTTGCACGTGGCCCCTGCAGGCTTCTTCCCTGGATTCGATGCGCAATGCAGCACAAGAGCCATGGCAGGAGTCAATCGTGGAGTTTTTGGATCGTTGGTGGAGCGACGATGAACGGATTCGGGTGAACACCTCTGGATCCACTGGAGATCCCCGTCCCCTGTGGCATGCCAAAGCGAATCTGGTGGAGAGTGCACGCCGCACCATCCAGCACTTTGGGTTGATGCCCGGCACCCATGCGGGTTTGGCCATGCCGGTGCAATTCATCGGCGGCATGATGATGGTGGTCCGCGCAGAAGTGGGCGGATGGAACCTGACGGCCGTCCAACCTCAAGCCGCTCCCGAGTTTGGCGCAGCGCTTGATTTTGTAGCCCTCACCCCGCCGCAAGCCCAGGCGTGGCAGCGCACACACCCTCGCGAGTGGTCGAGCTGCAAGACCTTGCTCTTGGGCGGCGGACAGGCGCCGGCGGCCTGGTTGGCAGCAGCCCACGACGCACCTGCGGTGTACGAAGGGTTCGGCATGACGGAAACGATTAGCCATTTTGCGGTCCGTCAATTGCACCCCAACAACGAGCCGTGCTTCCGATGCCTCCCTGGATTCACGGTTTCCACGACTGCTGAGAACGCCCTGAACATTGCATGTCCGGACGGTCAAACGCTCCAGACAAACGACGCGGTCGAAGTGCAGGATGCGCAATCGTTCCGCTGGTTGGGTCGGTTGGATGATGTGGTGAATTCCGGAGGCATTAAAATTCATCCGGCCTCGGTTGATGCGGTGCTCGCTTCGGCCATTACGAAGCCTTTCAAGTGTTACGGCGCACCCGACCCGCAGTGGGGCGAGGTGTTGGTCCTTCGCATTCACGCTGCGCGGGAACCCGAAAATGCCGAGGCGGAACGCAAACGCATCACGGAGTGGGCTCGGACCCAATTGCCCCAACATCACGGGCCGAAGCGTATTGAGTGGCTGCCCCTCGAGTCCACCGCCAGCGGCAAATGGAAACGACCAAGGAAATGAAAAACCCTGAAGAAAGACCGGTGCTGGTGTTCGCCACGCACAACCCGAATAAAGCCCGAGAGGTGCAACAAATGTTGGGCGAAGCTTACATCATCAAAACCCTTACGGACATCGGATGCCATGAGCCCATTCCCGAGACGGCGGAGACGCTCGAAGGCAATGCCCGCATCAAAGCCATGCACGTGGTGGAGCAGTTCGGATTGGATTGTTTTGCAGATGATACGGGCCTCGAAGTCGATGCATTGAACGGCAAGCCCGGCGTTCGCACCGCTCGGTACGCAGGCGAAGACGCCGATGCGGCGCAGAACATGGCCAAGCTGCTAGACGCGCTCGGCGGTACCGCCCAGCGATCGGCCCAATTTCGAACGTCGATTTGCTTGGTTCGCGACGGGGTTATAGAACGGGTAGAAGGGATTTGCAAAGGGCGCATTGCCGATCAGCGAAGCGGGGCCGAGGGATTCGGTTACGATCCGGTGTTCATTCCGGAAGGAGAGACCCGTACGTTTGCTGAAATGGATTCGGCCGAGAAAAATGCCATCAGCCACCGGGGAATCGCCATACGAAGGATGGTGGAGACCTTGTTAGCAAGCCAATAATTCCGGATGCTTCCGGGTTAAAAAGTTGTTGCATCTTTGTTCTTGCTAAACCTTCCGTGCATGAACTACTTGGAATTTGAAGAGCCCATTCGTCAGCTGCGCGAACAGCTGACGCAGGCACGCGACTTGCAGGAACAGAGCGACGTGGATATGGAGTCGCTCGCTCAGGATTTGGAAAGCAAAATCCGGGAAGTCACCGAGCAAGTATACTCCAGCTTGACACCGTGGCAGCGCGTTCAGGTTTCTCGCCACCCGGACCGCCCTTACACCCTGAATTACATTGATGCGCTCACCGAAGGCAACTTCATGGAGCTCCACGGAGACCGCACGGTGAAGGACGACAAAGCGATGGTCGGCGGGTTTGGATTCATCGACGGCCAGAGCGTCATGTTCATCGGGCAACAAAAAGGCATCAACACGAAAATGCGCCAATACCGCAACTTCGGCATGGCGAATCCCGAAGGCTACCGCAAAGCCTTGCGCCTGATGAAATTAGCGGAGAAATTCAACCGTCCCATTGTGACCTTGATCGACACCCCGGGTGCCTTTCCCGGTTTGGAGGCAGAGGAGCGCGGACAGGGCGAGGCGATTGCACGCAACTTGATTGAAATGTGCCAATTGCGCGTCCCCGTCATTTGCATCGTTATCGGCGAAGGCGCTTCTGGCGGGGCCTTGGGCATCGGCATTGGAGATCGGGTATTGATGCTGGAGAACACGTGGTATTCAGTCATCAGCCCTGAGTCGTGCTCTTCCATTTTGTGGCGCAATTGGGACCACAAGATGGAAGCTGCGGAAGCGCTGAAACTTACGGGCACCGACATGAAGGAATTGGGCCTTGTGGACGGTATCATTCCCGAGCCGCTCGGCGGCGCGCACGCGGACCGTGAAGCGATGTTTGCACAGGTCAAAAAGGAAATCAAAAAGCACCTCAACAAGTTGGTGCCAATGGATGCGGACAAGCGAATTGACCAGCGCATCCGAAAGTTTGCCTCGATGGGCGTCGTAAATAGCTGAGGATGTGCGGAGATTCCGTAGTTTTGTCCCGAATTTGAAGATTCACAATAAAGTATGAACTGTTACACCAACCCAAGCAAGTGGACCTGCGCAGGTCTCCTTGCGTCCCTTTTGTTTTTAGCGGGCTGCGCCGGATTGGGCAGCATGGAGAAGGAAATCGAAGCCATGGGCCTCGAAGCATCTCCAGAGCCCCTCATTCTCCGTGGCGACCAAGTTGAATTGGAAGTAACGGGTCGATTCCCAGCGAAGTACTTCGGCAAGAAGGTGAGCATCGAAGCGACACCGGTCTTGACCTGGGAGGGTGGAAGCGCCTCTTTTGATAGCGAAGGATTCCAGGGCGAAGACGCCGCAGGAAATTTCACGGTGGTCCCGTTCGAATCGGGCAAGTCGTTTTCGTATTCCTCTTCCGTTCCGTTCGATGCGGCCATGGAAGATGCTGCTGAGTTGGCCGTTGTCATCTCCGGTTCACAAGGGAACAAAAGCGCTACGTTTGAACCATTCGTCGTGGGAGCAGGGGTCATCACGACACCGCTTTGGGTACAATCGGACGATCAATTCATTCCCGTGGAAGACAACTTCCAGCGTGTCATCACTTACACGGAAGAGGTGACCGTTAATTACAGTGTAAATTCTTCTACGGTGCGTTCAAGCGAGTTGCGCGATGAGGACTGGAAAGCGTTGAAGGAGTTGGTTCAACTCTCGGTAGACGCCGACAGCGTGACCATTACCGGTGCGCGCATCGAAGCCTATGCTTCTCCAGAAGGTGAGATCACGTTGAACGAAGACTTGGCCAGTGACCGTGCGAACTCGGCAGCGGCATCTGTGACGCGCGAGATGAAGCGCAAAAAATTGACCGCGGACGAGGCGTTTTACGACTTGGTGCCGAAAGGTGAAGACTGGCAGGGATTCAAGTCATTGATGCAGGCCTCTGACATTGAAGACAAGAACTTGATCTTGCGCGTGTTGGAGATGTACTCTGACAAGAACAAACGAGAAGAGGAGATTCGCAACATCGCCAAGACGTACAAAGAAATCGAGAAGGAAGTCCTCCCGGCTTTGCGTCGATCTCAGGTCGTCGTATCCTACGATGTTGAAGGGTATACCGATGAAGAGTTGATGGATTATAGCATGAGCATGCCGGATTCCTTGACAGCGGATGAATTGCTTTATGCCGCTACGTTGTTCGAAGATTTGAATGACAAATTGACCATTTACCAAAGCGCTGCACGCGTGCACGCAGACGATTTCCGTGGATACAACAATGCCGGTTGGTGCTTGGCGCAAATGGGCCGCATGAACCAAGCTTGGGAGGTATTCCAACAGGCGCTTGAACTCGAACGCAACAAGGCTGTCGTCAACAACGTTGCGGCCTTGACGCGACAGGACGGTGACATCGACGGTGCGATGAAGTTGCTGAATGAAGCTGCGGGTGCCGGTTCTGAGGTCGGGTACAACAAGGGCATCATCCTCATCCAGAAAGGCGATTACGCTTCAGCCATTTCCAACATGGGCCGTGTGAGCACCGTGAACGTGGCATTGGCGAAGATGCTCAACGGCGATGCGGCAGGAGCGAAGACCGCGCTCGAGAACGCCAACGACGACAGCGCAGTCGCTAGCTACGTCATGGCCGTTGCATGTGCACGATTGAACGACTCAGCAGGTGTCAAGAAGCACTTGGGTGAGGCTTTGGCCAAGGATCCCAACTTGCGCAAGAAGGCAGAAAAGGACCTCGAATTCCGCAACATGCGTGACGCCATTGGCCTCTAAGCATTCCAACAACGATTTGAAAAAGCCTCGGCACTCCGCCGGGGCTTTTTTATTGCATGGCGGAGCCCCATGGGGTACCTTGACTTCATGATACAAGTTGCTCGATGGATGGCGTTGGCCGCGGTGCTGATTGCGATTCCGTTCACTGCGTGGACACAAGATGAAGGACGCTCCTGTGAAGCGTTTTTGTTTGATATGCCAGGTATTCGGTTTGAGCCAACGGCCGCCCCCTGGGCGCCTTCCGAAACAGCGTGGGCACTGCAGTTTGAACAGCCTTTGGATCACGCCAATCCCGAAGCAGGTAGCTTCTACCAGCGGGTGTATGTGACGGAGTTGGATCCCGCCCGACCAACGGTCTTGGTGACAGAGGGGTACGACCGCAGCAGGAATTATCCGAGTGAATTGGCCACGGCCATTGGAGCCAATCAAGTCATTGTCGAACACCGATATTACGGCGAAAGTGTGCCTGACTCCATGGACTATGCCTATTTGAATATCACCCAGGCCGCACAAGACCTGCACCGCATTCGGACCCTGCTTGGCGAATACTTCACCGGACCTTGGGTGGCTTCCGGCATCAGCAAAGGGGGCCAGACGACCATTTTTTACCGGCATTTCTTCCCGGAAGACGTGGCCGTAAGTGTCCCGTACGTGGCGCCTGTGAACTTGGCACTGGAAGACGAACGCATCTACGAATTCCTCAACAGCGTGGGCTCGCGCAAATGCCGAAAGAACATTGAGGCCATCCAACGGCGCATCTTGACCGACTACGATGAGAGCCTGCTGCGCCTGCGATGGCACGCGAAGGGCCAAGCCTTGCGGTTCAATTACTTATCGGTGGAGGAGGCCTTCGAGTACGCCGTCTTGGAGTATCCGTTTTCGTTTTGGCAATGGGGGGCGGATTGCGAGGACATTCCCGATGCGGATGGGCCGCTCGATGAGGTCCTCGATCACTTTCTCGACGTGAGCGGATTGTCGTTCTTCTCGGACGATGGCATGGAGGACTACGCTTCCCACTATTATCAATGTGCGGTTGAATACGGATACTACAGTTACGAAACGGAAGCCTTTGAAGGCCTGCTGAAAGCGTTGCCGATGTCGCCACATCCTTCAGCCATCTTTACGCCCGAGCGCATGGACGTGCCTTACGACGGGGGCGTGCTGGCTCAAAATGTCTACGACTGGGTACAAGCCCATGGGGATGCCTTCATTTACATCAACGGCGCGCTGGATACGTGGAGTGCCACGGCCATGCCGCCGAACGATGACAGGGATGCCTTGTACTATTTCTTGGAAGACCAAAGCCATGGCACCGCCCGCATCCGCAACATGACAAAGGAGCAGAAGGACGAGGTCAAGGCGAATTTGGAGCGTTGGTTGAGCATGCCAGTGACCGGCAGCCTCGCCGACTGATCAGCCGGGCAACCCAATCTTCTGGGCGGCGTCCCACAACACGATGCCGCCGCACACGCTGACGTTCAAACTCTGCTTGACGCCAAATTGGGGGATTTCGAGCGCCGCATCACACGCGCTCAACGTTTCAGCCTCAACCCCGCGCACCTCGTTGCCGAAGACAAAGGCCCATTTGCTGCCGGGCTCGGGGTTCCAATCCAGGAGCGTGATGCTGTTCGCGGTCTGTTCAATGGCAGCGACGGCAAATCCTTGTTCCCGCAATCCGGCGATGGCGTCCAATGCGTTTTCGTGCGCCGTCCACGCGACGTGTTCGGTGGAGCCGAGCGCGCTTTTGAGGATGTCGCGTTGCGGCGGATGCGCAGTGTACCCGCACAAGTCGATGCCGTCAATACGCAGGGCGTCGCCTGTTCGAAAAAACGCACCCACGTTCAAACCAGAACGGATGTTCTCCAGCACGACGCGAACCGGCGTTTTGGGTGCGTCGCGAAAGGCGTCAGGGGTCAGTCGGTGCGGTGTCATTGCGCGGCTTTTCGCTTGTCCATGATTTCCTTCAATGCAAAGTACTCATCGCGGAGGCGTGCCGCTTCCATGAAGTCCAGTTCTTTCGCAGCCGCCTCCATGCGCTGTTTGGTGTGCAAGGTTGATTTTTCAAGGGCTTCGTCGCTCATGGTCTCCCACACCGGATCGGTTGGAGCCGGTCCGGGTTCTGCTGCGATGTGACGCGGACGGTCATCGACTTGCGGACTTTGTTCGAAGATGGTCTTCTTCTGCTTGCGGATTTGCTGGGGTTCAATTCCGTTCTCGGCATTGAAAGCTTCTTGCTTTTTGCGCCGCCGCTGCGTCTCGTCGATGGTGCGGGCCATGGATTCCGTGATGGAGTCGGCGTACATGATGACGCGGCCGTTGACGTTTCGCGCAGCGCGTCCCGCCGTCTGGGTCAGGGAGCGGTCGGAGCGCAAGAAGCCTTCTTTGTCGGCGTCCATGATGGCGACCAACGACACTTCAGGAATGTCCAACCCCTCCCGCAACAGGTTGACGCCGACCAGCACATCGAACACACCGTCCCGCAATTCGCGGATGATTTCGACGCGGTCCAAGGTCTTCACATCTGAATGGATATACCGGGCTGGGATGCTCAGTCGGTCGAGGTATTTGGTGAGCTCTTCGGCCATGCGCTTTGTCAGGGTGGTGACCAAGACGCGGTCGCCTTGTTCGATGGTGGTTCGAATTTCTCCGATCAAGTCATCCACTTGGTGCGTGCACGGCCGTACATCGATCGGGGGGTCGAGCAATCCGGTAGGGCGGATGACCTGTTCGACGATGATGCCCTCGGATTGTTCCAGCTCGTAATCCGCAGGCGTGGCTGAGACGTACACGACTTGGTTGGTGATGGTGTTAAATTCATCCGCCTTCAGCGGTCGGTTGTCCAAGGCCGACGGCAAGCGAAAACCATATTCAACCAACGATGTTTTGCGCGAGCGGTCTCCGCCGAACATGGCGCCGATTTGCGGAACCGTGACATGGCTTTCGTCCACCATGAGTAAGAAATCATCCGCGAAGTAATCGAGCAGGCAGAATGGGCGTTCGCCGGGCTGGCGACGGTCGAAGTAGCGGCTGTAATTCTCGATGCCGTTGCAGAATCCGATTTCCTTGATCATTTCCAGGTCGTACAAGGTGCGCTCCTCGAGGCGCTTGGCCTCCAAGTACTTGGCTTGTTCGGTGAAGAATTCCTTTTGCTTTTCGAGGTCCTGCTGAATTTCCCACACCGCCTGATCCGTTGTGGACTTGCTGGAAACAAACAGGTTGGCCGGATAGATGATGATGTCGTCAAAACCGTGCAACTGCGTCCCGGATTCGGGATCGATGGTTTCCAGTTGCTCAATTTCGTCGCCCCAAAAGTGTACACGCAACGCGTGGTCGGCATAGGCGAGGAAAATGTCGACCGTGTCGCCCTGGACCCGGAAGGTTCCGCGCTTGAACTCGGCACGCGTGCGGCTGTAGAGGCCGCTGACCAACGTGTGGAGGAAGGCGTTGCGGCCCCATTTCTGTCCCACCTTCAATGGGATCACACTCTTGTGGAATTCCACCGGGTTGCCGATGCCGTAGATGCAGCTGATGGAGGCAACAACGATCACATCGCGTCGACCGCTTAGCAGTGCTGAAGTCGTGCTGAGTCGGAGCTTTTCGATTTCCTCGTTGATGGCGAGGTCCTTTTCGATGTACGTGTTGGTTGTTGGGATGTAGGCCTCCGGTTGGTAGTAGTCGTAATAGCTCACGAAATACTCCACGAGGTTGTTCGGGAAGAACTCCTTGAACTCACTGTACAGCTGAGCAGCGAGGGTTTTGTTGTGGCTGAGCACCAAAGTGGGCCTTCCGGTCTCCGCGATGACGTTGGCCATGGTGAAGGTTTTACCAGAACCGGTGACGCCGAGCAGGGTCTGCGCTTGGGTGCCGTTGTTGACTCCCTCCACCAATTCGGCAATGGCTTGGGGCTGATCGCCGGCCGGCTGGTATTCACTTTGGAGGTCGAACTTCATCGGAAACAAAGGTAGGGCGGGGCGTCAGCAGGGGGTGAACGTTCGGGCACAAAAAAAGCCAGACCGTCGGCCTGGCTTTTATTTCAATGTTTTCGTTTTAGTCGGCGACGACTTCGAATTTCACGGTGGCCGTGACTTCTTTGTGCAGCTTTACAACTGCTTCGTATTCACCGAGCTCCTTGATGCTGTCTTCCGCGATGCTGATCGTCTTGCGTTCAACATCGTGCCCGGCTGCCTGGATGGCTTCCGCGATTTGAATGGAATTGACAGAACCAAAAATCTTTCCGCTCTCGCCGGCTTTCGCCCCAATTTTGAGTGATAATCCTTCGAGCTTCGTAGCCAATGCTTGCGCTTCTTCCATCGCTTTCACGGCTTTGTGGGCTTGTTGCTTGATCACTTCGGCGACCACCTTCTTGGCGGATGGTGTTGCCGCAACCGCCATGCCTTGAGGGATGAGGAAGTTGCGAGCATATCCGCTCTTTACGGTCACGGTATCGTGCTTGCTGCCGAGTCGATCGACGTCTTGCTTGAGAATAATTTCCATGATCGTTGAGGATTATCGGAGGTTGTCCGCCACGTAAGGCATCAAGGCCAGGTGGCGTGCTTTTTTGATTGCTTGAGACGCCTTGCGCTGGTACTTCAAAGAAGTTCCAGTCAAACGGCGGGGCAAAATCTTGCCTTGCTCGTTGCACAACATCAGCAGGAAGTCCGCGTCTTTGTAGTCGATGTACTTAATGCCCTTCTTCTTGAAGCGACAGTACTTCTCCTTTTGCGTGTCTATGCTGATGGGGTTCAGGTAACGTACGTTCTTGTCAGCCATGGG
>JAPOHG010000035.1 GCA_029979565.1 bacterium
CCGATTTGGAGTTCGTACCCTTCGCGGCGCATGGTCTCGATTAGGACGGACAAATGCAGGATGCCGCGTCCGTAGACGTTCCACTTGTCCTCGCTGTCGGTGGGTTCGACGCGGAGCGCGAGGTTGCGCTGGAGTTCGGCGTCCAGGCGTTCGCGGATGTGGCGGCTGGTGAGGAATTCACCGTCCTTGCCCAAGAAGGGAGAGGTGTTGATGGTGAACAACAAGCTCATCGTCGGCTCGTCGACAGCGATGCGTTCCATCGGTTCCGGCGTCTCGAGGTCGCTGACGGTGTCGCCGATTTCAAACCCGTCCATGCCGGTGATGGCGCAGAGGTCGCCGCTGCGCACGTGGTCGACTTTGGTCCGCCCCAACCCTTCAAACACGAAGAGCTCTTTGGCGCGCACCTTGCGCACCCCGTCGGCCGTGCAGAGCGCGTAGTCTTGGTTGGCATGCAAATCGCCGCGGAACAAGCGCCCGATCGCGATTCGTCCTGTGTACTTCGAGTAGTCCAAAGACGTGATTTGCAGCTGCGGTGTGCCCTCGCGGTACGGCGCCTCCGGCACGTGCTCAAGGATGACGTCCATGAGGTGTGAGATGTCGCTGGTCGGGTTTTCCCAGTCCGGACCCATCCAACCCATTTTCGCGGATCCGTAGACGGTCGGGAAGTCGAGTTGCTCCTCGGTAGCGTCGAGGGTGAACATCAGGTCGAACACCTTTTCTTGCGCGATTTCAGGCGTGCAGTTTTCCTTATCGACTTTGTTCACCACCACGATGGGCTTCAATCCCAATTCAATGGCTTTGCCGAGGACGAAGCGTGTTTGCGGCATGGGACCTTCGAAGGCGTCGACCACCAGCAAAACAGCGTCGGCCATCTTCAATACGCGTTCCACCTCACCGCCGAAGTCGGCGTGGCCTGGGGTGTCGAGGATGTTGATCTTCACGCCCTCCCAGTTGGCGCTGACATTCTTGGAGAGGATGGTGATCCCGCGTTCGCGTTCGAGGTCGTTGTTGTCGAGGATCAACTCACCGGTATCCTTGCGCGAATCGACGGCTTGGCATTGGTGGATGATGTTGTCGACCAGGGTGGTTTTTCCGTGGTCAACGTGGGCGATGATGGCGATGTTTCGAATGCCGTTCATAAAGTGGGGCGAAGGGAAATTGATTTCGCGGCGCGAAGAACGTGCAGACTTTTGCAGAATACTACAAATCCTGTGCTATTTTTGCGGTCCGCTTGCCCGGATGGCGGAACTGGTAGACGCGCACGACTCAAACTCGTGTTCCTAACGGAGTGTGGGTTCGATTCCCACTCCGGGTACAGACTGAAAGAACGCCTCCTTCGTGGAGGCGTTTTTGGTTTAGTTTTAAGCCATCAAACACCCCCACAATTCCGATTCCATGAAACGCGTTTTTGGCCTTTTCGTTCTCATAGTTCCTTTTCTCGCAACTGCTCAGTTGCAATCGCCTGTGGCTGAAGCTGGTGAAACCTTTGTGCAGAAGGTGGTTGAGGGTTTCGCCGACATTACGAATGACACGGGCGGTCCGGGCCAATCGTACGACCTTACCTACCTGTTCAATCCCGACTGGGGAGCTGTCGAATCGAGCGGTTCGTTCGTGAGTGTAGCCTCAACGCCCAATGGCAAGGTGTTCGCCGGATCGGACATCGCCGTGCAGGCGGACGGCATGAACACCTACTACTCTTATGGGGACTCTTACGAATACCACGGTGGTGTCCAAAACAACCTCATCGTGGCGTACAGCGATACGGAGGAGTACTTCCCGTTCCCGTTTGACATCGGTGCCACGTCCGAAGATACGTTTGCCTGCGACTATGGCACGGCCGGCATTACGGTGTACCGCACAGGCACGGTGACCGCCGAATGTGTTTCATCGGGAACCCTCGGCTTGCCCGGGATGGTTTATTACGACGATGTTTACCGTGTGCAGATGACCGAGGTGCTGGTGGACTCGACGTTCTTGGGCACGTATGAGGTGGTGGTGACCGGAGACTATTTCTTCTCAGCTGATTACCCCATCACATTGGCGGCTTTGCTCAACATTTCCACAGTGGACACACCCATCACGGGTGAGCCGGTGGTCACAGAAACGGCTGTAGGAATTTGGTTGGATGAATACGTCGTGGACACACCCGAGATGGAGGCATCGGCGTTTGCTATGATGCCGAATCCCGCTCGCGATCATGTCACATTGGTCGGACTCCAACCGGGTTCGGAGGTTGTGGTGTATGGCATGGATGGCCGGGAGTGGAAGCGTCAGCTGGCGCGGCCTGGATTGCGTGCAGAGCTCATGAACGTGAGTGACTTGCCTGCTGGAACGTACTTGGTTCGCTGCGGCGAAGGTGCTGCCCAGCAGCTGGTGATCCAGCGTTAGTAAGCCCGGTCGTTTCGGCCCTCGACGTAGTAGACGAAGGCTCGGTTGACCACCTTGTGTCCGCCGGGCGTCGGGAAGTCACCGGTGAAGTACCAATCGCCTTGGTGGTTGGGACAAGACGCGTGCAATCCTTCGATGCTCTGGAAAACAATTTTCACTTCGGCCTTCATGTCCTTTGGCGTGAGCAGCTGTGAAATGCGGTCGTTGAGCTCTTCCGTCGTGAACGGCTCGTAGATGGCTTTCACCTGGTTGGTGTTTTCCTCCTTGGGCAACTCAATTTGAGCTTTGCACTTGGCATACACCTCATCGATGAGGTGCTCCATGCCGCGCTCTTTGATGAGGCTGATGGCCGCTTGGAAAGCGATGAAGTCTCCGAGCCGCGCCATGTCGATGCCGTAACAATCGGGGTAACGGATCTGCGGGGCGCTGGAGGCGACCACGATGCGCTTGGGGTTGAGGCGATCGAGGATGCGAAGGATGGAACGTTTGAGCGTGGTGCCGCGCACGATGCTGTCGTCGATGACAACGAGGTTGTCTTGGCCGGGGTTGACGGTGCCGTAGGCGATGTCATACACGTGGGCGACAAGATCATCTCGATTGGCATCTTCGGTGATGAAGGTCCGCAACTTCGCGTCTTTGATGGCGATTTTCTCTGTGCGGGCGCGTTCGTTGAGGATGCGTTTGATTTCATCGGGATCAGGGTTGGCGCCCAAGCCGATGATGCGCGAGGTTTTGGCTTGGCTCAGGTGGTCTTCCAACCCTTGGACCAATCCGTAAAAACACACTTCTGCCGTGTTCGGGATGAAGCTCGTGACGGTGTTATCCAGGTCGTGTTCAACCGCTTCCATGATCTGTGGCACCAGCTGACGCCCAAGCTCTTTGCGCTCGGTGTAAATGTCTTGGTCGTTGCCGCGGCTGAAGTAGATGCGTTCGAAACTGCAGGCTTTTCGCTCACCGGGTTGCTTGACCAGTGGCATGGACACCGTGCCGTCGCGCTTGATGATGAGGGCATGTCCCGGCTGGATTTCTTTGACGTCCTCGGTGCTGACATTGAAGGCGGTTTGAATGACCGGCCGTTCGCTCGTGATGACCACCACTTCGTCGTCTTCGTAGAAAAACGCAGGGCGGATGCCGTTCGGATCCCGCATGACGAATGCGTCGCCGTGGCCGATCATGCCGCACATAACGTACCCGCCGTCTAGCGAATTGGCTGCATGCTTGAGCACGGTGGGCAGATCAATCTCGTCCGCAATGCGCTCAGAAATGGCCTCATTCGCAAGTCCTTCTTGCTTGTATTGATCGAAGAGCCGTTGGTTTTCGACATCGACAAAATGACCGATGCGTTCGAGAATGGTCACGGTATCGGCCATTTCCTTGGGGTGCTGTCCCAATCCAACCAGCTTGTCAAACAGCTCGTCTGTGTTGGTCATGTTGAAGTTGCCAGCAACGACGAGGTTACGGGTTCGCCAGTTGTTTTGGCGCAAGAACGGGTGGCAATTCTCGACTTGGTTTTTGCCGTATGTTCCGTAGCGTAGGTGGGCCAAAAACAACTCTCCCGTGAACGCCATCTCCTCTTGAAGAAACCGAGCGTCTTTGAGTTGCTCAGAAGAAAGCCCTTCAAAACGGGGCATGATGCGGCTGAAAACGTCTTGGATGGGCCGCGAGTCCACGGAACGAATGCGGGAGATGTACCGCTTGCCCGGGGGCACATCCAACTTGATGTTGGCGAGTCCGGCTCCGTCTTGGCCACGGTTGTGCTGCTTCTCCATGAGCAGGTACATCTTATTGAGTCCATAAAATGCACTTCCGTATTTGTCGATGTAGTACTGCAATGGTTGCTTCAATCGAAGCATTGCAATGCCGCATTCGTGTTGGAGAAAGTCGCTCATACAGGCCAGTTGTGGGCGGGGATTGAGGGGCAAATTTACTCCGCCAAACGGCTTGTTATACAGCCTGGAATTATTTTTCGATCTTCACCGCCACGAGCGGTTTCCCTGCAGCCCTCCGGTGTGGATAAACAGGACGCGCCGGCCGCTCCAATCGGGGTCTTCGCGCCATGCCTCCTCCAAACGAAGCAGCGCTTTTCCCGTGTAAACGCCGTCCAATGGAATGCGCGTTTCAGCCTCCCATCCACCGATAAATCTTTGCAGGGATTCGTGAATTTGCCCGAACCCGCCCAGGTGGGCGTCGTTCCAAACCGTACACTGAGCACCGAGTTCATGCGACCACGTGGAGTCATTGAGCGCGAGAGTCAATTGGTGCTCGATAGCCGGCCCCATGTCGAACCCCTTGAGCACGTTGGCCACGTAAAGTTTGGCGGTTCCCTTCAGTCCCAGAAGCAGCCCGGCGGCGGTGGCTCCGGTGCCTGCGGCGACCACGACGGCATCCCACGGTTGCTCCAATTCAGCGTTTTCAATGAGGTGCTTGCAGCCCATGACGCCGAGCGCCCCGCTTCCGCCCTCCGGGACGATCCAAGGATTGCCAAAGCGGTCGCGCAACCACGCCTTAAAAAACGGTGCGTCCTTCTCCTTGTACTCGGCTCGAGAAACCGGGAAGAGCTCCATGCCGAAATCCATGCAGTCTTGCAGGGTCGGTGTGGGGTGGGCCAGCTCGGCCTCGCTCGCTCGGACCACACCGATGGTGCGCAACCCACGGGCCGCCCCTAGTGCCGCCGTGGCATGGAGGTGATTGGACCACGCGCCGCCGAAGGTGAGCAACGCAGGCTGCGGCTGAAGCAATGCGCGCTCGACGTGGTACATCAGTTTCCAGGCCTTGTTGCCCGGCGCGGGTGAATCCACGGCATCCAGGCGCCGCACCCAGAGCTCAACTCCGGCCGCTTCGGCTGCAGACCAAGTGACGCGTTCGGTCTTAAAAACAGGCATCGGTTTCATACGTGGTAAATTTGCAACATGCGGAGCGATTTGGAACCGGGGGACTTTTACCACAGCGAAGAGGGCTACATTGTTTTCACCGAACAATACCACCTCAAGCGCGGTCATTGTTGCCAGAGCGGTTGCAAGCATTGCCCTTACGGGTTTGACAAACGCACCGGGAAAATCAAGAAAGCATGACATCAGCCACAAGCGCCAACGAATTGCAGTTGTTCCAAGCGGAAATCAAGGCGGGAATCCCCGCTCAGCTGCCCGCGCCTCAACCTCGCTCTTCCGAACTGAGCCATGCACCGGTTCGCAAGGACATCCTGACGTCGAAGGAGAAGGAATTGGCCATGCGCAATGCATTGCGTTACTTCCCCGCTGAGCAGCACGCCGAATTGGCCCCGGAATTTGCCGAGGAACTGAAGCGCTACGGCCGCATTTACATGTACCGGTTGCGCCCATCGTATGCCATGCACGCTCGGCCCATCGAAGCCTACCCCGCGCAATCGGCGCAGGCGGCGTCCATCATGCTCATGATTCAGAACAACTTGGATCCCGCGGTGGCGCAGCATCCGGAAGAACTCATCACCTACGGCGGCAACGGCGGGGTGTTTCAAAACTGGGCCCAGTACCGCCTCACCATGCAGTACTTGAGCCAAATGACCGAGGAACAAACCCTCGTCATGTACAGCGGCCACCCCATGGGCCTCTTCCCGTCACACACCGATGCGCCAAGGGTGGTGGTGACCAATGGCATGGTGATTCCCAACTACTCCAAGCCGGATGATTGGGAGCGCATGAACGCCTTGGGGGTTTCTCAATACGGTCAGATGACCGCGGGATCGTACATGTACATCGGGCCGCAGGGCATTGTTCACGGCACCACCATCACCGTCTTGAACGCCGTGCGCATGAACGACAAGGACGGCTCTGGCCCTGCCGGTAAGCTTTTCGTGACCGCAGGGCTCGGCGGCATGAGCGGTGCTCAACCCAAAGCGGGCAACATCGCCGGTGTGGTGAGCGTCACCGCCGAGGTGAATCCTGCCGCGGCCTACAAGCGCCACGAGCAGGGATGGGTGGACCATGTGGTCGAGGACGTGCGGGAACTCACGGTTCGGGTCAAGGCTTCGGTGGAGGCCAAGGAGGCTGTTTCTTACGCCTACCTTGGCAACGTCGTGGACGTGTGGGAAGCTTTTGATGAAGCAGGCCTCTTTGTCGACCTCGGTTCCGATCAGACCTCTTTGCACAATCCGTGGGCCGGTGGATACTATCCGGCCGGGTTGGGCTTTGACGAAGCGAACGACATGATGGCAAAGGACCCCGAAGCGTTTGCAACCCATGTGAAAGCTTCTTTGCGTCGTCATGCGGCCGCCGTGAATCAGCACACAGCGAGGGGCACCTACTTCTTCGATTACGGAAACGCCTTCTTGTTGGAAGCCTCTCGCTCTGGGGCCGATGTGATGAACGAAGAAGGCGACGGATTCAAGTACCCGAGTTATGTGCAGGACATCATGGGCCCGATGTGCTTTGATTACGGTTTTGGACCGTTCCGCTGGGTGTGTACGAGCGGAAAGCCGGAAGATTTGGAACTGACCGACACGATTGCATGCGAGGTGTTGGAGCGCTTGATGCAGCAAGCGCCTGATGACATCAAGCAGCAGATGGACGACAACATTCGGTGGATCAAGGGGGCCAAAGCCAATCGCTTGGTGGTTGGTTCTCAGGCCCGCATTCTCTACGCAGACGCGCAAGGCCGGATGGAGATCGCTAAAGCGTTCAACAATGCCATTGCCGACGGCCGCCTGGACGGTCCGGTGGTGCTTGGTCGGGACCACCACGATGTGAGCGGCACCGACTCGCCATTCCGAGAGACTTCGAACATTTACGACGGCTCGGCCTTTACAGCGGACATGGCCGTGCAGAACTTTGCTGGCGACGCTTTCCGCGGTGCGACGTGGATCTCCTTGCACAACGGCGGTGGCGTCGGTTGGGGAGAGGTGATGAACGGCGGATTCGGCATGCTCATCGACGGCAGCGCCGATTCAGAACGCCGCCTGAAGTCCATGCTCCACTGGGACGTCAACAACGGCATTGCCCGTCGCAGCTGGGCGCGCAATGAAGGGGCCGAATGGGCCATCCGCCGAGCCATGGAACAGGAGCCGCGTTTGAAGGTGACCATGCCGGCCCATGCGGATGACGACGTGGTGCGCAAGGCGTTGGGGCATGATTGATGCCTACGAAGAAACCTACGATTCGTCCAGCGTTTGGGAGGAGTTGAAGGGCGCGCGGTTCGAGGCGTGCACGTTCCGAAACGTAAACTGGGCAGGTGCGGATTTGCGCCAAAGCCGCTTCGAGGACTGCAACTTCATGGACTGTGATTTGTCCAACATCAAGGCCCTAGGGGTCAGTTTCCAAAATGTGCGTTTTGAGGGGTGCAAATTGCTGGGCATCACCTTTGAGGTGTGCAACCCATTGGGGCTAAGTGTTCGGTTTGAACGATGCAACTTGGAAGCCTCGACCTGGCAAGAAATGGACGTGCGCGGATTTCAGTTTCTGGAGTGCAAACTCCAATACAATGACTTTACGGCAGCGAACTGCGAGGGGGTCAAATTCGCCAAATGCGACTTGCTGCAAGCGGTGTTCGAACGCACGAATTTGAAGAAGGCCGATTTCCGAACGGCCGAGCAATGGACCTTGGACCCGGCAGTGAACCAGGTGAAGGGCGCTGTATTCTCCGAAAGCGAACTGAAGGGGCTGTTGCAGCTCTGGGGCTTGGACCTTCGGGACGAGTGATTTTGGAAACGTTTTAACGTTGTTTTCGTTTCCTTCAGACATCCTGTGGCTTACTTTTGCAGCCGCAAATGGAACAGCTGTCTGCAGATAAAACCACACTTGAAGCCAAGGATTCCCTGATTCAACGAGCGACCTCGGTTTTCATGCGTTTGGGGGTGCGAGCAGTTAACATGGCCGAAGTTTCCAGCGAACTGGGCATTTCCAAAAAAACACTGTACAAGTACGTCAGCGACAAGCGCGACTTAATTTTTCAGTGCATGTCTTGGCATTGTTCCCAGATGGAGCAGGTCATTGAGGAGGCCAAGTCCATCAGTGAAAACACCATCGAGGCCGAATTGAAGCTGATTCGGTTCATCCACCAGATTGCATCGGACATGCACCCGAGTGTGCTGTTTGACCTGAATAAGTACCACCCGAAAGCGTTCCGCATGGTGAACGAGCGGCGCGATGAAATCCTCCGGGGGACCATGGAGGAGAACATCCGCCGCGGGCAAGCCGAGGGATTGTATCGAGAGGACGTGAACCCCGAAGTGACGACGCGCTTTCTGATCAGCCTGAGCCATGAGGTGCGTGCCATTGCAGAAGATCCTTCGAACGCGACGCCGCTGTCGCAATTGTACCTCGAGTCGGCGCTGTACCACATCCGTGCCATCGCCACCGCCAAGGGGATTGCGTTCCTCGAAGAAAAAATCAAAGAAGAAAACCTCTTTACATGAGTACTCTCCTAACGAAAACCCCGGGTTGGGCGCTGGTCTTGTTGGCCGCGTTTCCCCTTCCGCAGGCTGCGGCCCAAACCACGTACGCGTTGTCCTTGGAAGAGGCCCAAGCCATTGCGTTGGAAAATGCCTTTGCTATGCAGTACGCGGCGCTCGATCGCTCGAAGGCGGAGCGTGATGTGAAGGAAATCCTCGCGACCGGACTGCCTCAAGTCAACCTCGTGGCCGACTACAGCCAGTACATCGACATTCCGACCCAAGTGGCCGGTGGAGATGTGTTCGGCTTTCCAGATTACTTGACCTCGTTTCTGGGAGGTGTTGCGCAGGAGACCGGAGTTCCGTTGGAGGCGCCCCCCGTCGACCCCGATGCCATTTCCGAATTCCAGTTCGGACAAGCGCACACCGCCAACGTCGGAATTCAGGCAAGCCAACTGGTGTTCAGCGGCTCGTACTTCGTTGGGCTGCAAGCCTCCCAACTGTTTGTTGAAGCGCGTGATCGTGCGACGGAGCGAACGGCCGATGAGGTGATGCAGCAGGTGGCAGAAGCGTATCACTTGGTGCTGGGTGCGAAGGAGGGATTGGAAATAGCTGAGGAGGCAGTGGCCTTGCTCGCGGAAAGTAAAACAGAGGTGGAGGCATTGCAGCAGGCGGGCTTCGCTGACGCCTTGAGTGTGGACCGCCTCGAATTGGCACGAACCGAATTGGAAGCTCAGGTCCTCAATGCGCAACAGCAAGTCGGACTGGCCAAAGGCTTGCTCGCGTTCCAAATGGGCATCGGACTCACCGATGCACTGACGGTTACCGATGAGATGAGCGACTTATTGCAAAACGGCAAGGAACTAGAGTGGGTCAGCCGACCGTTCAACGCAGATGCGCTGCCCGCGCTGCAAGAGCAGCAGGTGTACCTCGATTTGGCAGGCCTGAACCTCAAGAACCAACAAGCCCAAGGGTGGCCACAGATTGCGGCGTTTTATACCAACCAATCCAACGCCCAACGAGATGCCTTCAACTTTTTCGATGCGGATGAGAAGTGGTATCCCATTCAGCTGTGGGGGGTCAACTTTTCCATGCCACTGTGGACCAGTTTTGGCGGTCGCCAAGCCGTAGAAAAGAAAAAGATTGAGGAAGAACGGGCCCGCATTGGATTGGCTCAATTGACGCAAGCGGCGGAGATGGAATTCTCCAATGCCAAAGCTGCGTTCTCAAATGCTACCGCGGTCATGAACAACACGCGCCGAGCCGAGGACATCGCTCAGAAGATTTACACCCAGACAGAGATTGGTTTCAACGAAGGCGTTGTGTCGTCGTTCGAGTGGAATGAATCGCGAAATGGGTTGCTCGAAGCCAAAGGCAAACGCCTGGGCGCTGAACTCGATTGGTTGAATGCCCGCGTGGCCTTGCAAGCGGCGTTGTCTGCTTTTGAAAAATGAAAAAAACGATGAACTCTGTCATGAATATTTCTTTCCGAACGCTCCCTTTGATGACGTTTGCGGCCCTGCTGTGGACCGGCTGCGGTGAAGCAGAAGCCCCCACCGAAGCGTCGGCAACAACAACGCCAACCACTTCCGTTCAAGTTGGCATCATGCCACTCAACCCACAGCCTTTCACGCACCGTTTCTCGGTCCAAGGCAATGTGGAAACCGACCGCAATGCCTTGCTGACGTCTGAGTTCGGTGGCCGCATTGAAGACGTGTATGTCCGGGAGGGTGCGCAAGTCGCCACGGGAGATCCGCTGGTCAAAGTCGACACGGACGTCATCGAGCGGTCGATGGCCGAACTCAAGACCCAGCTGGAATTGGCCGAGGTTGTGTTCGAGCGCCAACAGCGTCTCTGGGACCAGGAGATCGGTTCGGAAATTGAATACCTCCAAGCCAAGACGCAACTCGAATCCCTCCAACGGTCGATGGAGACGCTGTCCGAGCAGAAGGACATGGCCGTGATGCGCGCTCCATTCCCTGGAGTGGTGGACCGTTGCCTCGCCAAGACGGGTGAATTTGCCGTTCCGGGCGCGCCGCTGGTGCGCATCGTGAACCTGAGCGACATGAAGGTTCGGGCCATGGTGAGTGACCACTACGCCGGTCAAATCAACAAGGGGATGCCAGCCATGGTCATCGTGAGCGGTGTGGATACTATTGAGACCACCGTTGGCCGTGTGGGACAATTCATCAACCCGGCGAACCGCACACTGGAAATCACGTTGCCGCTTCCCGAAGGCACCTCTTTTTTGCCCAACATGTTCGCGAGTGTCTGGCTTGAAGACGTCAATCTTGACAGCGCCCTCGTGCTTCCGAGCTCCCTCGTTCAGCAGGACATCAACGGCGATGATTTCGTTTTTGTGGCGGCGGGCGAAGGCGCGGAACGGACGGTTGAGAAGCGCGTGCTCGAAATGGGCATGGGCTCTGGCGATGTCATGCTCGTGGAACGCGGCCTTTCATTCGGCCAAGACGTCATTTCAAAAGGCGCCACCCGCGTGGTTGCCGGGCAAGCCGTAAGCATCATCCAGGAGTAAGGCCCCATGGAAGATATTCAACCCCAAGAAGGCGCCCGGGAATTCGGGCTGAGTTCGTGGAGCGTCACCAACCGCACCACGGTCTTTGTGCTGATGGCGATCATCATCATCAGCGGCTTGTACAGTTACATCACCGTACCGAAGGAGAGTTTCCCCGAGGTGGTGATCCCCGAGATTTACATCGGCACCCCGTACCCGGGTAACAGCCCAACCAACATCGAGAAGCTCATCACGCGCCCCCTCGAAAAGGAGATCAATACAATCACGGGCGTGGACGAAATTTCTTCGACGTCCATTCAAGGCTACAGTGCCATTGATGTCAAGTTTGATTTCGATGTGACCCCGGACGAGGCGCTGCGCAAGGTCAAGGACGCAGTAGACAAGGCGAAGGCCGACCCGGAATTCCCCGACGACCTGCCCGCGGATCCAAACGTGTTCGAACTGAACTTCACGGAGTTGTTGCCCGTCATGAACGTCAACCTCTCCGGCGACTACAGCTTGGACGAGTTGAAGCGCTACGCAGAGCAACTCGAAGAGGACATCGAAGAGCTTCCGGAGATTTCCAAAGTGGACATCCGCGGAGTCATGGACAAGGAGGTTGAGATTGTCGTGGACCACCTCCGGGCCGAAGCCATGCAGGTTAGCTTCAATGACATTTCCGGTGCGATTGCACAAGAAAACGTGACGATCTCCGGCGGTGACCTGCTGGTCGACAATTACCGCCGCACGGTACAGGTCGTTGGTGATTTCCAGTCCATGGAAGACATCGAAAACGTGATTGTAAAAAGCGAGGCGGACGCTCCCATCTACCTGCGCGATGTTGCTTCGGTTCGGTTTGTGGAGCAGGAAAAAACGAGTTATGCGCGGGAATACCTCCAGCCGGTGGTGTCGCTCGACATCATCAAACGCGCCGGTGAAAACCTGATTGCTGCATCCGATGGCATCAACCGCATCATCGCTGAGGCCGAGGCGTCCTACCTCCCCTCCAATCTTAACGTGAGCATCACGAACGACCAATCCGATCAAACCCGCACGCAAGTTGAGGAGTTGCAGAACTCCATCATCTTCGGAGTCTTACTCGTGGTGGGAGTCTTGTTGTTTTTCCTCGGGTTGCGCAACGCCCTGTTCGTCGGGGTCGCCATTCCGCTGTCGATGTTCATGTCGTTCATGATCCTCAGCGCCCTGGGCATCACGTTCAATGTGATGGTGTTGTTCTCGCTGGTATTGGCGCTCGGCATGCTGGTGGACAACGGCATTGTGGTCGTGGAGAATGTCTATCGTCTGATGGATGAGGGCAAATCCGCCATTGCCGCCGCGAAACTCGGTGTAGGTGAGGTGGCTTGGCCCATCATCGCTTCCACGGCAACCACGCTGGCGGCGTTCATGCCACTGGCCATTTGGCCGGGCTTGATCGGGGAGTTCATGAAGTACTTGCCGATTACACTGATCGTGGTCTTGAGCTCGTCGTTGTTTGTGGCGCTGGTCATCAACCCGGTTTTGACGTCGGTGTTCATGCGCGTGGGTGAGGAAGCGGTGAACAAGCGCCGGTCCATCCGGGTGAGCCTCTCCTTGGCCGGTTTTGGCGCTGTGTTCTTGGCATTGGGTGTGACGGCCTTTGGCAACGTACTCATCATCGCCGGTTTGATGACGGCGTTGAATGCGTACGTGTTGAGCCCGGCTACCCAAGTTTTCCAGGACCGGTTCTTGCCACGCCTGGAACGAGGTTACGACCGGTTCTTGCGGTTTGCTTTGGCCAAACGCCGCCCGTGGTTTTTCTTCTTCGGAACGGCCAGCTTAATGGTGGTAGCTTTTGCCCTGCTAGGAGCATTTCCACCCAAGGTTGAATTCTTCCCTAGCAACGAACCGCAGTATCTGAACATATTCATCACCAAGCCCATCGGGACGGACATCGAGGAGACCAACCGCGTCACGCGAGAGATCGAAGGCATGGTGCTCGAAGTCTTGAACGAGGATCGCTTCAAGCGCCTCAACACGGAGACCGGTGAACTCGAATCGTACATGGCCAACTCAGTCATTGGCCAGGTGGGCAACGGCACGAGCGATCCGCAGGAGGGTCCGTCGCTGGGGAACACTCCGCACAAAGCCCGCATCGTGGTGAATTTCGTAAAGTTCCAAGAGCGTCAGGGGCAATCGACCCGTGATCTGTTGCGGGCCGTGCGTGAGCGATTAAGCGGTTATCCAGAAGCGGAAATCGTGGTGACCAAAAACTCGGACGGGCCGCCCCAAGGTCCGCCGATCAACATTGAAATCCGCGGTGAAGACTACGACGACGTCTTGGCCACAGCGAATTCCATGCGTCAGTACCTCCGAGGGCTTGAGTTCGCCGGGGTTGAAGAATTGAAAATAGACGTCGACAAGCGCAAGCCTGAGTTGCCGATTACCATTGATCGAGAGAAGGCGCGGCGCTACGGTCTGTCCACCCAAAACATCGGATACACCATCCGAACAGCCCTCTTCGGCCGTGAAGTCAGCTCTTACAAGGATGGCGAGGACGATTATCCGATTAATGTTCGCTTTGAAGAGTCGGCGCGCAACAACGTCGATGCTTTGATGAACCAGAAGGTGATTTTCCGCAGCGCATCCGACGGACAAATCAAGGAGGTGCCCATCAGCGCGGTGGCAACAGCAGAGCGGAGCACGACGTTCAGCAGCGTTAAGCGAAAGGACCTGGACCGCATCATCACGCTGAGCTCAAATGTGTTGGAGGGCGCCAACGCCAATGAAATTGTGGCACAAATGGAAACAGCCTTGGAAGAGCTTGAAATCCCGGAGGGTGTGCGCTTCGCGTTTACGGGTCAGCAGGAAGAGCAAGCCAAGGAGTTGGCGTTTTTATCGCGGGCACTTCTGCTTGCGCTGTTTTTGATTGTCCTCATCATTGTGGCACAGTTCAACTCCATCACGACCCCGTTCATCATTGGATTCAGCGTGTTTTTCAGTTTGATTGGGGTGTTGTTGGGGCTGGTCATTTTTCAAATGGATTTTGTCATCATCATGACCATGATCGGCATCATCTCACTGGCCGGCGTCGTGGTGAACAACGCCATCGTACTGATCGACTATACGGACTTGATCCGCGAACGCAAGCGGCGGGACCAGAACGTGGATACGCAATTGCCCTTCAGCGAAGTGGTTGAATCCATTGTCACAGGCGGCCGCACCCGATTGCGACCGGTTTTGCTTACCGCCATCACGACGGTGCTTGGCTTGTTGCCGTTGGCGATTGGCTTGAACATTGATTTTGTCACATTGGTCACCGAATACGACCCGCGGATTTACATCGGGGGGGATAACAACGTCTTTTGGAAACCGATGAGCTGGGCGATCATCTACGGCCTCACTTTTGCCACCTTTTTGACGTTGATCATCGTGCCGGTCATGTACTGGTGGATCACGCGGATGCAGTACAAGTACTTCTTGAAGGAGGCAGTCTAAGATCAGCCGCCACGTTGTTCCCGGAGCACGCGCATGGGAATGCGAGACAAGACTTCATAGGCAATGGTTCCGGCTGCTTGGGCTACCTCCTCGATGGGCAGGTGGCGGCCGAACAGTTCCACACTGTCACCGATTTGCACATCCGGAATGGATGTGACATCGACCATGGTCATGTCCATGCACACCTTGCCGACGACGGGCACACGTTCGCCCCGAACCACCACGTGTCCACGCCCATTTGAAAGGCTTCGTGGGTACCCATCGGCATACCCAACGGGCAGGGTTGCAAGGATGCGCTCCTGGGCGGCGGCGTCTTCCAGCCCGTAGCCGACGCCTTCATTGGGTGGGATGCGGTGCAGGGAAGCGATCGCAGTTTCAAAATGAACAACAGGCTTCAGGCCCATTATGTC
The DNA here is from genome assembly GCA_029979565.1 of bacterium. Lineage (GTDB taxonomy): Bacteria > Bacteroidota > Bacteroidia > Flavobacteriales_D > Sanyastnellaceae > UA16. The sequence goes on from JAPOHG010000035.1 coordinate 15,146, forward strand.
GGCCGGCACCACGCCGAGCAAAGCAATTCCGACCCGCACATAATCTCCGGCTGCATGCGGGAAGCGCATCAATCCGGCGGAGTTGAGCAAGTGGGTTTTGATGTTCGGACACACTGTTCGAAGTGCCGTTGCGGCACGGTCGAATGCGTCGGATTGGTGGCGTGTGGCGGCGTCTTGGTCGGGCCGGTCTGCGCTTGCGAGGTGGCTGAAGACGGTTTTCACCTCAACCCGCGGGTGACCGGCGATCCGGAGCAAACCTTCGTCATCAGGAGTGAACCCCAATCGGTGCATCCCGGTGTCCACTTTGAGGTGAATGGGCCAGGGGGAGTCGTGATGCCCGAGCTCACGGACCAACGCCTCGAATTGTTCTGCGGAATGGACAGTGGGCTCCAATCGGTGTTGGAGCAAGGCCGAAAAGGTGTCCGGTGTGGGGTTCAAGACGAGGATCCGGCTGGTGATGCCATGGGCTCGCAATTCAACCCCCTCTTCCGTGCAGGCGACAGCCACCAAGGGAACGCGGTGAAATTCGAGCACCCGCGCGATGGCTGCGGCGTGTGTCCCGTACCCACTCGCTTTGATGACTCCGATGAGGTCCGTGCCTTTCGGGCACTGGGTGCGGATGTACCGGCGGAGTTGTTGCAGGTTGTGGGTGAGCGCTTCCAAATCGAGCACCAACCGCGTGGTGTGCCCACGTTGTACCAAGGCCTCCGTGATCCGTTCAAATCGCTCGGCGCGAGGCCCCTTGACGAGCACATGGTGTCCGTGAAAGGGGTTGTCTTCTCCTTGCAATGCCTCCAGCGCCGCTTCTGCTGAGGATAGTTGCCGCCATCGTTGGTCGCTGTCCGCTGTCCAGGCATCACCAATGGCCCACACCGTGTCGATGCCGTTGGCGGCAAGCAATGCGTTGAGCCGTTTATTACCCTCTGCCTTCATGCCGGGAACCGGCCCGATGATCGCGCCTTTTTTGGCCTTGCCCGGGATGCGTTTCAAATCGCTCAGCGCAAGTCCCAAGGCGTCCCAATCGTTGGTGTATGCATCAGAAAGCACCCACATGCCGTCGCCTTTACGGATGCGTTGCATGCGGTGTTCCAGGTCTCGGAACCGGTCCAATGCGTCGCCGATTTCTTCGGTAGGCACACCCCATACCAAACCCACCAATGCGGCTGTCATGGCATTGCGGTACCCCATTTCATCCGAGAATGGCAGTGACCAACTCAAGCGTTGGCCATCGTACACCGCAGCCACAGCTCTTCCTTCGCCCTGCAGCGTGCTCGTCACTTGGAGCGCATCGTGCTCTGTTTCTCCCCACGTGTGCACGGTGATGCCTTGTGAACGGAGTTGCGTTGCAGCGGAATGCAGGTAACCCGGCATGGCCACCCAGTTGCAGCCGTTGAACAGGACAAGTTTCTCATCGCTCAGGGAATGGGCGTCAGCGAAGTTCTCGAGGTGGGCCTCACCGAGGTGGGTGAGCACGCCGAAGTTGGGACCGATGCAATCAGCGAGTCGGGCCATTTCACCGGGGTGGCTGATGCCGGCTTCAACGACGCCCCAAGCATGGTCAGGGGTCAGTTCGGCCAGCGCCAAAGGGACCCCGACCTGGCTGTTGTAACTGCGGGGACTGCCAAAGGCGACGGTGCGTGGAGCGATGAGTTGCAGGAGCCATTCTTTGACGGTGGTTTTGCCGTTGCTTCCCGTGATGGCGATGATGGACGTCCCGCACGCATCCCGCCAATGCCGGGTAAGTGATTGCCAGGCGGAAACGGGATCGGCGCACCGAACTACGTCGGATTCTGGCAAGGATGGCACGACTGCGGTGTCGCTGACCAGGAAGTAACGCGCGCCATGGGCGTGGGCCTCCTCGAGGAATGCGTGACCGTCGTGCCAGTTGCCCGGGAGGGCTACAAATGCTCGGGCTCCGGGCTGTGCAGCCAGCAGGGCACGTGAATCTTGGGTGATGAACAAGGAGGTGTCCTCAGGGACGGGCGCACTTGTCGCGTTCACGACATGCGTAGATGAGGCCTGCTCCAGCCACGCCTTCCATGCACCGACGGTCATTCGGCCGAGGATTCGCGGCGATCTGCTTGCTTTCGCGCTTCGACAAAGGCCTGACGGGTCAACGGGATGTAGCGGTCTTTTTCACCAATTTCCACGGTGCTTTCGCCGCCGGCGATGCGGTGCGAAAAATGAGCAGGACGGCCCGTTTCCATGCACACGGCATGGAGCTTGGTGACCTCTTCCGCCAAGGCCAGCAGCTCTGGCATAACGCCAAACGGAATGCCTTTGAAGTCCAAGTCCAATCCGGCAGCGATGACCCGAATGCCGCTGTTGGCCAAAGTGACGCATATGGCGGGCAACTCGGCATCGAAGAATTGCGCTTCGTCGATGGCGACCACGGTGACCGGGCGCGGTTGCTCCCGCAGGTAGTCGATGATGCCTTGACTCGAGCCGACGGTCACGGACGGCAAGGCATTTGCATCGTGCGAGGTCACGTGGTCTTTTTGGTAACGGGTATCTGTCGACGGTTTGAAAATGACCGTGGGTTGTGCAGCGATTTGAGCGCGGCGCACCCTGCGGAGCAGCTCTTCGGTTTTTCCTGAGAACATCGGCCCACAGACAACCTCAATGCGGCCTTCACCAAGTCCGGTGTGTTGCAGGGGAGAATGTTCTTCGTGGGGAACCATGCGGCGACTAATATTGTGTTCGAAATTAGGGAGTCCCTACTTTGCAGACGTAAGAATTGGATTCATTTTTGAAAAAGCCCCGGAGCATGCGCATATTCTCCTTGTCCCTTGCTGTGACCTTTGCCTTGTTTGGATGCACACGGACCCCTGGTGAGGGAGGCATCACGACCGTCACCGGCAACGTGGAACTCGAGCAACGCATTGTTATTACGAATCCCGCAAATGCCGTGGTTGTGCCTGCTGCAGATGAAGATGTATTCATTACGTACGGCGATCGGGTGGGGCCGGACGACCGTGTGCAAACCAATTTCGACGGCGAATTCGCGTTTTACGGATTGCGGCCGGGGGCGTACACCGTGTATGTATACAGCGAGGACACGTTGCCGCCGTTCAACAACTCCCCGGACATCGCCATCGTCCGGCAATTTGAAATTGAAGCAGGCGAAGAGGTGTTGGATATCGGGGCCTTGCGCATCTACAAAGACATTTGAGCTCCGTGCGTAGCGTTGTACTACTGGTATGCTCAGTGCTTGCGGTTTCGGCAAACGGCCAATACACCGATGCCGAGTGTTGGGTGGGAACGGGCGTGGGTCAATCCCTGAATAAAACTTGGTCGTGGTCATTGCAGTGGGAAAACCGTTGGACGCAAGGGGCGTCATGGCACGAGCAAGGGTTGGTAGATGCGGCATTGGAATACCGGGTGAACAAACACTGGGACCTCAACATGCAATGGCGTTTTTCGGAACGTCAGCAATTGGACGGCGGGTACGCCGCCCGGCGCAGAATTGCACTGCGGGCCATTGGCAGTTGGAAAGTTGGGCAAGGCAAATGGACCGCGCGCCTCATGACGACCGAGGATTGGAACGCACACCCCTTGTTCAGTGGTTCACGGCCCGAGGGCCAGGCAACGCCATTGATGCCGACTGTTCGGTCGCGCGTCGGCTACGGCCACCGTCTGAATGATTGGCTTGATGCAGAAGTGAGTTGGGAGGTTTTTCACCGGCAGGGTGGCCGGTGGAGCGAGCGATGGCAGGCGAGCCTGGGCGCTGAGCTGTCCAAGCGATGGGATGTTGAAGTGTCTTATCTGTGGGGCAACGAGTGGTTGGAGCCCGATCCGTGGCGGTCCCATGTGCTGCGCATCCAGACGTCTTTCGCTTTGCGCAAAGCGGACCAGCCGTTCAAACGCATCCCGCCGGCCCGGGTCTACGCAAGGGGCAAGCGTGCCTCGATGAGCGGAACGTGCTCCGAGTGCGTGGCGGACCAGATTCGTATCACCGAAGTACACGCCCAAGGCGAGCCGGCGGATTACATCGAAGTTCAGAACGCTTCCGACGCGGCATGCTCGCTGGCAGGGTGGCGCATCACGGATGATTTGACCGAAGTGGGCTGGGAACTGCCCGGTGGGTGTTTGGCGCCCGGCTCGGTTGTTCTGGGCTACGAAAATGGCCGGGGCGGATTCCCGTTTGGGCTTTCGGCATCTGGAGAGGTGTTGTTTCTCCTCGATCCGGAGGGCAATGTGAAGCGCCAGATCCAGGTATTTCCGACCCTTGATAACCGAGCGCAGGGCCGCACTGAAACAGGCGATTGGTCGTTTGTGGAACCCTCGCCGGGAAGGGTGAATACAAGCAATTAACCGATTCCCGAATTTTTGTCCACAAGATGGCTTGGGTTGTAAACATCCGTTTGCTATCTTCGCACCCCCAATTTCGGGGAGAATTTGAACATTCAAAACACTGAGCTGTGGATACTTTGAGCTACAAAACCGTCTCCATCAACAAGGAGAAC
>JAPOHG010000036.1 GCA_029979565.1 bacterium
CTTTTTTTTCATCACGCGACCTCACCACGTCAACGGTCATTAAGAGTCGTTAGCTAGAGCGCACATGGTATGAGTTTTCTCGCCAAACTGCATGGAATTTTTATTACAATTATGCACGACCACCGCTCTTGGGTGGTACGCTGCAACTACCTGATGCAACATTAAAATCCAATCAGAGCCTCTTCAATCTAACTCTGCTAATAAGGTTGCTGCCGCTAACTTTCCCAACTTATTGGATGCAAGTGGACTCGCTCCCGTAAGAAGATGTCGATCACGAACAACCGTGTCATCACCCTTCTTGTTGATCACCTTAACGCCGAGGGCCTTGAGACGTTCGCTCAAGCCAAATGGCATGTGACCGGGTAGATAACCCAGCATGGGCGTCATTTGATCCACTGAATCTGGAAAAACTGCCATCTGGTAATCCTCATAGGGAAAGGGCCCTCCATCTAGGGCAGTCGTCAAGAGTGAACCCGGCCCGTGACACAACGTAATGATGAAGATTTGCTGCTCATTGGCCCAAGCCAACAACTTACCCATATTCGGATCTTCTGGTAAGCCGAGCATGGCACCATGTCCACCGGGAATAAAGATCGCTGCATAAGGGTGGCCATCGGACGGGCCATCAGCGAGTCGTTCAGCCACGTCTTCTAAGCAACCAGGCTGTTCGAATTGAGGTTTGTACGAGTCAAAAATGCCCTTAACGGCTGCATCTTCATTGGGAAATGCCCACATCTCAAATGCCGCAGCCTGACCCGTCGCGGTTACAATTTCAAACTCAAATCCTGCCTCGCGCAGGTGCAGCATCGGCACCAGCGCTTCAACCGGATGATTTCCCGTGGAGAAGCGCTTGCCATTGCGCATCCGCATGTCCTTTTGTTCTGTGCAAACAACCAGCACTTTGGATCGACGCCCTCTGTACTTCTGATACGTCGAATGGTCATAATCGGTCTTCTTGACCGTACCCAATTTCAAGGCCAATTTCGACGGGCTGTACGATCCATCCTCTTCTAACATTGGGGCCAATCCGAGCAGCTTCCTTAACATCTCATGTAGTGTTTAGGAACGACTACTTCGCAGCAGCGCGATTTGTGACACATCACTGCAAAAAATCAGAGCTTCTTTCGAGTCCTTTCAGCGGGCATACAACCTGAAACCCCAGTAATCCCTGATAAACTATGTGACAAAGAATTCACACTAAGTGGAGCCGGCGGGAGTCGAACCCGCGTCCAAACAAGGACGAACCGTGCTTTCTACATGTTTATTCTGCAATTGGTTTTCGACCGGAGGCTGATCACAGACAACCCACCTGGCGGCTTAGTCCAGTAAATTTCGCGCCGGGTGTCGGACCCACCCTTAACTAGTCCCATTTACCTGATACCCCATTGAAGCCGCGGAAGGGTCCGTACGTTGCTTCGGGATAGCTCGTTCCGCCACCTGGTGACGTGAATTAGGCGAACCGACTGAGTCGATTAGGCCGCGAGCGCGTAGGAAGTGTTGTCATTTCTGACTTGAAAGTTCAGGTTTAACGAGCTGTGCTAACAAGTGCTCGACATGCTTACCCGATTTGTCATCTTGCTGTCAAATCCAAAATCGGCCCCAGAGTTCAAAGAACAGCGACCGCGCTGAGCGCAGTGCAACAGCAAAAGTACGACGCGGCAAGCGGTTTTGTTTCGCGTGAGCTTTCCGATTACCCTAAATTTTCGTCTGTGGGGCAACTTCATGTCTACTTTCGCAGTTGTAGCAGCGTGACCCGCATGAACCATCAATTTCTTATTGCCCTTGCTTTCGTCGCGCTCTTTGGATTCGCCTTACCCTATGCCGTGACTGCACAGGTCGTTGAAGACTTTGACATCCGCTTTCAAGCGCAACAAAACGGCGGTATCCAATTCCTCGCCAACACCACCATGTACTGCGGAGGCAGCTTCAACTGCACCGAAGCGCAGCAGGCCTTGCCGTTTGAGTTTCCGCAGTCCAACAACAACAACCACGACATGCAGTACTACGACGGGGACGATGACCCCGACACGTGGTGCTCCTCCTCGGACAGCTTGAGCCTCGGCACGTGCGCCGAAATCAGTTTCGCAGGTTTGTATTGGGCTGGGCGCTTGGGCAACGGTTTCGTTCCCAATGAGAGCCTGAGGGATCAAGTCAAAATCCGCGCCAGCGACGCCGACCCCTACATCGATATTGAAGCCGAGGGCGAATGGGAATTCGACGCTTCCGGCGTGGACAACTACTGCTGCTTCGCCGACATCACGGATTGGGTGGCCAGTAACCCGGTCAACACGCGCTACACGTTGGCCAACGTTATCGCGACAGAGAACAACTCCTCATGGGGCGGTTGGGTGCTCGTCATCGTCTACCAAGACGCCTTGGAGCCCATGCGCAACTTGACCGTGTTTGATGGATTGGCGATGATCACAGCCGGCTGGGGTGGCGGAGGCGACAACAGCACCGTCGACGTCCCCATCTCTGGCTTTCTCACCCCGCCCAACGGCCCGGTCGACCTGCAGCTCGGTGTTGTGGCCTACGACGGCGACCGCGGCGAAGGCGGCGACCAATTGGGTTTCGATGGCGCCGGGACCTTCGAGTACATCTCCGACGCCACCCACGACATCAACAACGTCTTCAACAGCACCCACAGCACCGACGGCGTCATGAACCCTTGGCGCGAGCCGGCCTTCAACAATACGTTGGGCCACGACGCCAATGTTTTTGTCCCTGACAATAGCGACTTCGATTTCCTGACCAACAACGCCACCGATGCCGAAATCCGCGTCACCACGGGCGGCGAATCCATCACGGTCCAAGTCATTACCTCCGTCATCGACGTGTATGAACCGGACCTCCGGGCGACCGTCTTCATCGAGGACGTCAACGGCGGCATCGCTGAACCCGGGGACATCCTCGAGTACACCGTCGTGGGCAAAAACCTCGGCTCCGATGCGGCCGTCGATGTTTACATGGAAATGGGGCTCGACCTCCGAACCTCCTTTGTTTCCGGCAGCCTCGAGTGGGTGGCCGGACCGCAAACCGGTTGGATGACGGACGGCACCGGCGACGATGAAGGGGAATACTTGATCGCCGATGAACTCGTTCGGGTCCGGGTTGGGATTGGTGCGAACGCGCTGGCCGGCGGACTGCTCACGAACGACCCGTTGGGCCAAGACAGCGTTGCCTTCAAATTCCAGGTCGAACTCACTGACGACTGCCTGCTTTTGCAGTGCGATGGCACGCTGACCGGCGCCGCCTACATCTACGGGGAGGGCGACATCTCAGGAAACTCGCAGTTCAACGATGGCGCGAGTGCGCTGGTGGATGCCAACGGTTGTCCCGTGGACGAGGTCACCGTGCTTGAAGTACAGACCGGTGTTTGTCCGCCCGTGGCTATCGAGCCCGTCGGAACGACTTGCCTCGGCGACAACGTCGCGCTCGAAGTGCCGCAATTCGAAAACAACCCGCTCGCCCAATCGCTCGCCAACTACACCTGGACCGGCCCCAATGGCTTCAGCGCCAACAACGCCACCGCCTACATCGCAGATGCGGCGTTTGGCGATGCCGGCAATTACCTGTTGGAGGTGACCTTCACCGGGTTGGAATGCTTGCTGCAATCGGCTGACTACGAATTGTTGGTGCACGAACCCACCCCTTCGTTCGACCCGCCTGGCCAACAATGCCTCGAGGGCAACAGCTTCGATTTTGTGGGTGCCGGCGCGCAATTCCCTGGCGCCGTCTACACCTGGGCGTTTGAGCAGGCCTCTCCTCCGTCTGCTACCGGCGTGGGCGTGAGCGACATAGCCTTTGCCAGTGGCGGTTGGCACGAAGTCGAATTAACGATCAACGAGATCGGATGTGCCGCCTCCGTGGTGGATTCGATTTTCATTGAATTGCCGCCGGACCTCAGTGCATTCGATGTCGAGGTGTGGCCGGCCGCAGGGTGTGTGCCGCTTTCGGTGACCTTGGCCGATGCTGCGCCCACAGGTGAACTCGACTACGCTTGGTCTTACGGCGATGGCGCTTCCAGCATTCAGGACATGCCTTTGCACGTGTACGAACTGCCGGGCACCTACAACGTCACCGTAAGCGCCGTCTCGACCGGCAATTGCCCAGCGAGCATCTCATTCGTTGTGGAGGACGCTGTGACGGTGTACCCCGCTCCGCAGGCCGGCTTTACCATTTCTCCGCAGGTTGTCGAATTGTTGGAGCCAGTAGTCGAGATCGAGTCGCTGGCGCAATCTTCCTCGACGGTGACCTATTGGATGAGCGACGGCGGCAGCCTCGGCCAACCCAACGGTCAGTACATCTTTAGCGACGGTGGCACCTTCGAAGTCATCCAAACCGTCACCAGCCCCTACGGCTGCACTTCTACGGCTTGGGGCGAAGTGGTCGTCAACGGTACCATCTTCCACGCCCCTACAGCCTTCACCCCCGATCAGGACGGCCTCAACGACGTGTGGCTGCCCGTCGCCCTGGGCGTTACGTCGTACGACCTCGAGGTGCGCAACCGCTGGGGTGACCTGATCTGGAGCACGGATGACCCTGAACGCCCGTGGTTGGGCGAAAGTGCCGGCGGCACGCACTATGCGCCAAACGGCCTGTACCTCTGGAAAGTCACGTACCGGGACCAATTGGGGTATCCGGTGGTTCGGCAAGGCACGGTGAGTTTGGTGCGATAACGCCCCCTCACTCCTCCGGCACCCCGATCAGATCAATCGCGCTTTCGCGGATCAGGGCATTGAACCCCGGAAGCCGCTCATCGCGCAGCGCATGCCATTTCGCGAGCTCGAAATCGATCAAGGCCGTGACTTCGTCGCGCACTCCAACCATCTGCTCGGTGGGTGCATACACCCCCATGCTCGCCAATGAACCCACGTGAGCGAGTTTGTTGTTGAGCTTGATGGGGAAGTTGAGCATGTCCTGGCTGCTTTTGAGTTTGGTCTGGTAGAGGACCTCCTCCACTGCTGTCATCAGCGAATCGAGCGCGCGCGCTTCCTCAAAGATGGCAGGGTAATCGTCCTCGTCCAGGCGCCCGAGGAGGGCGGAACTTTGCGATTTGACCGAACGCATGTGTCGGATGGCATCGTGGGTCTCATCAACCTTGTCGCGGATGCTTTTAAGGAATTCAAACTGCGCGATGCGGTCCTCCCTCGAGCACTCGGCGCGCGGATCCATGAGCACCTCAAACGACGACACCAACGTATCGCCGTCTACTGCCAACTCCACCGTATAATTCCCGGGAGGCGCGACCGGACCACTCAACGTCCCCCACCACATCAGGAGCCCATCGAAATCGTCGGCCTTTTCGTACCGCATGTCCCAATCGAAGTGATTAAGCCCCGGGGCAATGTCCAGGTCGCTGCCCTCATACGAGCGAATTTCGGCGCCCTCGCTGTCGCGGAATGTGAGCGTGGCATCCTCCACACCTTCTGGCACGTGGTAGTTCACGCGCACGCCGGCAGGGTGGTTGGTGCCGGCCGTGGCGGATTCTGAGCCGTTGCCTCCGCCGTAGCCCACCGTCGGGTGCGGTTGGAACAGATGCGACCGGGCGGCATCGAAACCCTCCAACCCCTGCCACAACACGTCGAGGTCATCGAGCAGCCAGAAGCTGCGGCCTTGGGTGGCGACGATGAGGTCGTTGTCCTTGAGCGCCAAATCGGTGATGGGCACCTCCGGCAAATTGAGTTGGAACGAGCGCCAATTCACGCCATCGTCCGTGCTCACGTACAAACCGAACTCCGTCCCGGCGTACAGCAGGCCCGGCGTGTTGAGATCGGCGCGGATGACGCGCGTGAAATGCCCGCGGTCGATGCCCTTGGTGAGGGAGCGCCAAGTGGCGCCGTAGTCGTCGGTATGGTACAAATACGGCGCGTAGTCGCCGGACTTGTACCGGGTGGCGGCGACGTAGAGGCCACCGTCGCGGTGCGGATCAACCTCGATGCTGTTGACCAAAGCGTCGGCCGGCATGCCCTTCGGGGTGACGTTGTTCCATGTCGCCCCGGCATCGCGGGTGACGTGGATGAGGCCGTCGTCCGAACCGGCCCAAATCAAGCCGGGTTCGCGCGGCGATTCCGCAGCGGCAAAAACCGTCGCGTAGTATTCCACGCCTGTATTGTCCTTGGTGATGGGGCCACCGGAGGAAACGAGCTTTTCCGCCTCGCCTCGGGTGAGGTCGGGCGAGATGATGTCCCAGGATGCGCCGCCGTTGGTAGAACGGTGCACGAACTGCGAGCACGTGTACAGGTGCTCGGGGTTGTGCGGCGAGAAGAACACGGGGAAGTTCCACTGAAAGCGGTAGCGCATGCCCTCAGCGCCGCTGCCCATGGGGTTGTCCGGCCACACGTTGATGGCGCGCGCCATGTCCAAATCGTGATTAAACCGAGTCAGGAAACCGCCGTAGCTCCCGCCGTAAACGATGTCGTTATCGCTGGGATCCGGCGCCAAGTGAGCACTCTCACCGCCTGCCGTGCTTTCCCAATTGGCGTCGGTGATGAACCGACCACGCGAACGAGAATCGATGCGGATGGCGGAGTTGTCCTGCTGTGCGCCGTAGATGCGGTACGGAAAGGCATCGTCGGTGGTGACGCGGTAGAACTGGGCCGTCGGCTGGTTCATGTACGTCGACCAAGTTGCGCCGGCATCGTAGCTGACTTGCGCGCCACCGTCGTCGCCTATGATGAGCCGGTCGGCGTCGTCTGGGGCAATCCACAAATCGTGGTGGTCGCCGTGGGGCGCGTAGCGCGCCTCGAACGTCCGCCCGCCATCAGTGGAGACGTGGTAAGCGACGTTCATGACGTAGACGCGGTTGACGTCCTCCGTGTCGGCGTAGATGCGCGTGTAGTACCAAGCGCGTTGGCGCAGGCTGCGGTCTGAATTCAGCAACTCCCACGTGGCGCCCGCGTCGTCCGAACGGTACACGCCACCTTTCTCGTTTTCGATGATGGCCCAGACGCGATCCGGATTCACCGGCGAAACCGTGACGCCGATGATGCCGTGTGGTCCTTCGGGCAGGCCGTCGTTGTCCATGAGCGACGTCCACGTCGCGCCGCCGTCGGTCGATTTCCAAAGCGCCGAACCGGGACCGCCTGATGAGAAGTCGTACGGTGTGCGGCGCACGTTCCAGGTACTGGCATAGAGCACCTCAGGATTCACCGGATCAAACACCAAGTCCACGGCACCGGCCCGCTCATTGGCAAACAACACGCGCTTCCAGCTCAAGCCGCCGTCGGTGGATTTGTAGACGCCGCGCTCCTCCGAGTCCTTGAACAAATCGCCGAGGACAGCCGCGTACACGATGTCCGGGTTGCGTGGGTGGATGCGCACGCGGGGGATGTGGCGGGAATTGGCCAAGCCGATGGCGGACCAACTGCGCCCACCGTCGACGGATTTGTACATGCCCGTGCCCGTGGAAACGTTGCCGCGCACCGTGACCTCGCCGCCCCCCACATAGAGGACGTTCGGATGCGAAGGGCTCACCGCTACGGCGCCGATCGATCCGCCGAAGTAGCCGTCGGAGATGTTTTCCCATGTGGTACCGCCGTTGGTGGTTTTCCAAACCCCGCCGCCGGTAGCGCCCATGTAAAAGGTCATCGGCTCGTTTTCGACACCGGTCACCGCCGCCGAGCGGCCGCCGCGGAAGGGACCGATGCACCGGAATTCAAGTCCTTCTTCGAGCACGGCCGTTGATTGGCCAAGCGCGAAAGGAATATCAGAGAACAGGCAAGCTGCGGTGAGCAGCGCGAGGAATGCGGGACGAATCATGGAAGTGAATGTAGTCCTGATTCGTCAATTACGAATTCCCACAGGCCATCAATGGCTCATCCCTTTCCTGGAAACAACAGTCTACTCGCAGGCATTCCCAAAGGCCGAGAGGAATAGGAGCAAATCGGGCACTGCAACCATACCGTCTTCATCGAGGTCTCCCGTACAACTTGACGAAGCAATGCATTTTTCTTCTAAATCATCCCAAGAAGTACCAGTGCCGCAGTAGTATGAGGGATGGTACGTACAAGAACCGTCATCAGCAGTAGCGTTTGCATCGTAGTTCTCCGCTTCAAAATCGGTGCAACCCAAAATCTCATTTAAATCGCATGCGACCTCTATCCCATTGAGGGAAAGCGCAGTGAACTCTACTTCACCACTGCTGAATTGAAACTTGACTGTTCGTTGAAAAGTCACAGCTGAAACAGTGGCCGTATTCAAACCCAAGCTGAGCTCGACGGGGTTACCGAAGAACCAATTGCCATTTGCCACAGTTTTCGCCACGCGGTATTGTGCCCCACCCTCGGGCAAGGCAGACACCTCAATTTCAAGCGTCTGCTCCTCACCACTTGCCGGATCATCAGACGTAACAGCAGTGAGCACGTGTGTCCAAGTCTCATTGGGCCCCGGTTCAAATGCACTGCACGAATCAACTGCAATTCCCCCCGTGCTGGCGACACAAGTGTTTATATCGAGGTAATTCAAAAACAATTCAGAAAAAGTAACCTCACCCGAAGAAAACTGGAACTTCACTGTCCGTGCGAACGAAACAGAGCTAACGGTTATGACGTTCGAGCCCAACTCAAGTTGAATGGGCTCGCCAAAGAACCAATTGCCATTGGCAACGGTTTTTGCGACCCGGATACTTGCGCCAGCTGAAGGGAGTTCGTCAACGACGATTTCAAGTACTTGTTCATTTGAACTCGATGGGTCATCCGACTCGACCGCAGTGTAAACAAATGGCCAAGCATCGTTTTCCGTGACTTCGAATAAATTACAATCGTCGATTGCTGTTTGAGCGTAAAACGTAGTTAAGCTCAATAAAAAACTCAACAAAGAAATGAGAGCTAATCGAAGCATGGCAGCATGAGTTTAATACTGATAATCAGCGTTTTAGTAGAGTAATATACGAACCTGAGGCCACAAATCCTAATAGTGCCCCGCACTCACTCAGTTGATGCCAAAATTGGAGATGAAGATGAGTAAATCGGCCACTGTCAAGTTGCCATCCCCATCGAAATCTCCATCGCACAAACAGGCCGTACATTTTTGATCAGCTTCATTCCAGTTTGCCCCGGGACCACAGTAGAAACTGCCCAATGTGGGTTGATGTGCGCCGATGGAAGGCTCATTCTCGCCAACACTGTTTCCGTAAAAATCAAGCAACGAAACATGATCAAAGGATGCCGTGGCGAGCAGCAATTCGGAAACGGTCAATCCGGATTCAAAGGCGCTGCTTTGAGCCGTGAGCTTGTAAATATTCGCATCAAGGCCTCCCAAAGAATCCTCGAATTGAAGCAGCGGATTTGCAAAAATCCCACCGCTCGTCACCACTCCGCCAGAGTCGAATTGATACCTCGATGCATCGAAAAACAAATTATTATTGAAGTTGAGGTCATTGGACTCTTCAGAAACGTCGCAGAGTAATTCTGCTCCGGCCGGGTTGCAAACAAATAGGTTGTTGTAGCAATGGAATTCTCCTACACCGGGCTTGATTCGAATTTCAGGAGCGAGTGTGTCCCCGATGTAAATTGTGTTGTTGTACACGAAGGATCCCGTACTTGAACAGCCGGGATTTGATTCTCCGCAGTAATCAGATATGTTGAGCGTTCTTCCATTGTGTGCACCCTCTTGATCTACCCGGTACCCATCGTTGATGCTCAATGAGTAGCGGTACCCGCAATTGATGTTGTCGCCGAGGATTTCGACGAAACCTCCTTCATTGTTGTAGCTAAAATTATTCTGAAAGAGGACATTTTCATTCCCATAATCGATGTGTGCTCCGTACGAGTCAATCGGACCGTGGGCATTTTTAAACTGATTGAACTGTGCAATCACATTGCGGCAATCGAATGTCCACATACCACTTCCCCGCTTCCACATGCGCTCATCTACATCCGAACCCGTATGATTAAACGTGGAATTCTGCACGGTGACATATTCGCATTTGTTGGGCACAAAACCCGATCCGCCTGTGTATTCAAAAAGACAAGAATTCATCTCAACGTCTTGGTTCTTAAACGTATCATTCTGATTTAAGCCCAGCGACTTAATCCAAATTCCATAATGCCCCGTTAGGCTCACGGTTAGGTTTGAAAATGAAACATCATTTGCAAGATGCACTGCGTTCTGCTCGAGATCGGATTGGGTCTCAATCTTGATGCCATAGCCCTTGTGCTCATTCGCGACTAAATCAGGCGAAGGAAACACGTCATGAATAAACAGATTGTCGAAATGGATGTGTTGAATTGACTGCTCGTCAGCGACCACTTTGATTCCAAATCGCACGTTTTTACCGGAACCCCAATCATTGGATTCTCCGCCAAATCCCTCCAGCTTTTTTACTTCGCCATTTTCATCAAGATGACTAGCGTCATTGGTAAACTCTATATCCTGAATATGAACGCATTCGTCATTGTACAATAGAAACGAGGTCTGGTAACCGTTGCCATCGATCACCGGACGTGGACCTTCGCCATACTTCCCTACAACGATTGGAAATTCAGGTATGCCTGAACCGTGCAGCCAGAACATCCCATGCCATGATTCTCCGGCATGGAAGAGAATCGAATCTCCGGGTGCAAATGCCATTCCATTCAACGCCTCTATCGACTGAAGAGGAGCATCAGCGGACGTGCCACTGTTGTCGTCATCGCCACTCGAACTGCTCACGAAATAAGTGGCAGCAGCCCCTGCTTCGGTTAGAGCGAAAGCAGCTAGGAGCCAAATCAGCCGCCCCACGTTCATTTGGTTACTTTCATAGGCTCATTGTAAACTCGAGTGATGACGGTGTCAGTCATGAGCCGCATTTCTTCCAACGAAGCCGTATCTCCATACATCACTTGCAATGAGTCCAATTTATGACGCAGGTCAGCAATCAATGTTTCATCCGCCTCGCCGTAGATGTTGTGCATTTCTTCCGGATCATTCTGGATGTCATACAGCTCCCACTCGTCCATGGAATAGTAAAAATGAATGAGTTTGTAGCGATCCGTTCGGATGCCGTAGTGCGGCTGAACCTTGTGCCAAATGGGGTATTCGTAATAATGATAATACACCGCGTCGCGGCTGGAACTCTGGTTTTCCACGAGGGCATTTTTGAAGCTCTTCCCTTGCATCTCGTCTGGAACAGGCAAGCCTGCAAAATCGAGCAACGTTGGGGCGAAATCAATGTTCATGACCAATTCGTCCGAAAATGAGTTGGGGGCAATTTGATCGGGGCATGAAATCAAGAACGGCATCTTGAATGACTCTTCATACATCCAACGCTTGTCGAACCACCCGTGTTCCCCCAGATAGAATCCCTGATCCGAGGTGTAGACGACCAACGTGTTCTCATCCAGGCCGGTTTCTTCAAGGTAGTCCAAGACCCTGCCAATCGCTCGGTCAACACCGGCTACGCAGCGCAAGTAATCTTTGATGTAGGTCTGGTACTTCCAGTATTTCAAGGCTTCACCTTGGAGGGAATCATGAGGTGTCCAAAATTGTCCTTTATCGCCATAGGCAAGCCAGCGCATCGAGTCCCTCCTCGACAAACCAAGAGGTGCTTCCTGTTTCATATCCCTGCGATTCAGGTGATTTTCGATTTCCATCATGTTCTCGGCTGCGGCTGGCCGCCCTGCATAGTCATCGTTGAAGTTTTCAGGCAAGGGGAAATCGAAATCCGTAAAAAGGTCATGGTACATGGAATCCGGACGCCAGTCCCGGTGAGGGGCCTTGAATTGGTAGAGCAGCATGAAAGGCTTTTCCGAATCACGCTGGGTCAGCCAGTCGATGCAGTCGTCCTCAATGACTTGCGTGGAGTGGCGCGTGTGCTCGACCACTGTGTCCTGACCGTTGATGCAAAATTGTGGATTGAAGTACGTCCCTTGCCCTCCCCAATTAATCAACACCTTGGAATAGTCAAATCCCGTAGGCTCCGTGCCCAGGTGCCATTTTCCAATTACCGCCGTCTCGTAACCATTGGCTTGGAAAATCTTGGGGAACGTCATCTGCGAACCATCAAAGTCCCCGCCGTCTACGTTTTTGTAAAAGCCATTGAGGTGCGAAAATTTGCCTGTCAGAATGGACGACCGACTCGGGCCACATATTGAATTGGTACAGTACACCGCATCCATACGTGCACCGTTGGCGGCAATCCGGTCCAGGTTTGGCGTTGGAGCGAGTTTACTGATGGGTGAACCGTACGCGCTTATGGCCTGGTATGCCAGATCATCGGCCATAATGTAGAGCACGTTCAACGGCTTCGTTTCGCCCTCCTTCTGTTCAGCACAGCCAAAGAAACAGGTCACGACTGCAAGGAGCGAAATGGTGTGGATCCGAAGCATGGGTTTCATAGGGGACAATTTTGATGTCAGCGAATAAGGAAAGGTACGTTGGCGACCGAAAATTGATTCCGATCGTTTCGAACAAAAGCGAAAATTCGGTAAGCACCCTCTTCTAGAGGGGCTCGGAACCAGACCGTGGCGTCATCAACGACTGTGACTTCAATGGATAATTCCTCCGGTTCCTCCTGCACGTCGCCACCGATTGCCCGGGATTGCGATTCGCGGTAAAGCCTGTATTCTATCGTCAATGCATCATCAGGGGGGGATTCAATGTCCACATGCAGGATACCTTCTTCGCCTGAATGCATCACATGGTCCTTTCGCCATCCGATACCGTTCAACTGAATATCCAAAATGGAAGGAGCCCGTTTAGCTGGCCAAGATCCCGTCCAACATTGCTGCATGACATCAACCGCCTCAGTGGGATGACCATCCGCTGTAAACATGCCATGCCACGTAGCTGTGGATTCTTGCTTTTGCCCCCACAGGAAGCAATAACTGCCTAAGCAGCGCTCTGAATCTGCCAAAATTCGATCCGCATATCGGCGCTGTCGCATGTTAGCCTTGACCCCGTTAGGCGGCTCAATTTTAGCTCCCCAGGCTGTTCGTGGAGCCTCAAACGGACCGTTGACGCCCCATTCAGAGAAGATGTATGCCTTGTCCCAATTGAATTTTCGAATGTTGGCCGGTGTGTTTTCAATTGAACCATAGGCATTGATGCCAAGAATGTCCACACTCGGACATCGGCTCTTGATCATGTGTGCCTTTGACGGATCCAACCCCGCAATGACGGTCATGGTAGGATGATGTGGATCCACTTCCTTGATGAACCGCGCCAATTCCTCCACTGTATCCCACACCTTGAAGTTGGAGTACCGGAGGTCCATCTCATTGCCGATTCCCCACAAAAGCAACGCCGGATGGTCCTTGTACTTCAAAATCTCTGTCTTCAATTGCTCAATCTGGCCGCGGACGGCATACGTATCGTTGTAATCCATACCCGTGCGCTCGGGTCGGACATAAAGCCCAAGGGCCACGGTCATGCCGTGCTGCGCAGCCGAATCGAGCAGATCAACTCGGCCCGTGCTCCAGATCCGAATGGAATTCGCCCCAGATGATTTTAGCAAGTCGAAATGATCCTTGGCACCCGCCCCTTTGATGAAGTAGGGCTCGCCGTCGCGCAACAGCTGGAATCCCGATTCATTCTGAATGACTTCGACATGGGCGGTTTGGGCGTTTCCTCGCACGGCCGCAAGAGCAAACAGCAGCAACAGAACAATGCGCAATGGATGATTCACTCGTATCCTTTCCACGCCACTGGGTTTTTGGGGTTTCCTCTGAATTCGATGAGCCTGAGGTTGGCAAAGTCGAAACGAGCACTTTCCTCAACGCGGAATCGCACCTCCTTCAGCGCAGACCAATCCAATGACTCATAGTCCGGAAAAGACCGGATAGGAATGTATGCCCGGAATTGATTTTCGCCTCGAGCAACAAGGTGATGGCTCTGAAGTTTTGTCCGAACTTGACGCCGCTGCCCCGAGAACGCATGAATGGAAATCACCAAATCCGGCATCTCCGCGCACATCAGGTCAAAGCTCAATGCCGCGGTGGTGTGTAACGATGCCAGATCTACTCGTTTCCAATCCGAAAATGAAACGCCAAACTGGTCCCATGCGTCCGGTAAAGCGGTATTCACGTCTGCTTGAATTTTCATCGGATTCACCTCATCGGAGCCACCGACTTCTTGTTCCTCGCCAAAAAGAAAGCTGCTCGAGTAGCGAGGATTGATGCCCCACCATTCCTCGGGCGCAGTCCCCATGTTCAAGGGCAATCCGGAGACAATAATGGTTGAATAATCCGGTTCAATTGGATAGTGATGCTCGTGGCGGACGATTTTGATTTCATCGATGTGGGCATGCCCGCTTCGTTGGAATTCAATTTTGAGCTCCTTGATATTGGCCATGTTCACGCCCCGTCTTTGGTAATTGAACGCATGCAGCGGGATGCGGACCTTTCGCCATGAAGTATCCAACACGCCATCATCCATCCCGAGGAAATTGATTTTGGTCATGCATTGCCGTCCGGCGTAATCGACAAGACCAAAAAACATGGGAATGTTGGTCAATGAGCCTTCCTCCAATCGGATGGCCATTTCAATGGCCGCGCAATCCAAGAGCGGTGTCAAATCCTTAGCTGCATAACTGGCCCAGGGGATCTGGATGCCGATGAATTTACACCCCCGGCTTGCATCCCACTCAATGCTCATGTGGTCCTCCCCGCCGAAACTATTGCCCTGTTCGAATCGCACTTCCTTGCACGTCGTATTCCGCAAGCCTGTCACAGTACTGGCTTGTGAATCATGAAAAATTATCGCCTGGTCAAAATAATCCAAAGGATGCACTTCCGACGTGTCGTTACTGTACAGCGTTACCTCATTGAACTGCGAACAGCCCGCGAGTGCAATGAAAGCCCAACCGATACAAAACCAGTGCTTCATTCCTGGCCAAATAAGTCCGAGTACTCTGTAAAAATCAAGAAATCAACATCCGTCTGTACATCGCGATCGGCATTTTCTGGACAAGCGGCAGATGCATTGAACGGACAGGCTTGGCATGCAATTCGAATTGCAGTAATGTCGCCTGGGGTACGGATATTATCGCCGCCTTCGTGCTTGACTTCAAAATCTGCATAGGGCACGGTGATGAACTCCCATCCATTCCAATCAATGGGTCGGATTTGGTGTCGATACACCTCGTTACCCGCACCGAAAACATCCGCACCGTTGTTGGCTTGATTGTCATCAAATGGCGCGTCGGATTCGGAAATGGAGACATTCAAAAACTGATCCGTCGCTGGAATTCCCACCGTGCCCGAGAGCACGCCAAGGTTGAGATAAAACTCAGAGGCTGCTACCGTGGCATCGGAGAAGTCGACAGGGATGTCAATGTATCCTAAGCTCCAATCCCATCCTACCTTCCCCCCCATTTTGAAATAGCCCGTACCAAGCAAGGGATTATCATCGGCCAATTGAAAGGTCATGTTCCCTCCATCCTGCCTCCATACCAAGGCCCCTTCAGGAAGTCCTGCGTCGAAATCTGCCACCCGAATGCCATCGAAATTCGCGAGGCCCGTTATGCTGAGTGTATCGTGCAATAACACGCCTTCGTTTGCAATAATCAAGGCCACCGCACAATCTTCGAGCTCAAAAAATGGCAGACTCGAGGAGGTTCCGGTCCAAACCACTGCGCCATCATCCAAGGCTTGAGAGAAGCCGCTAAAGGCCTTCGAACCTCCCGATGACAATCCTTGAATCTCTAACTGCCAGTTGACCGGTTTATTGAACGTTGCCGAAAATTCAACGGTCTCGTCAATGGCGAAATCCGGACTGGTCGTTGAGAGGGTGAGGGAATCGATGATTTCAAATTCACCAAACAGCTCATTCAATGATGGGCCTTCGTAACCATCTTTTACGCAGCCAAAGAGCGCCAAAATAGCACAGACAGCTAGAGAAGGGAGGATGAATCGATTTCTCATAAGTCAATCGTCAAGATAAAAAAGAGCCGCTGGTATTGGAAGTCGGAGATGGCTCCATCCCGATCGTTAGCGCCCCACCATTGGTACTGAATGGATGCGTAGGTATGCTTGCTCCATTCATACGACAATCCCGAGGCGAAAATCCAATCCGAACGGTCGACCTGCACAGCTTCGAAATTGAACAAGTTGCCATACGCATCACGAATGGAAAGGAATTCCTCGCCGGAGGCCGTCCAATTGGATGCGGACGCGAGAATGGTCAGCGCATCTGAAAGCCCCGCCTTCAATTCCATAGAAGACTGGATCGAGCGCAAGTCCAATTCCTCAAGTTCATTGCCATCTCGACGCGTCAACTCTGCTTTTGAATGGAACGTCACATCCACCCCCTTTTCAATATTCAGAAGGTTCGGAGCCGCCCAGTGGACCCGGCATTCCGCTCGACCAAACCGCCTCCTGTTTTCAGTTCCTTGGCCAATTACTTCCGAGAGTGCTGTGAGGTTCAAGGCCGCATTGACCGCTTTCTTCATCCCCCCCCATTCGAGGCTTCCGAAGACACCCATGCGATTTGGTGTCGCGTCGCTATAAGGACTCACGTTGCTCAAGAATGGATTGAATTGCATCAGCTGAGGAGCCAGAGCTTGGTTGTACAAAAGCGGATCAACGAGCAAATCGAAAACCGATAAGCGCCTTGCGAGCTGATCATTGGTGTATGTTGCAAAGATCGAAGGCTGCATTGCGCTTGACCAATCCAACCTGCGTGTCTGCGCCGCAGCGCTTCGAAACTCAGGTTCAACGTAGCGGTACCCAACATTCCAATTCCAGAGCGAATCTCTCGATTCGTGTCGAGAGTCCAGCTCCCAAAATACCCCCGAACTCGTCAAGTCGTTTTGGTCCTCAGCCGCAAATACCCAAGCACGATTGGATGTTCCGGCATGCAAAGTTGTTTCGTGGATCCACCGCTCCCCGCTTTGCTGATGATGCACCACCGCACAATGCACGGGATTGCGAACAGCGACATCCAACGTGCCCGAGTTCGGCACCTCAAACAAATTCACGTGGTGGAGCCCCAGTTGCCACTGCTTCGTGATGTCGGCTACGACAGAAGCTCCACCAAGCAACCGGTCACTCAAATAGGTGCCACTTGAAGTCAGCACCGACCCCCTTGGGCGTGTGATGAATGCATCCATTGCCAGCGTTCGAATAAACCGAGCAAACTGAAAAGAAAAATCCGTTTGCAGTCCCTGCAATCGCCATCGGTTGTCTCCATAAAAATTTTCATAATCAATGACATCCCGATACGGCTGAAAACCGGCGCTCAACACCTCCGCATCTGATGCGGAATTGAATAGCGTAAAGCGTGTTTGGCGCAAGAACATGTCTCCGACTTGGTAACGAATCTTGTTGTCAATGGTACCGCGCAACGTCAATTGCCGAACATCTACCGTCGTACCGGTCCCGAAAAACCCTCCTAGCTCGTTGCGCACACGCAATTGCGCCATGACCTCCATGTCAGACGTCGGGTTCACGTGTACGTTTAGATCCAGTAAATTGTATCCTGCAGACGTGCTCCGTTCAGACACTGAATCCACTGGGCTAGCTGCTCCCATTGCATCCCGCGCAAATAACGAACGCGACAAACCATCAAACCAAACAGTCGGCCGCTCCTGGGCTTTACAGAGGCTCATCAACAAACAAAACGAAACGAGAAAGAGTCCTTTGGGTCGAATCATCATTAAAACATCACTTTTATTTCAAGGGTCGACTCTGTTCCGCTCAAGTTGTTTTCCAAAAAATTTGGATCTGAGTAACGGTAATGGGCGTGCCGCAGAAACAAGGTCGCTCTTTTCGACAGGCTCCAATCCATGCCCCACCCCAGCAAGCGACTCGTCTGTTTACGAGCCAAAAGATCACCACTATCCCCTACATCCGTTCGCTGATTTCCTCGAATGCGTTCTACACCATAATTCATAACGAGAACCGTTCTGCTGTTCCATTCGAAGCAAACGTCGATCTCAGAACTGTATTGACGGAGTAGCGCTCTATCATCCAAAACGGGCACTGGATTGAATTCAGGCTGGCACGTATTCACGCGTCCAAGGGCGAACACATAAATGTTGCGGCGTTCAAACGCAGACTTCCACTTTGCCTGGACCTCCGCTACACTAAAAAACTTTCGCAGACGAGCTGGTGTTATCCCGTCCTCCTCAAAAATATTTACCTCCTCATAGGTGCCTCGGTAGTTGGAATTCAGTGCGTTATAAGGACCCCAACGTTGTCCGAACAAGTACAACCTTGCCAGCATTTGTCCGTTGACGTTGTGCAAGTACGTCAGCCCATTGTCTGTGCTGTCTATTTCTGCAAAGCAGCCCATTCCCGCATTCAACTTCAATCGGCCTGCAGTCCATTCGAAGTTGAGTGATGCCCCTTGCCGGTTGTTGGCGGGTGATTGAAGCCCCACCATCGGACCCTGGTAAGGCGTTCGAATGGTAGCTCCCACGCCTGCAACGTTTGGGAATACCTCTAGCACCGTCGTATTCAAAAAATTCCCGGTGACATTGACGAATTGGGGAGAAATCCGGTACAGCTGAAACGTCAATGGAACCCGAAGGTTTTTATTCGTACGCAAATTGAACAAGACCGCTTCACCGCCTCCCAAATCGTAGTGGGAATTAGCAAATCGTCCCCAGCCCGCTTCCAATTGAGCCGTCCAGTGTTTCGACCGGTAAACCACTTCACCCGTCGATATCGAATACTGCTGATAATCAGCCGAAACGGGAGACTCTCGGCGGAATGATTGCAAGAAATTGTAGGAAATCTTCAGCGAATCGTTCAGCTCATTCTGCAGGTGGGCACACGCCGTGAAATTGTCATTACCCTCCTCAACGGAGCGGTTAAAATTGCTCTTTCCGATAACCCCTTTGAAGGAGAAGTTCATTGGCAGTCGTTTGCCCTCGAGGAATATCCCCTGAAAAGCGCGGCTTCCATACCGGATCCCTTCATCAATCAATCCGTTTGCATAGTAGCGCTCGTAGCGCTGTCCTGCCTCGGCATCGACGGCGGTTTGAGGCCGACGTTCGAACAGGCTCATGCGATTGAGCGAGCGATTGCCCCACACGGTCAATCGACTCTGTCGGTACCAGGCGACGCCACCCGATCGAAGGCGAAAGCGACCGTAATCCGTCAAAAAT